>CAYLPU010000058.1:0-30856 GCA_964385635.1 uncultured Anaerolineales bacterium
CACACCTGAGTAGGCATTTCACCAACAAACCTGCCCCAACTTATTGAGATGATACCCTGGCGCACCATGTAGGTCCCAGGTGGGTCCTCGAAGGGCGGGTAGAGTGATTCGAGGAAACTGGTGTTCAGCGTACCCTGCGCGCCGCCCATCGCGTATTTGTCGCTGCCGCAGATGTCGTTGTAGATATCGAAGGCCTCTCCGATACCCGAATCGGTCCACGGCACCTCGTGGCGTGCCCACTGCTCGACGAAGTCGGCCCCTTTGGTGCGCAGCAGGAGGTCCTGGATCCAGTCGGTTGACACCCAGCCGGTGGCCTCGCCGCTTTCGATACCACAGGAGAAGGGCACGCCGCCGTCCTCCACGATCTGGTTCGCCAGTGTCTCCAGTTCATCAAAGGTGGTCGGCACTTTGTAGCCCATGGCCTCGAACACCGGCGGGCTGTACCAGACCAGCGACTTGGTGTCCGCCTTGAAGAAGGCCCCGTAGACCGTGCCCTCCACGCTGCCCAGGCTCTGCCAGGCTGGCGAGTACTGGTTCAGGTCAATGACGCCGCCGAGGGGCACCATATAGTCCTTGAACTCGGCCAACAGGCCGGGGTTGGGCAGACCGGCGATGTCGGGCGGGTTGCCGCCCTCGATGCGGGTGGAGTAGACGGCCAGGTCGCGCGTGCCCTCGTACTCCAGCGAGATGTTGCACTCGTCCAGGAAGGGCTGCAGGATGCTCTTGAAGGAGCCTTCCTCGTCGCCGCTCCATACACCGATCATTGAGACTGTGCCGCCCTCGCCACCCATGCAGTCGTATTTGCTGGGCGGCGCTTCAGTGGGTGGTGCTTCAGTAGGTGGTGCTTCGGTGGGGGCGGGTGTGGGCTTGGGGCCGCAGGCCGCCAGGAGCATACTGCCCACCACGAGCACAGATAGGAGAATCCACCATATACGCTTAGACATCTCTCTTTCCTCCTTAGTTTTGATTCTGATTCAGGCGAGTGCCAAAGCCTCTTTATCCTCGGAGAGGCCCTACGATGCTGATTGCTCTTACCTCCCTCAACTCACCTCCTTTCTTCGGATGATGGTCCATGAATGGCCGCTCCACACGACTGTCGCACGACGAGTTCGGTCTGCAGGAGTATCTCCTGTTCCTCGACCGGTTTGCCGCCGATCAGTTGGGTCAGCAGCGTCGCGGCCTGATAACCTAGTTCATAAGCCGGCAGCCGCATCGTTGTCAGAGGTGGATCCACGTAGTGCGCCAGTTGCACGTCGTCAAACCCCACCAACGCGACGTCGCGTGGGACGTGCAATCCTCGCTCCTTGATCGCTACCAACGCCCCGAACGCCACCAGGTCGCTGGCGACGAAGACGGCGGTGGGGGGATCGGGCAGATCGAGCAGCCGATTCATCGCTATGCGGCCGCTCTCCTCTCGGAAGTCACCGTAGCGCACCAGCACTCCGTTAAAGGAAAGCCCGGCCTCCTCCAATGCTTGCCGGTAGCCGATCAACCGGTCGCGGGCGGCGGTGTACGCCAACGGGGCGTTGGTGATTGCTCCTATGCGCCGATGTCCCAATCCAATCAGATGCTCTACCGCCTGCTTGGCCGCTCCCACGTTGTCCACATCCACGACAGGAATACCCGAGCCAGGCAGTTGCCCCAGCAACACTACCGGGAAGCCCTCGTCCTTCAGGTGTGGAAGTTGCTGGTCGTCCGAACGGGGGCCGGAAAGGATGATGCCGTCGGTGTGCTTTTCTCGCACCAGGCTGATGTAGGCCTCGGGCGCGGTCACGTCTTCGACAGGATGGATCAGCACGCGGAAGCCACTCTCCTGCACGGCATCACCCACGCCGCGTAACACTTTAGGCAGGAAGGCGTCGGCGAAGACACGGTCTGGGCTTTGGCAGAGGACGAAGCCGATGGTTTGGGTACGGCCGCTGACCAGGGTACGGGCGGCCGCGTCGGGGTAGTAATCCAGACGACGGGCTACTTCGAGGATGCGCTGGCGTGTCTCGGGGCTGATCCGCACGCCGGGGACGTCGTTGAGCACGAGTGAGACAGTTGTGCGGGAGACGCCTGCCTCTTCAGCGATCTGGCGCTGAGTGGGACGGGACCGGGGCACGGATTACTCTCCTCTCGCAGTGATAACTCGATTTAGTAACACGAGTCAGTAACACGTGTTACTAATATACCTCAAAATAGGGGAAAAGTCAATAGGTTGGGGAAAAGTCGAGGTAAATTTTAAGGTTGAAGGGCACGGCGGACGGACGGCGCGTGTGCCGCCAGCCCAATGCCTGGTTGACCAGCGGGTACAGGAGTGATATACTGTGGGTGTCCATAGTAGTGTGCATCTGACCAGGAGGATTTGCTACATGCCCCGATATCAGCGACCGACCGGAACCCTGGACACCTTGCCAGAAGATCAGCACTATTGGCATCACGTGCGCGCTTGTGCGCGACATCTGGCGGGGCTGGCTGGCTTCGTGCGCATTGACGTGCCCATCTTCGAACCGACCGAACTGTTCGCCCGGGGCGTTGGAGAGGGCACCGACATTGTGGACAAGGAGATGTACTCCTTCGCCGACAAGGGCGGCCACGAACTCACGCTGCGGCCGGAATTTACCGCTAGCGTGGTGCGCGCCTACATCGAAAACGGCATGTATGTGCGCCCCCAGCCGATCAAGCTCTACACGTTCGGCCCCATCTTCCGCTACGAGCGGCCACAGGCCGGTCGATACCGCCAGCACACCCAGTTCAACGTCGAGGTCCTGGGCGAGCAAGACCCGGCCGCCGACCTCGAGGTCATGATGCTGGCCTGGGATTTGTACGCCGACCTGGGCTTCCGCGACCTGGCTTTCCAGTTGAACTCGACCGGCTGCCCGCAGTGCAAGCCGGGGTACGTGGCCGCGCTGAAGGAATACTACACTGGCCACCGCGATGAAATCTGCCAGGATTGTCAGCGGCGGTTGGAGCGTAATCCGTTGCGTGTCCTCGATTGTAAGGCTGACCAATGCCAGCCGATCATCGCCGGTGCCCCTCATTTCCTCGACCACCTGTGCGCGGAGTGCGCCGGGCACTTCACCACGCTGCGGGAGTATCTCGATTTACTTGGCCGTCACTACATCATCAACCACCGGCTGGTGCGTGGACTGGATTATTACACCAAGACGGTCTTCGAAGTCTGGGCGGCCGGGATTGGCGCGCAAAGCGCGGTCTGCGGAGGAGGCCGCTATGACGGGCTGGCCGAACTGCTGGATGGTCCGCCGACGCCGGGCGTTGGATTCGGCTCTGGCCTGGAGCGCATCATTCTGGTGATGAAGCAACTGGACGTGGATGTGCCACCGTTGCCGTCACCGCCTGTCTTTCTGGCTCACCTGGGGCCGCGTGCCAAGCGAGAGGCATTGCGGCTGACGGAAGCACTGCGTCGGGAGAGCGTGGGGTCCTGGTTGTCGTTTGGAGAGCGAGGGCTAAGGAGCCAACTCCGCGAGGCCGGCAAGCGCTCTGCGCACTACGCCATTATTCTGGGGGAGGACGAATTGGCAACCGGGGTGGCGACGGTGCGGGATATGCGGGCCGGGGAGCAGACGAGTGTGAGACTGGCGGAATTGGTGGAGTGGTTGAAAGCCAGGGTGGGTGTTGCCGGTTTGTACCGGACGGGAGAGGCTCAAGGGTGACGATGGTGAGTAAGGTGCATTGCCTGAGTTGAAGTGAAGACGGTTGGCGTTCTCTACAATCCTCGCGTCGCCCGTGCACGTCCCCTGGCCGAAGAAATGGCCGCGTGGGTAGAGCAGCGGGGATGGCAGGCACAGGTCTGCACGGCAGACGACGCTCCGGCTGTGCTCTGCTTACAGGAAACCGATCTGCTGGTGACACTGGGCGGCGATGGCTCGATCCTGCGTGCGGCACGGGCTGCGGCTCCCTATGGTACGCTGCTCCTGGGAGTCAACCTGGGGCGGGTGGGGTTCCTCACCGAGACTGAGCCAGAGACGTGGCGGGAGGCCCTCGCGCGCGTGTTGGCTGGCGATTACTGGGTCGAGGAGCGGATGATCCTTCGCGTGGTGACCCGGCGAGGTCGCGCGATGCTGAGCCAGGCCGAGGCATTGAACGATGTGGTGGTGGGGCGTGGGGCGCGGGCCCGCGTGGTGCATCTGTGCACCGAGGTTGATGGGGGGTACCTGGCCACTTATGTTGCCGATGGCCTTGTCGTCGCTACGCCAACGGGGAGCACTGCGTATGCCCTGGCGGCCGGAGGGCCGATCCTGCCGCCGCAGTTGCGCAACATTCTCCTGGTCCCAGTCGCGCCGCATCTGAGCATGGAGCGTCCCATCGTCCTGTCCGAGGGGGTCACGGTGCGCATCCTCGTTACCGGTGGCAGGCCGGCGGTGTTGACGGTGGACGGGGAGGTACATGCCGAACTGGATAGTGGGGACGAAGTGACGGTGGAGGCCAGTCCACACGTGGCTCGCTTTGCGCGGGTGCGGGAGCGGACGTATTTCTATAAGACATTGGTGGAGCGGTTGGTGCCACGAAATCAAATCCAAAATCTGGAGTCAGAAGTATGAGCGAGCCGATGTACTGCGTCAATCATCCCAAAGTCGAGACCTTCCTGCGCTGCAACAAGTGCGGGCAGCCCATCTGTGCCAAGTGCGCGGTGCTGACGCCGGTGGGCTATCGCTGCCGAGACTGCATCAGTGTCCATCAGAGGGTCTTCTACGCTGGCTTTCGCCCCGTCTATTACCTGGTTGTCGTGGCGGTCGCGCTACCCCTGGCACTGGTGGCGGGCTGGATTGTCCCCCGCCTGACCTGGTACGCCATCGTCCTGGGGCCGCTGGCCGGCGTGGGCATCGCCGAGGCGGCGCGCTGGGCCATTCGACGACGGCGTGGGCAGTATACCTGGCTGGTCGTGTGTTGTTGTATCGCCCTGGGAGCGCTGCCCAGGTTGCTCTTGTCGATTCTCTCTCTTCTCTTCCTTGCCGGGGTAGTTGTGGATCCAGCAGGGGCGGGGTATTACATCTCAGGTGGACTGATGGGTTTGCTGTGGGACGTCGTCTATTTGGTGGCGGCGGTGGGCGCAGCCTACGCCCGGTTGCGGCCCGGTCGGCGCTCGTAAGAGACAGAAATCGGGGACAGGTTCTTGTCAAGACCTGACAGGTTTCGGAAAACCTGTCAGGTCTGGCCTGAAATGTTCGACATTGGCAAAGTAGTAACGGTCGGCTTTTGTTCAGGAGGTAGAACGTGCTAGTGGAACTGCGCATCCGTGATTTCGCTATCATTGACGAGTTGCAGTTGGCTTTCGCGCCAGGCTTCTCGGTGCTGACCGGCGAGACCGGTGCGGGCAAGTCTATCATCATTGACGCAGTGGAACTTGCACTGGGTGGGCGGGCCGATAGCACCGTCGTGCGCGCCGGGGCCGACCGCGCCATCGTCGAGGCGACTTTCCGGCTAGGCCCCGTGTGGCGGGCTGTGGTTGATCCCGTGCTGAAGCGGGAGGGGCTCGAAGGGGATGATCCCGACTTGCTGCTCCTGGGGCGCGAGGTGCGTCTCAGCGGGCGCAATGTCTCTCGCGTCAACGGGCGAACCGTTACGCTGACGCTCCTGCGTCAGGTGGCCGAGGGAATGGTGGATATCCATGGCCAGAGCGAGCATCTTTCGCTGCTGCGGGTGCGCGAACACGTCAACTTACTGGACCGGTATGCGGAATTGTGGCCGCTGCGAGCGCAGGTTGCAGAGTTGGTTAGTCGGGTGCGGGCGGTGCGGCGAGAACTGGCAGACCTCGTGCTCCGCGAGCGGGAATTGGCGCACCGGGCCGACCTGTTGCAGTTTCAGATTGGCGAGATACAGGCAGCGACCCTTCAGCCCGGCGAGGAGGAGACGTTGCTTGCGGAACGGCTGCGGCTGACCAACGCTGAGCAACTAGCCGCGCTGGCTGGTGAAGTGCTCCGTGCGCTTGAGGGGAGAGAGGAAGGGACTCCGGCGGCATTGGATCTGCTGGGCACGTCACTGCGCGCTCTGGAGGGGTTGGCTCGCGTGGACCCGGCGTTGGAACATAAGTTGCGCGCCGCTGAGAGCGTCAATTATCAGATGGAGGAATTGGCCAGAGGGCTGCGCGACTATCGAGAGCAGGTCGAGCACAATCCGCAACGACTGACGGAAGTGGAAGAACGGCTGACGTTGATCCGCCGCTTGGAGCGCAAATATGGCTCGGCGATACCCGATGTGCTGGCCTATGCCGAGAAGGCAGCGCGGGAACTGGACACGATCACCCACAGCGAGGAACGTTTCGCCGAGTTGCACGTGGAGGAAGAGCGGCTGTTGGCGGAGTTGGGCACCCTGGCGGTGGAACTCTCGCTGCGGCGGCGCGAGGCGGCCCAGCACCTGGCGGTGGGGATTGAGGGAGAACTACGTGACCTGCGGATGGAGGGAGCGCGGTTTGGGGTTGATTTCCAATGGAAGGATGATCCCGACGGGGTGCTGGTTCCGTCATCCGTCCTAAGTCCCAAGTCCGAAGTCCGAAGTCCGAAGTACGATGTCTCAAAGGGAACGGCCAGCGAACATCAGATCCCTGACGTAGGACTTGAGACCTCAGATGTAGGACTTGATAGGCAGGTGACCTTTGATTTCTCCGGTATAGACCAGGTCGAGTTTCTCGTCTCCCCCAACCCGGGTGAGCCGTTGAAGCCGCTGGTGAAGATTGCCTCCGGCGGTGAGACTTCCCGGCTGATGCTGGCGCTCAAGACGGTCCTCTCCCGCGCCGACGAGACGCCAACACTGATCTTCGATGAGATTGATCAGGGCATCGGCGGACGCATGGGGGTGACGGTGGGCGAGAAACTATGGGGCCTGGCGACGTGGATGGGGCCGGGTGGTTTGCATCACCAGGTAATGTGCGTGACCCATCTTCCGCAGTTGGCCGGTTTTGGAGACGTGCACTTCCACGTGGAGAAGCATGTGGAGCAGGTCGGGACGGGCAAGCGGACAGTGACGAGGGTCAGACAGTTGCAGGGTAGGGCACGGGCGGAGGAACTGGCGCAGATGCTCGGTGCTAGTGGCGAAGCGGCCTACCGGAGCGCGGAGGAGATCTTGGAGCAGGTGGCAAGATGCAAGGAGCAGAAAGCAAGCAGCGAGAGTGGTGCGTGAGGAACTCCGCCGTGACTACGTAGACGAGCATTGACGACGTAGCGCAACATGACGTTGCTTACGACCGGATCAACAAACTGGCGTGATCCCCCAAAAACTCTCCCTCACTAATTTCATGTGCTACCGTCAGGTGACGTTGGACTTCTCTGGCATCCACATCGCCTGCCTGGCTGGCGAGAACGGTGCTGGCAAGTCGGCGCTGCTCGACGCTATCACCTGGGTGCTGTGGGGCAAGTCGCGGGCCAAGCGGGACGATGAACTGATCCGCCTGGGCGAGGACGAGATGGCGGTCGAGTTCACGTTCGGGCTGGATGGCCAGATCTATCGCGTGCTACGCCGCCGCAAGGCCGGCAAGCGTGGCAGCACCCTGCTTGACTTCCAGGTACAGGTCCTCCCCCCCCAGGGAGGGGGTAGAGGAGGGGGGGGCAGGCGCTACCGTTCCATCACCGAGGGTGGTGTTCGGGCCACGCAAGAGAAGATTGGGCACATCCTGCGGCTTGACTACGACACCTTCGTCAACTCCGCCTTTCTGCGCCAGGGCCGCGCCGACGAGTTTACGGTCAAGGCCGCCGCCGAGCGGAAGCGCGTGCTGGGGGACATCCTGGGGCTCGATCGCTGGACGGTCTACGAGGAGCAGGCCAAGGGGCGGCTGCGGGTTATCAAGGCCGAGACAGAGGCGATTGAACTGCGACTGCGGGAGATCGAAGCCGAACTGGCCCGTCGGCCCAAATACGAGTCAGAATTTCAGGCAGCACAGGTAGACGTGGCGGAACTTAGCGCGGTGCTGCAGGAGGCTCAGGCGGCCTATCAACGGATTGAGACAGCGCGGACGGAACTCCGGCACGTTGAGGCGCAGACCGCCGAACTGACCGAGCGGATCGTTCAGGCGGAACGAGACCTGCGTGCGCTTTCCGAGGAGCGGGCCGCGCGGGAGGAACGGCTGGCTGAGTACGGGAGCCTGCTGGCCCAGGCGGACGAGATTGAGGCTGGCTACCTGGCCTACCAGCAAGCGGTCGAACAGGAGCAGTCGCTGGGGGCCAAACTGCGCCAGTCAGTGGAGTTCAGCGAGCGGGGCGTGGCTCTGGAAGCCCAACTGTTCGAGGCGCGACATCGTCTCGAAACGGGGCGAGAGGTCATTATACAGCGCATAGCCGAACTGGAGAGTAGGGGCGCGGTCACCGTGCCTCTATTGGCTGAGCACGAGGAGGTACAGGCGCAACTTGCTCACCTGGCGCAGTTATCGGAGAGCCGGGAGGCGGCGCGGGCGGACTTGTTGTGCATCGCTGAGGAGCAGGCAGGGTTGCGGGCTCGCAACGAGGCGCTGCGGACAGAGATGGACGCGCTCAGGGAGAAAATCGTGCTGCTGGAGCGAGCGGGGGCCGAGTGCCCCCTCTGCGAACAGTCTCTCACCGATGAGCACCGGTTGCGGTTGCTGGACCAGTTCCGAACCGAGGGCCGGGCCAGGGGGGATGCCTATCGCGCCAACCAGACGACGGCGAAAACGTTGGCCCAGCGGTCACGGGCGCTGGAGCGACAGATTACTGAGAGTGATCGGTTGCTGCGGGAGGCGCCGACGCTGCAGAGGCGAGAGGCGGCGCTGGCCGAGCGCATCGAGCAGGGACGACAGGCAGCCGATGTGCAGGAGGACGCCCGAGCGGAACTGACCGCGGTGGAGCAACGACTGACCGCGGAGGACTACGCCACTCATGCGCGGGCCGAGCTGGCGCAGGTGTTGGCACAAGCGGTGGAATTGGGCTATGATGCGGCAGCCCACGAGGGGGCGCGACAGGCGGTGACCAGGGGGCAGGGCTTTGCCGAGCGGAAGGCGCGCTTAAGCGTCGCACAGACGGGGATGGAGGAGGAGCAGGTGGCGCTCAGCCGACTGGAAGAGATCGAGCAGCGGTCGCGGGAGCAGATTGAAGCCGATCGGTCTCACCGGGCGGAGTTGGGGCGGAAGGCCGGGGAACTGCGGGAGCGACTGAGGGGTGCGCCGGCGGTTGAGGCGGCGTTGCAGCGGGTACGCGGGGAAGAGGCCGCCGCCCGCCAGCGGTTGGGCGCAGCGCAGCAGCGGTTAGAAGCGTGCAAAGCCCTTGAGCAGCAGCGAGCGGACAAACTCAAACGGCGGGACGGGTTGGCCGCTGAACAGTCCATCTACGAAGAACTCAGGACTGCCTTCGGCGTCAGAGGTGTGCCGGCAATGATTATTGAGGCGGCAGTGCCGGAGATTGAGGCTGAGGCTAATCGGCTCCTGGCGCGAATGACCGGTGGCCGCATGCACGTGCGCTTCGACACGCAGCGAGAGACGTTGGCGGGCCAGGTGCGGGAGACGCTGGAGATCAGGATCGCAGATGAACTGGGGACGCGGGATTATTCTCTCTACTCAGGGGGCGAAGCGTTTCGGGTCAACTTCGCCATCCGTATTGCGCTCTCCAAACTTCTGGCGCGGCGGGCGGGGGCGCAGGTGCAGACGTTGGTGATTGACGAGGGGTTTGGCACGCAAGATGCGCCAGGACGGGAGCGGCTGGTCGAGGCGATCAACGTCATTCGAAGTGACTTCGCGTGTGTGCTGGTGATCACGCACATTGACGAGCTGAAGGATGCCTTCCCTGTTCGCATTGAGGTGATCAAGACGCCGGAGGGTTCAGTAGTGAAGGTGGTGTAGTGGCGGGTAGCGAGTGCTTGTGTCTGCGGTGGCATTGGTCTGAAGAGTCAGTGCTGGGCTTTATGGTCCCCGGCCTCGCCTGTTCACGGTGGCGTGGATGCTTCAATACGGCTGCTTTGTAGATGCTTCTTACCTTTGCTTAGTGCGGTGTATTGTCCAGGCAGAGCGGAACTCATCCAGTTGGCGGGAGAGCGCCATCCAGTCCTCGACCAAGAATGTGAAGCTGGTGGCATCAGTGGTCAGGAGGTAAGGGCTGAACCAGAGGCGTAGCCACGTTTTGCTGAGCGGATACTTGGAGAGTTCCACCACCAGTGTGGTCTTGCCCCAGTAGGGAAGCAGCCAGCGCAGACGGGCCGTCTTCTCTCCAGCCGGGTTGAAAACCTGGGCGAAGGGCTTGGGACGCACCCCTTTGATGCGGCCGTAGGAGATGACGAGGGGGTAGAAGGGTGTCTGAATGTGCAGGTGATTTGGCTTGCATTGCACCCAGGCCAGCCGTCGGGCCAGGAAGGTGTAAACCAGGATGACGAGAGAAACGAGGGCTGGAATGAGGGCCAGGGTGCGGAACGGGGCATAGATAATCGGGATGCGAGGTGCGAACCACCAGAGGGCAACCGAAGCAGGCACAATCAAGATGCAGGGCCAGGCCCAGCGCTGCCACATGCGTTCGTAGATTATCAGGCGAAAACGATCCCCACGTTTTCTGGCCATGGTCTATCTCCGGCGAACCTGGTAAGATGGTGGGTAGTATACCATCTGCCAGGGCGATGGGCAAGTCGCCACTGATGCTTCTGCTTCGCTGCTCCAGCGGTTGACTTGCGTGCCAAGAGAAGGTATAATCAGCCTATGTATCTCTGATTGGATTCAGGTCTGCGGTCTTCTCGGTCGTGGTGGAGGTAAGCATGGCGCTGAAGGGAAATCTGAGGGATTTCAGTGCAACTCAGTTGCTCAATTTGATCAACCTGGCTCGCAAGACGGGCACGCTGAAAATTGACACGCACGATGATCAGGCTCTCCTGTGTTTCAAGGAAGGCAAGCTCGTCTATGCAACGCTGGACGGGCAGGATGATCATCTGGCAGCGACACTTCATCGGGCTGGCAAAATCACGGAAGAGGAATCTCGTACGATCCAGGCCCGGTCTGGTGTCAAGAGCGACAAGGAATTGGGCCTGCTGTTGATCAATGCGGGCTACGTGAGCCAGGCGGATATTGTGCAGAGTGTGCGTGTTCATATTTTGAGTAACGTCTATCGCCTCTTCACCTGGCCCGAAGGAGCCTTCCGCTTCGAAGCGAACGTGTTGCCGTTTGAGGATCGCATCACGGTTCCCATTGACCTGGAAAGCGTGATTATGGAGGGTAGTCGCCGCTTGAAAGAATGGGAGTGGCTGCAGAAAGAACTGCCCAACCTTGATGTGGCGCTCAAGTTCACCGATCGTCCCGATGCACGCCTGCGTAACATCAGCCTCAGTGTTGAGGAGTGGCGTGTGGTTTCTTTCATCAACCCGCGCAACACTATCCACCAGATTGCGCAGTACAACAATATGAGTGATTTCCAGATCCGCAAGATAGTATACGGCTTGTTGCAGGCTGGGTTGGTGGAGTTAGTCCGGCCAGAAGGGGCAGCCGTGCCTACGTTGCCCGGAGTGCCCAGTCGTGTTCCTGTGACTATGCGCCGTCCTGCCGTCAAGCGGAGTGTTATCCTGCGGTTGATCGACCGCATTCGGAAACTCTAGCGATGCAGACTTTCAAGATAGTCGTGACCGGCCCCTTTTCGGCTGGCAAAACGCAATTTGTTCAAAGTATCAGCGAGATAGACGTTGTTGAGACTGAGCGGAAGATAACTCGTGCAGAGGAGCGCATCAAGGATCAGACCACGGTGGCGATGGACTTCGGCCGCATCACTGTGGACGAGGAACTGGTGCTCTATCTGTTTGGTACCCCTGGCCAACGACGCTTCGATTTTATGTGGGAGGTCCTATCCGAAGGCATGCTTGGCTTCGTCGTCCTGCTCGACAGCGCGCGATCGGAGACATTTCGCGAGGCTCGCAGTATCCTTAATACTTTCCGTTCCTATGCTCCTGTGCCCTACGTAGTTGCTGCCAACAAACAGGACTTAGAGGACGCGTGGTCGCCTGAAGATTTGCGTATCGCACTCCGTATCCCGCAGGAGATCAAAGTGTTGCCCTGTGTGGCGACTGATCGAGAGGGCGTCAAGCGTGTGTTGCTGGAACTCCTATATTCGATTCTTGAGATTATGGACGAGGGGGATTGAGAGCACGGATGGAGGGAGCCGATGCGTCATCCTGCCGTCGAAGCCTGCGCTGTATGAGGAGATGCAAACCCCGCCTGCGGGTTTCTGAGGCAGGTCTTTCTGGCGGTCGAACTGTATGGGGTGGCATGTTTGACCGTCGTTTGTCACCAGCGGTTGTAACCTCGTTTTAACGGAGTTGAAACGTTTTCTCAATCTTTGCTGTGCAGTTTCATGATATGATTAAGGGGCAACGTGATCCTCGTGCGTCTGTTCCGGGAGGTTTGGTAAACGGGAGGGCAATTGGGCTGCCAGGGGTGACGCAACGATGAGTTCCATTGTTACTGACCGTGGGGTGGTTCATTATGAGGTCTACGGCCGCGGGCGGCCCGTGATTCTGCTGCATGGGTGGCTGGAATCATGGGATAATTGGCTGGGGACGATGAAGTCGCTGAGCCGCCGCTATAGAACGTATGCACTTGACTTCTGGGGTTTTGGCGAGTCCGGGAAGCAAGGTGTGGGTTTTACGGTCCAAGATTACGTCGAGATGGTGAGTCAGTTTATGGAGCGCTTGGGGATCGAGCAGGCGCTCATACTGGGTCATTCGATGGGCGGTACCGTTTCACTCAGCATGGCGTTGGATCACCCCGGGCGAGTTCAAAGGGTAGCAGTGGTAGGTTCTCCCATCGTGGGTGATGGACTGGCTCTCTTTCTGCGGTTGGCTGCGCATCGTTTCCTGGCTAGCCTGGCCTACCAGGTGCCCGGCGCTATCCCGCTGGGTGTCAGGTTATTCTCTCCTCTCCTGGCACGGGATTGGAAGACTTGGTACAAGATGTTTGAGCGCGACCTTTCACGCACCACGCTGGAATCTTTTCATTATAGCATCGCTTCGCTGCGCAAAACGGATCTACGTCCACAGCTGAAGGAAATCCAGGTGCCGGTGCTGGGCGTATATGGTCGAGCGGATCGCATCGTAGATCCCGGACAGGGTGAGGTGTTAGCGCAGGGTACGCCGCTGGCCCAGGTATGCTACTTCCAGCGTTCGGGTCATTTCCCGATGCTGGATGAGCCCGAACGATTCAATAGAACTTTGTACGAGTTCCTGGACCATCAGCCTTAATGACCCGACAGGTATTCCGAAACCTGTCAGGTCTTGAATTGTACCGATGGTTAGGAGGTAAGCGTTTGCATGGTAGATGCACCTGTACCGGCGGGTCATGAATCCCTGCAGTATTTCTTTCCCAACAAGATGGGACGGATTGTCCTCCTGGCGATGGAAGAGGTGATGGGCCGCAATGGGGTGAATGCAGTCCTGAATCTGGCCCGGCTTAAGGAACGCATCGGGAACTACCCGCCGAACAACTTCGACAAGGGATTCTCGTTCGACGAGTTGGGGCGGTTGCTACAGGCACTGGACGATATGTACGGGCCGCGCGGTGGGCGGGGGCTGGCACGACGGGCTGGCCGAGCCTGTTTCAAGTTCGGGATCAAAGACTTTGGGCCGATGCTGGGTATCGCGGATCTTACCTTTCGTATCATACCCCTGGGGATGAAACTCAAGGTGGGCTTTGAAGTCCTGGCTGGACTGTTCAACAAGTTCACCGACCACATGGTGCGACTGGGGGAAGATGAACAATACTTGCATTGGATCATGGAGCGCTGTGGTACGTGCTGGGGGCGCACGTGCGACTCACCCTGCTGCCACCTGGCTGTCGGCATTCTGGAGGAGGGGCTTTACTGGGTGAGTGGTGGCAAGAATTTCTACGTTGAAGAGGTGTCGTGTATTGCCACTGGCGCGCGCACTTGCACCATTCTGATTGGCAAGCGTCCACTGGATTGAACAAACAGATGCGCAAGATCATCCTGCGAGACCGCCGCAATATCTTTCCATTCAACGAGCCAGCACGTGATCTGCGTGTGCTCAACAAGCCGCTGTGGCTTTACCAGCGGGACATGTTGGCGCACTATGCTACAGAGGAGCGCGAGGTGGATTCGCTGGCGGAGATTGAGGACCGGCGGGTGGAGACGCTGGTCTATCGAGACAATCTGTTCTTCGACCATTTCTTCCTGGACGAGTTCATCCAGCGCGCTCGGAAGTTGGGCAAGGCTTGCCGAGTTGCTTTCGCACTGGATGATCGTGCGATCACTGCTCACGCCATCTATCTGCAGCGGGGTATCCGTCGCGAGGAGGACGTGTACGTCGCCGACATGTGGTATTTCCCGCACGGCGTCGAGCCTGACGTGCGCCCCCTGGTGATGGACACCGAGGCGCGCGAAGTGGGTTACTATCACGTCCCGACCCATATGTCCGATGGGAAGGGTGATCTGGTGTACCAGGTGCCCACCAAACCATTTTGCTCTATTGAGCATTGGGTTCATACCATCACTGTCAACGTCATCTTTGGGGTGTTTGCCCGGGGAGCACGGCTGGAGCGCGATGGTGAGCACAGCGTGGGGAAGCAACTCAGAATGTTGTGGCGCGCAATGTTGGAACGGAAGCAAGTTCTTTCCTCGTCAGAAGTAGTGCGTATAGGTCGCAACTGTAACATTGATCCTACTGCCATCATCAAGGGGCCGACCTACATTGGCGATAATGTCAGTATTGGCCCAGGTGCTGTCGTCGATGTCTCCATCATCGGGGATAACGTGGACATCGCGCAGGGAGGCCAGGTCCAACTCAGCGTGGTGTCGGATCGCTGCTTCCTGCCCTTTCGAGCGGCGCTCTTCATGAGTGTGATGATGGAGGATTCGATGGTGGCGCAGAATACTTGTCTGCAGTTCTGCAGCATCGGGCGCAATACTTTCATCGGCGCCGGTAACACCTTCACTGATTTTCCCTTGATTTCAAAGCCTATTCGCACAATGTGTCAGGGAGAATTGGGGGAGACAGGCATGCCGGTGCTGGGTGGCTGTGTGGGCCATAACTGTTTCGTCGGCTCTGGTCTGGTCGTGTATCCGGCGCGGGCTATCGAATCGGATGTGGTTCTGTTGGCTTCTGCCGAGAGGTGTGTGATTGACCGAAACGTTTGTTATGAGGACAGTGACCATTTCGCCATTGCGGGCGGGGAAGAGTTGCACCCCAGGATGTATCCGCCAGGCCTGTCAGGCCTTGATGTGTGAAAGGGCACCAGGATACGGGTATGGGTATGGACAACTTCGCCTTCGTCATCCATCCACTCAATCCCAAGCGGGACGTAGCGCGCAAGTATCCGTGGCTGGCGAGAATACTGCCCGTACCGTTGATCCATCTCTTCTCTCGCTTCTGGCCGCCGGTCTACATTTCACACGTCACCGGGGTGCGCTCGGAGGCTACGGGGAAGGAGGTTGAGGGTTGGCTGGTGGCCTGCCCATTCACTGCCCGGCAGATGCTGCGGCTACCGCCTCAAACGATCTACAAGAAGATCGTTCAGACCGGCCGTATGGCACAGAGGTTGGGGGCGCGTATTCTGGGGTTGGGGGCCTTTACATCCGGCGTTGGTGACGGCGGAGTGACCATTGCTCAGCATCTTGACATCCCTGTCACCACGGGACACAGCCTCACCGTGGCAGTCGTAGTCGAGGCGCTGGCGGAGGCCGCACGTTGCAAAGGCATCTCGCCGGAATCGTCCATCGCGGCCGTGATTGGAGCGACGGGGAGCATCGGATCGGCGTGTGCCGAGCTGCTCGCTCCGATGGTGGCTGAGTTGGTGTTGGTTGGCCGGCGGGAATCTCGCCTGGCAAAGATAGAGGCGCGGGTCAGGGAGGCCGGGGCACGTATGGTGCGCACCTCGACGCGCATTGAAGACATCCGCGAGGCTCGCCTGGTGCTGAGCGCCACCAACGCCGCTAGGCGAATCATCCAGTCGCAGCATCTCAGGCCTGGTGCGATCGTGTGCGACGTAGCCCTGCCCCAGGACTTGTCGCCGCAGGTGGCTCGAGAGCGAGATGATGTGCTGGTCATTGACGGCGGGATAGTGGATGTGCCTGGCGAGGTGGACTTCGGCTTCGATTTCGGTCTTCCGCCCGGCAAGGCCTACGCTTGCATGGCCGAAGTGATGGTGCTCGCACTGGAGGAGCGCTACGAGTGTTACTCACTGGGCAAGCAGATTCGAGTCGAACAGGTGCACGAGATCGCGCGACTGGCCTGTGAGCACGGCTTTCGATTTTCGGCTAGGCCGTCGAGTGGTTGGCAGTCAGCAGCGGGTATCGGCTAATTAGGAGGAGGCGACATGTCCCAAGGTAGGATTCTGGTTGTTGAGGATGACTTCGACATCTCCAATATGCTGCGCATCTATTTCCAATCGCAGGATTACGAGGTGGTGGTGGCCCCGCGCGGTGAGGATGCGTTGGAGATGTGCCAGCGTCAACTGCCTGACATTATTGTCCTGGATATTATGTTGCCTGACCTGGATGGCTACGATGTATGCCGCGAGTTGCGGGGCAACCTCCGCACCAGCCACATTCCGATCATCTTTCTGACACAGAAAGACGAGCGTTCCGACAAAATCCACGGCCTCGAATTGGGCGCCGACGATTACGTCACGAAACCCTTCGACGTGGAGGAACTCAAACTGCGGGTGAAGAATGCCATAGCCCGTGCGGCATACGAAAGCCTGACCAACCCCATCACTGGTCTGCCCAGTGGCCGGCTGATTGAGGATCAGTTGCGGCAGTTGATGCGGCAGGACGACTGGGGCGTCATCTACATGGGCATTCAAGGGTTCAGAGAGTTTGATGAAGTGTACGGCTTTGTGGCCAGCGAGGATGTGTTGCGCTTCACCGCGATGATCCTGGGCGAGGTGGTGGATAGTGTGGGGATGGCCAGTGACTTCATCGGCCACGTTGGTGGCGATGATTTCATTGTCATTACGCTCAAGAGCCTGGTCACGTCTCTGGTCAAGGACCTCAACCAGCGCTTCGACGAGGGTATAGGAACGCACTACGACTGGCAGACGCGGCAGCAGGGCTACCTGGTCGTACGTGATGAGGCGGGCAACGAAACTAAGTCTGACCTGATGAGGCTATCCATCGGTGTGGTGATGATCGATGATGGGCCCTTCGCCGACATTCGTGAGATCACAGAGGCAGCCGCCAGCACGCGACGTGGGGCACAGGTTGGCTAGAGACCTGACAGGTTTTCCGAAACCTGTCAGGTCTGGCCGGAGATCACCAGACTTGAGGCGGGTATAATCGCATGGGTGACTGTGTAGGAAAAGGTCAGTGTAGACAGCCAGAGGCGCTCTCCCGGCAGCCAGCAGGCGAACCGGTGGTGTTTCGCCGTGTTGTCTTCCCCATCAGTGATGATTTTGATCTGAGAGCAACGCTGGATGCTATCCTATCGAGCACCTGCCCACTCGTTCCCTACGATATTGCTGAAATCACGCTTTGGGATGAGGAGCGACAATGCTGTGTTATCCAGGGCTGGGGAGGAGATCGGGCCTACGCCCAGGAGACAGGGGGGGTCTATAGGCTCGATGAGGGATACACGGGTTGGATCATCCGTCACCAGTGCACCCTGTTCATCCCCGACGTTCAAGCCCGGCGCGATGTGCGTCCTAGGTTGGATCGGCCTGAGTATCCCTTCCGATCGTATGTCGGTATCCCCTTGCAAATTCGGGGCCGCTTTGTCGGCACGCTTGAGTTGGCTGCTTACCAGAAGGACGTCTGGTCGGAGCGTGACCTGGAGGTGCTTCAAGCCGTTGCTAACCAGGCAGCGATCGCCATTGAGAATGCCCATCTCTACGCAGAGATCCAGCTGCGCGCAGAACAGCAGGCAGGAGTGGCCCGTATCGCTGCTCTCGCTAGTTCCACACTGGACCTGGACGAACTGTTGGACCGGGTGATGGGTGAGACGATCCGGCTGCTGGAGGCGGAGAAGGGTGTGCTCTTACTCTATGACGAGGCGCAGGATGCATTGGTAGCGCGCTACCTGGCGTCGGCTGGCGCGGACCGCGAGGTGGTGGAGACGTTCAGGATCTCTACCGGTGCTGAGGGGTTCGAGCGGTCTATTTTCGCCCGTGGCGGGAGTTACTTCTGTAACGATCCTGAGCACGACCCTAACATCATCCCAGCCTATCGTCGCTACATCGACGCGGTCAGCGTTCGCAACTTCGCTGGCGTGGCCGTGCGATTGAGGGATCGCAGTATTGGCGAACTATACCTGGGCAACCGCAGGGGTGGATTCGGACGCGAAGAGGTGCGGGTGTTGAAGACCGTCGTCGGGCACTTCGCTGCTGCCATCGAGAACAGCCATCTGTATGATGCGATGCGGCGTCGGGCGTCCGAGTTGGCCTCGCTCACCGCGATTTCGGCCACCGTTAGCGAGTCGCTCGACCTGGAGCGCGTGTTGGAGGCCATCGCCTCGGCGGTGCTGGAGGTAGTGGGCTGCCATCGCTCGGCCATTTTTGTATTGGATGAGGCACAACACGTGCTGCGGCTGGCGATGACCCAGGGGCTCAGCGAGGAGTACGCGGTGCAGTCGCAGGTGCTCACGCTGGAGCATGGGGGGCGGGCGCACGCCGTCGCGACCGGTGAACCACTGGTCGTCTCGGACGTGCAGGCGGACGCGAGATTGCTGGCCTTTGCTCCAATGGCCGTCCATGAGAGGTTCCGCGCCTTCGCAGATCTGCCGCTCAAGCGGGCCAATCGCGTCATCGGCATGCTCTCAGCTATGTTCATTGAGCCGCACAGGTTTTCCGAGACGGAAGTCGAGTTGCTGACCGCGTTCGCCGATCAAGCGGCGATTGCGATTGAGAATGCCCGTCTATACGCGCAAGCAGACGAGGAATTGCGGCGGCGGGCGGTGGTGCTGAGACAACGTAACCGTGAACTGGCCATGCTTTACGAGGCGGCCACCGCTATTAGTTCCAATCTCTCCCTGGATGTCGTTCTTCAGACTGTGGCCGATCAGATGACCAGGGCTCTTAACTCGAGAGGGTGTGCGCTATTGATCTGGGACCGCGAGCGGAACGTGGTCGAGATGTTGGTTGACTACAGTACGAACCAGCCTGGCGAGGGAGAATCGACAGGCACGGTTTATGATTTGAACGACTATCGCGCCACGCGCCGTGTGCTAGAGACACGTCAGCCGGTGGTGATCCAGCGTGACGACCCGATGGCCAACGAAGCAGAGTTGACTTGGATGAAGGAGCAGGGCGTGCTGACCTTGCTGATGTTGCCTTTGATTGCTCGCGACCAGGTGGTTGGTTTGGTGGAGTTGATTGATGATGTAGGAGCACGGGACTTCACGCCAGAAGAGATTCGTCTGGCCGAGAGTCTGGCTGCCCAGGCGGCTATTGCCATTGAGAACGCTCGGCTGTATGAGCAGGCGCAGCAGAAAATCGCCGAGCGCAAGCGAGCGGAGGAAGCGCTGCACCGCCTTCAGCGCGTGAGCCGCGAGATGAATGCCACGCTGGACCTGGATCACATCCTTCGGCTGGTTTTGGAGGAGGCCGTGCAGGCAGCAGATGCCACACATGGTAACGTAATGCTGAGGGATAGAGACACCGGGCGCATGCAACTACAGATCGCAGTCGGCTACAGTGATGAGGAGACAGATCGTATTGAGGAATTCCTGACTTCTTCGCAGGAAGGCGTTGTCTCCGAGGTGCTGGAGACCGGAAAGCCGGTTCTCATCGCAGATGTCCAAATGGAAGAACGCTCGGTCTGTGTGCGAACCGACACTCGTTCTGCTATGACTGTTCCGATCTTTTTTGAGGAGCACGTCGCGGGGTTGATTAACCTGCGCAGTTTGGAGCCCTATGCCTTCGACGACGAGACGCTTGAGTTCGTCCAGGCACTCGCTGCCCAGGCTGCCATCGCTGTCGGCAACGCGCAGCGCTATCAGGAGCAGTTGGAGCGCGGAGAGTTGCTGCGCAGACAGGCGGATCAACTCGCGATGGTGCTGGAGGTCAGTCAGGCGTTGCGCTCGGATCGGTCTCTGGAGGAGGTGCTGGACGAGATCGCGTACGCGATCCAGGAAAGCGTGGAGTTCAACCTGGTGATGATCAGCGTGCGAGAAGGGGAACCGCCCTGCCGTCGCCGGGTGGCTGCGGCCGGTATGCCTATTTCCGAATTCGAACGCATGAAGGAGGTACGACACCCCTGGTCTGTTGTTGAGGAAGTGATGAGCGAGGAGTTCCGTATCAGTCAGAGTTATTATATTCCGGCCGAGAGACAGGCCCATTGGCGTGATCGCCTGGACGTATATGAGGGGGAAGCCGAGGGCATTGCACGCGAACCTGGCTACTGGCATCCCCACGACATGCTGCTCGTCCCGCTCATCGGGCCTGGTGGAGACATACAGGGCATCCTCTCGGTGGATCAGCCGCGCGATGGCCGTATTCCTGATCAAGACGCTGTCGGGGCGCTGGAGATTTTCGCGGCTCAGGCGGCGATCGCTATCGAAAACGCCCGCTTGGTGGAGGTACTGCAACGCCGTGCCGACACGTTGGCGTTGTTCAACGAGGTCAGTCGTTCGGCCGCGGCTAAATTGGAACTGAGCGATGTGCTGAACACCGTCGTTGAGATGATTCCCCGATTGCTTGAGTGCGACCATAGCAGTGTCTTCCTTCTGGATGCCGAGAGTGGGCAATACGTGCCCCGAGCGGCACATGGTTTCGCGCTTGAGCACATTGCATCCCTTACTTTTGCCCCGGGCGAGGGGCTGGTGGGTGTGGTTGCCGAGAATGGCACGCCGCTGGCAATTGATGACGTGAGCCAGGATGCGCGCTTCGTGCCTGGCTCTGACGTGGTAGAGACGGGGTCCTCAGTTCTGGTTCCTCTCGTGGTCGGCACTCAGGTTGTGGGAGTCTTGTGCGGGAGTCGCCGTGATCCTCATAAGTTCTCGTTGGCCGAGGTAGCGACGCTTTCGGCGTTGGCCGACCAGGTAGCCGTGGCCGTGGAAAACGCTCGCCTGTTTGACAAGGTGCGTCGTTTCTCACAAGAACTGGAGCAGCGTGTCGAGGAGCGCACCCAGGCGTTGGCTGAGGCGATGAGGGAACTGACAGTGGAGCGGGACCGGGTCGAGACGCTCTATCGTGTCACATCTCAGCTTTCCGCCAGTCTTGATCTGGATCGTGTGCTGAATCGTGCCCTGGCGTTGGTCGTGGAGGCTGTGGGCGCCGAACGGGCGTCCATCATGATGTTAGATTCGCAATCCGGGCAATTGATCTACCGTGCTGCTCTGGGAGCGGAGGTTGAGTTGCCGGCTGCCGGCATCCCCACCCGTTTCTATCGTGGCTATGGGCTGGCGGGCTGGGTGGTCGAGCACCGCGAGGCGGTCATCGTGCCGGACATTCAGGAAGACCCCCGCTGGGTGGAGCCGCAGGAGGGGGAGCGGACGTACCGCTCAGCGTTGGTTGTGCCTCTCTTGATCGGTGCAGATGTGTTGGGCACGCTGCTTTTGTTCCAAGCTCAACCTGATTTCTTCGACGAAGATCATTTGCTTCTGGTCGAGACCGCTGCCATTCAGGTTGCCAACGCCATCAATAATGCCGAGCTCTACAGTCTGATCCTCGACCAGGCGGATCGGCTGGGAAGTATGCTCAAGACCCAGCAAGTTGAGGCGGCCAAGAGCCAGGCCATTTTGGAGGGCGTTGCGGACGGGGTGATGGTGGCTGATGCTCATGGTAAGGTGATCTTGTTCAACGCGGCCGCAGAGCGTATTCTGGAATTGCCACGGGAACAAGCGTTGGGACGGACGACCAACGAGATGCTCGGATTGTATGGTAGCCAGGCGCAGGATTGGATGGAGACGGTTGCAAAGTGGGAAGGACAGTCTGAGATGTACGCCTCGGAGGAGTACCTGGCTGCCCGATTGGATATCGCAGACCGTATTGTCAGCGTGCATCTGGCACCGGTGCTGATGGGCGATGAGTTTCTGGGCACTGTCTCGGTCTTCCGTGACGTCACTGCCGAGGTGGAGGCTGATCGTGCCAGGATGGAGTTTGTCTCCACAGTGTCGCACGAGTTGCGCACGCCAATGACTTCCGTTAAGGGATACGCTGATTTGCTTCTGATGGGGGCGGCTGGCGTGTTGACGGAGAGCCAGCATAGTTTCATATTTACCATCAAGAGTAATGCGGATCGTCTCACGATGCTGGTCAACGACCTGCTGGACATCTCGCGTATTGAAAGCGGACGGGTGATACTCTCGCCTAAGTTGATGCGTATAGATGGCGTTGTGAGTCTTGTGGTCACGGCGATGGAGGCGCGGGCGGCGGAAGAGGGATTGACCTTGCGGTCAGATGTCCCACATGACCTCCCCAAGGTCATTGCTGATCCTGACCGCGTGGCTCAGATTATGACCAATCTGGTGGCGAATGCCTACCAGTATACACCGACCGGGGGCGAGATCGTGGTGTCGGTTCGTGCGCATGGCAGCGAGGTGCACGTTTCGATACGCGACACAGGCATCGGCATCATGCTGGAGGATCAAGGGAAGATTTTCGATCGCTTCTTCCGGGCCGATGACCCGCTGGTGCAGGAGACACCTGGCACTGGGTTGGGGCTTTCCATTGTCAAATCGCTGGTGGAGATGCACGGCGGGCAAGTTTGGGTGGAGAGCGAATTGGGCGAGGGAAGTACATTCACGTTTTCTCTCCCCATAGCCAGGCGGGTGGCTCAAGTCGGGGATGAGCACGGACATATCACAACGAAAGTGCTAGTCATTGAGGATGATCTCGATGTGGCGAGACTGATTCAACTGCACCTGGCTGGAGACGGGCGAGAAGTATTGATCGCGCAGCGGGGCGACGAGGCGCTGGAGATGGCGCAGCGTGAGCATCCGGCCTTGATCACGTTGGACATCCTGCTCCCGGATGCTGACGGCTTTGCCATACTGCAGGAGTTGAAGTCGAACCCCGCGACGCAAGATATCCCGGTGGTCATCGTCTCCGTGCTACCGGACCGGGAAGAGGGTCTGCGGCTGGGGGCGGTGGATTATGTGGGCAAGCCGATTGACGAGGAACGGCTACTGCGTGCGGTGCGCCAGGTGCTCGTGCGGCGTGGTACTGTGCTGGTGGTGGACGACGACAAGGATACGCTTGCGCTGCTGCGTGAGCTCCTGCGCACTAACGGATTCGGTGTACGGACGACCAGCCGGGGCCTGCGTGCCATGCGTGTGGCGCGCGAGGTGCAACCCTCCTTGATACTGCTCGATCTGAAACTACGAGATTTGGATGGGCAGGTTGTCCTGAAGCGGCTCAAGGACAATCCGGCGACCCAGAACATCCCGGTTATCGTGATGACGGGCAGCGTGTCCGGTGACGATATGAAGCGAGAGAAGGTACTCGCTCTGGGGGCTGTCCGCTTCATGACCAAGCCGTTCTCCGTCGAGGAACTGATAGAGGAAATCGAGATGGTTCTATGGGAGGGCGGGCCGGTCCTGGCGGAGCGGCGGAGAGGTCGATAATTGGTGAGCGAGGTGGAGAATTATGCCTAAAATCCTCGTCGCTGAAGACGAGCGAGACATCCGTGAACTGGTCGGGTTTACGCTGCGCTTTGCTGGCTTTGAAGTGGTGCTGGTTGCCAATGGCATCGAAGCCATTGAGAAAGCCTCACATGAACAGCCCGACCTTATCATCCTCGACGTTCGCATGCCGAAGGTGACAGGGTACGAGGTCTGTCGCCAGTTGAAGGGGAATCCGGCCACCAGCGCGATTCCGATCGTCTTCCTTTCGGCCAAGGGACGAGACGGCGAGATCCAGCAGGGGTTGGATTTGGGAGCGATGGAGTACATCGTGAAGCCCTTCGCGCCCGATGACCTGGTCAATCAGGTGAAGGATATTCTGCAGCGAGTGGCGTCTCCAGGGTAGCAGACGGAGGGCTATGTCACATCAGGCGGTAGATCGGCGATGAGTGCCATTGTTGTCAGTGAGGGCCTTATACACTACGAGGCAATCGGGCGCGGCAGCCCGTTGGTCTTCATCCACGGCTGGCTGGGTTCATGGCGCTACTGGATGCCGACGATGGAGGAGTTGTCAGTCAGTCACCGCGCCTATGCGTTCGACCTGTGGGGCTTTGGCGATTCGGACAAACTGAGGATACACTACAACGTCAATGCATACGTCGAACTGGTCAGGAAGTTCCTGGATTATTTGGGTATTTGGCGTACCGTGCTGGTGGGGCATGGGTTGGGGGGTGTCGTCGCGCTGATGTTTGCTCACCAGAACCCGGAGCGGGTGGAACAGGTGATGGGGGTGAGCGTGCCGCTGGTGGGGGCGGCTATCAACCGGTCGCTCAGCGGCCTTCCTGGCGACGGGGAGGCGCTGGCACGCCTGGTGGCGCGGTCGGCTAATTTCCCCGAGGTGAACCTGGAGGCAAGCAAAGCTGACATGACTGCCATCACCCATAGTGTGCGCTCCGCGATGGGGTGCGACCTGCGCCGCGTTTTACCTCCTCTCGACATTCCTGTGCTCCTGGTGCACGGTGGGGGCGACCCTATTATCAAGTCACCACAGCCAGAATGGCTGCAAGGTTGTGACGACAACGTGCGCGTTATCTTTCTGGACAGCGCCCACCATTTTCCGATGCTGGAGGAACGGAGCAAGTTCAACCGGCTGCTGATGGATTTCCTCGACGCCGGAGAGGACCTGGCCTCGTTGGAGTTGAAGGAGGAGTGGCACCGTCGCCTCCGATAGGCTCCTGCCCCCCTGCTTCTTGCCTCATATCCCCCCATGTGTTACAATTCCCGTCGTTATGTCCATCCGCCGGCTGTTGGCCGTTGCCCGCAAGGAATTCCGTCACATTGTCCGCGATGTACGCACCCTCTTCCTCGTCACCGTAGCGCCAGCCTTTTTGTTGGCCACCCTCTCTTATGTCTTCGCCATGGATGTGGATCGGGTGGACATCGCTGTACGTGACTTGGACCACACGCCTCTCTCAAGACGGTTCGTCGCCAGCCTCACCGCCGACGGAGATTTTATCGTCGTCTCCTACGTGCAGCAAGGGGAGGAGGTTGAGTCCCTGTTCACCCGTGATGTTGCCGATCTGGTCCTGGTCATCCCGCATGGCTTCGCCGATGCTGCGCTGGGTGGTGGCCCGGCCGATGTGCAATGCATCGTTGACGGGGCAGACGCGATCACCGCCAGCCAGACCGTTGGCCTCATGGAGAGTCGCGTGGATGCTTTTGTCGCCAGTCTGCGCCCCCCGCGACCAGGTGGCGCGGGTAACGGTTTCGATGTCAGCGACCGCGCCTGGTACAACGAACCGCTCAAATCTCTGGTCAGCATGGTGCCCGGCATGATGGCTATTATCCTTTGTATGCCCGCGCTGGCGCTGGCGCTGGCGCTGACCCGCGAGAAAGAGACAGGCTCTTTCGAGAATCTCATCGCCACACCGGTGCGCGGGACCGAGTATCTGGTCGGTAAATTGCTGGCCTATGAGATCAGCGGCTTGGTGAGCGTCGTCTTGGCCTGGTTCGTCGCCACGCTGTGGTTTCGGGTCCCCTTCCGGGGCAGTTTCCCTGCCTTTCTCCTGCTCGCCGCCGATTACATGGTCGCCAGCACGGGCATCAGCCTGATGGTGGCCAACTTCGCTCGCAATCAGCAAACCGCGATGTTTCTCATCCTGACGGTCTTCTTCGTGCCCAGTTTCTTCATCGCCGGCCTCATCACCCCCATCGCCGATGAGCCCATCGCACGGGCCGTCGCTTATGCCTTGCCGACGACCCACTTCATCACCATCTGCCGCAGTGTGTTTTTGAAAGGGCTGGGGCCGGTCGCCCTGTGGAGACCCGCATCCATCCTGCTGGGAATTGGCTTCGCGGCCCGGGCTGCCAGCCTGGTGCTGTTCAAGAAGAAACTTGTCTGAGATAAGCAAGGACAAGGTTTGTCCTTGCCAGGGAGTAGCGCCGCCGTGCTCTTGCGCATCTGGAACCTGGTGCTGAAGGAGTTCATCCAGTTCCTCCGTGACTGGTTGATGACGGCCTTCATCCTCACGTTGCCCGTCCTTCAATTGGTACTGCTGGCCCAGACCACCAGTTCTCGCATCTCCGACCTGCGCGTGGCTGTGCTCGACCTGGACCATTCCAACAGAAGCCGTCGACTCGTCACTGCGCTCGACAACCGGCGGGAGTTGCGCGTTCATCACTACCCTGCGACCCTGGCGGACACCCACCGCCTCGTCGAGCAGGGGAAGGCCACGCTCGCCGTCATCGTCCCTGCCGGCTTCGCTGCCGATCTGGCCGACGTCTCGCGGACACCGAATATTCAACTCATCGCCGACGCCAGCAACAACATCCCTGCCTCTGTTGCCCTCAGCGCCGCTCGTGGGGCTATCGCTGTCTTCGCTAGAGAAACCAGATTTTTTCCGGAAAACCTGGCTTCTACCATTGACCTGCGCACTACGGTGCGTTTCAACCCGACGTTTAACTTTAGGTTCTTCTTCATACCGGCGCAGGTGGGCTTCATCGTCTACCAGGTGGCGCTCACCGTCTCTTCCATCGGGCTGGCCCGCGAGCGGGAACTGGGCACGTTGGAACAGTTGATGGTGGTGCCACTGCGCCGCATCGAGTTGGTCATTGGCAAAGCGATCCCGGCCCTGGTCATCGGGGCGCTCAACTTCCTGTTTATGCTGGCCGTCGCCGTCTTCGCCTTTCACGTGCCGTTGCGCGGTTCTCTGCTGCTGCTCTTCACCCTGACGCTGCTGTTCATCGTCACCGAGATTGGCTACGGTATCTTCATCTCTGGTATCGCCCGCACACAGCAGCAGGCTATTCTGTTCGTATTCGCCCTGGCGATGGTGGATATGACCTTCTCCGGCTATCTCGTGCGCGTCAAGTACCTGCCCGCCGCGCTGCAGGCCATCGCGCAGGTGGTCCCTTTTCACCATTATCTGACCATCGTTCGGGGAGTGATGCTGAAAGGGGCAGGGCTGGACGTGCTGTGGCCCCACGCGGCAGCGATGCTGTTGATGGGATTGCTGGTCACTGTCGCCGCCGTCCATAACCTGAGCCGGAGCCTGGATTAGGAGTGAACAATGAAAATGACAAATGACAAATGACAAATGAGCAAATAAGCAAATGGCAATCTGTAAATCTACAAATCTGCAAGTCTGCAAGTCTACCGATCTACTATCTTAAGGAGAAACAGTCACTATGAAGAACATCTGTGTCATCGGTGTCGGGTACGTGGGGCTGGTCACCGGCGCTTGCCTGGCCGACCTGGGCAACCGCGTTGTGTGCCTGAATCGCAACAAGCAGAAGTCTGACAATCTGAAAAAAGGTGTCCTGCCTATCTATGAGCCGGGCCTGGAAGAGATCGTGCGGCGCAACTACGAGGCCGGACGACTGGACTTCACCACCTCTTACGACGAGGCGGTGCGGGATGCGGACTTCGTCCTTATCGCCGTGGGCACACCCTCGGGCGAAAGCGGGGAGGCGGACCTGGCCCACGTCGAGGCGGCCGCGACCGAAGTCGCCCGGCGCATCCACCAGCCTGTCATCATCGTCAACAAGTCCACTGTGCCCATCGGCACCGGCGACTGGGTCGCCGATATCGTGCGTGCTGCGATGCCCGATCCCAGCGTCCCTTTCTGGGTCGTGTCTAACCCCGAGTTTCTGCGCGAGGGGTCCGGTGTCTATGACTGCATGAACCCCGACCGGATCGTACTCGGTTCCACCAGCCGGGAGGCGGCCGAGCGGGTGGCCGAACTCTATTACCCCTTGCATGCCGAGACGATCATCACCGATCTGCGCACGGCCGAGATGATCAAGTATGCCTCCAATGCCTTCCTGGCGACCAAGATTTCGTTCATCAACGAGATCGCCAACGTGTGCGAGGCGCTGGGGGCCGACGTGAAGGAGGTGGCGCGGGGCATGGGCACCGACAACCGCATCAGCCCGCAGTTCCTGGGGGCCGGCATCGGTTGGGGCGGCTCTTGCTTCCCCAAGGACGTCAAGGCATTGGCGCACATGGCCGCCACGCACGGGACGCATCCCCAGATGCTGCGGGCGGTGATGGAGATCAACTACGACCAGCGCAAGCGGTTTGTGACCAAACTGCGCCACATCCTGGGTGGCTTCCGGGGTAAGACGGTGGGGGTGCTGGGCCTCTCGTTCAAGCCGAACACCGATGACATGCGGGATGCTCCCTCGGTCGAGATCATCCATCTGCTGGTGTATGAAGGGGCGGAGGTCAAAGCCTACGACCCGGAGGCGATGGAGAACGCGCAGCGCATCCTGGGCGACAGCATTACCTACTGCAAGGACCCCTACGAGGTGGCTGAGGGGGCCGACGCGCTGATGCTGGTCGCCGAGTGGAACGAGTTCAAACAACTGGACATGGAGCGCATCAAGGGACTGATGCGCCAGCCGGTGCTGATGGACGGCCGCAACGTCTACGACCCGCAGCGTATGCGCGCACTGGGCTTTACCTATCGGGGCATGGGGCGCGGCTACGACGACAGCGGTCAGCCGAAGTAAGGGGCTAACACCCGAAAAAGCCAGAACGTGGCCATCCCGCCCAGGATAGTCCATAGCACGCTCCGGGTGCGCCAGGCAACGGCGGCCCCCGCCAGCACGGCCCAGGCACGGGTGCTGATCTCCAACTGTCCCTGAGGGGCCAGCGCCGCTGGCACGACAAGCGCCGCCAGCACCGCAGGGGGCACGTACCGCAGCCATCGTCGCAGGAGTGGCGGGACCTCCTGCCCGAGGGCGGCGATCATTATGTAACGGGTGAAGTAGGTCGCCAGCGCCATACCGACGAAGATCAGGAAGTTTTCCATGCTTCTTTCGTCTCCTCCAGTAGCAGACCCAGCCCGCTGCCCAACAGTCCGGCCACGATGACGGCCCACTTGCCCGGCAGCAGGAACGTCCCCACGAGCGCCAGCCCCCCGGCCGCCAGCGCGACGGCCACGCCGATGCGGTCCTTCAAGAAGGCCGTCAGCAGCCCCAGGAAGCCCAGCGGGAAGATCAGATCGAGCCCGTACCGGCTGGGGTCGGGGATGGCTGCGCCGAGAAGCGCGCCCAGCAGGCCACTGATCGGCCAGGTCAGGTAGATGCCGACGTTGGCCCCCAGGAAGTAGTGGTGGCTTCCCCGGCCTCGCTCGTACTCAGCAATCGCCAGCGCGTAGGACTCATCGGACATCCAGAGGGCCAGGAGCGATTTCCACAGCGGGTGCAGTCCGCGCAGGTACGGGGCCACCGAGGCGCCCATCAGCAGATGCCGCAGGTTGATGACGAGCGTGGTCAGAATGATGGGGATCGCACCGGTGGTCTCCCACATCCCCAGCGCGGTGAACTGGGCCGAGCCAGCGTGAACGATGAGCGACATCGCCACGGCCTCCCAGGGGCTGAACCCCACCTGCCGGGCCATCATGCCGTAGAGCAGGCCGAAGGCGACGATCCCAGGGGTCAGCGGCAGCGTCGCCAGCAGGCCGCGCCAGAAGTCCCTCATCGGCCACTCTCCGCGAGCGGCGGCTCCTTCACCGCGACGAGGATGACCGCCAGGGCGGCGACAACGCCCACCAGGTTGGCCAGGATCGGGGCCTGGAACCCGAACCGGTCGTAAAGCAGGCCACCCAGGTAGGGCGCGGGAAAGGCGATCAACCCCTGAAAGGCGGCCAGTCGCCCCATCGCCTCTCCTCGCTGGTGTCCCGGGACGCTGTTGGCCAGGAGCGCCATTTGCGCCGGCACCCAGGTGGCACCGATGAGACCAAAGCAGGCGTGCAGGGCGGCGAAGGCGGGGAAACTGGTGCTGAATAACCATCCGCCGACAACGAAGAGGCCGATCATCTCCGAGAGTGCCAGGAAGGGCTTGCAGCCGTAGCGATCTATCAGTCTTCCGATGGGCAGTTGGGAGAGTGCCCAGACTAAGGAGAGAAGGCTAGACATCACTCCCAACTGGAAGGTGGTGAAGCCGTAGTCTTGGCTCAGCATCCCGAAGAGCAGGGCGTATCCCAGTCCCCATGCGAAACGGTCTGCTGCCATCGCCCAGTAGAGGCCGTGCAGTCCCTTGGGGGGTACAATCATCTTGATTAGCGCCCTCTTGAGTGCGCCTGTGGAGACCCCTTTTCTGGCGCGGCCCAGGGTCTCTTGCAGAAGCCGGAGGATAAGCAGCAGGCGCAGCCCCTCCATCACAAGACGCAGCAGGAAAACCGGAGTGAAGTCCCAGTGGTCGGCGATGAAGCCACCCAGGGCCGGGGCGAGGACACCCGGCGCGATCCGGGAGACCGCCAGGATGCTATACGCCGTGCCACGCCGGCTGGCCCGCGCCGATTCGGCGACCAGCGAACTCTCCGCCGGACGGGAAACCAGAGTGGCTCCCAGGAGGATGATCCCTGGCAGCAGCCAGCGCCAGTTGGCGGTGATTGCCGCCAGCACGTAGAACGCCGTGGACAGGAGCCCCAAAAGGCTCCCCAGGGCAAGAAGGGGCTTTCTTCCCAGACGGTCGGAGAACCAGCCGCCGATGGGCTGGAGCAAGGCGGCCACCACGCCCCTCCAGCCGCCCAGGCTTTCCAGCAGGCCCAGTGTGCTCATGGAAGCACCCAGGCTGAGGGCGAATGGCTGCCACACAGCCTGCGTCATGCTGGAGAACAGGCCGGACAGGAAGGCGCTGGTCGCAATGACGCGCAGGTTCCCGGATGTTTCATTTTCTTCCGAGGGGTCTCTCACTTTCGACATAAGGAATGTATGATAACCTGACTTAAGCGTGGTGTCAATGCCAGTGGCGATACACTCCAGGGGCAGCAATTCTCATTATGTCATTGCGAGGAGCGTTTTTTGCGACGAAGCACCGCCACGAGCCCCGCCACGAGTACTCGCGGTGGTACTCGCGGTGGCAATCTTCAATCGACCGGGGGAGATTGCTTCGCCCCGGGAAAAACGTCCGGGGCTCGCAATGACACTTCAA
>CAYLPU010000059.1:0-30844 GCA_964385635.1 uncultured Anaerolineales bacterium
GGGGGGGGGGGGGGGGGGGGGGGGGGGGGGGGAGGGGGGGGGGGGGGGGGGGGGGAAAGGGGGGGGGGGGGAGGATGAGAACAAGTGGGTGTATGCGCGGCGGCTGGCGGCCTCGCTGGGGTACGTCGCGTTGGTGACTGGTGACCGGCTCACCGTTGCTAATCTCCAATCTCTACCCTCCAATCTCCAATTTGGCCCGGTGCGGGGGCGCGGTCACGCGCTGCGGCTGTTTGAGTGGCTGGGTGGGCTGGAAGCGGGGGGTGTGACCGATCTGAACGCTGGCCTGCGTGCTTACAGTATCTCCGGCGGCCGGCCGGGGTTGGTGGTGCTGATCTCCGATCTGTTCTCCCCGGCTGGATACGTCGAGGGATTGACGGCGCTGCTGGCTCGGGGGTACGAGGTGGCGGTCATCCACGTGCTGGCCCCCGACGAAGTGGAACCGGTGCTGGCGGGCGACCTGCGGCTGCTGGATGTGGAGACGGGGGAACCGCAGGATGTGACGATTGATGGAGGGGTGCGGGCGCTCTACCATCGCCGACTGACGGCCTGGCGGGACGAGATCCGGGCGGCCTGCCTTGCCCGCGACGTGCACTACGTCCCTGTGGAGACCGATATCCCCTTTGACCGGGTGGTGCTGTATGACTTGCGGCAGGCGGGGTTGGTGAAGTGAGCGCGTAGGATCAAGATAAGAGGTGGTCTGAGAGCGCGGTTGTTTGTTTGCCGAGCATGGGGAAATGTTTGATGTTGGTCGTCACCAGCGTCAGTCCGTGTTCCAGTGCAGTGGCGGCGATGAGCGCGTCGGGGAATGGGACCTGAAAGCCCTTGCGGGCATGTTTGTAGATCATCCGCCCGGCCCGGTCGGCGATGAACTCATTGACGGAGAGACTGGTCATCGAGTTAAGCAGGTGCATCGTCACTTGTTCTTCGTGGGTGCGCATCCCAGCCAGGATTTCCACCCGGGTTGCCACGGATATGTATAGTTCGTGGGACTGCGACCAGCGGTCGAGCAGGGCAGGGACGCCAGGCTCCCCGCGCAGGTGCAGAACCAGCACGTTGGTGTCAAGGAGGTAGCTACTCATCTTGCATATCCTCGACAAGTTGCATGTCCCAGTCGTAGGAGGAATGGCCGTACTCGCGCAGTTGGCGGATCCAGCGATCTACATCCTCTGGTGTCGCCAGTTCGGGATGGTCCTCCAGTTTCCAGGCTCCGGCGGCAGCATCCAGTGCCTTGCGCAGCCGCTCGCGGCGGGCCACTTCCTCCGTCGCTTTGACGATGAAGCGGTTCCGCTCCCGAGGCAGCACGACCGCGTCTACCAACTCCAGCACCTCGACTGGGAAAGTAACGTTGATACGTCGCTTGGCTATCGTCGCGGATGTCGTCATCGCACACCTCCTGATGGTGTCTGAATTATACCCCTGATTTCGGTGTAGTCAAATAGCACCTTGCGCGACACGTAACACGCGATACGTAATGGGCAATATGGGTTTTCTGACTCCGCTCGCACTTGCTTCTGCTGCTTTGAGCATTCCCATCATCCTGCTCTATATGCTCAAACTGCGGCGGCGGGATGTGCTGGTCTCCAGCACGTTGCTCTGGCAACGATTGCTGCGAGACCGGGAGGCGAACGCGCCCTGGCAACGCCTGCGGCGCAACCTGCTTCTGCTCCTGCAACTGCTCATCCTGGCGCTGCTGACGCTGGCGCTGGCGCGACCATTCGTCCCCGCGCTGACCGTTGTCAGCGGCAGTGTGGTTGTGCTGTTGGACAGTTCCGCCAGCATGCAGGCGCGAGACGTGGAGCCTACCCGCTTCGACGCGGGTATTCGGGCGGTGCAGGAGATTGTCGCCGGGATGAAATCGGGCGATGTGGCGACTATCATCACCGTCGGGCCACAGCCCCGAGTGCTGGCTTCGGCGACGAATGATCGGGCTCTCCTGCGCCGTGTGCTGAAGGATGCTGTGCCCACAGACGGCCCTGCCGACTGGGAGGCCGCCTTCGCGCTGGCGGCTGCGGGGTTAATCGGTGCGGAGGACCCTCGCGTGGTTGTTGTCTCAGACGGCGCTCTGCCAGAGACGTTGCCCCCGCTGCCCGGCGAGATACGGTTCGTGGGGGTGGGGGGTGGGAGGGACAACCTGGCCATCACCGCGCTGGCAACGCGGGAGGGCCTCGCTGGCCCACAAGCGTTTCTTCGCGTAGTCAACTACAGCGACACAGACGCTAACACACTGGTCGAGTTCTCCGCCGACAGCGTGTTCTTCGACGCCCATCATCTGCCTGTTCCGGCTCATGGCAGCGCCGACCTGACACTCACCGATCTACCCTACGACTTGCAGGTCTTGCAGGCGCACCTGGTTCTTGAGGGCGAGGATGAGGATGGGGGTAGGGACGTGCTGTCGCTCGATGACACCGCCTGGGCGATGCACACTCCCCCAGTCTCCGGACGGGTGCTGCTCGTCTCCGACGGCAATCTCTTTCTGGAGCGAGCGCTGGGTGCGTTGCCAGACGTTGAATTGGTGCGATTGTCCCCCGGCCAGGACCTCCCCCCTGAGCCCTACGATCTCTACGTCTACGATGGTCTGATCACCGGCACGCTCCCGACTGGCAACCTGTGGCTCATCGGGCCGCTGACCTCAGTGGACGATGACCCTGCCATCGGGGTGGGGGGCTTCTTCACCGCTACGGTGATTACCCGCGTTGCGGACGACGACCCATTGCTGCGCTATGTGGACCTGAGCACCATCCACATCCTGCAGGCACGCGTGGTGGTGCCGCCGCCTGGGGCGCGGGTGTTGGTCGAGGCCGAGGGCGGCCCGCTGCTCTTCGTCGCCGAGCAACTGGGGGGGCGGCTGGCGGTGCTGACCTTCGATCTGCACGATTCCGACCTGCCGCTGCAGGTTGCCTTTCCCGTCCTCACCGCAAACCTGGCCGGCTGGCTGCTGCCCCGGGGAGGGGCGCGGTTCCCTGAGGGTCTTCGGCCTGGTGACCCTGTCCCCATCCAGCCCGATCCCGAAGCCGCAGAGATCCGCGTCACCGCGCCGGATGGCGGTCGCCACATACTCCCGGTGGGCGAGAAGTCTCCCGTCTTCGCCGCCACCGACCAACTGGGCATCTACCTGGTTGAGCAGTTGGATCGATCCGGTGATGTCCTGCAATCCGCTGTTCTGGCCATCAACCTGTTCGATGAGGGTGAGTCGAACATCGCGCCGCGAGATGTGATTCGGGTGGGGCGGACTGAGGTAACGGCAGGAGTGCGGGAGGAGGAGGGGTACCGCGAGTTCTGGCCGTGGCTGGCGGGGGCGGCGCTGGGGATGCTCGTTGTTGAGTGGTGGGTGTATCAGCGGGGATAGTTTGTTGGTTGGTCACACACATCACGCGGTGGAAGCTAGTCTGGTGGTTTGTCACGCATGGCAGTGCCTACTTGTTGTGGAGAAAGGTAAACAGTGGACATTTCAACGACAGGAACACGGATTTCACACTTGACGCTGAGCACGTTTTCAGATGCCTGCATAATCCGGTCCATCGCTTCAGCGACAGTGGCATCGTAGTACCGTTCACCGCATTGGGTGCAGGCGTGTGCAGGGACGTTCTTGATCAGGATGTAGCGGCCTTTCCAGTGTCGCATGACATTGACTTGTTGTGCCGTCACCTTGCCGCCACAGAAGTAACAATCAAACGTTTGTTCGTTCATTGGTTGATTCTCTCGGCGCTCGTGTGCGTGGATTGAGCCATTTGGGTAGGGTTGGAACGTAGACAGTGATGATCAATACTTCTTCAACCTGGATCAATATCGTCAGAACAACGTGTAATGGTCGTCCGTCTTCTGCTGTGCCCAGCATCAGGCAACTGTGGCCACGGGGGTCGTCGGGATAGTCTTCCAGCAACTCTCCACTGAGAATGGCCGTCTTGATGTCGTCAATCGTGATCGCTTCGGCCTCTCGTTCGACTTCGGTGTGGTGGGAGGTCTTATATCGCCTTTGCTGGACAAGTGCTTTGACATGTGTGATATCCATAGTGGTTTTTACAGTGGTGCTTTGGATGGATTATAGCCTCTTTTCACTGGAGGGCAAGATTGCAAAAGCAATTGGACTAATCACATGACCTTCATCCAACCATTTCTCCTGCTCCTCCTCATAGCCCTGCTCTACTTCGCCTACCTGGGCTGGCCAACAGGCCGCTACGGGCGTGGGCGAGCCTGGGTGGCGTTGATCCTGCGCTGCCTGATCGCGCTCCTGGTTGTCCTCAGCCTGGCTGGGGCCCAGTCCGTCCATGGCGGCGACGAACTGGCGGTCGTGTTCCTGGTGGATGTCTCCGATAGCGTCCCGGAGCCGGAGCGCGTACGGGCGCTGATCTTCGTCGAGGAGGCGTTAGCGACGATGGGGCCCGACGACCGGGCGGCGCTGGTGCTATTTGGGGCCGAACCGCTGGTAGAGCGCCCGATGATGGGCGGTGGCGAACTGGGCGAAGTCGCCTCCATCCCCCGCAGCCACCAGACCGACCTGGATGGGGCGATCCGGTTGGGGCTGGCTCTCTTTCCCTCCGGTGCGGCCCGGCGCTTGGTGGTGCTCTCCGACGGTCGCCCCACGCTGGGCGAGGCCGAGCAAGCGGTGAGGTTGGCCCACGCCCAGTCCGTTCAGGTGGACGTAGTGCCGCTTGGCGCTCTGATACGGGATGAGGCCTGGCTGACCGAACTGGCTGCCCCAGACCGGTTGCACCAGGGCGAGGAGTTCACCCTCTCCGTCACGGCCCACACCACGGATCGAATGGAGGCTGTGCTGACTGTTTTGGCCGGAGAGATAGTTGTCGCGCAAGAGCAGGTGCATCTTAGCCCTGGCTCCAACACCTTTGCCATTCCACTCACGGCCGGCGAGCCTGGGTTTGTCCCCTTCCGTGCAATCCTCGCCCCCGCCGCAGACATCTACCCACAGAACAACGGCCTGTCTGCCTTCACGCTGGTCGAGGGGCCGCCGCGTGTCCTCATCGTCGCCCCGCCCTCTGTCCCTCCCGCCGGGGGGGACGAAAGGGGGGGATACCTGCGGGCGGCGCTGCAGGCCGCCGGGCTGGAGGTGGAGGAGAGCACCCCTGGCGCGCTCGCCTCTGACCCGGCTGCTCTGGCCGAATACGGTGCCGTCGTGCTGGTGGACACTTCTGCCCAAACCCTCTCACCCCGCGCGCTCGCTGCGCTCCAGTCCTACGTGCGCGACCTGGGTGGCGGCCTGGTGGCGGTCGGCGGGCCGCACGCTTATGGGGTGGGGGGCTGGTACGGTACCCCGCTGGAAGAGATGCTTCCGGTTGAGATGACTATCCACGACCCGGAGCGCTTCCCGCCGATGTCCATCGTCGTCGTAATTGACAAATCGGGCAGTATGATGGTGCAGGAGGGTGGGGTGCAGAAGATACGGCTGGCCGGGGAGGCAGCCGCCCGTGTTGCCGAACTGATCACCGACCTGGACGAGATCACGGTCATCGCCTTCGATGACCGTCCCGCTGATGTCATTGGCCCCTTGCCCGGAAGCCAGCGCGAGGAGGTGCTGGGCCAGGTAATCCGGCTGCAGGCCGGCGGCGGCGGTATCTACGTGCGCGAGAGCCTCCAGGCGGCGTTAGGCTACCTGGCCGATTCCAGCAGGCCCGTCCGCCACATCATCCTCCTGGCCGATGGCTCCGACGCCGAGCACCAGCAGGGGGTACGGGAACTGGTCGAGGAGGAGATCGCGGGCCAGAACATCACCCTCAGCACCGTCGCCATTGGTACCGGGGAAGACCTGCGCTTCCTAGAGGAGATCGCCGTGCTGGGTAACGGGCGCTACCACTTCACCGACCGGGCCGCGAACCTGCCGGTCATTTTCGCTGAAGAGACGCAACTGGCGATGCGCTCCTACATAGTTGAGGAGCCATTCTATCCCCGGCAGGTCGCCATCAGCCCAATCCTCACATCCATCGAAGCGGTGCCGCAACTGGCGGGCTACGTCGCCACCACGCCCAAGCCGACTGCTCGTGTGATCCTCTCGACCCACCAGAATGACCCGTTGCTGGCGACCTGGCAGTATGGGCTGGGCCGGGCCGTGGCCTGGACCTCCGACGCGACGGGCCGCTGGGCACAGCGATGGGTTGAGTGGGAGGATTTCTCCCGCTTCTGGGGCCAAACAGTACGCTGGACGATCATTGAGCGAGCCGACGTGCCGGTGGAGGTAGCGGTCGCGCTGGAAGGAGAGGAGGCTCACGTCACGGTAGATGCAATGGACGAGGGTGGTGCTTTCGTCAACGGGCTGGATGCAAGCGTAAGTGTGGTGGGGCCGGATGGTGAACCGATGCGGGTGGAATTGGCGCAGACCGCGCCGGGGCGCTACGAGGGAACGTTCTTGCCTCGAACAGAGGGAGTCTACATGATGCGGTTGACCGCCTCGTCTCTTGCCCCTTCACCTAGGGGGGAGGAAGCGATCGCGCTCACTACCGGCTGGGTGATGGGTTACTCGCCCGAGTACGCTGCGCTGGAGGGCGATCCGAACTATCTGGCGATGTTGGCCGAACTGGGGGGTGGGGCGGTGCTGGGAGAGCCTGCCGAGGCTTTTGCCCACACATTGCGGGGAGAGGGTACTACCCGCGATCTGTGGCCCTACCTGCTGGGACTGGCAGTGGTCCTATTGCCGTTCGACGTGGGGGTACGGAGACTGGCGCTGGGACAGCGTGATCTGGAGCGAGCCTGGGCCTGGATTGTGGAGCACCTGCTGCGCCGCCATCCCCGTCCCACTGTGGAGCTCCCTTCGCCAGTGGGTCGTCTCTTCCAGGCGAAGTCTCGCGCCGGGGAGCGCAGAGCGGCGGCAAGCACGGCCACCGAGGTGGCACCCCCGCCGGTCGAGCCGCTGCCGGCTCCTGCTCCTCCTTCCCGACCGGCGGAGCATGCACCGCCTGCGCCCCCGCTTGCCGACGAAGAAACGCTGGCCGGGCGGCTGCTCAAGCGTAAGCGAGGGCGTAAGGAAAACGGCGGCAGCGTGGATTAGCGTAGAATCTGGTATTGCAGGAGGTGTATGATGCGTTTCAAGTGGTATGGATGGCTGGGCCTGGGCATCGTCGTCGGGGCCGAAATTTGCCTCTTTGCCCGGCAGCCCTTCGTCGCCAAGTGGTTCACTCCCATCGTCTGGACTGGCTACATTCTCTTCGCCGACGCGCTGGCGCTGTGCTTGCGTGGCCACTCGCTTATACACGACAGGCCTCGGGAAGCGCTGATGCTGGCCTGGATCTCCGTCGGTGGCTGGTTGTTGTTCGAGGTGTACAATCTTCGACTGCAGAACTGGTACTACGTGGGTGTGCCAGAGCACCCGGTCGAGCGGGATTCGGCCTATCTGTGGTCCTTCGTCACGATTATGCCAGGGATGTTCGAGACGGCCGACGTGCTGGAGGGGCTGGGGTTCCTGCGGCACCTGAGGACAAAGCCTCGCACTTTTTCACCGACTCTGCTGGCGGTGATGTTCATAGTGGGGTTGGCCCTTGTGACCATTCCACCGCTGTTGCCTGTCCACGTTGCCCGCTACACCTTTGGCCTCGTCTGGGTCGGGTTTATCTTCCTGCTGGAGCCGATCAACATGCAACTGGGAGGCGAGTCACCGCTAGGCGAGTGGGGGCGTGGTGACCCACGTCGCGCACTGCGGCTGCTGGCCGCGGGGATGATCGCGGGCTTTCTGTGGGAGTTCTGGAACTTCTGGGCCGCGGCTGGCTGGCGTTACACGGTGCCCTGGCCGCTCGATTTCGGCGTCTATTACTTCCGTATGCCGGTGTTGGGATTGCTGGGCTTCGCGCCTTTCGCCTGGGAGTGCTGGGCCATGTTCCAGTTGCTCAAGCGGATGTTGCGGGGAGACGTGCTCTGGCAACGTGGGGCTGTGACTCGGTAGAGTAAAAGTAAAGGTACTTCCTTGCCCTACTTCGCTTTCCACCCCTACCTCTCCACCGAGTTTTTCCACGACGCGTCCCGCGATGGACAGCCCTAACCCGTGCCCTTTGACGCGGATCTGGTCGAGCCGTGTAAACGGCGTGAACAAGCGGGCTTGCTCCTCTGGCGTGAGGCCAGGGCCGTTGTCGCGTACCCAGAAGCGCACCATTGAGACTTCGGTGAGCCCTTCGGCTACGCTCAGGACAGGCTCAGTCGAGCCGTCGATTCGCTGACTCGCTGGTTCGTCAAAGCCCAGTTCAACGCGCGGCGGCTGACCGCCGTATTTCAGAGCGTTGCTGAGATAGTTGGCCCATACCTCCTCGACCCAGGGGCCGTAGCCCAGCACCACCGGCCAGGTCTCGGGCAACACAATCTCGGCCTGAGATGCCTCGATCTGATGGGCCAACCGCTGCTGGGCTTCGGCCACGATACTTGCCATGTCCAGCGGTCTCATTTTCACTTCCATCTTGCGCATTTCGGCTAGCAGCAGCAACTCGTCAATGATGTTGCTCATCTTGCGCCCGCCCTGTGCCATCCTGCGTAGGTGGCGGCGCATTACCTCATCCGGCAGTGCGGCGTAATCCTCGTCCAACACCTGGGCAAAACCGACGATAAGCGCTAATGGGGCCTTGAGGTCGTGGGCTACGGTGTGGGCAAAGGCGTCCAATTCCTCGTTACGTGCTTCCAATTCGGTGGTGTATTGGTGCAGCGCTTCGACCAGCCGGGCGTTGTCAATGGCGGTGCCAGCCGTGGTGGACAGTGACTCCAACAACGCCAGGTCTGTTGTGCCGAAACGGTCCGCCTCTGTGTCCACCACCTGAATCACACCGATCACATCCTGTCTGACCCGCAGTGGGATGGTGAGGATGGAACGCAGTGGCAGGTTGGTTTCTTGATCTACGCCCTTAAAGTGACGCTCGTCGGCCTGTGCGTCTGCCACGATCAGGCTCTCGCCGCTGCGTGCCGCCAAGCCAGCAAGCCCTTGGCCCGGCGCCAGTCGCCAGCCGTGCACGACCTCGCTCCGGGCGCCGGTGGCCTGCCGGCAGACCAGTTCGTCCGTCTCTGGATCAATTAGCCAAATCGAGGCGGCGACCACATCCAGCAGATGGCGTATCTCTTCTATGACGGTGACGAGCACCTGGTCCAGGTCGAGGGTGGAACTGAGCGCCTGGCCTGCCCGGTTGAGCATGGCCAGGTCACGGCTGTGCTGCCGCAGTGCTTCCTCGGCCTCCCCCTTCTCAATGGCCCTGCGGATAGTCACCAGCAATTGCTCCACATTGTAGGGCTTCTGCACGTAGGAATAGGCACCCAGGTTGATCGCCTCGATGGCTGATGCCTGTGAGGCATATCCGGTGATTAAGACGCACTTCGTGCCAGGGGAGCGCGTCTTGATCTTCTTCAGCACCTCAAGGCCGGACGTGTGCTCCAGCCTGAGGTCTAGCAGCGCTACAGCAGGTGTCTCCTGCTCGATCTCATCCAGGGCTGCCTTTCCAGTGGCGGCAGTCACGGGCATATACCCCTTGACCCTGAGGATGTCACAGAGGGTCTTTCTGAGATTAGGGTCATCGTCCAAGATGAGAACACGGTGCTTGGGTTCCACAGCCTACCTCACCATACAGTATACTCATTTTCGAGTGTTATGTCTATGGGACATTGGCCCATATTGACTCTCCCAGCGTCCCATCTTGGGCCTGTTTACTACTGAGCGGATTGCCTCTTGTAGTGGCGACTTCAGTCGCTCTGCATCCTGCTATGAACGGCTGAAGTCGTTACTACGACCTAAGGTAGAGGGGTGGATGACCAGTGAACACATCTACCCCGCGAAATCCGGGAGACCCTAATTCTCTTAATCCTGCTCTGTTTCGGGGCAAACTCCGAGGAATTAAGGCTGTAGGCTCTAATATGCTTGGACTCTACTGAAAAAAGCGACAAATTCAACACAGAGGCGCAGAAACGCCAAGAAAATCAAGTATCAACGGCTGTGTCTACGTATCTGCGAGTGGCAGCCAGACGGTGACGGTAGTCCCCACGTCCATCTCGCTTTCCACCGTCACTCTGCCGCCGTGCAGTTCCACGATCTCCTCGACGATGGACAGTCCCAGGCCGGCCCCGGATATCTGCATGGAGCGTGGCTCCTTCCCCCGGAAGAACCGGTCGAAGATGTGTGGTAACTCATCCTCCGGTATCCCCATCCCCGTGTCCGATACCGTCGCCGTGGCCCAGGCGCGCCCTTCCGCCTCCGCCTTTCCGGTGGAGACCACCACCTGCTCCCCCCTGGGCGTGTAGAGGATACCGTTCTTCACCAGGTTGTTCAGCACCTGCAATCCCTGGTCCGGGTCCACCAGTGCTAGCGGCCCCGGCTCTGCCGGGTGGTGTTCCAGCGTCAGGCCGTGTTTCTGGGCCAGCGGTTGGTGGTGGGCGACGGCTGCCTCGGCCAACTCATTGAGAAGAGTGGGCCGGGGTTTCATCTCCAGCCGGCCGCTGTCTATGCGTGCGATCTGCAGGATACCCTCCACCAGGCCTGCCAGGTGGTCCGTCTCCCGCGCTAGCGTGTCCAGGTAAACCTCCCGCTTCTCGGGCCTGCGGTGCATCAGGTCTGCGTATAACTTGATCGTCGTGATCGGCGTGCGCAATTCGTGGGAGATGTTGATGACGAAGCGGGACTTCATCCGGTCCAGCGCCTTGAGGTGGCTGACGTCGTGGACCGCCACTACGGCTGCCATCTCGCCCTGAGCCAGTCGAAGGGCTTCTTCCAACCCCGGCTCCAGGATCGGCGCTGCTTGCAGTTCCAGGTCCAGCCCGGTCAGTTCCAGCACTGCCTCCGGTCGCTCCGCCGCCCGTCGCGCCAGGTGCTGCACCGCCTCCTGCAGCCGGGCTGCATCCTCCGGCGAGAGGGTCTGGGTGAGCCAGGCATGGGCGACGGGGTTGGTCTGGATGATCTCTCCCCTGGCGTCGGTGACGGCGATGCCGTCGGCGGTGCTGCGGAGGATGGCGTCCAGTCGTGCGTACTGGGCCTGGAGTTGGGCGGTGCGCTCGGCCACTCGCTGCTCCAACTGGTCGGCGTAGTCGCGCAGTTCCATCATGTCATCGAAACGGGCCAGGGAGATGGCGATGGCGCGCTCCATCTCGCGCACGCTGGAGGGTTTGACCAGATAGGCTCCTACGCCGGCTGCGCTGGCCTCTTCGACCAGTCCCGGTGTGTCGTAGGCGGTCAGTACCACCACCGGCGTGGGGCAATGTTGGTAGATGCGTCGTGTGGCCTCGAGGCCGTCCATATCGGGCATCTTGATGTCCATCAGGACGACGTCGGGCCGCAAGGACTGGGTCATCTCGACAGCCTCACTGCCGTCTGCTGCTTCCCCGACGATGGTACACCCTATCTCTTCCAGCGATCCCCTGATCATTTCACTGACCATGTAGTCGTCCTCGGCGATCAGTACCCGGACGTTTTCTTCTTGGTCACTCATTCGCTGTTCTCCTATTCTTCGTCGACCCTACGTGGATTAGGGGATGCTCCAAATCAGCCGATGGTTGCAACCATCGGCGGGGCAAGACAGTAGTTACACCTCTGCTTTGAATCGAATCACTGCCACCGCGCCGTGATCGTTGCGCAGCAGTAGTTCTCCGTGCAGGCTCTTGCGAACAATGTTTTGTACCAGGTCGAACCCCACACTGTAGCGTGTCAACTGTAACACTTCTTCCGAGTAACCCGGCCCATCGTCTCGAAACTCGAATAGAACCGTGTCATCGTCGAGAGCGATGCGTACGGCGATGTGCGCTGTATCGTGCCCTCGCAAACCGTGCTTGACAGTGTTGGTCGCCAGTTCGTTGATCACCAGTGTCAGGTTGTGCGCTTGGTTGGGGGTCACTCGAATTGATGATGGGGTTACGTCTACAGACACGTGCTTATCGTGTGGGAGCATGTGCAAGGCAGAGCGGATGACCTGGCTTGTCAGTTCGCTCAATAGCGGGGGCGCCCACTCGGATGCGGAGAGCAGGGTATGCACTGTGGCCAGGCTCTGCACGCGGTTGACCATGTCGTTCACAATAGATTGGCACACGGCCTGGGCCTCTGCCCTGGCGTACCGTTGCCCGGTGTACAGCAGTCCGATGATGGCGGACAAGTTATTCTTGACCCGGTGGTTGATCTCGTCGAGTAGCAGAGACCGGGTTTCGGCATCCCGCCGTGCCTGTTCGTACAACTGGGCGTTCTCGATCGCGATCCCCGCAGTCATGGCCAGCGACTCCATCAACCTCAGGTCTGTTGTCTGGAAGTGGTCTATCTCTGTATCTACCACCTGGAGTATGCCGATCACACCGTTCTTGACTCGCAGCGGGACGGTGAGGATGGAGCGCAGCGGTAACCCGGTCTGTTGATCTACATCCTTAAAGTAGCGCTTGTCGGCCCATGCGTCCGGCACGATTAGGCTCTCGCCGGTGTGAGCGACCCAGCCGGCAAGCCCTTGTCCTGGCGCCAGCCGCCAGCCGCACACGAGCTCTTTTTGGGGACCGATGACTTGTTGGCAGACCAGTTCGTTTGTCTCCTGGTCAATTAGCCAGACCGAGCAGGCGGTCACGTCGATCAGATGGCGTATTTCTTCCAGGATGGTGACCAGTACCTGGTCTATATTGAGAGTGGTGGTGAGCGCCTGGCTTGCCTGGTTGAGCAGTGCCAGTTCACGGTTGCGCCGTCGCAGCATTTTCTCTGCCTGCTTGCGCTCGGTGATGTCGCGAGAGATGCCCATGACGCCTATCAGTTCGCCTTGAGCATCGCGCAGCAGGGAGGCGGAAACAAGAGAGGGAAAAACATGGCCATTCTTGCGCTGGTTGAGGATTTCGCGCACGCATTGACCTGTCTCGACTGTCGTGTTGTGGACTGCGAAGGCCTCCTGCGGATCGGCATAGAGAATGTCCACATGTGTGCCCAAGACCTCCTCCGGCTGATAGCCAAGGGCTGCCTGCGCCGCCTCGTTAAACTTGACAATTCGCCGCTCCATGTCAACGGTAATGACCATGTCCAGGGAGCTGTCAACGATATTCCTGGCATATTCCTCCGACGCACGCAGTGCTTCTTCAGCCCGCACTCGCCCTGTGATATCGTGGCCCACCGCTTGATACTCCATGAGCCGGCTTTGCTCGTCAAATATCGCGCGGTCGGTCCACTGCTGCCAGCGTATCTCTCTATCGGGCGTCACAACCCGGTGCTCATAAGTTGCAATAGGGTTCTCCGGGGACAGGGAGGCGGACTGCTTCCTGACGCTCTCCCGGTCCTCCTCGGGAATAAGTGGCATACAGCTATGCCCGATCAATTCTTCGCGCTCCTTGCCGAAATAGCGGCAGTAGGCTGCGTTCACGAAGGTCAGCGTTCCGTCGGGCCGGAAACGACAGATCAGTTCCGTCTGATCCTCTACGACGGCGCGATAGCGTGCTTCGCTCTCCCGCAGCGCCTCCTCCGCCCGCTTGCGCTTGATGATGGCGGTCAACTGTCCTGAAATGGTCTCCAGCCGATGCAGGTCTGATTCCGTAAGAGGTTCTGTGCTGGAAATATCCAGCAGGCCGATGGCCTCACCCTCCGAAACGAAGGGAATGATTATTACGGATTGTATATCCAGGACTTTGAGAATTCGTGAGATGAGTTTCCGAATCGTCTTGCGTAATCTACCGGGTAGAGAGACTGTTTCGGTAAACTCGGCCGTTAAACGCTGGATGGTGGCAGGATCGTTGATGAGCAGCGGTTTGCCCGTTTGCAGCGTTTCCAGGTACAGACTTCCCGCTTTCAACGGTAGTTTTATCGTCGGTATCTTGATGCCGATCAGCCTCTCAATCCGGCCCACCATTGCCGGAGGGAGGACAAGGTTGTGCATGACCATGTAGTCTTTATCCTCGCTGACGAGATATACTGTTACCCCGTCGCTGGAGACTATCTTTTTTGTCTCCTTGGACAACAAGCGGACGATCTCCTGCAGACTATCGCCCCGGTTGACGGCGATATTCAGTGAATTGATCAGAGCCAGGTCTTCCGTCTTGTGCCGCATTTCCTCATACGCCCGCTTGCGCTCGGCGATGTCGTGGATAAGCCTTGATACCGTGAAGAGACCAACGGCAGTGATCAGGACTGTTTCGATGAGCGCCTCACGCCAGTTAATGGGAGTGGGGGGCGTTCCCAGTAGAAGGTGAGGGAGATCCAGGATTTCATCCAGCCACACCAAAATGCAGAGCAGAACGAACATCTGGGCCACGCACAGCCATGTTCTCCTGCCCATGATCGGTCTCTTCGTCCATTCGCGCTTTGTGTTACTTTTCATGGCTCACATTCCTTATGTTCGCCGAAGGTCTCTCTTCGTTCGCCGAAGGTCTCTGACCGAGGCGTAAAGGGCTCGGTCGGGAGACCCTCGCCCATCAACCTGAGACCCTTCGCCCATCAACCTGAGACCTTCGCCCATCAATCTGAGACCCTTCGCCCATCAACCTGAGACCCTCGCCCATCAACCTGAGACCTTCGCCCATCAACCTGAGACCCTCGCCCATCAACCTGGGTAGTTACCATGTTAGCAGCAAAGCGTGTCATGGAGCGTGTCAAAAAAGCGGATTGCAGACCGCGAAACCGAAAACAAAGCAGGCTCACGGGCAGAGATCTCCCGTGAGCCTGATTAAGCATGGTTCAGGACCCAACGATGTGGGCTCTATACGTCAGAACCCGCAGCGAAGAGACAACAGTGTCTGTGGGTCTGTGGATCGTGATGTAATTGGCCTGCACGGGACGTTCCGCTCCCCGGTGCCTGAGGCCCCGGTGGTGCCGGCCACACGGGGATTCTGCGTGTATAGTATATCAGAAAGCGTCTATAGCGCAAGTATTGTCTGCGCCGACCGGGGCGATGCTCAGTGGTGGCCATCACTTGGCTTCTGTGTGCGCTGTGGTATAATCCCGCCAGTTTGAACCCAGTCAGAGCGCGCGGTGTGTGTGTTTGTAGAACGTGACTTCTTTTTATGAATCTGGAGGCGAGTGCGTGAAACTACATGAGTACCAATCCAAGCGGCTCTTCGCCGCGCACGGCGTGCCGATTCCGGGCGGAGACGTTGCCACCACACTCCAGGAGGCACGGCGCATCGCTGAGGAATTGGGCGGACCTGTCGTCGTCAAGTCCCAGGTGCTCGTCGGAGGGCGCGGTAAGGCTGGCGGTATCCGGCTGGCCCAGACCCCCGACGAGGCCGAGAAGGTGGCCGGGGAGATCCTGAGGCTGGAGATCAAGGGGCTGCCCGTGCGCAAAGTCCTGTTGGACGAGGCAGCCGATATCCAGCAGGAGATCTACCTGGGCATCGTCGTAGACCGTGCTGCCCGCCGGCCGGTGATGATGGCCTCCTCCGAGGGGGGTGTCGAGATTGAGGAGGTCGCCCGCACCAACCCCGAGGCGATCAAGAAGGTCACGATTGATCCCTTCCTGGGCCTGCGCGGTTACCAGACCCTGACATTGGCCAAAGGTATCGGGCTGGCAGGTGAGTACCGCCGCGCCTTCGACCGCATCGCCCGTGGTTTGTACGCGGCCTTCCTGGCCTACGATGCCTCGTTGGCCGAGATCAACCCGCTGGTCGTCACCGCTGGGGGCGACCTGCTGGCGGTGGACGGCAAGATGGTGCTCGACGACAATGGCCTCTTCCGTCACCCGGACCTGGCGGAGAAACGGGATCTGGACGAGGAAACCCTGGCCGAGCGTCAGGCGCGCGAGGCTGGTCTGAGTTACGTCCAACTGGATGGGCAGATCGGCTGCATGGTCAACGGGGCGGGGCTGGCGATGGCGACGATGGACATCATCAAGCACTTCGGCGGTGCGCCGGCCAATTTTCTCGACATCGGCGGTGGGGCCAAGGCGGAGCGGGTGGCGACGGCATTGAGCCTCATCCTGGCCGACCCAGAAGTCGGAGCGGTGCTGTTCAACATTTTCGGCGGCATCACCCGCTGTGACGAGGTGGCCAGGGGCATTGTCAGCGCCTTCGAGGAGGTCAAGCCCACCATTCCATTGGTCGCCCGGCTGGTGGGGACGAACGAGACGGAGGGGCGCGCGATTTTGGAGAGTTCCGGCTACCGGCTGATCACGGCGACGACGCTGGCCGGGGCGGCACAGAAGGCAGTCGCGGCTGCCAGGGGCGAATTAGCGGCGCCGCGACCCGGGCTTGTCGAGGGATAGGGGGGGACAATGGCGATTCTGGTTGACAAGAAAACCCGACTGCTCGTGCAGGGCATCACCGGGCGCGAGGGCGAGTTCCACAGCCGGCAGATGATCGAATACGGCACACAGATTGTGGCGGGCGTCACGCCTGGCAAGGGTGGGCAGTGGGCCTGCGATGACAGAGTGCCTGTCTTCGACACCGTCGCCGAGGCGGTGGCCGCGACCGGGGCCAATGCGTCCGTCGTCTACGTGCCGGCCCGCTTCGCCGCCGATGCGATCCTTGAGGCGGCCGATGCAGGTATCCTGCTGATCGTCTGCATCAGCGAGGGGATCCCCACACAGGACATGATCCGGATCTGCGCCTATCTCGACCAGAAAGGAGCGCGGCTGGTGGGCCCCAATTGTCCTGGGCTGCTCTCCCCTGGTGAGGCGAAGGTTGGCATTATGCCAGGTCACATCGCGACCCCCGGCTCTGTGGGCGTCGTCTCTCGCTCCGGCACGCTGACATACGAGGTCGTCTACGCGCTCACCGCGCGTGGCATCGGCCAGACCACCTGCGTCGGCATAGGTGGCGATCCCATCATCGGCACGACCTTCATCGATGTGCTGGAGATGTTTGAGAACGACCCGCTGACCGAACAGGTCGTGCTAATCGGCGAGATCGGCGGCAGCGACGAGGAGCGGGCTGCGCGGTTCATCGTCGAACGGATGACCAAGCCGGTCACTGCCTTCATCGCTGGGCGCACCGCGCCGCCGGGCAAGCGTATGGGCCACGCTGGGGCTATCATCGAGGGCGGCAGCGGCACCGCGGCAGAGAAGATTGCTGCGTTTGAGGCAGTCGGAGTGTCGGTGGCCGAGCACCCGGAACAGATCCCTGATCTCGTGGCGCAGAATTCTTAACGCAGAAACGCAGAGACGCAGAGGCGCAGAGATTCTTGGCGGGTGAGGAGGGAAATGGGACGGGGCCAGTCTTTCTGGAATCGATTGGTCATTGGTCGTTGGTCATTGGTCATTTTGGTTCTGGCGTTGGCCCTCGTCGCGGCCGCTCCTTTCTTCACCCGGCCCGGTCTCCCGCGCCAGACGGATGCTGAACTTCACGTCTACCGTGCTGCTGAGTTAGGTCACACACTCCGCGCCGGTGTCTTCTACCCACGCTGGGCACCCGATTTTTATTTCGGCTACGGTTACCCGATCTTCAACTATTATGCCCCACTGACCTATTACCTGGCCAATCTGTTTGACCTTTTGCCGGGTGTGGACATTGTAGGCGGGGTCAAGGCAGTGTTCGTCCTGGGGCTTGTGGCCGCTTCGCTGGGGACCTATCTGCTGGGACGTGAACTCGCTGGGCCGGCGGGGGGTGTGTTGGCTGCTGCCTCTTTCATCTTCGCTCCTTACGTCGTCTTCATCGACCCGCACGCCCGCGGTGACCTGGCGGAACATTTCGCCTTATGTTTACTCCCGCTGGCCTTCTACACCTTCCGCCGGCTGATGAGTGGGGTGGGGGGGAAGGGGGCGTTGCCAGGGAGTGTGTTGACGCTGGCGGCGCTCGTGTTCAGCCACAATTTGCTTGGCCTGGTGTCCGGCAGCCTGCTATTGGCCTACTGGGCGTGGGAGGTCGTATCTAGACGCTTCAGGTTTTCCGAAACCCGAAGAGCCCCTACTCGGGCGGGGTGGGGGATATTGGTCTTTGCCCTGGCGGCGGCTATCATCGCCTTCTTCTGGCTCCCGGCGTTGTGGGAGCGGGGCGCTGTCGAGCTCGCAGTCATCGGCCCAGGCCACTTTGACTTTCACGAGCATTTCCTTTCGCTCGGTGAACTACTCGCTCCCTCACGTCTCCTCGACCTGGGCGCGACGGCTCCTCACTACCGATTCAACCTGGGCCTGGCCCAGTGGCTGCTGGCCCTCCCGGCATTGGGCGCGTTTCTGCTCTCTGGGACTCGGGCAATCCGAAATCCCCACACTCCCACACTCCCACACTCCCACACCCTCACACTCCCACACTCCCACACCCTCACACTCCCACACTCCTACACTTCGCTCCTCTACTTCCTCCTGGCCGGGCTCGGGTTGATCTTTCTGATGCTGCCTGCCTCTGCCCCAATTTGGGAGTGCGTTCCATGGATGGAGTATCTCCAATTCCCGTGGCGGTTGCTGGGACCGGCCAACCTGATGCTGGCGGTATGTGCTGCAGGCAGCGTGACCTTACTGTCCACTGGACTTCGTCATGATCATGAACGCCCATCCGAACGGCGCTGGCGCGATCCGGTGCTGGCGGCAATCCTGATCGCCGTCCTGCTGCTGGCGCTGCCGGTGCTCTACCCGCCGATGTGGGCACCTGATTTCGGCGGCACTGCGCCCTGGGACATTATCGAGTGGGAGCAACACAGCCTGGCACTCGGTACAACCTCGACGGGGGACTTCGTGCCGGCAGGGGCAGCGCTGGTGCCGATGCATCCCGAGCAAACGCTGGTCGAATCCTACTCGCGACCCGGTCCGGTAGATCGAGTCAACCGTGCTAGCCTGCCCGATGGTGCCAGGGTCGAGATTGTCGAGCACGGGCCACTCTACGACCGTTTCGCCGTCTATGCGCCCAAGAAATTTGTCTTGCGCCTGTACACGTTCTACTTTCCCGGCTGGCGGGCGACCGTGGACGGTGAGGAGGTTGAGATCGAGGTGGCCGGTCCCGAGGGATTTATCACACTGTGGGTGCCCAAAGGCGAGCACGAGGTGTTGGTACGCTTCGAAGACACGCCGCCACGCACAGCCGGGTGGATCGTCTCGGCGGTTGGCCTGGTGATGCTGGTCGTTGCACTGGTGCTGATGCCCGCTTCCACACCCTCATACCCTCGTGCCTCCATACATCCCTCTTCCCTCTGGCTCTGGTTTGGGGGCGCACTCTTGCTATTCGTGATTCTCAAGAGCGCGGTGATAGACCCGCACGATGGTTGGCTGCGTTATACCTCACCGCCGGGCCAGGCGTGGGCCGCCCAGCACAAACAGCGAGCCAGTTTTGATGGACAGATCGAACTCCTGGGCTACACTCTGCCCCGGCATCATATCCGTTCTGGCGAGACATTCCCGGTCGTGCTCTATTGGCACCCACTGGCACCTTTGGATGTGAACTACCAGTCTTTCGTGCATCTGGCCCGCCCGCTGCACGTCTTGTGGGGTCAGGAGGATCATCTTAACCCAGGTGGCCTGCCGACGACGCGCTGGCCGCTCGATAGGTACGTGTGGGATGAATACGAGATTCGCATTCTGCCGGGGACGCCGCCGGGAGATTATGTGCTGAATGTGGGGCTCTACTTGCTGGCCGGAGGCTATCGTCTGCAGCGGTACGACGAGCATGGGCAGACCGCTGGCGACAGCCTGGTACTCGCTTCAGTCGAGGTGAAACGCCCTCGCCGTCAGCCCCGCCTGGCCGAACTGGACATGACGCGCGAGGTAGTGATGGCCTTTCCAGAGGGCGGCGTCACGCTCCTGGGGTACGCCCAGCTCTACGATCAGGTAACGCTGCCATGTGCATGGCCCATCACGCTCTTCTGGCGTGCCGAACGTGACCATCCTGTTGTTCGGTATCGTGACCTGGTGCTCCTGGACGCCGAGGGGCAGGAAGCCTGGCGTCTCTCAGGGAGACCAGTGGACGGCTACTATCCCTTCGAGGTATGGCAGGCCGGGGAGATCGTGCGTGACCCGCTTATGTTTGTCTCGTCGGAAGCGCCAGGCCTGAAACCAGGCCTATATCGCTTTGGTGTGACAGTGAGTGCGGACGAGACCCTGAGGCCGGAGGGGGCCAGTGATGCTTTTGTGCTGTTAGGGACGGTCGAGTTCCTCGCGGAGGAAAGCGACTGAAGTCGCCACTACGAACCTGTATTAGTGCCCTGAGTGCTGCTTCAGGGTGCGTGCCAGGATGTCTTCCCGCTCAGAGAGGTCGGGTGGCTTGTGGCGCTTCTTGGGGCGGCGCTCGGTTCCCTTCTGTTCAACATGGGCACGTTGAAGCGCGATCTCCATCATCGTCTTGTTGGGCTCTTCGTCGGGATCGTCTGCTACTTCGATTTTAATGCCCATCATCGTCAGGTCAATGCGTCGCTTCCGCCGGTCGAGTTTGAGGATGCGTACCTCGACTTCTTCGCCAATCCGCACCAGTTCCGATGGATGGCGGACGTAACCAGAGGACATCTCCCGGACGTGTAGCAAGCCAGACCGCTCAGCGCCGATGTCCACGAAGGCGCCATACGACTCCATCCGTATCACGGTGCCGGTGTGAACCTGTTCCTCCGCTAGTTCATTCCAGTCCACTCTAGGTGGCTCGATCATTGTCAGGCTGATGCTGCCCTCTGCTGGGTCCACCTTGGTGACCCACACGGTCACGCTGTCTCCCGGCTGAACGACGTCGGTGACGCGGTTGACACGGGCGGGGGAAAGTTGGGAAATGTGCACCGACCCATCTTGTTTCAGGCCGATGTCTACTACCGCGCCGTACAACTGTGTCTGCTTGACAGTCCCTTGCAGGCGCATCTTCTGTCGTAGGTCAGTGATGGAGCGGGGTTGGGGGTCTTGTTCTGTCACATGTATACTCCTTGATGGTTTGGTGCTATTGTACTCTAAGTTCTTGAAGTGTCAAGTTTCCCTCTTGAAGGTGGTCTAAAACAGTCGTTTTTCTTCGCATAGTCATTACGCCTCGACAACCCACTGATCTTGTCCTCCCTGAATGTATAAATAGGCTATGCGAAAGAACTTGCTATATCTGAACAAAGCCGAAAGGGAGATTCTTCGCTACGCTCAGAATGACGGCGCTGCGCGGTAAGAAGTCTACCACGCCGCGTTGGGGAAGGTGACTACTCCAGCGTGAACACCCACGCGTTTATACATCTTCACGCCCCTGTATGGCTCGCCCAGAATACCGTCATGAATGGCCCAACTGCGACCGCGAACGCTACTCTCCGCCCCGGGACACCGGAATGGTGTGGACCTATCAAGGCGACTGAACAGCAATCCCCCAGGCGCAAACTCCTTGTGAATCCACTCCATCCGGCCCAGCCCCAGCACGTAGGAGAAGCCAAGCCGCTCGAAGAGAATCGCATTGTGATAGCCCAGAGGTTGAATGTAGAAAGCGTCGTGGTGAAGTCCGGCGACGAAACGCTCCAGGGTGGGTATCAACCGCCGGGCCAGGCCCAGACCGTGACGCACTTGCCCTGGCGCGAGCCCGGCCTCCATCGCTCTTACTTCTTCCTCGATGTTGCGGGCCAGCGTGCCAAAATAGGTCAGCGTGCCATCAGGCAGACGGTCAGTGTTAAACCGCCCAGAGCAAGGATCGTTGACCACAAACAGAGGCACCTCGATCTGGTTATTGGGCGTGTCGGCCAATTGCAGATACAGCACTGGGTCCTCGGCACCCCAGGCGTGACAAAGGAGCAATTCCACAGATGAGATGCCAGGTCGGCACTCGAAGAGAGGGTGACCATCACAATCGGCCAGTGTCTCAGGATCAATCCCGAAGCGTAGGAGAAGTTCGCGGGGCACCAGGTGCTGGTAGATTTGCAGCATTTGCTCGTGAGGAAGGCTGTTGACCTGGCCGATAGAGAACAATTGCAGATCCAACAGGAAAGAGGACACCTGCCTCGTCTGGCTCATCGGTCCCCTCGCTCCTTCAACGTGCGGTCTATCTCCCGCTGAGCATCTCGCTTAGCAATAGCCTGTCGTTTGTCATACTTGCGTTTTCCCCGCGCCAGCGCGATCTCAACCTTGGCCCGGCCTCCCTTCAGATACAGTCGCAGAGGCACGATTGTATACCCACGCTCCTGAACACGCGAGACCAGACGGTCAATCTCCCGGCGGTGGAGCAGCAGTTTGCGCGGGCGACACGGCTCGTGGCCAGACCTGCCCGCTGGATCGTAAGGCGCGATGTGCACGTTGAACAACCACAATTCCCCATCTCGAGGCTGTGCGTATCCATCGCGCAGGTTCACCCTGCCAGCGCGGATGGACTTGATCTCCGTCCCTGTCAACACCAGGCCGGCCTCATGTCGTTCATCAAGGTGATAGTTGTGCGCGGCCTTACGGTTGGTGGCGATGACTTTGATGCCCGGCATTACTCACCCGTGAGAAGATACTGCACTGCTCGTTCCAGTTGAGGATCTGCACCCGGTTCCATCTCCACGTCCTCCTCAGGCCACGGGACCTCGATGTCGGGCACGAGTCCCTGACCGTGAATGGCCCGGTCATTGGGTGTGAACCACCGGGCAACAGTGACACGCAACTCGGAACCATCGCTGAGCGTGAAGGGACGTTGTACCGAGCCCTTGCCAAAGGTAAGTTCCCCGATCAGTATGGCCCGCTCCCGATCCTGCAATGCACCAGCCACGATCTCCGACGCGCTAGCGCTGCCCCCATCTACGAGCACGACCAACAGGACATCTTCACCCACATCCCCCGGTCCAGCCGAAAACACCTCTTCCCTGCCATCGCTAAGGCGCTCAATGGCAATCACCCCATCGTCGAGATAGAGATCAGCCACCCCAATGGCCTGATCCAGCCAGCCACCCGGGTTTTGACGCAGGTCGAGGATAATGCCCCGTGGCTCCTGGGCCAGGAGTTCCTCCAACCCTTCCTCCATCCGCTCACTGGCTGTAGCACTGAACTCGCGCAGGCTGATGTACCCGATGCCATCATCACGCATCTCCACCTCAATGATGGGGATCTCGAGACGCGCACGGGTGACGGCGACCTCGAACGGCTCTGGTACTCCCTCCCGCTCGATAAGCAGTGTGACCTCGGTGCCGGCTACACCACGAATCAGACCGATGGCCTCGTAGAGAGTGCCACCGACGATAGACACGCCATCCACCTCAAGAACGCGGTCACCGGCGCGCAGTCCTGCTTCCTCGGCCGGCCCTCCTTCGAAAGGCTGCACAATCTCCACCTTGCCATCTTCGCCCATACCCACGAACGCGCCGATACCCTCAAATTCACCGGTGGCGTCTTCGGCTATTATGGCAGCGATGTCGGGCTCGATGAAAGCGGTGTAATCATCGTCCAGGGCGCTCAGCATCCCATGGATAGCGGCGTAGGTCACCTCCTGCATATCCGGCAATTCGCCGTAGAAATTGCGCTGCACTTTTTCCCATACCTCCCAGAAGAGCTGGAAGGTTTCCTCATCCTCGCCCACCGGTACAGGAATCGGCATGGGTGTGGGAGCAGGCACAGGAGTCGCCTCTTCCTCCGTCCCCTCCAGAGGGGCAGGCAACGGGGTGGCTGTCGGAGCGACCGCCGACCGCGCCGGTAACACACCGTACCCGACCAACAGGTAAGCCGAACCGAAGCCAGCGAGGAACGCGACCGCCGAAAACATGAGCACGATTGTGCCCACGAGCACAAACTTGATCGCACCACGCAGCGTACTATCCATTCATCAACTCCTCATCTGGTCTCTCCACCTAGCGTTGGGATCGCAGGTAGGCTACAGCGCGGTCAAGTTGATCATCTTGCGGGCCATCGCCGCATGGAATGTGGATATCAGGCATCAGGCCCTGGCCCTGGATTTGATGGCGATCGGGCGTCAACCAGACCGCCGAGGTGACGTGTAGCGACGAACCGTCGGAGAGATCGTAGATCAGTTGTACCGCTCCCTTGCCGAAGGTGGGCTCTCCGATGAGCAAGGCCCGGCCACGGGCCTGCAGTGCGCCGGCGACGATCTCAGCCGCGCTGGCTGTCCCGCCATTGACCAATACAACCAGGGGAACGTCGGTGGCAACACCGCTCTCCTGCACCTGGGAAACGCGCTCCTGGCCATCGCGGCTCAGTTCATACAACACAACACCATCGCAGAGAAACTGACTGGCGGCGGTCACTGCCGGGTCAATCAGCCCACCAGCGTTGCCCCGCAGGTCCAAGACCAGGCCAGTGATCTGTGCTCGCCGCAGTTCTTGAAGGGCGGTCAGAATTTCGTCGTCGGTTCTCTCGGTGAAGCCCTCAACGTGGATGTAACCGACGTCAGGTGCCTGGTCGAGCACACGCCAGGTGACGGACGGCACTTGAATCTCCTCCCGCGTGACGGCGAGGTCGAACGGTGGGGTGGGGGGGCGAGAAAGCGTGAGCGTCACGGACGTGCCAACTTCGCCATGGAGCCAGGCGCGCACGTCGTCCACGGTCGTCTGGTCAGTGACCTGTTCAGCGTTCACTGCTAGTAGAATGTCTCCTTCGTGAACCCCAGCGCGCTCGGCGGGGGTGTCAACGGATGGGGAAAGCACCATCTGGCCCTGTGCATCACGCCACAGCGTGACGCCGATGCCGCCGAAAGCGCCACGCATCCGATCCCGCTCCAATTCGCGGGGCTGGGGCTCGATAAAGACGGTATAGGGATCGTCGAGCAGCACCAGAGTCTCTCGGATGGCTCCGTAGGTGCGTTCGCGGGACGATGGGAGTTCGCCGTAGAAATGCTGCTCTACCTGATCCCAGGTCTCCCAGAATACACCTAACGGTTGTTCTGAGGCATCCGGCCCCGAGACTCGCTCCAGCTCATCCCACAGCCGGTAGACGCCAAACCCAGCCGTGTAGGCCAGGCAGAGACACACGAGCACGCTGCCGATCAATCGGAACGTAAGCCGAGTTGAACTAGACATAATGACACGACATAACTACTTAGGCGGTTAGCAAAACCGCCCTACGCTACCTCTGCCCCATGACATTGAGAAGATACAGTTACGCTATTCTAGCACAAAGCAGGAAGCGGGCAAGTGAGGGAGTTTGCAGCCGGGGCTGTTTCTCGGCTCTCGCAGGAGTCAGGCAGTTTATGGCACTGTCTTGTAGTTATGTCAAGTAAAAAGGCCCAAAAGGTGGTTAGGTTGACATAAGGTATATAGTCGGAAGTTAAACTTGGCTGCTGGTGGTGGGATCGGTCGAGACGTGAAGGGAAAGCCTACAGCGTGCCGGCGTCTAATCGCGCAAGGAAATGCTGCACGGTGAGCACCTCCACGCCGCGAGACCTCATCTTGACTGGTGGGGCAAAAGCCTCCATTTTTCCCCACTCTTGGGCGCTGAATCCCTAATTTGCGCCCATTCGTGGGTAGAAGTGGGGCGTCGGCCCTGAATGCTGGATCTACAGTGTTACTTTTGCCTCAGTGCGTTCATAGGCTCACTCCCAGGCAAAGTCCTCGTGCTGCGCAGGCCATCCGGCCTGCGCAGCCTCTGCAGTCGTCGCAGAAACTCCTCGGCCGTCAGATCGGTGCTCGACAGTGCGTGGGATGTAAGCCTGGAGATCTACGTCCCCAGGGATGAAGTACAGCCCCTCGTGCAGGTGGGACCGGATCTGTTCCCCTGTCTGCCGGGGCGCAGGTAGGTCGGTGACCGGCCCCTCCAGCACGACCGCGCCGGGGAACTTGTAGTTTGCCCCGTCGCGGTACTTGTAGGAGACACAGGTATTCATCTGTGCCAACGATTCAGTAGTCACGCTCGCCCTCCTTCTGATGTTTGGCACGGCTCTCTCCTTTTCGGGTGCCATGCGTGCAGACGGCCTGTTCTTCCCCAGACGGTGGCACCGCTCTTTCGGCACGGGGCGCGAGCGTTTTGCACTTGTGCCAGCGTCGCCGTGCTGACCTCCGAATCCACGCGCCTGCTCTCAGATGGCTGCTCAAAACGGCCAACTGCCCAGCCCGAAGCACCGCCCAGCCGCCATTCCATTGCTTCAATGCTGGTCGTTTTGTATCTAGCCGGAAGTTGTGCTACAATAGCCTCAATGACGAAGACGTCTCGAGGCTGCGGCACAGCCCGAGGCAGTGACCAAGGCGGCGGAAGCGCTCTGGTGGCAGCATTTGCCATAGTGGGTCACCCCGCGCAAGGTCGGGCAGTTCTCCGTGCTAACATAACTCCCAGACAGCCCCGGCCCTTGTCTCACTTCGAGACAGCACTCTGATATCGGTTTCAGCGTAGAAAGCCCGCCCGACTTATGGGCAGGAGTGCTCACCAGATGGCTTATCGCAACCCCAAAACACCAACACGAACACCACGGAGCCGCTGCTGGCAGCAAACGCTGTCGCCGGCTCCGTGTGTTTGTGCTGTTTTTGTATTCTCTAAGACGAGCAACCCACCACTTTTCCCTCGGACACGGAGAATAACGACTGGCGAGCAGGTGGACGACGAAACGGGTTTGCAGTTTCTGCGGGTGCGGTATTACGATCCCCAAGTCGGTAGGTTTCTGGCTCTGGATCCAGCAAGTGGAGCCACATCGTTCCCATTAACTTGGAACCTATACGTCTATGCCTACAGCAACCCTGCACGGTGGATCGATCCACTGGGTTTATGGGGCATGAGCCCACGCACCCAAGTTGGCGCCAGCGGAGGCATTCTAGGCGGAGTCTCTGTCTCGGGCGGTGTCGGACCCGAACTGGAGTTTCCCAGCTGGAATCCCTTGGACTGGAAACTTGGGGTGGGTGTAGGGGCTGGAGGAAAGGTATCTGGAAGAGCTCACGCAGAACTGTCAGGCAAACTCGGTGTTTCAGTGTACATTTGGGACAGATGGGCACCAATCCCTACCGTTTCCGACAACCAATATGTCAAGACGTGTGCGGGCGTATCAGGTTCTGGCGTGGCTGGCCTAGGGGGTGGAGGAAGCATTGCCGCTTGCACAGGCAAAGGCAAGACGGGCGTTCAAGGCAGTGTCTCACTCCGGGGAGGAGTGGGAAGTGGACCTAAAGGTTTTGTTGGACAGAGCGTTGGTAAGAGTTGGGCCTGGTCGCTACGAGACATCGGGAATAAAATTGGTAGGCGGTTCTGAAAAAGTACCACCAGATCTGGAAGGAGGTGGTGTGAAACGTGAAACGTATTGCGTGATTCGGGACTAATGAACATTGCCGAATACATCACGCTATGTCGAGCGCAGGCCGCAGCGGGCAGTTCCTGCTGCGGGAGCGTGCAAGGAAGTGATATCAGGAACATACAAGGAGCGAAACGATGAGAACGAAACAATTTGTTCTGCTGATCCTCACAATGAGCCTGTTCTTGCCCGGGGCGGCTGTTCGAGTGGCAGCCCGGGACAGCCTTCACGGAACAACCTGCTGGTGGCGCAGGTGGCCTGTCCAGGCCACCTGCGAGCGGGGCGGAGATGGCGGGCACCCAGGGCAGTGGCGCATGGCGCAATTACACCAATGGGAACCATGTGTACGACTTGTCCGTGGAGGGCGACTATGTGTGGGCGGGTACAGGTGGCGGCGTGGTGCGCTGGAGTCGCGCCGATGGCAGCCACGTCAAGTACACCACCGCCGACGGCCTGGCGAGCAACTCTGTCTACGCTATCGCCATAGACGGGGCGGGGCACAAGTGGTTCGGCACCCTGGGCGGCGTGAGCGAGTTTGACGATGCGAACTGGACCACATACACCACCGCCGACGGCCTGGCGAGCAACTCTGTCTACGCCATCGCCATAGACGGGGCGGGGCACAAGTGGTTTGGCACTGGGGGCGGCGTGAGCGAGTTTGACGGCAGCACCTGGACCACCTACACCACCGCCGACGGCCTGGCGGGCAACTTGGTCGGCGCCATCGCCATAGACGGGGCGGACCACATGTGGTTCGGCACCTCTGGCGGCGTGAGCGAGTTTGACGGCAGCACCTGGACCGCCTATACCACCGCCGACGGCCTGGCGCACAACAGTGTCTGGGCCATCGCCATAGACGGGGCGGACCACAAGTGGTTCGGCACCTCTGGCGGCGTGAGCGAGTTTGACGGCAGCACCTGGACCACCTACACTACCACTCACGGCCTGGCGAGCAACTCTGTCTACGCCATCGCCATAGACGGGGCGGGGCACAAGTGGTTTGGCACTGGGGGCGGCGTGAGCGAGTTTGACGGCGCGAACTGGATCACCTACACCACCTCGAATAGCGGCCTGGTGGACAACGATATCCGGGCCATCGCCATAGATGGGGCAGGGCACAAGTGGTTCGGCACTTCTGGCGGCGTGAGCGAGTTTGACGGCGCGAATTGGACCACCTACACCACCTCGAATAGCGGCCTGGCGGACAACGGTGTCGGGGCCATCGCCATAGACGGGGCGGGGCACAAGTGGTTTGGCACTGGGGGCGGCGTGAGCGAGTTTGACGGCGCGAACTGGATCACCTACACCACCTCGAATAGCGGCCTAGCGGACAACGGTGTCGGGGCCATCGCCATAGACGGGGCGGACCACATGTGGTTCGGCGCCTGGGGCGGCGGCGTGAGCGAGTTTGACGGCAGCACCTGGACCACCTACACCACCGCCGACGGCCTGGCGGGCAACTTGGTCGGCGCCATCGCCATAGACGGGGCGGACCACATGTGGTTCGGCACCTCTGGCGGCGTGAGCGAGTTTGACGGCAGCACCTGGACCACCTACACTACCGCCGACGGCCTGGCGAGCAACTGGGTCTACGCCATCGCAGTGGATGGGACGGACCACATGTGGTTCGGCACTCTGGGCGGCGTGAGCGAGTTCATCCCGGATGGAGTAAAGCTGGCCGTAGACCCCACCATAGGCGGCACCTTGACCTATACCGACACGCAAGGTCTCCCCACGGTCATCCAGGTGCCTGCTGGCGCGGTGACGGAACTCATCACACTGCTCTACGTGCCGGTGGACACGGCCACGGCACCGTCTGGCTTTGCCTTCGCCGGGCACGCCTTCGACCTGGACGGCTACCAGGGCGGGTCGCTCCTGCCTGGCCTCACCTTCAGCGTCCCGGCCACCGTCACCCTGCACTACGCCGGGACCGACGTCACCGGGCTGGACGAGGATGCGCTGGTGTTAGAGTACTGGAACGGCAGCGCCTGGGTAGATGCGGCCTGCGGTGACTACGACCGCCATCCCGGCGAGAACTGGCTGGCCGTGCCCATCTACCACCTCGGCCGGTTTGCCCTGTTCGAGGGAACATACACCGTCTACCTGCCGCTGGTGCTGCGCCGGTCTCCATAGGAGCACAACACCAATCCGCGCTGCAAACCAAACGTGCCAGGCACCTGAGCGGTGCCTGGCACATATTCCCCACTCACGACGTGCCAGCCAGATTCAGCGCCTGCCCGACTGTCGTGACCTGATCCAGGACTTCGGCGAGGTCAGTCGACCCGTCGGCGATGGGCTCGGGCAGAGCGATTAGTTTGGTGAAAGGATGCATCTTCTCGCCTGTCTCCATTGTCACATGGTCACTCGATCTCCCTCAGCAATCAGCAGATCTCGCGAGCGGTAGCGACGGGGAGGCAGGACAGGTCGATCTTGACCCGATTCCCGGCGACTTCGACGCGCCCGTATACGTAGTGACAGGTCCTGTCGTTGGAGTACCTGATCACCTCGTCGTCGCTCACCCGCTCGTTCAAGATAGCAGTCAGTTCTGCAAAGATGGCCGCTTCATGGCGCTCGGCCTCCTCGGCGAGACGCTTCCGCCCGCGCACCTGGGCGTAGGCCGCCAGGTAGCGAGGGATAAAGCGGCGCTGAATGTCGGCGGCGATGTCTGCGATGGGCCGGGCACTGCTGATGGTGATCCGGGCAAATCCGTAACTCTGACATCACCAAATCTGAAATCCTGCGCCAGGTCGGCGCGGACGTCAGTCAGTCAGGCCAGGATTGCGCAGAAATAGGAATTGTACTACAATTCAGGAAAGCAAAATCGGCGACAAGAGGAGCGGGAAAATGGCGGTTAGTAACATCCTCATAGAGCAGATTACGACCCAGGCAGCACAGTTGCCTTTCAGTGAGCGGTTGCGCCTGATCCACCGGATCATAGATACACTGCCACTACCCCAGGAGACAGAGCAACGCCAGCATCTCCTCCACGGGCAATTCCGTGGCGCACAGATGTCCACGGAAGAGGATTTCCGCCTGGCTGAGTGGCGGCCAACAGAGAGGGAACTCAATGGCGCATAAGTACGTGTTGGATACCCATGCCCTGGTCTGGTATCTGGAAGGAAATCCGCGCCTGGGTCAGGATGCCAAGACGGCGATGGATGATCCTCATAGCGAGATGATTCTACCCATCATCGCTTTGGCCGAAGCTGCCTATATCATCGAACGCGGACGTACCAGCATCCCTGATGTCCAAAGCCTACTCAAGGCAGTGCTGGCAGACCCACGTCTGGAGATTTACCCGCTGAATTGGGAGGTGTTTCAGCAAACGCTGACAGCGACGGCAGTCCCAGAGATGCACGACCGCCAGATTGTGGCTACGGCGATCCACCTGCGCACGCTCGGTCACACCGCCAGCGTTTTGACCAAGGACAACACCATTATTGCAGCCGGGTTGGTACCGATCACCTGGTAGCGCCGGGCCGCGAAGTCCACAGCCCGGCGCTCTCATATCTTCTCCTCGAACTGGAGGGCCTACGCGCTCTCCTCGCTCTCCTCAGGCTCGGCCGGAGGTTGCCACACCCGCTCGGCATAACGGAGCACACGGCCATCGGCGAGCGGCAGGAGATACACTCCAGACTCCTCCTGGTCCCTCGTCCAGTCGGCCGTGACCCACATCGCGAGGGTCCACAGTTGGCCGTTGGAGAGGTTCCCTTCGACAGGCTCAGGGCAGGCCCGATCTCCTTCTCCAGGCCGTCCAGGAACCAACCCTTGTGAGAGTCGGAAACACGTAACGGGCGCCCGGTCAAGAACTCGCACACAAGGCGGCTGTCCGCCACCGCTTTGCGTCTCTCGACCGCCTGCACCATCTGCCGGATCACGCTCGCCATTGGCCCGGTATCGGGATAGGCCAACAGCACTGGCACGCGCCAGCAGATGCGCTCACCGACGA
>CAYLPU010000060.1:0-30229 GCA_964385635.1 uncultured Anaerolineales bacterium
CCAAGCGCATCGAGGATGGAGCGCACCTGTTCCTTGAGCAGTTGGCTGGAGGTTGCGTCAACCGGTCCTGGAACGGTCACGTCCTCGATGAAGTCACCCAGCAGGCCGCTGTCCTCCGATCCCACTGGCATCTCCAGCGACATCGGCTCCTGTGAGATGCGCATAATGCTCCGCGCTTTGGCCGCGGCACGGCGCAGTCGGTGCTCCAACGAGGACGGCAGGGGCTCCTCCGCGGCCCGTGCGGCGAGGATGGCTCCCATCTCATCCTGCTCCAGCAGACCCGCCTCCAGTGCCAGTTCTTCCATCGTGGGTTCTCGTCCCAATTCCTGCACCATCTGTCGCTGGATGCGGTGCAGCCGGTTGATCGTATCCACCATATGCACAGGGATGCGGATGGTGCGAGACTGGTCTGCGATGGCCCGGCTGACCGCCTGCCGTATCCACCAGGTAGCATAGGTCGAAAACTTGAATCCCTTGGTGTGATCGAACTTCTGGACTGCCCGCAGCAGCCCAATGTTTCCTTCCTGAATCAGGTCAAGGAATGCGATACCACGCCCCGTATAGTGCTTGGCGATGTTGACCACCAGTCGCAGATTAGCCCGGATCAGAAGTTGCTTGGCGTCCAGCGCGCGCTCTTCCAGGTTGACCCACAGCGCAACGATTTCCTCTTCGTCTGGAATGTCACGCTTGATCTTACGCGGCGACGGGAACTTGTGCCGCTTGTGCCAGTCCACACGGATCAGGTCCAGTGTGGGTCCAGGCAGCAGATACAGCAGAATCAAAACGTCGAAAAGATGGCTGGTGAGCTCTGCCCAGGACCCAACCTCCATCTCCGACCAATCTGCCTGTTCCAAGAAATTATGAAGGTGCGAGTGAATCTCTGGCATCTGTGTGTGGTAGATCGCTTGGGCCTCGTCCGCCAACGCGGCCAAGTCGGGCGAAGGCAAGTGCAGCCGCCTGCAGTTCTCTAGCACGGCCGACCACTCACCACAAAGCGAATCTAGCAAGGCGGTCAGGGTTTCCTGTCCCGTTGGCAATCGCCCGCTTTGCTCACCCAGGCGGGCCTGGATGTCTTCAAGGCAAGTGACTGCCTCCCGCTGGGTAGAGAGCCATATCTCCTGACGCGGTTCCAAGAGCGGCACACGCCCGATCTCTCGCAGGTACATTCGCACTGGGTCATCCGCGGCCTCGATTGGAACCTCGCGCGCGGTGTCCGTCAGTTTCTTTTCCTCAATCTCTTCCAATTCATCAGGAGTGGGCTCCTCGACCTCGTTCCGGATTCCGGTGTTTTCTTGCTCGTCTGGAAGATTCTCATTTGCTTCCGGCTGGAAGCGACCTGGTGCACCAGGAGTGGCCCTCGCCACCCGCATTGCTGGCTCGTCTGCTATACCAATTGATGTGGATTTGGGTTCCTTTTCCTCGGTCATCGGCACCTTAGTCCCGCGAGCACAAACGTGACTGGGTTGAATTGTTACCCCCGGCTCGCCCAACTCCACCGCCGCGCCAGCGCCTGCTGTGTGCGCAGCAACGTCTCCCTGTACATTCGCAAAGCCCCAACATACTGTTCTGCCCGTATATCCCCCGCTTCCTGAGCCTCAAGCGTCAGGAAACTCAGTTCCTGGCCCAGGCGTCTAAGATTGCGTTCCCGCAGTCGCAACAACGTCAGCACGATATCGCGCACCAGTTGCTCGTCAGCGAGTCCGGCTTTGTCGGGTTCGAGCAGCTCCTCCAGTCGCACGTGCAGGTCGGCGGGCAATTGTGCGCGCAGCGACTCAGTGGGGGCGGGGTGCTCGGTCGCCAGGAGCGCTTCCCACGCCTCGAAGATCACCCGACAGCCCACGTCCTGGAAATCCTCCCCTTGCCAAGACTCCAGTTCGCTCCCCCTGAGCGCCTCGTTGACCTGCGAGAGAATCATGGGCCGTTGCAAAAGCACCGATAGGCAGTGACCCTCCAGATCGGCTTCTCGGGTTTCCAACATGTCTGACAAGGGCGTTTCGCCCTTTTTGGCCCGACGGGTAGAGGGCTGCCTTGTTCTCCTCTCCAGTTCGTGCAAGAACTGAGGAGCAGAAACCTGAAGGGCGCGCACTAGTTTTTGCGCGTACGCATTCCGCTCAACCGGGTTCGACACACTCCTGAGAATCGGGAGCATGGTGTCGGCGATGGACTTCTTGGTCTTTGAGTCTTCGAGGTCAGCCGATTCCAGTAATTGTTGCATATAGAATTCCACCACCGGCTTCGCTTCCTCAACCAGTTCTTCCCAACGCTGTGGATCGTGGCGGATCAGATCGTCTGGGTCCTGACCAGGGGGAAGCCGGAGGACGCGAATCTCGGCTCCCAGCCGGGCCTCGTATCCCACCAGCCCCCGAGGGTCGAAGATCGGTTCCCATTCCTGTTCCAATGCCTGGCGGGCTACCCCGACGGAGCGCAAGGTTGCCTGGACGCCTGCTGCGTCGGGGTCGAGCGCCAGCACCAGCCGCTGGGTGTAGCGCTGGAGTTGCCGCAGTTGCGGTTCCGTGAGCGCAGTCCCCATCTGGGCCACCACGTTGGCGAACCCCGCCTGATGGGCTTGCATCACGTCCATGTAGCCCTCGACGATGACGGCCCGGTCCTCGCGGCGAATAATCTTCCGCGCCACATCAAGCCCAAAAAGCGTTCGGCTCTTGTCGAAGAGCACCGTCTGGGGAGAATTGATGTACTTGGGCACTCCTTCTGGATCAAGTGTCCTGGCCCCAAAACCAATCACCCGTCCTTGCACGTCCCGAATAGGGATCATCAGCCGGTCTCGGAAGCGGTCGTAGGTACTGCTCCTGTCATCCCGCTGCACCAGTAGTCCGGCTTTAACCAGTTCCTCGATCGTGTACGCTTGCTCGGTCAGGTAGGCCCTCGTCCTTTCCCAACCTGGGAGGCTGTAACCCAGCAGGAAACGTTCGACCGTCTCGTCGCTCAGAGCGCGCCTGGCGACATAGGCCCGTGCCGCTTCCGCCTCTGGAGCGTGGCACAGAATCTGGTAGTAGTACTGGGCCGCTGCGGCCAGGAGTCCACGCAGCCGGTCGGCATCCTCCGCCGCCTGCGCCTGCGCCGGGGTGCGAGGCCGCAGTTCGACGCCCGCCCGCCGCGCCAGTTCCTCCAATGCAGTGCGGAAATCCCAGCCCTCCTGCTTCATCACGAAGGTGAAGACATCGCCTCCTTCGCCGCAGGCCCCAAAGCAGTGCCAGTGCTGGCTGTCGGGGAAAACGACGAAGGAGGGGGTCTTCTCGGAATGGAAAGGACACAACGCCTTGTAGCTCCGCCCCGACTTCTGCAACGGCACGTAGGCGGAGATGACCTCGACGATATCCAGCCTGTCCTTGACCTCGTCAATCACGCTCATTGTCCAGCACCATAGGCCATACAGCGTGTACTTCTCAGCCGAACCACCTCAGATACTTATCCAGATCCCGGCCGCGGATAATCTCATAAAGCACGACAACCCGCTTTCTCTCATTTTTCCTCATCATCGGATGCGTGTAGGATCGCCGCCTGGGCGGCCGCCAGGCGGGCCACCGGCACACGGAAGGGAGAGCAACTTACATAGTCCAGCCCCACCCGGTGGCAGAAGTCTATTGAAGCCGGGTCGCCGCCGTGCTCGCCACAGATGCCGATCTCCAGATCGGGCTTGGCGGCCTTGCCTTCTTCCACGCATATCTTCACCAGCCGACCCACGCCGACCTGATCCAGCGTCTGGAAGGGATTGGCCTCCAGAATCTGGAACTTGACCGGTTCGCCGTCGAAGTCCACCTCGCCAGTGTCGAAGCCTTCCACGTACCTCAGCAGAAACTTGCCCTCAGCGTCGTCGCGGCTATAACCGAAGGTCATCTGGGTCAGGTCGTTGGTGCCAAAGGAGAAGAAGTCGGCGTACTGGGCAATCTCGTCGGCAGTGAGAGCGGCGCGCGGCACCTCGATCATCGTGCCGAACATGTACTCGACCTCAATGCCCTCCTCTTCCATCACCTGCTTCGCCACTGCCTCCAGTTTCTCCCGCTCCAGTTTCAGTTCGTTGACGTGGCCGACCAGCGGGATCATCACCTCCGGTATCACCTCGATGCCCCGCTTAGCACAGCGGCAGGCGGCCTGGAAGTAGGCGCGAGTCTGCATCTCGGTCAGGCCCCCGTACATAATCCCAGCCCGGCAGCCACGCAGCCCCATCATCGGGTTCACTTCCCACAAAGAGGTGACCACCCGGAGCATCTCCTCCTTCTCAACCAGTTCGGGCGATTCGGGGTCGGTACACTTCAGTTGGGCGACCTTCTCGATCAGTTCCTCGCGGGAGGGGAGGAACTCATGCATGGGCGGGTCAATCAGGCGCATAATCACCGGCAGCCCGTCCATGGCCTCGAAGACGCCCTCGAAGTCCTGCTCCTGGAAGGGGAGCATCTCGTCCAGCGCGGCATGGCGCTCCTCGGCCGTCTTCGCCAGGATCATGCGCACCACCGCGTCGCGGGCGCGATCGTCGAAGAACATGTGCTCGGTGCGGCAGAGGCCGATCCCCTCGGCCCCGAACTGACGTGCCCGTCGGGCGTCCTCGGAGAGATCAGCGTTGGCGCGCACGCCGAGCGTGCGGATCTCGTCGGCCCAGCCCAGCAGTTCGATCAGATCCGTCTGATTTTCATACTCCGCTTTGATCAAGGGAACGGTTCCTTTGTACACCTCGCCGGTAAAGCCGTCGATTGAGATGACATCCCCCTCCTTGATCACGATGTCGCCGATGGTGAACTGGCGGCGTGCGACGTCTACGGAAATCTCCTCGCAGCCGGCAACGCAGGGCAGGTTATTGCCCCGGGCGACCACGGCAGCGTGAGAGGTCGCGCCACCCTTTTGTGTCAGCACGCCCTTGGAAGCCAGCATGCCGGACACATCGTCGGGTGAGGTCTCTGGCCGGACGAGAATAACGTCTCTGCCCTCTCCGGCCTCGATTCTGGCCTGTTTGGCGTCGAAGATGGCGATCCCCACTCCAGCACCAGGAGAAGCGTTCAGTCCCTTGGCGATCAGGTTCTTTTCTGCCTTGGGATCGAAACTGGGACGCAGCAGCAGGTCGACATAGGTGGGGTCAACGCGTTTGATCGCTTCTTCCTTGCTGATCAGCCCCGCTTCAACCAGATCAACAGCGATCTTGGTCGCCGCTGCGGCTGTGCGCTTGCCGGTGCGGGTCTGGAGCATCCACAGTTTCCCGCGCTCAATGGTGAACTCCATGTCTTGCATGTCGCGATAGTAGTTCTCCAGTTTGTTCGCGATGCCCAGCAGTTGCTCGTACATCTCGGGCATAGCCTCTTCCAGGCTGGGATACAGGCTGGCGCGTTCTTCTTCGGAGACACCTTGACTCTCAGCCCAGATCCGTGAGTCTGCCAGAGTGATGCGCTGCGGAGTGCGGATGCCGGCCACCACGTCCTCGCCTTGCGCGTTGATCAGGAACTCACCAAACAGGTACTCGTGCTTGCCAGTGGCCGGGTCACGGCTGAAGGCCACGCCAGTAGCGGAATCGTCCCCCATGTTGCCGAAGACCATGGTCTGGACGTTGACAGCAGTGCCCCAGTCGTGGGGGATGCCTTCGTGCTCGCGGTAGGCAATCGCGCGCGCACCGTTCCACGAATCGAAAACAGCCTTGACGGACAGTTCGAGTTGCTTGTAGGGGTCGGTGGGGAAGTCCTCACCGAAGTGCTCCTTGTACATCGTTTTGTACTCATCGACCAGCCCCTTGAGACCTTCCAGGCTCACCTCGGGGTCAGTACGAACGGTTTCCCTCTCTTTGAGTTCTCCCAGCCTCTCCTCAAAGTGCTCGCGCGAGTAGTCCATGACGATGTCGGAGAACATGGCGATGAAGCGACGGTAGGCGTCGTAGGAAAACCACTCGTTCCCGGTCAGTTCGGCCAACGATACACGTGTCTCGTCGTTCAACCCCAGGTTGAGGACGGTGTCCATCATGCCGGGCATGGACTGGCGTGCGCCTGAGCGAACCGAAACGAGCAGTGGGTTCGCTGGGTCACCGAACTTCTGGCCGGTCTGGGTCTCAATCTCCTTCAAAGCCTCCAACGTCTGTTCCCACATTCCTTCGGGGAACTCACCGGTGTTCATATACTCGACGCAGGCCGCCGTGGTGATGGTGAAACTGGGGGGTACAGGGAGACCAGCAGCGGTCATGTCAGCCAGGCCGACCCCCTTGCCACCGAGGATGATCTTCATCTCACCCAGTGCAGGCCCACGGCCCAGTGTCTCGGCCAGTTCCTCCCCGGCCGAACGAGATAGGTACACCCATTTTTTGGTCACAGTATCCTTCCCTCCTGTAGAATTTATTAGCCTCGGAAATAAGCGTTATAAAAGCCGGAGCACCATGCGGCTCGGCGATATGAGCCTCAAATGTCCGGTCTCATAGAGTGCCATCATGAGATTGTCGTGGACTGTCCAGTGATTATACCCACCTCGTAGGATAAAGTCAAATTCTGGCCAGGCTCTGCCTCAAACCGACAAGCAGTGGACAAAAGTATCACACTGACCTATAATCAAGCCAGGTAGTCCCTGGGTGCGGAAAGACCCCACCGTGTTGCAACGAACAAGGAGCAAGGAGGAGAAACGATGGCTGAGGACGTATACCGTAAACTGGCCCGGCGGCTGGATGCCATCCCCAATGGCTTCCCCGCCACCGAGAGCGGCGTGGAACTGCGGCTGCTGGCGAAGATCTTCACACCGGAGGAGGCGGCGCTGACAGCCGTGATGCGCCTGACCCGCGAGCCGGCCGCCGGCATCGCCGCTCGCGCCGGTGTAGACCCCGACACGGCCTACCGCACGCTAAAGGGAATGGTCCGCAAGGGACTGATCCGCGCCAAGAAGGGCGAAGGCCAACTTACCTTCGGGCTGATGCCCTTCGTCGTCGGCATCTACGAGGAGCAGTTGCCCCGGATGGACGCAGAACTGGCGGCGCTGTTCGAGCAGTACTACCAGGAAACGCAGGGCGGCGGGATCACCCGCTATGCACCCCCTGTCCACCGCGTCATCCCTGTCGAGGAGACGATACCCTTCGATCTGGAGATCTTCCCTTACGAGCGGGCCACCGAACTGCTGGAAGGGGCCAAGTCGTGGGGCGTGCGCGATTGCATCTGCCGCGTCCAGCAGCGGCTCATCGGCAAGGGGTGTGACCACCCCGTCGAGAACTGCCTGGTCTTCGCACCGGTCGAGTCCGTTTTCGACCACAGCGAGGTGGACCGCGCCATCACCAAAGAGGAGGCCTTGCGCATCCTACACGAAGCAGAAGAGGTTGGGCTGGTGCACTGCCCCGGCAACTACCGGGACGGAGTCCACTACATCTGCAACTGCTGCACCTGCTGCTGTGGGATATTGCGCGGCGTGGCCGAGTTCGACATTCCCACCGCCATCGCCCGCTCCGACTTCCGGGCCGTCGTGGACGCTGAGGTGTGCGCTGGCTGTGGCGACTGCGTCGAGCGCTGCCAGTTCGGGGCGCTTGCGGTGCCGGAGGACGTCTGCATAGTGGACTACGGGCGCTGCGTGGGCTGCGGGCTGTGCGTCACCGTCTGCCCCACCGATGCGCTGCGCCTGGAGCGCAGGCCGGAGGGCGAGGTCCTACCACCGCCGGCCGACATCAAGGAGTGGATGGTCCAGCGGGGCCAGGAGCGGAACATCTCAATGGCCAGCATCGTGTAAAGGGCGGCAATCCCTTTTGCGATGGGCGAAGGTCTCCCGACCGAGCCCCTTTGCGATGGGCGAACGACGTTGGCTCGTCGGTTTGAGGCAAAGCCTCGCTAGAGAATTGAAGAGAATTTGTCATGATATCTACAACATCATCAGAAGCACCTGGTAGTTCTGAACTCCCTGTAAATCAGATCGTAAATGGTGACTGTATTAAGATACTGCAAAGTTTTCCCGAAAAAAGCATTGATCTGATTTTTGCGGACCCACCTTACAACCTCCAGCTCCGAAACAGGCTTCTGCGCCCCAATCAGACTGTCGTCAATGGCGTGGACGACGAATGGGATAAGTTCTCCAGTTTTTCCGAATATGATGATTTCACCCGCCAGTGGCTAACTGAGTGTCGCCGCGTTTTGAAAGACGATGGGACGATTTGGGTGATTGGCTCCTATCATAACATCTTTCGCGTCGGCAACATTCTTATGAATCTGGGCTATTGGATACTCAATGATGTGATTTGGCACAAGACGAACCCAATGCCGAATTTCCGTGGAACCCGCTTTACTAATGCCACCGAAACACTAATATGGGCACAGAAATCAGCCGACCAGAAGCGGTACACTTTCAACTATCATTCAATGAAGAATCTAAACGAAGAGAAACAGATGGCAAATGTTTGGCGCATACCACTTTGTAGAGGGGCAGAGCGAATAAAAATAAACGGCAAAAAGGCCCACCCAACACAGAAACCAGAGGCACTTCTGTATCGAATTATCCTCGCTTCGAGTAACAGCGGTGATATCGTCCTGGACCCGTTTTTTGGAAGCGGCACAACTGGCGCTGTGGCGAAGAAACTAAAGCGCAGATTTGTCGGGATCGAGATTGATCCTGCTTACGTGAGGGTTGCCCGGAAGCGGATTGAATCTATTCCAGAAGCACTTTTCCCAGATGACCTGCTGGTCACTAAGTCAAAGAGAGATCTTCCACGTGTTAGTTTCGGCAGTCTCATTGAGAGTGGATACATACAAATAGGTCAAAATTTGTACTCCAAGAAGCGCGAGTATGTAGCCGTAGTGAGAGCCGATTCGCACCTGACCTGCGAGGGGTTTGTAGGTTCTATCCACAAGGTGGCTGCCCACGTTCAAGGCAAAACCGCATACAACGGTTGGGAGTTCTGGTACTATGTAGATGAGGGGAACCTGGCCAGCATTGATGAACTGAGAGAACAATATCGCTCCGCTAACCACGAACAACCCCAGGCCCTTGCCGGTCTGTTCCCCACGATTTGAACGTGCCCCGTCCCCCTTGCGTCGGTTCACTACCGGACAATTTCCATCACGAATGCCACGAATGAACAAATGACACGAATTTGATCATGAATTGCCAGAGAACCAGCGGGTAGATTTGACATCTTCACCTCTTCCTCCCGTATGGGCACGCATAGACACACATACCACAAGCGCTGGCTTTCATCCTTCCCTCATGCCAGTTAAAATACTCACGGCACTTGAAGACGTCGAAGCGGGCCTCGCGGGGCTCGCCGGGCTGAAAGTTCCTGCCGGTGAAAGCGTGAGCAGGGCAGGCATCCACGCACTCCTCGCATTCCCCGCAGCGCTCCGCCAGCGGTTGGCCCGCCGTGAGGGGGGCATCGGTCAGAACGCTGGCCCAGCGCACTCTGGGCCCCACCTCCGGTGTCACCAGGAGACAACTCTTGCCAATCCAACCCAGGCCCGCCAGGTGCGCCGCCAGTTTGTGGGAGAACAGCCCATATAGCCCCTCCTCGTCCATTATCTGAGAAGCACGCACGGGGAAGGAGCGATATCCCTCCCGCTGTAGGGTGCTTGAAAGTCGCGAGGCAATCTCATCCAAACGGCGGTTTAGAATATCATAACCGTGACTGCGGTAGGCCATCGCCACCGCTTTGTCCATGTGGCGCGGAAGCAGGTCCACAATGGCGAAGGGCATCACCACACCAATGGAGACAGCGCGGGGGAATTGAGCCATCATCTGCCCTCCCTGCTCCCGAACCAGTGCCTGGGCCGGGGAGAGGTCCGCCAGACCGAAGTAATCGGCGCCCAATGCCATAGCCTCTTCGCGTAAGCGCTTTTCCAGAGCGTTTCTACTTGTCACGAATCCTCCTATTTAATACGGTTTCACTACCGGACACTTTTTCATCACGAATGTCACAAATGGACGAATGACACGAATTTTGTCAAAATTGATAAAAAACCATTCGTGACATTCGTATATTCGTGCAATTCGTGATAAAGGTTTGGTTGCTTGGCAAAAAGTGTCCGGTAGCAAATACCTGAATGTGCCCAATCCACTTGACAGTTTTCTCCACTTATGCTATTCTATAATCAGAGCGGTATCGTAAGACCTGGTGACCCTGACCGTTCGGAGAACGGGATAGGCCACGCTGAGATGCGTGAGCGGGGAAGGGCGGCTGAAATGCGCGCCCGGCAGACTGAAATCGGGGCCCAGGGTGAGCCGCTTTCTTTCATTTGGCCTCAATGATCTCCTCGATGACCAACCTGTTCTTAACGATCTGATAATAACTATCATCTCAATCCGACAATCCCGCGCATCCGTGTTCTACACCTCCCGCAGCGCCCGCCACACCCGCTCCGGCGTGAAAGGCACCTCCCGGATCCAGACCCCCGTCGCGTCGTGGATGGCGTCCGCCAGCGCCGGGGCGATGCCGTCCATCGGGAGCTCGGAAACGGACTTAGCCCCGAACGGCCCGGTCGGCTCCTCCGTCTGCACGAAGATGACCTCCAGTTTGGGCATCTCGTTGGACTTGTAGATGTGGTAGGGGCCAAGGCGCGGGTTGACCAAGCGCCCCTGCTCGTCGTAGACCATCTCCTCGCAGTGGGCGAAGCCGATAGCCTGCTGCAACCCACCCTCCACCTGCCCGGAGGCGGTGATCGGGTTGATCACCCGCCCCGCGTCCACCACCATCAGCACCCGCTCCACCGTGACCTGTCCCGTCTCGGTGTCCACGACCAACTCGACAAACTGGGCCCCGAAGGGCGGAGGGCATTCGTAACTCATGTGGGAGGCGCTGGCAATGATCTGGTGCTGGTCCTGCTGGTGCAGGCTGCTCAGCGCCACCGCCTCCAGCGTGAGCGAGCGGCCATCGGGGGCAAAGACCCGCCGGTCGCGCAGTTCCATCTCGCTAACTGCTGGCTGCTGACTGCTAACTGCGGACTCCTCCAGCCCCAGCATCCGCGCTCCATGCTCCTTGATCTGGCCGGCCACCTTCAAGGCCGCCTTGCGCACCGCCCCGCCGCTGATGTAGGTGGTGCTGCTGGCGTAGGCACCCTTGTCAAACGGGGTGAAGTCGGTGTCGGAGGAGTAGACGATCATATCATCCACCGGCACACCCAGCACCTCGGCGGCCATCTGGGCCAGGATCGTATCGGAACCGGTGCCCAGGTCGGTCGCGCCGATCAGGAGGTTGAAGGAGCCGTCGTCGTTCATCTTGATCGTGGCAGCGGCCATGTCCAGTCCGGCGATGCCGCTGCCGTGCAACATCACCGCCAGGCCGATGCCACGGCGGATCTGCTCCGAGAAACCGGGTTTTTCGGAAAAAACCCGGTTTCTTCTGCGCTTGTTGTACCAATCCATCGCCTCCAACCCCACCTGGACGCACTGTTCCAGGCCGTTGGAACGGATGACCTGCGCGAACCCCTCACGTCCCTCGCCCAAAGCCTTGGCGAGCAACAGTTCCTCCCCCTGCTTGATCCAGTTCTTGCGCTTAAACTCGACCACGTCCCAGCCCATGTGGTCGGCGATCTCGGACATGAGCATCTCAATGCCGAAGTGGCACTGCATCGAGCCGTAACCCCGGAAGGCCCCCGGCGTGGGTTTGTTGGTGTAGACCACGTCGCAGACAAATTTCGAGTAAGGCGCGTTGTAGAGCGTCAATCCCTTCTGTCCACCCACCATCTGCACCGTCAGGCCGTGGGTGCCGTAGGCACACGTGTCGCCGATGAGGTACAGTTCGGTGGCGACCACCTCCATCTCTTTGGTGACGCCGATCTTGTAGCGCATGATCTGCGGATGGCGGCTGCGGGAACTGGTGAACTCCTGCCGGCGCGTGTACTCCATGCGCACCGGCCGGCCCGTGACAATGGTCAGGTGGGCGCACAGGTCCTCCAGGATCATCTCCTGCTTGTTGCCGAAGCCTCCTCCGATGCGCGGCTTGATCACTCGAATCTGCTTGACCGGCAGGCCGATGAGGGGAGCGAGCATGCGCCGGATGTGGAAGGGCACCTGGGTGCTGGAGCGAACCACCAGCCGTCCGTCCTCGTCCCAGTAGGTGATGCAGACGTGAGGCTCCATGTGCGCATGCTGCTGCTGCGAGGTGCGGTACTCCCCCTCGAAGACGTGATCGGCCCTGGCCCACTGGGCCTCACCGTCGCCTACCTCGACATGGATGTGGTGGACAATGTTTCGCTGGCGATCATAGATGTCTTCTGTGTCCGGTTCGTCGTGGATCACCGGCGCGCCCTCCTGCATCGCCTCAAGAGGATCCAGGACGTGGGGCAGCACCTCGTACTCCACCTCGATCAGCCGCAATGCCCGCCGCGCCAATTCCGGCGTCTCGGCCGCGACGACCGCCACCCGGTCGCCGACGTGCCGCACCTTGTCGTCCAGGACGACCTGGTCGAAAGGGGGCGGCTGGGGGTAACTCTGACCGCCGGAGGCGTACTTGACGCGGCGGATGTCCTCGTGCGTCAGGACGGCGTGCACGCCGGGCATGGCGCGGGCGGGACGAGCGTCAATGCGCTTGATGCGGGCGTGGGCGTGCGGGCTGGTGAGCAACGCGCCGTAGAGCATCCCCTCCAGTTTGACGTCGTCGGTGTAGACCGGGCGGCCCGTCGCCAGTTTGACGCCGTCCACCTTGGGTTCGGGCTTGCCGACGACGCGCAGCGGCTCCATCTCCGGCGGGGATATAACCAACGTAGGGGCGGGGTGATCCCGCCCGTACCACCGGCCCAACAACTCAGCGGGCGACTCCCCTGGGGCCAGCGTCTCCTCGACAGGCACGAAAGGCTCCACCTCCTCGCCGCGCAAGATCGCCGCGGCCCGCTGCGCCGCCTGCACAATCTTGACGTGGCCGGTGCAACGACAGAGCACACCGCTAATCGCCTCGCGGATCTCCTCCTCGGTGGGATCGGGATTACGGTCGAGCAGCGCCTTGACCACCAGAACGTGGGCCGGGGTGCAGTAGCCACACTGGAGCGCGCCGACCTCAATGAACGCCTGCTGGATGGGATGCAACCCCCAGAAACCGGGTTTTTCGGAAAAAACCCGGTTTCTGGACAACCCCTCAACAGTCGTCACCTCGCGCCCTTCGGCCTGGGTAGCCCGCATCCGGCAACTGTACACAGGCTGCCCGTCTAGAAGAACAGTGCACACGCCGCAGTCGCCCGTCCCGCAGCCGTACTTGACACTGGTGTAGGAAGCGCGGCGCAGCGCGTCCAGCAAAGTCTCCGAACGACGCACGGCCAGGGTTTTCTCCTCGCCGTTGATCGTCAACGCAATGGTAAGGGTCTCTTCGCTACTCATCGCTTGCTCCCTCCTGATGCAGGCACTGTTCGAGGGCACGGCGGGCCAACACGCCCGCCATCGCCCGGCGGTACTCCTCACTGCCCCGGAAGTCTCCCTTGGGCGCGACCTCCTTTCCCACGGCCGCCGCAACTGTCCGAACGCGCTCCTCGTCCAGATGCCCACCCACGAGTTGGGCGGCCGCTTCGGCCAGGCGCACCGGCTCCGGCCAGACGCCGGTGAGCGCGAGACGGGCCTGGCGCACCACGTCGCCATCCATCTCCACCACAGCGACCGCCGCGACGATGGGCTCGTCGGCCGGGGTGCGAACTATGTGGGCCTCACCCCACCTTGCCCCCCCCACCCTGACGCGCAGGGCAGACATCTTCCCCTTTGCCTTACGTTGCAGCAATGCCTCCAGGGGGACATCCGCCGGCCCCGCCTCCCCCTCCACGGTGACCGTGGCTCCCAACGCCAGGAGCGCGGCCACCCACTGGAGGGCGACACGTGGCGACGTCAGCGCCCTCCGCACCGGCGTCTCATTCCGGGCCTGCCAGGAGATCGCGCCGGTGAGCGCCTGGTGCAGGAGCGGCGGGCACTCCGGGCTGTCGAATACCGATTGGAGCGGCGCGCCGGCGTCTATGCTCCAAACCTCCCCCAGGACTTGTTCATCGTTCATTTCGATTGCTCCTCTACGTATTGCTGCTGGCCTCTCACCACCTTCTGGACTTTGGCCAGCGCTGGACATGGGATGCGGAATGGCACACGAATATCCGCCATGTTACCATGATTCCGGATCTATATGCAAGCCGCGTTCACACCCAGCCGATTTGACTAGTTACCCTTGCCAGTCTATAATGACTTCATACCGATGTCCTGATTGTCTACGAACGGGAGGCATATTACAGCAAGAAGGACGTTGTGCCATGGACATATTCCAAGACTATCAAACCATAGCCGGCATTATTCAAGTTATCGGAGACTTAACTGCAGCATTGGTCTGCGGCCTTCTCGTTTCTCTTCTTTACCGTTGGACTCACAGAAGACCAAACTATTCCATCACATTAGTCAACTCCCTGCCCGCACTCTCAATGATAACGGCAGTCATCATCATGGTGATCGGGAACAATCTCGCCCGCGCCTTTGGCCTCGTTGGCGCACTGTCCATCGTTCGATTCCGCATGGCGGTCAAGGATATGAGGGATATCGTCTTTATTTTCTTTTCCCTGGCTGTGGGTATGGCAGCGGGAGTGGGCCTGCACTTGATCGCTATCACAGGAACAATATTCATTGGCGTCAGCATATTCATTCTCTCACGAATGAACCATGCCCATCTAAGGGGACGAGAGTTTCTACTTCGGTTTTCCTTCACGCTATCCGAGGAACAGGAATTGCCATACCTGCCAACTCTGGAAGAGTATTGCAAACGGCACAGGCTCATAAACGCGAAGTCGCTCAAGAAAAAAGACATGCTTGAGCTCTCTTACTATACCAACCTCAAAGACAGGGACAAGAGCGGGGAATTCGTTCGTGAGCTGGGGCGGATACAGGGCGTCACTCGCGTCAATCTCTCTACTTGACGAAGAGTAGTTTTGGGAGTAGGGGGCAGGACACTTCATCGGAGAACAACCGCTCCCTGGCGGTCCGTCCACCAGTACCAACGCCGCCCCTGGTTATTGACCAAACACCTCCGCGAATGTATCAGCGACGTTGCGCAGGTTGTCCAGCCACTCGGGCGCCAGCGGGCTGATGAGCAGTACCTCGCCACCGATCTCACTGGCGATGGTCTCCGCGTCCCTCGTGCTGAATTCCGGCTGCGCGAAGATCACCTTGATGCGCTCCCTCTGGGCCTCAGTGATCAGTTCCGCCATCTCCGCCGCGCTGGGCTCCTGCCCGCCGATCTCGATGGGGATCATCTCCAGCCCGAAATCGCGGGCGAAGTATCCCCAGGCGGGATGGAAGACTATAAACCTCCTGCTCTCCACTCCTTCCAGCGTCTCACGGATGTCTATCTCCAATGCGTCAATGTCCGCGATGAAGCCGTCCAGATTCGCCTCGTAGGCATCCTGATGCACGGGGTCGAGTTCCACCAACGCCTCATAGATCGTCTGCGACTGGACCCTGACTAACTCAGGCGAAAGCCAGATGTGCGGGTCGGGGTTCTCTGGCTCGTGTTCCTTTTCCCCGTGACGGTGGTGTGCCTCCATCGGCACCCGTTCAATGCCCTCCGTCGTGTCCACGATCAACATGTCTGGATTCGCTGAAGCGATTCGATCCATCCATGCGTTCTCGAAGGGCACCTTGATGCGCACGTACGCATCTGCATCGCTCAGGTCTTGAAACTGCTCTGGCTTAGGCTCATAGGTCGCCGGGCTGGCCCCGGGCAGCACCATGACATTCACGTCCACGTACTCGCCGCCGACCCGCTCCACGAAGTACTTCTGTGGCACGATGCTCACCGTGATATTCAGTTTGCCGGTAGATTCGGGTGTCGCACCCTGGTCACACCGGACCAGCAGCGCCGCGCTTAACAAAAGAGTCACAGCGGTGACATGTAACCACTTGTGCATGTTACTTCCTTCGCCTGCATCGCCGCCGGATCAGCTCCGTCGTCGCCGTCGCCAACCCGGCCACCAGCCAGAAGAGGGTGACGGAGTGATGAAAGTCCAGGTTGAAGAAGTAATGGTCGAAGATGCCGCCCCCCAGCGCCCCGACAATACCGGCGTGCAGCCCCCACCACAGCGGTTCCAGTTCTGGGTCGGCGGCCGCCAGGGCACGGGTGCGCCAAAAGCGGGCGAAGAGGACAGTCATCACGACGATGAAACTGGCCAGCCCCACCAGTCCCATCTCCTCGGCGATGAGCAGATAGACGTTGGCGACGCCGATGTAGGTATCAATGTCGGGCGAGCCGGCAAAACCAACGCCGAGCCAGGGGTAGCGCCTGATGAGTATCAGCGCGTCCTTGTACTCCCCGAAGCGCATCTGGGTCGCCAGGTCCTCCCCGCGCAACCCCGCCACGAAGTGCACGACGAGGTCCTGGGTCTGGGGCAGGACGAGCAGGAGCACCAACGCCACAAGCATGAGCGGCCACAATTTACGGTAGCGCAGGGTGGCGACGACAGCCAGCGCGATCCCCACCCCTACCAACGAGCCCCGGCTGATGGTCAGCCCCAGGCAGAGCGCCATCACGCCCAGTATCGGCACCAGGTGGCGGCGGCGGATGAGAGAACACTGAGCGAACAGTTGTGGCACACCGATGCACAGTGTCAGGTTGAGCAGACTACCCAGCACGTTGGGGTCTACTGAGGTGGAGGTAGCCCGCATCGGCAGTTCGGGGTCGTCGCGGATGTAGCGCAGGACTCCCGGCCCGGCGGGGTAGCCCAGCCGCCCCAGCACGGAGAGGATATGAATGACCAGGTCGTCGGAGATTTGGTCGGCGACGACGTAGAGGACAATGCCCAGAGCGGCTGCAGCGAAGGCGCACAGGATCAGCACGCGCACGACACGCTGTAGACGCCCCACATCGCGCACGGTGTTGACGACGAGGAACAACAGTGCTACGCTAAGCAGCACTTCCGCGAAGTGGCGCAGGACGTAGGAGGTCAGCGGGGCATGGGCCAACCCGAGGACAAAGGACCCCACCGCGAGGAGCGCGAAGACGGCGACAGGCAACCCCAACGATGTGCCGACGAATTCCTGCTGGCCACCGGTAGCGATCTGGAGCGCCCAGACGAGGAACAGCGCCCCCAGCGCGGCGTCGAGGAAGGTGGGAGTGAAGCCAATGCTGAAGGGGAAGGAGGCAAAGGGAAGCAGGCAGACGACGCCAATGACGGTCCAGTAGGCCACCTCGATGTCGCGCAGCATCCACAGGCCGAGGAACAGAGCCGCCAGCCCCGCCCCGGCGATGAGGGGACCGAACTCCGCCAGCAGGTAGCCGGCCGCCGCTGCCAGCGCTGCGCACAGCGCCACCGTCGCCATCACCGTCAGCCAGCGGTGGCGGGAGGTAAAGATGCGGTGGAGTAGGTCTTGGGAGGACATATACCGATGTCTTCAAATACTGAAGCGCCGCTCAAGAATCTCTGCGCCTCTGCGTCTCTGCGTTAAAAATCGCCCTCCAACATGGGTGACTCTCTTCTGTGCTATCTTTCGTGCATTTGCTTCCGCAGAGATTATGGTAGCACAGATTAGCAATCGTCACAAGTCTCCTTGCTCGGAGCCCTGTGGAAGGCGCCACGGGATTCTGAACAGGTCGCTCAGCGTACCTCTACGCCAGTAGGAATTTCAACGCTGTCCCCCGCCCCATCAAGCCGCGCCAGCCGCTCCATTGTCTCCAGATCGTACATCCCCACCAGCAGCCGGTACCGCCCCGGCCGGAGGTCCGCCGGCAGCGCGACCGGGTGCGAGTCGGCTACTACCTCGCCGGGGGCCCACATCGTCGTCGGGTAGTCGCCCATCAGCGGCGGCCCGTCCCCCTGCGCCACCGGCTCCGGCCCGTCGCCAAGCAGGTGGACGAAGACCTGATAGTCGGCCGAGGGTGCCTCCCGCGCCTCCCAGTAGAGGGTCAGCGTGATCACCTCCCCCGGCGTAGCGCCCACCGCCTGCTGTAGGGGCGGTGTTTCCCCGCCCGCTGGCGAGAGATCGTAGCCCCGCAGGGCTATCCCATCGGCCAGATCCACCGCCAGCGGGTAGGCCACCGGGGGCGCGGCCTCCGGCGGGGCTAGTTTGGCCTCCCCCACTCGAACCGCACCCAGCGTCTCGCCTGCCTCAGGATCGTACAGCCCTACCTCGACCCGCAGGCGGCTGGGGGCCAGCGCATCATCCGCGACCGGCACCTTGTAGGGGTCGCGCCAGACCTGGCCGGGTTCCCACAGGCTGGTGGGCACCATCCCACAGGCCGGGTAGCGGTTGATCTGCCCAACCAGCCGGTGACCGCGCCCCAGGAGGCGGGCGAAACTGATATAATCCTTCCCGTCGGGGGCGACCGCTTCCCAATATACCACAGCCTCAATATGGGTGGAAAGGTCGCCCGCCTGCACCGTCTGTGGCTCCAGTTCCCAGCCCACGAGACGGGCCCCACCGCCCACGTCCACCGGCTCAACGCGGGCTTCGGCAGGCACGTCGGACAGGGTGAGTGGCTCGGGGCGGACGTAGGCAGGGATGATGGAGACGAAGGGGATGAGGCAGGCGATGACCAGGAGGATCAGACCGAGTCCCAGCCCCAGCGCAGGCCGGTAGCGGCGCGGGACCCATTGTTGCAAGCCCACCACCAACAGCGTGCTGACACCCGCGATGTCGGGGAAGAGCAGGCGGCCCTGAAACGAGAAGTAGATCCAGGTCCAGCGTAGTATGGACATGAAGAGAATGCCTGCCCAGAGCGCCGGGATCCACCACAGTGCGTGTTGCGTATTGCGTGTTGCGTGAGGAGCGACGGGGGAGCCTTCCTGTCTACGCCGTATGGCCCAGACGGCGAGCCCGGCCAACCCGATCAGCGACAGGAGGTCGAAGAAGGTGTAGACCCAGCCGGGAGCCATCACGTCCACCGCGCCAAACAGCCCCCAGTAGGTCCAACGGAAGGTGACGAACTCGTCCATCCAGTCGCGGAGCGTGGGCGCTCCCGCCCGCTGCCCCTGGATAGCGACGAAAACGTTCAGCCCGATTGGGTCGCCGTACAGTTGCCAGTTGCGTAAGAACCACCAGCCCGAGAGCAGCGCGGCGACTCCTGCGATGATAGGCAGGCCTACCAACAGCGGGCGGAGACTGCGGCGGCGATAACTGAGCCAGGTCAGGAGGCAGGCAAGCAAGACCAGCGCACCTAGCCCACTCAACTTGGTCAGGAGGAAAAGCCCGACGGTCAGCCCCACCAGGCCGTAGCGCCAGAATGGCAGCGGCCCCTGCAGGCCGTCGCGCGCCAACCGTACGAACAGGAGCAGGTTGAGGCAGCCGGCGAAGGCCGCCAGCGCGTCGTTGTTGGCGGCACTGTTGACGAAGAGAAACATCGGGTTGAAGGCGGTAAGAGCAGCCGCGATCAGCGGTAGGCCGGGCCGGCCGGGGAACAGGTCGCGGGCCAGTAAATAGGTCAGCAGAACCGTCCCCGCTCCCAGCCCCAGGGTGAGGAAACGAATGATATGGATCGCCAACACAGAACCGCGCCAGGGGAATCGCTCCTGCTCTGGGAGGTGGACGACCAGGTTCTTGTTGCAGACCTGGGTCGGGTTGCCGATGAAGGCGTGCCAGTTCATCCAACGCACCTCGTGGATGTCGGATGTGTCTATCCAGGAGGTGGCGGCCGCCATCAGCGCGTAGTAGACGGGGGGCTGCCCGCCGTCCTGCAACCAGGGGCAGTCATCCGGCGACACCAGGCAGGTCTCCGGGTCAAGCACAGGCAGATCGTGGTGGGTCTGGACATACTGGGTGTACGGGTAATGCTTGAACTCGTCGGAGGCCTCCAGGATAGGAGTGGCCAGGCTGTAGACGACGCCCAACGCCAGGAAGACAAGAACGATTAATGACAAAATGTATCTTCTCAACAAACTGGGGTTTGACAGATGAGAAACCGGGTTTTTCAGAAAAAACCCGGTTTCTTTCCCCGAATTTTTGAGAAGATACGACAAAATGACCAATGACAAATGGGCGAATGAACAACGAATCGATGAACAATGAACGATATTCGGGATTCGGGATTCGGGATTCAGGACTGGGTGAGAGGTCATTTGACAGTTACTCCGCCGGCGACGATGGCGTCGTTTTCAAAGCGGACACCCAGGCCATCGTAGGCCGGCAATCGCATACCGGTCTCGGGGTCGTACATGCCCACCAGGAGCGTACAGGCACACGGCGGCACAGCATCGCCCACAGTGAGGCGGTAAGGGTCGCGCACGACGTCGCCAGGAGACCAGAAAGAGGTGGGGTACGCGCCCTCCAGCGGGGGATGGTCGGCCTGGGCCACGAGAGCGCCGCTTTCGTCCAGCAGGTGGACGAAGACAGTGTAGTCGGTGCCGGGGGTTGCCTCAGCGCGCCAGACGAGGGTGATGGTGAAGGTCTCGCCGGGCCGCAGCCCCCCCTCAGTCCCCCCCAATCCTGGGGGGGAATGGGGAAGGTCGAGGTCATACCCCACCAGCGTGATGGTCTCATCGAGGCGTGCACCCACGGGGAAGGCGACCGTGTCAGAAAGGGGGCCGGCCGGGCGAAGGGCCATCAGGTTCAGGAAAATCGTGTCGGGCGCTGGTTCGCCAGAGGGAAACGTGGCAGCCAGAGGACCATCATACTGGGGATGAAGCCCGGCGTGGAGCGCGGCGATGGTCGGCGCTTCGGCGTCAGAGGCCAAGGGGAGAAGGTAGCGGTCACGGTAGATGAGGCCCGGCTGCCAGAGGGTCGGCGGAAAATTACCCCGGCCCGGGTAGCAGTCCACGCCCGCGATTGGCTCTAAGTCTCGTCCCAGTACCTGGACGAAAGCGACGAAGTCCTCCTGCGGCGGTTCCAGCGCCCGCCAGTACAGACTCACCGGCACCACATCCCCCGGATGCGCTCCCTCCACCTCAATATTGCCACCCAGGAGTTGGATCGACGTCCCCTCGAAGGTCAGGTCGAAGCGCAGCATGTCATCCGGCAGTTCGCCTTCCTGCGCTGTCTCTGGCGCAGCATAGGCTGGCAGGATGAAGGCAAACAGGCAAAGCAACGCCAGCGCCAGGTGGCCCCCGCCCAGGAGCATCGCCAGTCCGGGCGTCCAGCGGCGTGGGAGAAGGCGGCTCAGGCCAAGCATCAAGAGAACGGAGACAGCGGCAACGACCGGCACCAGATAGCGCCCCTGGGAGCCTAACACGATCATGATGAAGCGCCAGACTGAGCCGAAGATGAGGAGGAAGGCGAAAGTCAGGACCAGCAGCCCTGCTTGCACCGGGGGCGAGAACCGGCGTGCTGTGCTCTCCTCTGTGTCCCCCGAAGGGCGGGGCAATCCCGAAGAGCGCGGTAACTGCGCCCCTACGTGAGGGGGAGCGAAGGGGAGTACCTTCCACTGGTCCACCAGGACGAGCACCAGCCCCAGGACGCCGGCACGCACCAACACCCACCAGAAGCGGTACATCCACTGGGCGGCGGGAACGTTGAACCAGCCGAACATCGCCCAGTAGGACATCTCAAGCCCGCGCAGTTCGGGGACAACGTCGAGGAAGCCAATGGACTCCGGGCGGACGGTAGCGGTGTGGCTCAGCCAGGCGTGGGTCCCCATCAGTTCGCCGTAGAGCAGCAGGTTGCGCCCGAACCACCAACCGCAGACCAGGGCAGTGACGCCAAACAGGATGGAGGCATCTATCAGCAGACGGGTGAGCCGCTCTCTGCGGAGCAAGTGACGAATTGCAAATGGTGAATCGCGTGTTGCGTCGAGGAGGAGAGCCAGGGCAACGGCCGGGGCGAGGACGACGCCGCTCAACTTGGACAGCGCCGTCAGGCCCAGGGCTGCACCCAAGAGCGCCAGACCCCGCCGGGAAAGGCCCCGCACTGCTAAGCGCACAGCGCCCCAGATGACGAGCGAGCCGAAGCCAGCCACGGCGACGTCGTTGCTCACCCGCGCGGCGACGAAGATGAACATCGGGTTGAAGGCGGTGAGGGCAGCCGCCCCCAAAGCCAGCCACCGGCGACCTGGGAACAGTTCCAGCGCGATTCCGTAGGTGGCCACGACGGCCAATGCGCCGAGCGCGGTCGAGACCAGGCGGGCGATGTGCATCGTGAGGGGGGTACCACGCCAGGGGAACCGTTCGGCTGGAGTGTGGATCAGGTAATTTTTGTTGGCGATCGAGCCAGGGTGTCCCATGGCGTGGTAGGGGTTCCGCCAGACCCAATCCCGGCGATTCACGTCCTCCTCGTTCCAGAAGGTCAGCGCGGCGCAGAGAGTGTAATAGAGCGGTGGATGGCTGGCGACGTACCCCGTGACCCGCTCGCCGGAGGGGGTACCCTGCACCGGCAAGCCACGTCCCTCGGTCAGTTCGTGTATGTAGGCGTAGTGGCCGTTGGCGTCGGGGGTCTCGAAGATGGGGATCATCACGCCATAGAGCACAGCCACGACCAGATAGGCCAGCAGGAGTAAGAACAATGAACAATGAACAATGAACAATGACCGACAGTCAAACGACCAATTGACCAATCGGCGCTTTGGGCCTTCGGCTCTCGGCTTTGGGAGCGGTCCCACTGATCCATTGATTTGCTGATTTGCCGATTTGCTGATTTGCCGATTTGCCGATTTGCCGATTTGCTGATTTGGGATTCGGAACATGCTCATTTCCTCTACCTCTTGCCTCCGGCTAACCGCTAACGGCTAACCGTGATGGTGGCCAACACGATGTATCGTTCGGGAACCGGCATGCCATCCACCAGGGTGACGGGCCGCTCACCAGTAGCCGCGTCGTACATCCCGACCCGCAGCGTATACTCCCCCGGAGGCGCGTCGGATGGCACCGCTATGGTGTAGTGATCCTCGACCACCTCGTTTGGCAGCCAGTAGAGGGTGGGGTACGCACCTCCCTGCGGCCAACTGTCCGCCTGGGCGATTACTGCCCCATCAAGACCGGCCAGGTGGTTGAAGACGGAGTACATACGGTCTATCCGGCGCAGCGCCTGCCAGTAGAGCGTCAGTTCGACCGCGCCACCTGGCTTGATGGACGTGGCGACCAGGTCGTACCCTAGCAGCCGCACATCGTCTCCCAGCACCGCATCCAGGTGGTGCTCCATCGCTGGAGGGCGATAGCGGCGCGGCCGGGCTTCTAGCTGCACCTCAAACAGCATCACATCTGTACCAGAAAGCGTCTGTTTCCGGGTCCACCAGTCGAGAATCTTGTACGAGCGCGTTCCACCTACCGGCAGCACTGATCCATCGGAGGTGCGGACGGTCAGGCGGACTTGGTAGCGTCCCGGTGGCGCATCCACCGGCAGGGGAACCGCGTAGCGGCCCAGCAGTACGTCACCGGCCTGCCAGCGGTTGGTGGGGAACCAGTCGGCAACTGGCTGGACGCGCTGCTCCACCAACACGGGTGCGGTTTCCGCGCCCCTACGGTCACCGCCCACCAGCCTGATCCACAACTCGTAGTCCTCCGGCGGGCGAGCCAGCGCCTGCCAGTAGAGGTTGAATAGAAGCGGGTTACCCTGCGTGAAGCGCAGCCCCCACGGCTCATACCCGATCAGCGCCAGACCATCGCCGAAAGTGGCATGCAATTCGTGGCCTGGCAGCGTCTCCAGCGCTCGGGTCGGCGCAGAACGGTTCACGTGGATTGAGCCGACCTCAAATGAGTCACCCCCCTCCGGCGACCACCCACCCTCCGGCGGGAAGACACACACGCGAAGGGTGTAGTCACCAGGGGGCGTGCCAATGGGAACGACCAACCCGCGCCGCTCGACGAAGGTCTCACCAGCGCTCCAGCCCTGAGTGGGGACATAGTCCGGGCCGGCGTGGAACTGGTACTCCTCCCAAACCTGACCGGCAGGGCCGACCAACTCCAGCCACATCACCAGGTCGTGCGGAATGTCCTGCAGGGCACGCCATTGGGTGAGGAGCAGTACCGCTTCCCCACTGACCGGCTCCAGGTTCGCTAGTGCCACGCCCTCCAGCCGCAGTTGCTCCCCAAAGCGGACGTTCACAGGCTCTACCCTCTCGTACGCGCCCGTCCAGCCGCGCGCCACCGCCGGCAGAAACACCTGGAGTGGCCAGGGTGGAAAGACAGCATCACGACTGGGGGGACTCTCAATCAATTCCAGTGGCAGTCCCTGAACCGGCGCAGCGTAGTAGAGCACCAGATCTCCCTCGGACCAGACCTCATGAGTGTGCTCGTGCAGCCAGCAGGCGACGACCCAGTCTGGGTCCACCGGTTCGACGGAACTGTAGGAGGCCCAGACACGGTCGTGAGCGTTGAATATCTCGGCCAATGCCTCCTCGGCCGGGCCGGCCTCTGTCCTGCGTCCACCTAAAGGGACGGTGTACCATCTCAACGGTCCGGGGTCGTAGTAAGTCAGTAACAATGCCTGCCAGGGTCCGTGGAGCAGCAGCCCGTCGTCGGGGTGGGCATGCACTCGCAGGTATTCCATGCGGGCGCTGAAACTCTCGCCTGGCGGGAAGTAGATTGAGGAGTAGGCGGTGACGTCCACGAAGACGATCCATAGCAGCAGCAGTAGAGACGACAAACGGCCAATGACAAATCGCTGACTCGCTAACCAATCCAGCGCCAGGGCCATCGCCAGGACGCAGGCCGGCAACACCGCCGTCAGATAGCGGCCGGTGACGCGCTCGGGCAGGGCCAGGACGGTGATCAGCGGCACGCCTAGCAGCAACCCCAGCAGCACCCCCCCGTGCCGGTGTCCCTGTGGCAGCCACAGATTCCGCCGCTGGGCCAGCCCGACGCCGAGCGCCGTCAGGAGCAGCGGCAGGCCCAGGTATAGCCAGTTGGGGCGGAGCGTGGCCCCCAGGTAGAGCCCGTTGAGGGCGCGAGATAGACCATCCCAGCGCACGTGGGATGCTGTCCCCCCGCGCCAGAAAGAGAGTATCGTGGCCCACAATCCTGGCGAGAGGACCGCCCAGAGAGCCACAGCTCCGCCTACCGCCGCGTGGATGGCCAGCCAGCGGGCCCAGAGGTGGCGATAGCGCCGCCAGTTGAGAAGCAAGAACAGGTCCTCGGTCAGGAGCACGAAAGCCATATAGTAATGCGTGAACATCCCCAGGCCGGTCACCAGCCAGAAAAGTCCCCACCAACGCGCCCGATCCTGGCTCAGTAGCCGGATGAAGATGAAGATTGAGAGCAGGCTAGATAGGGCCAGTAACCCGTACATCCGTGCGTCCTGCGAGACTCGAACGTGGAAAGGGGAAAGCACGAGCAAGAATGTCGTCAGCAGGGCCAGCGGCCGATTGGTGGCCTTCCACACCAGCCGGTACGTCGCCGCCACTGTTGCCATACCGATGATGACAGACAGGAAACGCACAGCAAACTCGCTCCGCCCGGCCAGTGGCATCCACGAGGCAAGCAATAGATAATACACAGGGGGATGTTCGCGAATGGCACTGCGCAGGTAGGCGAGCAGGCCCAGGGGGCCCCGGGCGGCGATGAAGACACTGCCGACCTCGTCAAAGCCTAACTCCCGCGCACCCAGCGCGTAGGTACGCAGCGCAAAGGCGACGAGCAACAGGCCGGCCGCCGCCCAGGGTACCAGGTTGCGCCATCCCCGTGCCCGGATCATGGCACCGCCCCCAGCGTCGTCAGCGGGATGGCATCAGCGGGCATCCGCGTACCATCGGTCTCGAAGGCTGGCAGCCGCTCCCCGCTCTCCAGCAGGTACACCCCCACGCGGAGGTCGTAGGCCCCCGGCGCCAGGCCGTCTGTGGGGACCAGCCGTTCGTCAGCAATAATCTCACCAGGAGTCCAGAGCGAGGTCGGGTAGTCTCCGCCCACTGGCGGGCCATCGGCCTGGGCCGCCAGCGTGCCGTCGGGGCCTACCAGGTGCACGAAAACGGTGTAATCCCGCTCCAGCGGGGCCAAACAAGCCCAGTGGAGGCCCAGGTGCAGCCCGTCCGGCCTCTCCTCCAGGTCGTAGCCGATCAAGACGATACCGTCGCCCAACCGGTAGTCGGTGAACACGAGAGGCGGGGACACTTCTCCGGCGCAGGTCAATTTCAGCCAGCCAGCCGTCGCCGTATCCACCGGGTTGCCCTCCCCATCCACCGCTGCCAGCCGCTGCCCACTCTCCCGCTCGTAAAGCCCCACGTCCAGCCGCAGCCGGCTGGGGCCGGCGGCGTCGGAGGCCACGGGGATGGACACCTCGTCGGCGATGACCTGTCCAGTCTGCCAGAAGGAGGTGGGGTAGTGGCCCAGGCCCGGGTAGGTGTCTCGCTGGCCTACCTTCGCCTCCCCCCGTCCGAACAGTTGCGCGAACAGGACGTAATCCGTCGCCGTCTCCCCCAGCACCTCCCAGTAGAGAATGACTCGCACCGTCTGCCCCGGCTCAATGGCCTCCTGACCCAGATCATATCCGCGCAGGCGGGCCAGAGGTTGGCTGCCTTCCAGGTAAACCCAGTCCAGCCGGTAGGTTGGCTCCGGGGAAGTGGGGGCACTGTAAATGGGAGGGCGGGCGTATGCAGGGGCCAGGAAACAGACCAATCCGGCCACCCCCAGCGCCAGCATCGCCGCCGCGATTCCCAGCGCCAGGTGGCGGTGGTAGCGGCGCGGGGGCCAGACGGCCAACCCGGCGAAGAGAAGCACTGCAATGGCGGGCAGCACCGGGAACAAGTAACGCCCGAAACTGGGCATCGGTCGCAGAAAACGGCGCACGACCATCGGACCGAGAGTGAGAAGAATTGAAACGGCCAGGATTGCAAGTTGCGATTGGCGAATGGAGGATGGAGAATGGAGGTTGGAGAATGGAGAATGGAGAATGGAGGATGAAGAACGGAGAGAGGAGGAACGGAGGTGGCGGATCGTGAGGCGCGCGAGGCCCAGGAGAGCAAGCAGTGATACAATGTCTAGCAAGGTGTAGATCCAACTGGAGAGGGGGATCTGGTTGTAGCCCAGGCGGCCCCAGAAGGAGGTGCGCAGCCAATAGAGATCGGGTCCCAGGTCGGCCAGTGTGACCGGCCGTTCTCGCAGCCCCCATTCCGTCATCTCCCGCGCCGTGCCGGTGGGATCACCGTAGAGGACGGTCTGGCGCACCAACCAGGGGACAATGAGAAGCGCGGCCACGCCGAAGACGATCAGCCCCCAGCGGAAGAGGTCCTTCCAGGAACAGTGGCAGGCCAGCAGCAGCGTCAGCCCGGCCGTGAGCACTAGCGACACGATCGTCAGTTTGGAGAGCCACCCCAGCCCCAACGCCAGCCCCAGGCCGACGCACCGGCGCCAGGTAGGTCCCTCCCGCAGGATACGCATCATCGCCCACAGCGCCAGCGCGCCCCAGAGGGCCGCCCCATTGTCGTCGTTGACCGCGCCGGAGATGAAGAGGAATCCGGGGATGAAGGCCGCCAGCCCCGCCGCGCCCAGCGGTATCTCAAGCCAGTCGGGGAAGACCTCCCGCCCCACGCGATAGACTACCCAGACAGTGATCGCGCCCAGGACGACCGAGGCCCAGCGCACGACGCGGATGCCCAGCCAGGTGTCGCTCCGGCCAAAGGTGTCGTCGTCAGGGTGGAGATAGAGGTTCTTGTTGTCCCGGCCCACATCGCCGAAGCGGTAGCCGAAGAAGGGGTTATGCCGCTCGGGCCACTCCTCCAGGTCGTTCTCCCCCACCCAGAAACTGGCCAGCGCGCCATAAACATAGTAGAGCGGCGCATGGTGCCCAAAGCCCCGCCCTCCTCCCTCCTCCAACACCGGCGGTTTGCCGGTGCTCACCAGACTGCGGATGTAGTCGTAGTGGTAGATCTCGTCGGGGGCCTCCAGCGTCGGCGTGACGTAGGCGTAACCGCTGCCGAGCAGGACAAAGGCCGCCAGGATGCCGATCAACCAGGTACGGGCAGTGTGCTCACTCATTACTTCTCCAACCATCGGGCCGTCGTAACTACTCAGCCTCAGCCTATGCTCAGAGAGGGTTTGCAACCCTCGTTCTTGCCGTGCAGAGCCTCGTTTTAGCCCAAGACGGCGGTTGCAAACCGCCTTGGAGCACATAGGTAGTTACGGGCCGTCATTGTAACCCAGGGGGACGATTCGGGCAAGGCGAGCTTGATGTCTAGGAAATTATAGCGGGTCTTGCAGGAGAAGGGGACCCGCCGCTCGTGGCCACAGCCAGGGCAGATGTAGCGAGCGTACCCAGCGCTGGGATCGCGGCAGAGCATCAACCGTTCGACGGTCTTGCGGACGTAGGCCCGTTGATCAAGCGGGACTTCGTCTTCGAGGCGCAGGTCGCACCAAGCCTCAGATTCGCTGGTTTGTGGTCTGTATCTCGACAGAAGGGGTTGCACGCGCTAGAGCCTGGTCAAGCGGGCTATGGACGGCCAGGGGGCCACGGTTGAGCACGTGGGTGTAGATCCTGGTCGTTTTGACGTCCTTGTGGCCGAGTAGCCCCTGGACTTTATGGATGTCGTAGCCGCTTTCCAATAAGTGCGTGGCAAAGCTATGGCGGAAGACGTGCGGGGTGACGCGATCCTTCTCGTCTTTGCCATCCCGAACCAGAATCTGTTGACGAGTGAAGTCAACATTCTTAACGCGCAGCCTGACGCATTCGGTCACACGCAGGCCACTGCCGTAGAGCAATTTGGCCATCAGTCTGTTCGTACCTGATAGAAAGCCAATGACCTTGAGGGCTTCCTCTTCTGTCAGGACGGTAGGCAACCGTTTGGGCTTCTTAGCACGAACAGCGTCAACCGACCCGACATCCTTCCTAAGAACCTCGCGATAGAGAAACAGCAAGGCGGCGAGGGCTTGATTCTGTGTGAAGGCGGCAACGTTCTCTTTGACTGCCAGATGGGTGAGGAAGGCTTCGATTTCGGGACTGCCCATATCGTTTGGATGCTCCAGGTTGTGGAAAAAGATGTAGCGTTTGATCCAGTGGACATAGGCCTGCTCGGTACGAATGGAATAATGTTTGAGCCGGATGGTGTCACGAACACTTCGGCAAAGCTCAGTGCAGGCCTGGTCGAGTAGTTTTTTCTCGGACTGCTTGCCCATTTCGCCCTCCACTGGCTATTGCGCTGTTGGGCTTGTTGATGTACAATACGTTCGAGTTGATGGACGCCTATTGTACCGCTACTACTTGATTGTGGCAAGCGAGTTAGGTGGAAGGACTCGCCGCCTAGTATGCCGGAATGGGGATGTTATATGGCAAAACGTCCGCATAGTACGACGAGATGGGTTATTAGATAGAACAATATCGGCCTAGTGCCCCAAACCAGAGGATTAGATGGAAAGATGTCCGTCTATTGACTAGTTATGCGGCCTCAACGGTCGCGGATTGAGAGGTTTGAGCGATGAAACGATTTTTGTCACTCCTAACCCTGACAAGTTTCTTGTTGGTTGCTTGCGGTAGTACCCCGACACCTGACTTGGAGACAACTGTACAGGCAGCAATTGCAACCACACTAGCCGCGCAGCCAACTGAGACGCCTACGCCGACACCGGCACCGACAACAACTCCCACTCCGACAGCGACAGCGACACCCACTCCAACGAAAACGGCTATACCAACCGAGACACCAGAACCAACAGATACGCCAACGCCTGTTCCCCCTACTTCTACACCTACGCTTACCCCACTACCGTTACCGACAAATACACCTGACCCTTGCTACGGTGCAACATCATCTGGGGCGAGGCAGAAATTCGCTTTTGAGGAAATAGTACCGTGCTTGAATACACCTCAACTAGTGAGCTCGTTTATGAGGAACAACGTAAGATGGGAAGGAGACTACGATAACAGAGTATGCGGTGCCAACCAATACGACCCTGCCTGGGCGGTTTATCAAAACGGTGTTGGTGACTGCGACGACCATGCCACTCTGCAATGCTACTTCTTAGAAGCACATGGGTGGGATGCCTGGCATGAAGCTATGAGTATCGAAGGTCCACCACCAAAACTAGGCCATAGTGTATGTGCATACAAAGCCGGAGATGGTTTAATCTATGTTCTCAACAATGCTGGTGAGATGCTTGGCCCATACGAGTCCTTTGAGGAAGTTGGTGATTATTTTGGGAGCATAAATTGGGCAGCTCCAAACCCAAGTATTAGGTTACTCAGAGCATCCCAAATAACAGAACCAACGATAAACGATGCTGTTCTCTGGCTTCCTTGGACAATTCTTCGGCAATAGCTGCGTTATACGCGTTCCTTGCCAAGCAGTAAGGGGTAGTTTGTATATCTGAGGAACAAGCCGCATAACAACCGCATGAACCCGACCGCCCTATCGGGCGCGTAAATCGGCGGCCTCACGCGCTTTCAGTTAGCTCTCTAGCGAGGGCACTTCCCCGCAGTCGGGCGGCGGGTTATGCGGATGCCGTTGGGCCGCCATGCCGCACTGAGTGTAGCACATCGGATTTGTGGTAAGGAGGAT
>CAYLPU010000061.1:0-30056 GCA_964385635.1 uncultured Anaerolineales bacterium
AGGCGGTTTGCAACCGCCGTCTTGGGCTAAAACGAGTCTCTGCACGGCAAAAACGAGGGCTGCAAACCCTCTCCGAGCATAGGCTGAGATGGTACAGGCTATGTCCCTTGCTTCGGCCAACTTGACTAATAACGCAAGTTGCGCTATCCTTATCACGTTTCACGTTTCACGTTCCACGTTCATGGGAGTGGTTGGGGCCCGGTGGCTTCCCCGGTCTTCAAAACCGGTGGCGGGTCGCGCAGAGCGAGCCGCGGTGGGTTCGACTCCCATCCACTCCCGCCAGTAAAGAGCCAGAGCCGCCGAACAAGTCCGGCCGCTCTGGCCTTTATCTATACCACAATTGGTCATCCGGCGTTCGTCATCCGTCACTCGTCATCGTCTTGACTTGCCTGCGCAACTGCACGATGCGCGCTTGCGTGTCCTTCTCTGCTGGGAAGAGAGTCTGGCGGCGCTTGTTGAAGGCCAGTTCCGTCGCCAGGCGATAGTAACGGCCCAGTTCCCACCAACGCCCGAAGCCGCCGCTGAACAACACGTTCGTCCGCGCCGCCACCCGCCTGACATAGGAACACACCACAGCGTAATCCTCCTGGCTCAGCGTGCCCCGTTCGACCTCGTCGGTCAGAAAAGTGACGATCCAGCGCTGCTCCCGCAGCGAGGCCCATACGATGACGGCAAATAGGATCAACACGCCGCCCCAGTCGGAAGCGAAGGTGATCAGACAAGGCCAGTACAACTCGGCACCAAACGTTACGCTGCCGTTGTGAATGGAGTGGGCGGCTATCCCAGCCAGGAGGCCCACGACGGGCGCACCGATCTTCACCAGCCAGTTGGGCACGGTGCGCGCCAGCGCCAGCCCCAGGCCGGTCAGGCCGGTGAACAGGGCGTGGTTGAGGCCAAAGAGGAAGGCACGGAACACCGTCACAAAAGCGAACAAAACCGGGCCGGATTCGACCAGCGCACCAACGAAGTAAAACACGTTCTCCACAGCGGCGAAGCCGAACCCCACCAGCCCGCCGTAGATGATGCCGTCGAGGGGACTGTCAATCTCTCGGCGAAAGAAGAGCAGCAGGAGCAGCAACGCCAGGCCCTTGAAGACCTCCTCGGCGATGGGGGCGACCACAGTCGCCCCGACCAGGTCAGCGGCCACCGGCTCGACGAAGTAGGAGATGGGGAGGTCCAGAACAAGTTCGGCGATGATGGAGAAGATGATAGCCGGGATCATGCCCCACAGGAAGGCGGCGATCAGCAGGCCCAGCGGCTCCTTCTCGTACCGGTCGAACCACCACAGGATGAGCGCGTAGATGACCATCGGCAGGACGCCGACGGCGAGAGCGAGCAGGATGCCGATCAGGATTGCCATTGGACGTCCCAGGTGCCGGCGGCCTCATCGTAGGTCAGCGTGAAGCGGCGGCCGTCGGCGGCGCGGACGCGGAAGGCCGTACCGGCCGGTGTACGCCACTGTCGCTCGATCTCCTCCACCACGACCCGTTCCCCTCCTGGCGTGAGCCCCGTCGAAGGCTCCCAGAAGAAGGCGCGCGGGCGCTCAGGGTAGCGGTAGCCAGCGTAACATTCGACGACAGCGTCCGTCATCACTCGTCACCTCCGGGACGCAGGTTCACAACTCCAGCGAACGCAAGTAGGCGGTTAACTCATCCCGCATATCGTCGCGCCGCAGGCTCATCGCAACGCTGGCCTTCAGTTGGCGCAACGGATCTCCGGCAGCCATCCACAAGCCCTCGATGGGCTGCACGATGACGGAAGAGCGGGCTGCCAGCCGGTCCACCGCGTCGGCCAGCCACAATTCGCCCCCCCGTCCCAACTCCAGGTCCTCCAGCACGTCGAACAGTTTCGGCGTGAAGATAAAGTGGCCGATCTGCACCCAGTTGGAAGGGGCGCTGCCTGGCGCGGGCTTCTCGACGATGCGCGCCATCTGGTTATCGGAGTCGGGCTTCAGTTCGATGCAGCCGTACAGGTGCGTCTCCTCGTCCGGCACGCGCTGCGTGGCCAGGATCGCCGCCGGCTGGAACCGGTTGAACGCGTCGAGCATTTGTCGCGGCACAGGCACCTCGCCGATGATGATGTCATCGCCGAACATGTAGTAGAACGGTTCGCCGGGGGTCAGCAAGGAGCGGGCGGCCAGCGCGGGCGATGCGTTGCCATAGGGCAGGGCCTCGGACTGACGCACGAAGACAATGTCGGCCATGCGGGAGATGCGTCGCATCTCCTCCAGTAATTCCGGCTTGTCCGGCTTCTTCTCCAGAAGATATTGCTCCAGGTCGGGGCTGGGCGCAAAGTGACGCTGGACCACCTCGCTCCCGTCCCGCACGATGACGATGATCTCGGTGATGCCCGCTGCGACCAGTCCCTCCACGTGGTACTGGATCAGCGGGGTGCCGGCGATGGGGAACATCTCTTTGGGGACTGCCTTGGACGCTGGCAGGAAGCGGGTGCCGTAGCCAGCGATGGTGATGATGCCTTTCATGGTTGCTCCTCGTCACTCGACACTGGTTGCTTGATACTCAATGCTCGATGCTGGTTGCTCGACTTCGGACTCCTCCACGTCTCCCTCCGCGTTCCTGTATTCCACCCTCCGCTCCCGCAGCGCCGCAGCCGGGGTGCGCTCCGGGTGGGCAGCGTCGTAGACGACGATGCCCCTATCCCGCACTTCGCCCATCAGGCTCAGGTCGCTGGCTGTCTCAAATTTCCCTGGCGTCAGCCCCAGCGCTTCGATGTCTCCCACCCCTGCCTGCCAGGCCCAGATGGCCAGTTGCTCCTGGCGGCGGCGGCGGTCCATCTGCGCGAAGTCCAAGGACAGCACTACCAGGTCTATGTCGCTGCGCGAACGGGGGACGCCATAAGCATACGAGCCATAAAGGAAGGCCCGGCTCTATCCAGACGTGCTGTCCTACGAACGCCAGATAGTGGGCTATTCGCCCGCTAAGTTCACGGTCCTCGTAAGCCATTGCCATATACGTTCCATACGTTCCACCAATTCCTGGGCCGCCGCCAGGTCGTACTCGACGCCCACACCCGGGTACCGGCTCAGGAAGTAATGTGGATTCAGAGCCGCTTCCAGCCAGGCCTGAACGTTCGTCTCTCGGCTCACAGCGGCGGCCTCCGGGTGTGCCAGTCGGTGGCCTGCTCGTAAGCGTAGGCCACGCGCAGGATGCGCTCCTCCCCGAGGGCTGGCCCCATCACCTGCAACCCGATGGGCAGGCCACCCGCGTCGAAACCACAGGGGAGGCTCAGCCCACAGATACCGGCCAGGTTCACTGAGAGAGTGAAGACGTCGGACAGGTACATCTGCAGCGGATCGCCGGTCTTCTCGCCGATGCGGAAGGCGGTGGTGGGGCTGACGGGAGCGACGATGACGTCCACCTGTTCAAAGGCAGCGTCAAAGTCGGCTTTGATTAGAGTGCGTGCCTTCTGCGCCTTGAGGTAGTAGGCGTCGTAGTAACCGGCGGAGAGGGCGTAGGTGCCCAGCATAATGCGCCGTTTCACCTCCGGGCCGAACCCCTGCCCACGGGTCGCCTTGTACGTCTCAATCAATCCGCCGCCGTCCACCCGCAGGCCGTAGCGCACGCCGTCGTAGCGGGCCAGGTTGGCACTGGCCTCGGCCGGCGCGATGAGGTAGTAGACCGGCAGAGCGTAGCCGGTGTGGGGCAGGCTGACCTCCTGTACTTCAGCCCCCAGCCCAGCCAGCACGTCCACCGCCGCGCACACCGTTGTCTCCGCCTCCGGCTGCATCCCCTCGACGAAGTACTCCTTCGGTACGCCAATCCGCACCCTCTGCAAATCCGTTCCTTTCCCTAATCCGTTGTTGTAATCCGGCACCGGCACGTCCATTGAGGTGGAGTCGCGGGGGTCGTGGCCGGCGATGACCTCCAACAGGATGGCGGCGTCGGTGATATCTTTGGTCAGCACGCCGATCTGGTCCAGCGAGGAGGCAAAAGCCACCAACCCGTACCGGCTGACCCGTCCATAGGTCGGCTTGAGCCCGACTACGCCACACAGGCTCGCGGGCTGGCGCACGCTGCCACCGGTGTCGGTGCCCAGCGCGCCCAGGCACTCCCCGGCCGCGACGGCGGCAGCGCTCCCCCCGCTGCTTCCACCCGGCACCCGGCTCAGGTCCCAGGGATTGTGCGTGGTGAAAAAGGCGGAGTTCTCCGTGGAAGAGCCCATCGCGAACTCGTCCAGGTTGGTCTTGCCCAGGATGACCGCGCCGGCAACCTTCAGACGCGCCACAGCGGTACTGTCGTAGGGCGGGATGAAGTTCTCGAGGATGCGGGATCCGCAGGTGGTGGGGACATCCTTTGTGCAGAGCACATCCTTGATCGCCAGAGGGATGCCCAGCAGCGGGGTCTCTTCGCCTACGGCGCGACGCTCGTCAGCGGCGCGGGCCTGGGCCAGCGCCTCCTCAGGCATCAGCGTCAGATACGCCTTGACGTCGTTGTCCAGCGCCAGGATACGCTCCAGCACCGCCTCGGTCAACTCGACGGCCGTGAACTCCCCGGCAGCCAGTCGTTCGTGTGCTTCGTGGATCGTCAGTTGATAGAGCACCGACGTCGCCATACCCCTACTCCAGCACCGCTGGTACTTTGAAGCACCCGCCCTCAGCAGCGGGAGCATTGGCCAGAATATCCTCACGGGGGAAAGGGGAACGGGGCTCGTCGGCGCGCATCACGCTGCGCAGCGGCAGCACGCTCGCTGTAGGTGGGATCGGGTCGGTGTCCAGTTCCTGCAGCCGCTCAAAGTGCTCCAGGATGGCCGAAAGTTGCTCCTGATACAGAACCCGCTCCTCGTCGCTCAGGGCCAGCCTGGCCAACTCAGCAATATGTTCGACTTCCTCTTGGCTTAACTTCATCACACCCTCCGAGGCGATTATAGCACTATAAGGGTAGGGGAGCAACCCTGTTCGCTCCTTTCAGATAACCATGTTATAATTGCAGACTGCTACCTATGACAACCGAGCGAGGTGGAGACATTGGACCTACTAAATACGTTCAACCCGGATAGGCTTATCACGCTGGCAATCCTGTTTCTCACCAGCATGCCGGTCCACGAGTGGGCCCACGCCTGGGTAGCCTATCAGTTGGGGGACGATACGGCTGCCCTACGCGGTCGCCTGACCATCAACCCACTGGCACACCTGGACCCGGTTGGGACACTGTCCCTGGTGTTTTTTGGCTTTGGCTGGGGAAAGCCAGTGCCTGTGAACCCCTACCGCCTGCGTGGGAACTTGCGCGCCGGTTGGGCGCTGGTGAGCGCAGCCGGCCCGTTCTCCAATCTGGTTCTGGCTATGCTGGCTGCGATTCCATTTCGGATGGGCTGGCTGAGCGTCTATGCAGGCAGCGCCTCTGTCATCAGCCTGCCGGGCATCCTGCTCCAGTTCGTTTTAATCAACCTGAGCCTGATGCTATTCAACCTGATTCCTATCCCGCCGCTCGATGGCTCGCGCATCCTGGCCTGGCTGCTGCCATCGAGGTGGGCCGACGCGATGGATCGGATAGAGCACTTCGGGGGGATAGGACTGATGCTGATCCTGTACCTCCTGTCAAGACTGGGCTTGTTCAGATTACTCGTCAATCCGCTCATGAGTTTTATGATCCGCGCCCTGCTAGTGTACTGAAACACGGGATGGTAGAGAGCATCCGCTACCGCGTGGGACAGTTCCTCCGGGCGCTGACCGCTCGAGTCTCAGAGGAGGAGGTGGAACGAGCGATACGCATTTTGACGCCGGAAGCACAGGCGCTTTTCCGCAGCCAGGCCACCCAGGACCAGCGTCACGCCTTGGAAGTGCACCACGCGCTTCGCCAGGCAGGCCATACGAACTCGCAACTTCTGGCGGCAGCACTGCTGCACGACGCGGGTAAGTCTGCCGTTCGGTTCCCCGCGTGGCAGCGGGGGGCCATTGTACTCCTGAACCGCTTCGCGCCGCGCCTGCTGGCCCGCCTGAGCCGGGGAGAGCCGCAGGGCTGGCGCCGTCCCTTCGTCGTCCACGCCCTGCACCCAGAGGCGGGAGCGCGCTGGGCTCAGGAAGCCGGCTGCTCGCCCCTCACTGTCGCCCTCATCCGGCGGCACCAGGACCGATTGGCGAGTTGCCAAAATGAGGAGGATCAGTTGCTGGCCGCGCTGCAAGCGGCCGATAGCCTGAATTAGACTCAGTAGATCCAATTTTGGAGGAGTGAGGCACGCCCACGTGCCGAACGGAACCGCACCTGGGGGTGCTGGCTCCTCAAATCTGTATCTACTGAGACTACTACTCTGTCAAGCCAGGTTTGAAGGATTCGTAGTAACGACTTTATTCGTTCTGTACCACTCAATGAGCGACTGAAGTCGCCACTACGACCCATCAAGGAGAACGCCGCAATGGATTTCAAACGAGTCGCGATCATCGGAACAAACTACATCAGCATCTCCATCGCCCTGGGGTTGAAGGCGCAGAAAGAGCCGCCCGAGATCATCGGCTACGATGCCAGCACTGTGGCGGTTGACCTTGCGCGTGCCCACGGCGCTCTTGATCGGGTAGAGCGTAAGCCGGGCCGGGCATGTCGGGACGCCGACCTGGTCATTGTCGCCACGCCACTCTCCGCCATCCGCGAGACCTTCACCGCCATCGCGCCGCATCTCCAACCTGGCTGCTTTGTCACCGACATAGCGTGCCTCAAGGCGCCAGTGATGCGCTGGGCCGAGGAATTCCTGCCGAAGAACATCCTCTTCGTCGGCGGTCATCCCGTTCTCAACCCGGTCATCGCCGGCTTGGGGTCCCCGGAGCGGACGGAAGAGGCCAGCGCCGATCTGCTGAGGGAGGCACTGTACTGCTTTACCACCCCGGCCGGAACATCCGGTGCGGTGATCGATGCCTTCGCCGGACTGGCCAGGGCGCTCGAGGCCCATCCCTTCTTCGTTGACGTCACCGAGCACGACGGGCTGCATGCTGGTGTCGCGGGGCTGCCTGCCCTGCTGGCCATCGCGCTGCTGCGAGCCACCGTGGACACCCCCGGCTGGCAAGAGATGCGGAAGTTCACTGGCTATCGCTTCGCTATCGCCACCGAAGTCACCGATGACATACACGAGTGCTGTACCACTACCTTTCTCAACCGCGAGAACGTCCTGCGCCGGATCAATGTCCTGCTGGGCGAACTGATATACCTGCGCGACCTGTTGACCCATGACGACGCGGAGGCGTTGGAGGAGGCCTTCGTCGCAGCCACCGAGGGACGGGAACGCTGGATCGCGGAACGGGAACAAGGCATGTGGAGCAAAGAACACGGTGTCAACATGGGACATACGCCTACCACAGGCGAACGGATTGGGCAGATGTTCTTTGGCGGCAATATCGCCCGCCGGCTGGCGGAAGGGCCGGACCGCTCTCGCAAGAAATAGCATCACGTCTCTAATACCCCCGCCAGGCCAGATGCATTGATTAAGACATATCGCATTTTGATGATCGCCCCCACCTCCTTCTTCCTCGACTACGGCTGCCACGTGCGCATTCTGGAGGAGGTGCGAGTGCTTCAAAAGATGGGCCACCAGGTCACCATCGTCACCTATTACCTGGGGCGCGACCTGCCCAACCTGGAGATTATACGCACCCGGCCCACACCCTGGCGTGCCGATTACGAAGTCGGCTCATCGCCGCACAAAATCGCCTTCGACGTCTTCCTGGGTTGGACCGGATCGAAGGTCGTGCTGCGCCGCCGCTTCGACATCATCCACGGTCACCTGCACGAGGGTGCGCTCATCGGCTACTTCTTGAGCCGGCTCCAGCGCATACCACTCGTGGCCGACCTGCAGGGTAGCATGACCAGCGAGATGGTGGACCATCACTTTCTCAACCCCGAAGGGATGTGGTATCGCTGGGCGCGACTGCTGGAACTGCGCATCGTCCACCTTCCAGATGCCATCATCACCAGTACTCAATCAGGTGCTCACTTGCTAGAACGCGATTTCAACTGCAGCACCCGCCGCGTCTACCCGCTGCCGGATTGCGTCAACCTTGACTTCTTCCAACCGGGTGTGCTCGATCCTGGGGAGATTGCAGTCCGCAAGGCAGCCCTGGGCATCCCGCCCGGTCGTCCTGTCGTCGCCTACCTGGGGCTCCTGGCCGACTATCAGGGCACGTCGCTTCTCGTGCAGGCGGCGCAGATTCTCAAGCGGCGAGGAGTGGACGTGCATTTCCTGATCATGGGCTTCCCCGCCGTCTCCCACTACCAACAGATGGCATCCGACCTGGGAGTGAGCGACAGGGTCACTTTCACCGGCAAGGTGCCCTACGAGGAGGCCCCGGCCCACCTGGCGCTGGGCGACGTCGCCGTGGCCCCTAAACTCTCCGCTACCGAGGGGGCAGGCAAGATTCTAAACTACATGGCGATGACCCTGCCCACTGTCGCCTTCGACACTCCGGTCAGCCGGGAGTACCTGGGCAGGCTGGGGGCTTACGCCGGGCGAACCGGCGATCCGGCCGCTCTAGCCAACGCCATCGCCAGCCTGCTGCACGACCCACAGCAACACGCCGAGCTGGGACGAAAACTGCGGGCGCGGGTCGCCCGCCACTTCTCCTGGGACCGGGCTGGGCGGCATCTGCTCGCCATCTACCGCGCCGTCCTCACACCGAAGACCTGAGGGAGGGTGTATGGAAATCCTGCATCACTTGCGCGAACTCTGGCAATATCGGGAGTTGATCCGTAACCTGGTCGTGCGCGACCTGAAAGTGCGCTACAGAAGTTCTGTCCTGGGTATTGCCTGGTCCTGGCTCAACCCGCTGCTGCTGATGATCGTCTACACCGTCTTTTTCACCATTTTCTTGCGCGACTCCAGCATCGCTCATTACCCCGTTTTCCTTCTGTGTGGGCTGCTGTCCTGGAACTTCTTCAGTGACTCGGTTCTTCAGGCCACTGGCTGCATTATCGGCAACGCTCATCTGATCAAGAAGGTCTACTTCCCCCGCGAGGTACTCCCCATCTCCATCGTGCTGGCCAACCTGGTCAACCTCCTTATCGCCCTGCCCATCTTCTTCATTCTAGCGCTTGTCTCCGGCGCATCGCTGACCTGGTCGGCGCTACTCCTGCCGGTCATCATTCTGATCCAGGTGGCCTTTATTATAGGGCTGGCGCTCCTTCTCTCCACTCTTAACGTTTTTTACCGGGACACCCAGCACATTCTGAGCGTGATCATGCTGGCCTGGTTCTTCCTCACGCCCGTGTTCTATCCCATAGGGACAGTTCCGCAGGAGGTCAACGTGTTAGGAGTCACATTCAACGCCCAACTCTGGCTGCGCCGCCTGAACCCGATGGCCTCTATCATTGCCTCCTACCGCGACCTACTCTACCACGGTGCGCCTACGGGCCTCGATTTCCTGTTGCGCACTGCTGTCACCGCGCTAATTGTGCTCGTCGCTGGCTACCTGGTGTTTCTGCGCTACAGCGTCCGCTTCGGCGAGGAGGTGTAATAGCCGCCTGCGTTGATCCGTGTCCCATTTATCTGCCTGTGTTGTCAAAAAAGAAGTTCTTAAACTACCCCAGTTAGTGGTAAGGTAGTGAACCTGGATGGAAGCCTGTTCATTTGTCGAGATGGTTGTTCTATCGCCGGTCGAGCCGCCGGCGCCAGGCGCAGTCGCGCCGTCCTTCACCTACCACTTGCCGGACGAACTGCAAGGCCGTCTGACGGCGGGTTCCCTCGCCGTCGTCCCCTTCGGCCCCCGGCGGCTCTATGGCATCGTCGTCGCCCTCAGCGACGAGTCCCCCGTCCCTAAGACCCGCCCGGTCGAAGCGCTGGTGGACCCCGAGCCCGTCCTCACACCAGCCCAGATTACGCTGGCCCGCTGGATGAGCCGCGAGTATCTGGCTCCACTCTGGAGGTGCTTGACGTTGATGCTGCCACCAGGCATGGTGGGCTACGCCGACGTGCAGGTCGCATTGGACGAAAAGGCCAGGCCGGAGGATGCGCGAACCGTGACCCAGGAGCAGTTGTTTAGAGTGCTGGACCGCCGGGGCACGCTGCGCGGCCGGCAACTGGACCGTGTACTGCCCCGCCAGCAGTGGCGTCGTGCTGCACACCAACTAGCCCGCCGGGGCCTCGTCGTCAAATCTCCACTCCTGGCCCCGCCGCGTGCCCGTCCTAAACAGGTGCGCACGGTTGAATGGGTAGCCCGCGACGTTGACACAGACGCAGCACTGGCTGGATTGAAGAGCAAATGTTACGCGGCCATCGTCAAGTTTCTCCGCGCCGAGCGCGGCCCGGTGGACATCAGTTGGGTCTACGCTGAGGCCGGCTGCACGCACTATCATCTTAAAAAACTGGCCCAGCGAGACCTCGTCGCCTTCGACACTGAGGAAGTCTGGCGAGACCCGCTGGCTGACGAAACCTTCGTCCCCGACATCGCTCCCCACCTGACGTCCGACCAGGCTGCTGTGTGGGACGTTGTGCAATCCGCAATCCGCAATCCACAATCCGCAATCTTCCTGCTCCACGGCGTGACCGGATCGGGCAAGACAGAGATCTACCTTCGTGCCGTGGCAGAGGTACTTGCGCGAGGCCAGCAGGCCATCGCGCTTGTGCCCGAAATCAGCCTGACACCGCAGGCCGCACACCGTTTTGGAGCGCGTTTCGGCCGGCGCATCGCCATCCTACACAGCGCGCTCACCGACGGTGAACGGTACGACACGTGGCGCCGTGTACGCGCCGGCCTGGTAGACGTCGTCCTCGGCCCACGCTCGGCTCTCTTTTCCCCGCTTCCGTCGCTGGGGTTGGTCGTCCTGGACGAGGAGCACGACGACAGTTACAAGCAGGACGGGCCGATCCCCCGCTACCATGCCCGCGACGTAGCGCTCGAACTGGCCCGCTTGACCGGCGCGACAGTTATTCTCGGCTCCGCCACCCCCAGTCTGGAATCTTACCACAGTGCGTTGCGTGGTGAGTTCACGCTGCTGGAGATGCCACGCCGCATCATGGGCCACACCTGTCGCCTGCGCGACCTCCAGGCCCGTTACCAAGTTCCTCACGTCCACTACCAGGCCCTGCGCGACGGTTCCGCCGAGACCCACCACTTTACTGCTAAATATATGGACCTGCCACCGGTGCAGATCGTGGATCTGCGCGCTGAACTGCGTGCCAGCAACCGCTCCATTTTCAGCCGTGCTCTCCAGCGCGCGATGGACGAAGCCTTGGGGCGGGGCGAGCAGGTCATCCTCTTCCTCAACCGGCGCGGAACTGCCACCTTCGTCCTCTGCCGCGACTGCGGCTACGTCCCGCGCTGCCCGCGCTGCGACACCCCATTGACCTACCACGGCCCCCGCACCCGCCTGGTCTGTCATCACTGCAACCACCGCGAGCCCCAGCCCGACCATTGTCCCGACTGTGGAGGCACGCGCATCCGCTACTTCGGTCTGGGCACCGAGGGGGTGGAACAAGCGGTACACCGGCGCTGGCCCGACGTCCGCACCCTGCGCTGGGACCGCGACACCGCCCGCAACCACGCCGCTCACGCCGCCATCCTTCATCTTTTTAGCACCGGGTTGGCCCACGTGCTCGTCGGCACGCAGATGATCGCCAAGGGACTCGACCTGCCGCTGGTGACCGTCGTCGGTGTCATCTCGGCCGACACGGCGCTTAATTTGCCCGACCTCCGCTCCGGTGAGCGCACATTCCAGTTGCTGACCCAGGTTGCCGGGCGAGCGGGGCGAGGACTGCTGGGCGGGCGGGTCATTCTCCAGACCTACCATCCCGATCACTACGCGGTCACCGCCGCCGCCACCCACGACTACGCCGGGTTCGCCGCTCGTGAACTGGCCTTCCGCCGCGAACAGGGCTACCCACCCTACCGTCGCCTGGCGAAACTGGTCTACGAGGACCCCAGTCCCTCCCGCGCCCGGTCCGAGGCCGAAGCGCTGGCGGAGGCCTTGCGCGACGCGTTGGCATGGCGGGGGCTCCCCGCGACGGACCTGCTCGGTCCTGCACCTCCCTTCTTCGCCCGACTGCGAGGCCGCTACCGCTGGCAGATACTCCTGCGCCACTCCGACCCCGCCGAGTTCCTCCGTGCCGTCCAAATCCCCCCTGGCTGGCGCGTGGACGTGGACCCGGTGAGCGTGCTGTAGCATCGTCTACTTGACCACATTGCATTTTTGGTGTATGATATTCCTGTGGTACAGGATTATCGCACCTCAGAAATGCATACCGTGCGACCCAGTTTGGGCAGCATCGAAGGACACATCCTTTCCACCCTCGACCTGGAAGAGATCGCTATCCTGAACATAGGGCAGCATCGGGGTCTCTTCCCCGACCTGAACGACACTGCCTGGCGGCACGCTATTGAACGGTTGACCGCCAAGGGGTGGCTGGAGCCCATCCGGCGCGGCCGCTACCTAGTCGTGCCCCGCGCCGGAGTGATGGGTTGGGAAGAGCACCCCTTTCTCGTCGCCGCTGCTATCGCCACCTACGACTACTATGTCTCTTTCTGGAGCGCTCTAGTCCATTACGGCCTGACCGAGCAGCGGCCCCGCGTGGTCTACATCGCCCAATCGAAGGGGTACAGCACCGAGCACAGATTCAAACACTGGCGCTACCGCATCGTGCGGCTGTCTCCCAAACGCTTCTTCGGCCGGCGCGAAGAGATGATCCGTAATCACTCGGTCTGGCTGGCCAAGCCGGAGAAAGCACTCCTGGATTCGCTCTACCAGGAACAGTACGGCGGTGGCATCGTCGAAATCGCGAAGGCTCTCGCCCGCGCTGCGGAGCGCATAGATACCATTCACCTTACCGACTACGCGGTGCAGATGGATAGCAACGCTCTCTGTCGCCGTCTAGGATACCTGATGGAGATGGTCGGCCTGCCGGACGCGGAGCGGCTGCATCCCCATCTGGGGCGCACGCCCCAGGTCTACCTCTCGCGGCTGCTTCCCAAGCAACCGGCCTTCTTCGATAAGCGTTGGCGGCTATACGTCAACATCACCCGGGAGGATTTGCTCTCATGGCGCGAGACCTGGTGATGCTCAGTTACGCCCGGTTAGTGCAACTGGCTGCCGAGTGCGGTGTGCCGGTGGATTACCTGGAGCGTGATTACGTCTTGACCATCGTCCTGGGCCAGATTGCACGCACACCAGAATTGGGCGACCAACTGGTGCTCAAAGGGGGCCTGGCATTGCACCATATCTACAGCAGCCAGCGCATGTCGGTGGATATGGACTTCACTGCCGAGCGTCGTCTTGACCCCGGCCTGCTGTGCGATGCCGTCGAGTCCATTCGTGCCCTCCGCATGCGTATGCCTCAGACTATTGGCCCAACTCGACACTCTCTCACCCTGACACCGGTGACCTACATCGGCCCCAGGGGAGTGGCAAGCCACTTCGATATCGAGATCAGTTATCGCGAATCGGTCATCCTGTCACCCCGCGTAGTGCCTTTTGTCAGCCCATTCTGCGACCCGTTTGACGTGCGGGTGATGCAGATCGAGGAGATCGTGGCCGAGAAGATGAGAGCCCTATACCAACGAGCCAAGCCCGGTGACCTGTACGATCTGTTCTTCATCCTCGATAATCCTACCTTGAACTGTGACCTGGGACAGACCAGCCGGCTCTTGCCGACCAAGTTTGCCCTCGTCGCTGGCAACAAGTGGCGGCGGGCTCGCTTCTTCAAGCGGCTGGAAGAACGCGCGGCACAGATTGAGACACTGTGGGAATCGGCCTTGGCCGACGTGATACTTGGTGAACTCCCCCCCCCTCGACGACGCCATCGCAGCTGTTCAGCGCCGCTTGCACCGTCTGCCCAGATAGTGCAGGCTGGCGCGTGGGCGTGGACCCGGTGAGCGCGCTGTGGTGCTGCAGATGCAGAGTTGCCTTTATTGCGTTTCTGATGTACGATTCCTCCTATGAACCATAACCACTATGCATTGAGAATAGCCTGCTCTGTCATCATCCTGCTGTTAACCATCCCGGTCATCGCCGCGCCGCCTCCCGCCATCCAGGTCATCTCCCAGTCCCTCGAGAGCCACTTTCCCGACGATCTCACCTTCACCATGCAGGTGCGCAGCAACGCCGGGGATATCACCAGCGCCACCATTCACTACCAGGTCGGATGGGACGAGGCGGAGAGACTCGGCCGCCCCGAACCGTTCACCCCCGCCACCGAAGTGACCCTCACCCACGTCTGGGACACCGTCGGCGAGACCGTCCCGCCTTTCATCGAAGTCACTTACTACTGGCATATCACCGACAGCGCCGGGAACGAACTCAACACCCCGCCGGTGCACACCGAGTACGTTGACCACACCCACGACTGGCAGTCGTTGGGCGATGAACATGTCATCGTCTACTGGTACGACCAGCCGGCCGACTTGGGCGCGGCACTGTTTGAGGCCGCCGCCGAGGGATACGATCACGTTTCCTCCATCACCGGTGTCACGACCGAGCGGTTGGCCCGCGTCGTTATCTACAAGAACCAGCGTGACTTCTGCGCCTTTTACGCCCCCAACTCCTGCCAGGATTGGGTCGGTGGACAGGCTCTCTCCGGCATCACAGTCCAATGGGGCACCAACCAGGACTGGCTCGTTTACGACGTAGTGCCCCACGAACTGGCCCACGTCTTTTACAACGAAGTCTTCCGTCATACGTGGGTGCGGGTACCCACCTGGTTCAATGAAGGGATCGCCGTCTACAACGAACGCACCGGCCACAGTCACGAGATGTCCCTCGTCACCGAGGCAGCCGCCAACGGCGAACTTATCCCGCTGCGACACATGGGCACGCAGGCCAGCGGCCTGGCCCACAACGCCATTCACCTCTGGTACGCCGAGACATACAGCCTGGTCGCCTTCATCGCCGATACCTACGGCGAACAGAAATTGGGCCAGGTGATCCTGACCCTGGCCGACAATCATCCGATGGAGGAAACGCTGCAACTGACGCTCGGTATGGACCTGATCGAGTTCGAGATGGCCTGGCGGGAATGGCTGGGCTACCCGGTGGACACGATTCCCACGCCGATGATGCTGGCCCCGGCTACATTCGCACCCATTCCCCTGCCGACTACGCCACGCGGGGCGCCCGCCGCCACCGCGACCCCGGTCCCGCCCTCCCCTACCACAGCGGTACCCATTTCCACGCCTTCTCCCATCAGCGTGCCCCCCTCGTGCCCCTGCTGCGTTTCTTTCGGCGCTGTGCTGCCAGTCGTACTCTTGTGGGTGTTCATCCGTACACGGCTCGCGTAGACTACAGGTAGTAGGTGGCAGACATGCAGACCCACGACCGTAGTTCGGCGGAACAGACAAGGCCCAGCATCATAGCCCCGGTTCTTACCTGGGGTGGCGTGTTGCTGCTCATCGTCGGCGGCTTGCTGGCTCACCCCTACGTGAATTCCCGCCTGGCTACCTTCCCACCCACACCAACTCCGACATCCTCCCGTCTACCACCCACCACCTCTCTTGCCACCGTCACCAGCGGTGTCCCCACGAATACCCCCATACCCACGCTCACCCACACTCCCGCTCCCACACCCACCCCTGCCCCGCCCACCCGTATCGTCATCCCGGCTATCACCGTAGATGCTCCAATCGTGCCTATCTCCTGGCACACGACAGAGATCGGCGGTCAAACACAGACAGCGTGGGATGTCCCGGCGATGTACGCCGCTGGCTGGCACGAAACCTCAGCACCGCTGGGGGGGGGCGGCAACACCGTTCTCAACGGCCACAACACCACCAACGGAGAGGTCTTCCGAGATCTGTACACGTTGGAGGCCGGGGATGCCATCACCGTCTACTCAGGCGACGCTCCCTACACCTACGCCGTCACCGAAGTGCTGATCTTGCCTGAGGCTGGTCAGCCGCTGGAGGTACGCCTCGAGAACGCACGCTACATCCTGCCCACCGACGACGAACGGCTCACTCTCGTCACCTGCCATCCCTACGGCAGCCTACAATACCGGCTGATTGTCATCGCCCGCCCGGTGACGACCCTGGAGGATGAGGAAGACTCATCCGAGCGACATCCACGGCTTAAATAGATTTGAGGGAACGATGAGCGAAATACCTTCCTTGCCAGGCCTTTCTTCTTCACGTTTCACGTTTCACGTTTCACGTTTTATCTCTCGCGTGCGCCGTAACCATGCGCTGGAGCACGCGACTATGCACGTCCTGGGCGAGCGCTATCGCGACATCAGGCTGGTGGGGCGATCCTCACTGTGGGGCTTCTACATCTACGGAGACGTGCCCACTGAGAGATTGCTCGCCGCCGCTCAGGAGGGATTGCGGCGGCTGAGGGCTGGCCAGTGGCAGATGGCTATCCATCCCCACTGTGGCTCTAACCTCGCCGTCGCCGGGACACTGGCCGGATTGGGTGCCTTCCTGGCCCTCGGTGGTATATCTATAAGAAGAAACCGGGTTTTTTCCGAAAAACCCGGTTTCTCGCTGGACCGGATCGCCCGCCTGCCGCTCGCCTGCGCTGCCGCCACGCTGGGGATCATCCTGGCTCGACCGCTGGGCACCGCCTTCCAGGCTCACGTTACCACCCAGGCCGATGTCGGCAATCTGCGCATCGCTGGCATCACGCGGGAGAGAAAGACTGGCGTCCTCGTCCACCACGTCCGCACCGAGGGATAGATGACGCAGCCCGCGCCCACCTTCTACGTATTCCACGGCGCAGACGAATTCACCCGCGCCGAGACGCTGGCCGGCTTCAAGCGGAGGCTCGGCCCGCCCGATACCGTGGATCTGAACACCACTCTTCTTGATGGGAGGACCATCACGCTGGCCGAACTGCGCCACGCCTGCGACGCCATCCCCTTTCTGGCCGAAAAACGGCTCGTCATCGTCGAAGGCTGGCTGACGCGGCTCACCCCTCGGAAAGGCCGGGAGTTCTCCAGACCTCGACCGGGCTCGGCGAAATCGGCCCAGAAAGAGGTCCTGGCCGCCCTGGTCGATTACCTTCCCCGCCTACCCGAGACGACCCGCCTGGTCTTCGTCGAAGACAAGGTTCTGCCGGCACAGCACCCTATCCTCCGGCTGGCCCAGCGGGAGGAGCAGGGCTATGCCAAACGATTCGATCCACCGGATGCAAAGACCCTGCCCCGTTGGGTCGAAAAGCGGGCCCGCAAGCACGGCGGCGAGATCGAACCCCAGGCCGCCCGGCAACTTGCCGCCGTCGTCGGCACCGACCTGCGGTTACTCGATCAGGAAATCGGAAAGTTGGTGACCTACACCAACGCGGAGCGGGCCATCACGGAAGCAGACATAAACGAGGTAGTGCCCTACGTCCAGGCTGCCATCGTCTTCGACCTGGTGGACGCACTCGGCCACCGGGACGGTCGCACTGCTGCCCGGACGCTCCACCGGTTGCTGGATGCGGGCGAGCACCCGCTGGGGCTCCTGGCGATGATCGTGCGCCAGTTCCGGCTCCTGATCCAGGTCAAGGAACTGAAGGACGAGGGAGCCAGCCCACGGGACATCGCCCAGGCGCTCAAACTGCATCCTTTCCCGGCAGGCAAACTCTACAACCAGGCGACCCACTTCACTGCCGCGCAACTGGAGGCGGTGTACCGCCATCTTCTGGACACCGATGTGGCCATCAAGACCGGGAAGATCGAGGCGGAGGTGGCGCTGGATCTGCTGGTGGCGGGGTTGGCGGCGACGGGGACGTGAGACGTAAAATGTGAGGCGTGAAACGAGGCGTGACTGCGTTTCACCCCCGTATCCGTTCAGAAGGAGCGAGGGAGCGCCAACACGGCGCTCCCTCGCTTGCCATCTGTCCTGCAAAGGGTCGGGCTATTTGGCCGATAGCACCTCCTGACCCTGTGCTTCTCAGGCCGCCACCGGTTCCAGCGGCCGCAGATGGATTTCCAGTCTAGCCCCCAGAGCACGGGCCACACGATAGAGCATCGTCAGTGAAGGAGGGCACGACACAACAACGGATTTGGAATAGAACGGAAACGGATTTGGTTGGAATAGAACGGAAACGGATTTGGAGTAAAACGGATGGCTGGACTGGAGAAAATCCGTTCCTTTCTAAATCCGATGTTGTGCTGTGGTGGCACAAACGACCTTCGCCTTTGCCCTCGTCCCCCTCATCACAACATAGTTCTTCAAACCGATCAACTCTTCTTCGACCTCGCCGCCATTCCCCTTCGTCGCTTCTCCTCCCGCCCCAGCCAGAAGTGATGGGGCAGCACCGAGGGCAACGGGGCCACGTGCACCCCGCCCACCTTCTGCGTATGGCCATTGCCACCTAACACAGAGGGATGGACATAACAGACATTGGGGGGCGTGCCGAACTTCTGCCGGTATCTCCGCGCCGCCCGCCCGACCTTTTCCGCCAGGTCATGCCTGGGATCGTCGTCGTGCCACAATAGGCCCACTTTCATCGCCCCACCTCCCGACCTGGAGTCTACCCGAAAAGTCAGCTACGCCACCTGTCGCTGCAAGTGCCAGGTGTTGTGCCGCACGTCTTGATACACCTCGAACGTGCCCTCGCGCCTGTCCTGAGCACAGCCGAAGGAACAGCGCACGCGGAAGCAGTGCCGCTCCCCTCCCCCCTTCCATCCCCCCCAATGGGAGGGAAAGAGGGGGGGGCGCGAGACCGTCCAGCAACGCTCCACGGCGTACACGTCGTACCGCTGCCCCCGCCAGACGAAAACCTTGGGGAAATAACCGTGTCGCCGCTCCCGCATCTCGATTGGCTCTGCCCCGCGCCGGCTTCGCTTTTTCCCACCCCGTCTCGCTCGGGAACCCCGGTTCACGTCAAGAATAGCGCTCATAGGACACACCCTCCGTGTCTGCCGCTAATCCTCCCACCACCGTAAACTCTCGCTGCCTCGGCGCGGTCAATGAAGGTGGGAGACCGTTCCAGTTCCAGTCGTTGGATCGCTGCTGAGCGCCCGGCGATGCGACCACGACCACCGGCGGTGTCAACGGATGCGGATATGCTCCTTGCGGCATGGATGGTTGCGTTCGCGGCTCGTCGCGCCGGCGGCTGACGGCAACGACCAGCAGGCTGGTGGGAATGGCCGCCCCCACGCCGCATACCGCCCCCGCCAGTACCGCCAGCGCCTCATCGCTCAACCGGTTGCCGACGACCGCCGCCAGCGTCACGGCAAAGGCCACCACTACCAACCCGGCGAGGATCTTCAAACGGTTCCAGCCACTGCTGCGATTTCCACGCTCATTCATTGCCTATACTCCTCCTCCGAACACCTCAATGTCAACGGTGTCAACGGATGTGGTCAGGGCAGGGAGACCCGGTGAGAAGCGACAAGAGATGGAACAGCAGACAGAACCCCGCCCCGTCCACTCTCCATTCTCCATCCTCCATTCTCTATTCTCCATTCTCCACCCTCCATCCTCCCCACCATCTCTCGGACCTCGGCCGGCGAGACGTGGGCCGCCTGAAAGCGCATCACCCGTCCCTCGGCCACGGCCAGGAAATCGCCCCGGCCGGTCAGCCGCTCGGCTCCCGTGCCACTCCAGCCGGTGGCCGTGCGTGCATCCTCGATGCTGGTCACCCGCCCCACCAGCCGCACCGGAAAGTTCGCCTTGACTAGAGGACCCAGCACAGCCGTCGTGGGCTTCTGGGTGGCTGCGATGACGTGGATGCCCACCTCACGCCCACGCTGGGTCAGGCGGGTGAGGGCGAATTGCGCTGCCTTTCCACCTACCATCAGCAGGTCGGCCAACTCGTCGATGACGACCACGATGCGGGGACTGGGATCGGTACGGCGCTCCATCAGACGTACCAGGCTTTGGAGTGCCTCGATCATCTCCTCCACCTCCCGGATGACCGGGCGTGCCAGATGCGGCAGTCCTTCAAAGAGTCGAAAAGCGTGCCCTTTCGGATCTATCAGCACCAGCGCCAACCTATGGCGTGGGTTCGTCATCGCCAGGCTGAGGATCATCGTCTGGAGCAGCACGGTTTTCCCCGAGCCAGTCGTCCCTGCAGTCAAGATGTGGGCCACGTCGGGACTGGGCAACCGGATGAGCAAGGGTACGCCATCTTCGGCCAGGCCCAGGATCGCGGTCAGCGGCGGGATCCCCCTGTGGTCATCCACTGCGAGAGTACCACCGCGAGTACTACCGCGAGTACTCGTGGCGGGGCTCGTGGCGGGGCTCTCGTGGCAGGCGTCGAGCTGACGAAAGAGCGGCAGCAATCGCACCTGCTGCGGATCGTCGCGGGGCACTTCGACGGACACAGCGGCCCCACGCCGGGACACCCGACAACTGGGCGCGTCCAGCGCGGCGGCCAGTTCTTCGCTCAGCCCCTTGATCTTGGAGATCTTCGCTCCCACGGCAGGCAACACCTGGAAGCGCACCCAACGGGGCGTCACCGTGCCGCCGGTCACCCGCGCGGGCACCTTGTGCAACGCCAGCACCGCCTCGATCCTATCCGACTGAAACTCCAGTTTTTTGCGCATCATTTCGCCTCAACTATCATGTAGAGGGAGTGATTTAAGAACTCAAAATGGAACACGGATAGTCACAGATCAGGCGGATTTTCACTGATTTTCCCTTGTTTATCTGTACAATCTGCGTTGATCCGTGTCCCATTCATCTGCCTGTGTTGTCAAAAGAGAGTTTTTAAACTACTCCATGTAGAGGTAACAGAACAAACGTTCTACTCCTTCCCATATCATACCAGAACATTCGTGCGCTGTCAAGCGACTTTATCCCAAATAGTTTGGGTAAACTTGGGATAAGCCAACAAAAAGAAAGCCCAGCCTTGCGGCTGGGCCTCTGGAGTACGACGCTGTACGCTATTGTCTACTGCAACTGCCGAATGACCATCACCACCTTGCCCTGCACCTCCACCAGGCGGGGATCATCCACGTATATCGGTCTCATCGTAGGGTTGGCCGGCTGGAGCCGCACCCGCCCCCCTTCTTCCTGGTAGAAACGTTTGAGTGTCATTTCCCCGCGATCCCTCAGCCACACCGCTGCCATCTCACCGTTCTCGACCTGCTGCTGGTGACGCATGACGACGATATCGCCATCGTGCACCAGTGCATCTATCATCGAGGTGCCCTCCACCTGCAAGGCGTACAACCCCTCCGGGTCTCCCAGAATGTCGCGGGTCAACTCGATCGTCTCGTCACCCATCAGGGGAAAGTCGCTGGCTGGCACCGGGATGGGCTCGCCGGCCACGATACGACCCAGCAGCGGAAGTCGAACCACCGCCTCTGGCATCATCTGGGCGCGGGCTGTGGGGGTCAACTTCAACCCGCGCGATATCTCTCGGTCTCGGCTGATATACCCCGTCTCCTCCAGACGCCGCAGGTTGTAACTCACGACCGAGGTGGAACTTATGCCCACCGCAGCACCGATCTCGCGGATGGAAGGCGGATAACTGTTCCCCTCGATGTACTCGCTGACAAACTCCAAGATCCCCCGCTGTCTCTCCGAAAGGTGCTCGTCCATCGTCATCCTCCTCGCTTCCTACTACATCGACAAGACCACCCCCGTTGACCGGTCGCTGACGCCTGGTCACCCCCTCTCATCGTGGGCCACCTAAGTTGGCTTCAGGCCGATGGTCCGATTATACACGAACACACGTTCTATGTCAAGAGTGTGAACCACGATTTGGGAACACCGCCGGGCTAATGTGCGGCCCTCGTCCCTTTCCGCTCTATCCGCTCATAGCGCCTGAATATCACATAATACATCAACGTGCCCACGAAGAAGAACGGGATAGTGAGCAAGTAGACAGCAGGGTAGCCAAGATGGAGGATCAAGCGGCCTGCCAGAGCAGCGGCCGCCGCCCCTGCCAGACTCTGTGCCACGCCTGAGCCCTGTCCGGCCAGGCTGGTCACGCGTACGCGCCGGTTCTCGGGGATAAGCGCCATCTGAAAGGCCCGCACTGGCGGAAGAACCATATTCCACAGCGCACTCCAGACGTAGTAGAAAGGCACCACCAGCCCGAGGGAAGGGGCCAGGGCCATTCCGGCGAGGAAGGGCAAGAAGGCCAATCGCAGACCGGTCACCGTGCGCACCTGACCCCAGCGCTGCGTCAGCGCCGGCACCAGGAATGTGGCAGTGAAGGCAACTATCCTGGCACCAGCGAAGATAAGGCCAATCACGCTTGCCTCGGCCCCTAGCCGTTCCTTGAAGAAGAGGTTGAGAAAGGGCAATATCATCCTCTCACCGAAGGCGAGCAGGGCCGCAACCGCAGTGAAGGCGGCGATTTGGCCACTCACAACCCGCGAGGGGGCGGCGGGCTGTTCTGTGCTCTCATCCTGCCGCTGCCTCTCCTCTGGAGGAAGGAACAGCAGTGGCAAGAGCCCCAGGCCGTAGAAGCCAGCGCCCACCAGCAGCGCGGAACGGTAGGCCGGTATCCCTTCTGGTTGTACCCCCGTCAGCGCAGCGTAGAAGCCCGGCAACGCACCAGCCAGTCCGTTCCCTAGCACTCCGGCCACCAGCCAGGTGGCGGCGACGACGCTAAAGAGGTGCGTGCGCTCCTCCTCCCGACTATAGGCGGTCAGGAGGGGAATATAGGCGATGTGCCAGAGAGGGAAACTAATTCCAGCGACGACGGTGGAAGCCAATAGTCCGACACGACCCGTCAGCAGCGAGCGGGCTGCCAGTCCCAACCCCTGCGTCGCCACACCGATACGGAACAGCCAGCGCCGCGACACGCGGTCGCCCAGGGAGCCCAACGCCAGCGCCGTCAACACGGTCGCCAGCCCCGTCACCGAGACGAGATCCCCGATAAAAGCCTCGCCGTACCCCAGGCGCTTGAGATAGAGATTAAACAGCACGACGAAGGGCGCATACCCTGGGCTGATGAGCAGGCAACTGAGCAGCACCAGTTTGGCCGGGCGCGAAAAGCCCGTCACGTCCCGGATGTAGCCGGAAATCCTCTCCAGGATATGCCGGTGTTGTTTCATTGTGTCAGGCTAAGAACTAATAGCATGGCCGATTCCCTGCTCACTCATCCGCCGCAACGACCCGCTCTGCACCAGCGTAGACGCGGAAACTGCGCCGCCGTGAGTAGCCGATCAGCGTGACATCCCACGCCTGCGCCAGTTGGATTGAAAGAGAGGTTGGGGAGGTGAGCGAGATGACGATGGACACCCCCATCCGCGCCACTTTGTTCACCATCTCGGAACTGACGCGCCCGGTGGTGAGGAGGACACGGTCTTGCATGGGCTGGCCCTGCCGCAGACAGATGCCGGCGATCTTGTCGAGCGCGTTGTGGCGGCCGACGTCCTCCGCCACACATAGCAGTCGCTCCCCCTCGGCCAATGCCGCCCCGTGAACCCCTCCGGCTCGGTGATAGAGGACAGCCATTTGCGAAAGTGCTTGCATCAACCGTGTAACCTGCTGCGGGGTGACGCGCAGGCCCGATGCGGCCCGGTGATGCGCGTGGGTCACGTCTTCAAAGGTGGTACCGCCAGAGCAGCCAGAGGTGATGACGCGCAGTTGAGGGATCTCGACGTCATGCTCAAGCCACACGTCCACACACCGGCCCCCGCCGCATAACTCAAGCACCGCCACCTCGTCCGGCCCTTCGACCAACCCCTCGTTGAACAGAAAGCCCAGCGCCAATTCCTCCAAATAGGTCGGCGTGCACATCATGCTGACCAGCGGCTGGCCGTTCACGTGTAGGGCGATCACCTCCTCAACAGGCACAACGCCGCGCACTGGCCTCCACTCGGTATCGTAGTAGCCGGTGTACGTGACGGGATACGAACCTGCGTCGGTCATTTTACTCCTCCAACCGGGTCAGCGGTTTGGCATCGGCGCGGTTGCAGCGCAGGAACGGCTCCTCGGCGGTTAGCGAGCCATAGCAGACCTGCGCAGCGGCCTTGCACCCACCCTGGCAAGTATCGCGCAACACGCACGGGCTACAAAAAGCGGGAACGGCCCCTCGACAAACGCTTCCATTCGAACATAGGCGACCTCACAAGTGGCTCTTATGGCAGTGTAGAGGGCCACACTATCCAGTCCAGAATCAACAAGTCACCCTGCCCGTCGTCCAGCGGTACTCTTGAGACCGCCGGATAGAAGTAGCGCGCTGTCGCGAGAGAGTAACGGCCTGGTGATAAGTCTTCTGGAATGGGCAACTGAAAACTGAGCTGAAATACATCCCCTGGATGCCACTCACGACTGTCCAGACCAACACTGTCAAATTGGCTCACCAGCGTACCATCTTCGGATAATAGGTAGTTACCAAAGTGGGTCCGGCGCGTAAACCTGCCCTCCGGGGACAACATGTAGTTTTCAGAATCGGCAGGGCGTGTCGCCGGTATAGAATCACACTGGAAGTCAGGGCCAATTTCCCAGGTGTAGGTCAATGCCAGGGAAACTGGATTGGTCTGATCGTCATTCTCTGGGAGCACCTGAGATACGAAGTGGTTCAGCCTGACGTCGTCCACCCATCGTCCCACGGGCACATCTGTCTCCAGGTTGTCAACTGCTGCCGCGCGGGCGGCGACGGTCAGTTCGTGGAACGTCCAAGTCCCTGCCGGGCTGTGAATTGCATAGTCCAGTAGAGGCTCGGCAACCTGGCCCAACCAGGCTTGTGTGTTCCGGTGGGTCGTCTGTGAGAAATAGACAGCACAGGGATATGGATATAGCGAGCTAACGTTGAACGAAACGAAACGGACGCGGTAACGCCCCACAAATTCCCGCAGCAATCCAAAACGTGACGTTTCGTAAACTGGCCCTTCCCTCAGTACGACGAACTCGCAGTCGGGCCGCTGGCTCATCAGTGTATTGGTCACGTCGATTGCTCGCTGGACATCTATGCTCCGCAACTGACCAGTTTGTCCACCGGCTTGCAAGTCTTGCCCAATCAGATTTAGGCGCGTTTGCTGAAAGGCGATAAGTGCCAGAGGCAGGAACGCTGTCAACGCCAGTACCCGTGTCAACGGATGCTGGCCAGCAGGCCGAAGACCCGGCCAAGCGTATCGCTCAATGGATTGAGCAACGCAGACGTACAAACGATCGCCAAGCAGAGCCATCAGCACGAATGGAACTGGGAAAACGTACAGGAAGTAGTAGTTCTTCAAGTACTCGGTGTGGTGGACAAAGGCCAGAAGGGGCAGACATAACCAAAGCAGAAGGATGAGCGCTCCGGTGGCAACCGAGCGATACGATTCTTTTCGCCAGTTGGCCACAGAGATGAGTGCACTGATCCCCCCCCCCGCCAGGACAAGAGTAATGATGTCGTCAACTCTCAGCCATCGGAGATCGAGCGACTGCCACAAATCAGCGGATTCCCCCAGTACGCCGTAAATCCCTTTCGAGTGAAGCAAGTCCAGGACCAACAAAACGCCGGCTAAGTTCGTGCCGGCCGGTCTTTGCAGCCCATCCTGTAACGTTTGCCAATCTGCAAAGTTGGTCTGCCATTGAAAGATCAGGAACGGCACAAAAGTAAGTACAAACAACCCGGTTCCGACGATGAGTGGCTTGAGTTTAATCCGCCTAAAACATACCCCTGCTATTGCCACCAGGGCGAGCAAGAGGGCGACGCTTGTCAGATGGGTCTGAATGACCGCTGACAGGCAAAGCGCTGCGAGAACTAGATACCGGGGCTTCGGATCATCAGCGAAATAGAGCAGGACACACGCGAAAAGCATGGCCGAGAACCCCGGAACGAAACTCTGCATCCAGATCAAACGACCATAATACACAGCCCAGGGATTGGCGGCAAACAACAACATAGCCCACCACGCCACACGCCAATTGAAAACGCGCGCTGTAGCCAACCCAGCCGCCAGGATGCCCAAGAGGTTCACCACGGCGATCAAAAAAACCACGCCATTGATGTCTTCCTTAAAAAACAAGGGCAACGCGTATAGGTATTGGACAAGCGGTGGGTTATACACGCCGAAGGATGACTGCATGGAAGACAGCGGCAACGGCCCACCATGAACCCACTCGAGAGACCTGTTGAGTGTGATGGACTGATCCCACCACATCTCGCCGTAGCCCAGAAGGCGCAGCCGAATCCAGAGAGTCAGTCCAACCAGCAGAAGTGTCAGAATAACCTTGGGCCGCTTCAGGTAACGAGTGTACTTAAACAAAACGCTCAGAAGTGCCTTCAGTGTCTAACCTTATCCAACAGCCGCAGCGCCCGCTCGGCCACTGCCTCCGGCGTGAAGCCCAACTTCTCCACCAGCACCTTGTAGGGAGCCGAGGCCCCGAAACGATCCAGTCCTATCACGTCGCCGGCCAGACCGACGTACTTGGCCCACCCCTGCGTAACACCCGCCTCAATCGCCAATCGCGCCGTCACCAGTGGCGGCAACACCGCCTCTTGGTACGAGGCTGGCTGCGCGTCGAAGAGTTTCCAACTGGGCATACTCACCACCCGCGCTGCCACTCCCTTGTCAGCCAGCAACTCCCGCACCTCCAGCGCCAGGTGCACCTCGGAGCCGCTGGCGATGAGGAGCACGTCGGGGGTGCCGGGGGTGCCGGCCAGGACGTAGGCCCCACGAGCCACTGTCTCGGCCAGGTCAAGGGCAGTCTCGGCCAGCACGGGCAACTTCTGGCGGGTGAGGGCCAGGCCAGTGGGGCCGTCCCGTCGCTCCAGCGCCACACGCCAGGCTGCGGCGGTTTCGTTGCCGTCGGCGGGGCGGATAACGACCAGGTTGGGGATCGCCCGCAACGCCGCCAACTGCTCGACCGGCTGATGGGTGGGGCCATCCTCGCCGATCCAGACCGAGTCATGGGTCCAGACGTAGACGACTGGCAGGTGCATCATCGCTGCCAATCGCACTGGCGGGCGCATATAGTCCGAAAAGATCAGGAAGGTGCCGCCGTAGGGAAACACGCCGCCATGCAACGCCAACCCATTGAGGATGGCCCCCATCGTGTGCTCGCGCACGCCGAAGCGGAGGTTGCGCCCGGCGGGAGTCGCCTGCTGGAAATCGTCGCAGTCCTTGAGCAGCGTGACGTTAGAGGGAGCCAGGTCGGCCGAGCCGCCAATGAGCGTGGGCAGAGCAGGAGCAATACTATTGAGCACCGCGCCTGATGCTTTGCGGGTCGCCAGTGGCCCGTCGGCGGGGGCAAAGGTGGGCAGCGCGTCCACCCACCCCTCGGGCAGCCTCCCTGCCCACAGCGTCTCCAATAGCGCGGCATCCTCAGGATATGCTTCCCGATACCGCTCGAAGGTCTCCCACCATTGGGCCTCTGCCTGCCGTCCTCGCTCAAGCGCCTGCCGGAACACTGTCAACGATTCTTCGGGGATGAAGAAGTGTGCGTCGGGCGACCAGCCCAGCGCCTCTTTCGTCAGCCGTACCTCCTCCTCTCCCAGCGGCGCGCCGTGAGCACCAGCCGTGTCCTGCTTGTTGGGACTGCCGTAGGCGATGTGAGTGTGGCAAGCGATAAGCGATGGTTGCTGGCTCTCCTCCTGCCCGGTACGGATGGCTGCCTCAATCCCATCCAGGTCATACCCATCCACCTCCTGCACGTGCCAACCGTAGGCGCGAAAACGGGCTGGGACATCCTCGGTGAAGGCGATGTCTGTCGAGCCTTCTATGGAGATTTCATTATCGTCGTACAGGTACACGAGTTTACCCAGCCCCAGGTGGCCTGCCAGGCTGGCTGCCTCATGGCTCACCCCCTCCATCAGATCGCCGTCGGAGACGATACCGTAGGTGAAGTGATCGAAGATGGGAAAGCCTGGCCGGTTGAAGGTGGCGGCCAGGAAACACTCGGCTATTGCCATCCCCACCCCGTTGGCGAAGCCCTGTCCCAGCGGACCGGTGGTTGTCTCGACGCCGGGGGCGAGGCCATACTCAGGATGGCCGGGCGTGCGGCTGCCCCACTGGCGGAAGTTCTTGAGTTCCTCCAGCGACAGATCGTAGCCGGTGAGATGGAGCAGGCTGTAGAGCAGCATCGAACCGTGCCCGGCCGAGAGAACGAACCGGTCACGATCAGGCCAGGTGGGGTCGGCCGGGTTGTGCTTGAGGAAGCGGGTCCACAGTACGTAGGCCATATCCGCCGCCCCCATCGGCATCCCCGGGTGACCGGAGTGGGCTTTCTGCACGCCATCCATTGCCAGCGTGCGGATAGTGTTGATGCACAGTTGATCCAGGTTGGTGCTCATCGTCAGTTCCTTTCATCACGTTGTAGTTGTAAGAGTTCTTATTGTACCTGGAAAGGCAGCGTTGGCAAGGTAGGAGACGAGGGACAAGGTGACAGAGGGACAAGGGGAAATTGTGAATTGGGGATCGTGTAAAGGGGAGATGGGGAGGCACAAGCGGGGGAACGCAGTGCCTACAAAACAGAATCACCTGGAGATGGGATGCAGACGCGCAGGGATAAAACGGGAAAATCAGTATGACTCAGCGTCGACCTGCTTCCCAAATCCCGACGCATTCTAGGAATTCACGCCCTCAACGAGTTCACCGGACTGCCAGCACGAGTATCGCAAGAGCGACGACCACGAGCGCAAGGGCTGGCAGGAGACGGATCAGAAGTTGGGCGATTTTAGGAGAGCCAACATCAGGCTGCAGCATTTCCTCTTCTCCTCATTCACATCGGCGATGAACAAGCATCAATAGGACATCCTTATACTACCATATTCTGATCGACATTTCAATAGTATATTTGTATCAATTTCAACGTTGCTCCCGCAACACCCCTGCCTGGGGTATGGGCATAACGTGTCCAAGATGAACTGGACGTTGCACCAGGGCGCAGCTCTGGGAGCAGAGCGGGCATTTGTGGGGCAACCAGGGCCTGCCCCGGGATACCAACTGTCTGCAGACCGGCTGGCGCGTGAGTGTCGGGTAAAGTTGCTCCAATGGGTGAAGCGTGGTATAATCAACGCTTCACTGGAGGAACCGTACAATGAATCTGGTCGAATCACTGGAACGTCAACTAGAATCTAACCCGAACATCCCGGATTTGCACCCGGGCGACACCGTCAAGGTGCACGCGCGGATCATAGAGGGCGATCGTGAGCGAGTGCAGGTTTTTCAAGGCACCATCATCTGTCTGCGCAAAGGAGGAGCAAACGCCAACTTCACCGTGCGGCGCATCGCTTCCCATGGCATCGGAGTCGAGCGCACCTTCCTGCTACATTCGCCGCGCATTGAAAAAGTCCAGGTGTTGCGACGAGCACGCGTTCGCCACGCTCGACTGTACTACCTGCGGCAGCGACGAGGCAAGGCCGCTCGTCTGCGGGAAAAGCGTACTCAATACCCCTGAGAATGACTCTTCCCGTCATCGGCATCACCGGTCGCACCGACCAATCCGCTCGTCCACCCAACTCACCCCTTTTCGCCACCGCCCAAACCTACGTTCAGGCTGCAGAACTGAACGGGGGCGCTCCTGTGATTATCCCGCCTCACCTGGAGGAGACGAAACTACGAGCCATCTTCCAACACCTCAAGGGCCTGATCCTCTCCGGCGGTGGGGATATCCTGCCAGCATTGTTCGGCGAGGAGGACTGTGGGCTGCTGTGGTTCGTGGATGAGCGGCGTGATCGAGCGGAACTTGCGCTGGCACGGTGGGCACTGGCGGAAGAACTGCCTTTGCTGGCGATTTGCCGAGGGCTCCAGGTACTCAACGTCGCAGCCGGAGGGACACTCATTCAGGACATTCCCACTCAGGTTCCCGACCCCCTCCCCCACAGCACCGTCGCTGGCCGCCCTATCGGTGTGATCGCCCATACAGTCGAGGTGGCAGCCGGCAGCCGGCTGTCTGCACTGGTCGGGGCCGGCGAGTTGGGTGTGAATAGTTCTCACCACCAGGCAGCCAAGACCGTGGGGGCAGGGCTGGTCGTCACCGCCCGCGCTCTTGATGGCGTCATTGAGGGTCTGGAACTACCCGACCATCCCTTCTGCGTCGGCGTGCAGTGGCATCCCGAGGCGATGGTCGAAAGCCAGCCCGTGATGCGCCACCTCTTCGAGGGGCTGGTTGAAGCAGCGCGGGCTCGGTCAGAGACCTTCGCCCAACAAACCTTCGCCCAACGGTAGTGGTGGTGGTTTGGATGATGTGCATGCGCCGCTTGCTGATCGCCGTCCTGCTACTACCCCTGACAAGGTGCACAGTTCCACCGACACCAACTCCCCCCACCCCCCCCCCCCCCCACACCCCCCCCCCCCCCCCCCCCCCCCCCCCCCCCCCC
>CAYLPU010000062.1:0-24762 GCA_964385635.1 uncultured Anaerolineales bacterium
CCGGCCTCGAGGATCGCTTCCGACGCCGGCATGGTGCTGCTGTCGCCCTCCAACACCGCCCCGTCGCTGACGAATCCGGACCTGGCCTGGAACGCTGGCTACTTCCGCATCTGCCATAACGACAACGTACAGGGCGCGGCTATGGCACATTTCGTGTACGATGGGCTGGGCCTGCGCACGGCGGCCACGATCCACGACGGCAGCCCCTACGCCGACCAGTTGCAGGAGGTGTTCGCCGAGACGTTCAGGGAACTGGGCGGCACGATCACGGCTCAGGAGGCCGTCAACTGGGGCGACACCGACATGCGCCCCATCCTGACGGCCATCGCCGTGGACTCGCCGGACTTTCTCTACTACCCGATTTTTATCCCCGAGGGTGCCCAGATCACCATGCAGGCAAAGGAGATCGCCGGCCTGGAGAACACGATACTGGCGGCCGCGGATGGGTGTTACTCCCCGGACTTTGTCGAAGCCGCCGGCGACGCCTGCGAGGGCATATATATCTCGGGCCCGAACCTGGCCTTCGAGAATCCAATCTACGATCACTTCCTGGAGGTTCACCAGGAAAAGTACGGCGAGTGGCCGTTGAGCGTCTTCCACGCCCACGCCTACGACGCGACGATGATGCTCCTGGCTGCCATCGAGAAGGTCGCGATACAGGATTATGACGGCACACTGCACATCGGGCGGCAGGCGCTGCGCGATGCGCTGTACGGTACCAGGAATTTCGAGGGCATCACCGGCAATCTCACCTGCGACCAGTACGGCGACTGCGCCGATCCAGAAATCGCGGTCAACCAGATCACGAACGGTGAGTACGTGCCATTCTGGACATACGCGCCGTAGTCGGCTTTACCACAAAGCGAATAGGAGTACGAACTCAATACTGGGGAGACTAAGATGACACTTGACCTTCGCCGCATCTACATCCACGCCGTGATGGGCGCTCTCGGCGGGTTGGCCGGCTGGGCGCTCACGATACCCATAGCATGGCTCCAGTTGACGGGCATCGTCGGGCTGTTGCTGAAAGACACACTGATCGGCGCGCTGGTCGGCGTGACCATCGGCGCGACCCTCGGCGCCTACGACGGACTCTTCGCCAGCCGTTCGTTCGGACGGCTGCTCAAGGGCGTCTTCCTGGGCGGGCTCATCGGCGCGTTCGGCGGCGGACTAGGACTGGCGCTCAGCGAGATCATCTTCGTTCTCGGAGGAGGCGGCGTCTGGTCGCGAGCGTTCGGCTGGGCGCTTTTCGGGCTGCTGGTCGGCAGCGCCCAGGGCATCAGCCAGTGGTCGCTGACCAAGATCGGATATGGCATGGTTGGCGGATTGCTGGGCGGCATGGTCGGAGGTAGCACCTACGAACGATTGAGCGTTCTCTTGCAGATGGTCACCCACAATCGAGACCTGGGACTGAGCATCGGCAGCGCGATGGGCCTGATCATCCTGGGAGCAGCCACCGGCGGCCTCATCGGCCTGGTCGAGGTGGTCCTGCGCACGGCCTGGCTCAAGTTCACCCGTGGCAAACTGGAGGGGCAGACACTCACGCTCGACCCGCGCAAGAAGACGCAGGTGTTGGGGCGGGCCGCTGACTGCGCGATCGTGATCCCTGGCGACCCGGACGTGCAACCCCGCCACGCGGCTATCTTACAGGAAGGCCCGACGTTCGCCATCGAGCCACGTGACGGGCCGGTGCTCGTCCGCGGGCCCCAGGGGTATGCACCGGTGCAACGCCACGCTCTCTGCCATCAAGACAGACTGCAAGTGGGCAAAACGCGCTTTATCTTCCTGAGCGAACAGAAAGGAGCAGCCTCATGAAACGGTGGGTATTGCTGCTTCTGCTGTTTACCTGTGCAGCGGGATGGGCCGGACTGATGAGCGTGGACTTCTGGCGCAGCCGGGCCACCCCCGCTTCGGACGGTTCCACCGCCGAGGTCACCTATTTTGACTACGACCAGTCTGCTTTCGCCGACGTCACGATCTATCTCTCCGTGCTCGACGGCAGCAAGCAGCCGGTGTCAGGATTGCCCGAGAGCGCCTTCTCGATCACCGAAGACGACGTGATAGTGGACATCACCGGCTTCATCGGGGGCGGCGCGCAGCCGGTGACAGCGGTGATGCTGATCGATCATAGCGGCAGTATGGACGACGGCACCAAGATGGAAGACGCCATCATAGCCGCCTTAACTTTCCTGGACCATCTGCAGGATGGGCGCGATCATCTGGGCGTCGTCCCGTTCAACCATCAGACCAAGACGTTAGGCACGCTGCGTATGTTGGACAATGACATCCGCACTGACCTGCATGAACGTATCAGCCGCCTGACCGCAGATGGTGGCACGGCCTACTACGACGCCGTCTATCAGGCGGTGGATATGTTGCGCGGCGCTGCCGGCCGCAAAGTCGTGTTGGCATTGACCGATGGGATTGACGAACACAGCGACCGCACTATGGACACCGTGATAGACTATGCCCAGGGTCACAACGTCGTTCTCCACACCATCGGATTGGGGACGCATGTGGAGTGGGAAGTGCTGCAGCAGATGGCTCAGGAGACCGGTGGTCAGTATTATAAAGAACCATCCAGCGGCGACCTGGCACAACTGTACACCGAACTGGCCCGCAGTTTGCAGGACGAGTACTCGCTGACCTATACCTCGCCCACGCCTCGACTCGACGGCACCACCCGCCAGGTGGAGGCGACGGTGCAGTTGCCGGGAGGAATGGTCACGGCGGTGGAGAGTTACGCTGTAGGTGGCACGCTAACTCCAACGCTGAATCTGTGGCCTTGCCTGGGAGCCTTGCCGTTGCTGGTACTACTGGCGCTGCCCGCTCTCTACAACCGCGTGCGGGGGCGAGGACAACTGGCCGAGCCAGAGCCCATCCTGCCGCCACCGGCCGCTCCACCCCTGGTGGTCACGCCAGGCCCCCCAGACACCTATACCCCCATATCTCCTGGCGCTCCTGCCGTCTGCATCAGTTGCGGGAGAGCACTGCGGGATGGGGCGCGCTTCTGCCCGGTGTGTGGCCAGCCTGTGTCCGAGGGCGCCCCCCCTTCCCCGGCAACGAAGGGAGACGAGGAGTCAGGTTCGATGCCAGTCTGTGCCTATTGCGGCGCGCCCGTCCGGCCCGGCGCGAGGTTCTGTCGGGCCTGCGGTCAACCGGTGACAGAGGACCCGGTATCCTTCACCTGCCCGCACTGTGGTGCTCCGTTACAGCCCGAAACTCAATTTTGCGCAAATTGCGGACAGAGGGTATAGTATACGCGGAGGTTCGTAATGCTGGAACAAGGCGCTTTGTTGCAAAGCCGGTATCGCATCGTCAGAGTGCTGGGCGGTGGAGGCATGGGACAGGTCTACCTGGCCCACGACACGCGCCTGGCCGACAAGCCTTGCGCCGTCAAGGAACTCGTCCCTGACCCACATGCTACTCGTGAGGAACAGACACAGGCCGCTGCCCAGTTCCACCGCGAGGCGGCCACTCTGGCCCACCTGGACCACTCCAACCTTCCCAATGTCTACGACTACTTTGAAGAGAGGGAACACTTCTACCTGGTGATGGATTACATTGAGGGGGACACCATGGCCGGCCAGTTAGCCAGGTCGCCAAAGGGATTATCCCAGGAAATGGTCGTGGAGTGGGCGATCCAGTTATGCGACGTGCTGGAGTACCTCCACGGTCAGACTCCTCCCATCATCTTCCGCGATCTCAAACCGGCCAACGTGATGGTCACGCCGGAGGGGGACGCTAAACTGATCGATTTTGGTGTGGTCCGCCTCTTTGATCCCACCAAGCGGACCGACACGCTCAAGATGGGCACCGCGGGCTACGCCCCACCGGAGCAATATGCCGGCCAGGGCCAGACCACCCCCCGCTCCGACATCTATAGCCTGGGCGTCACGCTCCACGAGATTTTGACCGGTGATGACCCGACTGGCCACCCCTTTGTCTTCACCCCATCCCGGAAACTGAGCCCCAGCATCTCACCCTCCCTCTCCGACGTGCTGACGCGGGCAGTGAGCCTGGACCCAGACGACCGGTTTCCCTCGGCCAGAGCGATGAGAGAGGCATTGCAGAAGACGACTCGACCGCGCCGCTTGCGCCTGCCCTCAATCCAGCGGAAGCGCGGCACCGGCACGAAGGTGATGGCAGCCCCACCCACCGCTGTGCCTGCGCAGCGCAGTCGCGCTGCCAGGCTCACCCTGGGCCTGCTGCGCTGGCTGGGACGGATCACACTGACCCTTATCATCACACTGGTCATCGTTACATTGGTGTTACTCCTTGCCGGGGCATTCGCGCTCTCGGCCATCGCGCAGCAGGCCATCGCTGGCCTTGACTGGCAAATGACAGAAAAAGCCGACCCCCATTTCACCCTGACCGAAAGTGAACTTCGGGAGGGTGTGCAAACGTTTCTGGAACCCTATGCCCTTGACACCATAGACGACGTCCGGGCCGACTTTCGCCCGCTCGACACGGTCGAGTTGTCCCTTGTGCTTCGCTCTCGGCAACTGCGTCTGGAGGCCTGCCTGGCGGAGCGAAATGGCGTGCCAGCCATCACGCTCGAGCGTTTGAACGGGGTGCCGCTATACGTCGTAGGTGGCATCATCTCGAATGGCATCAACAGCGGCTTCGAGGAAGCATGGCAGGGGACACCGGTACGAATCGAGTCTATGACCGTCGGTAGCAGACAGTTGACGGTAACCCTGCGAGGTGTGCAATGATGGGATGGACCGGACGCACGTTGGGCGGCTATCAGATTGACGAAGAGATCGGCCAGGGCGGGGCAGCGACAGTCTACCGCACCTACCAGCCACAACTGGAGCGTTGGGTGGCTATCAAGATTCTGCGGGCCACGGAGACTGGCGGCAAAGAGTTCCTGGTCCGTTTCCGCCGCGAGGCCCGTGCGATCGCTGCGCTGCAGCATCCCAACATCCTGACCGTCTACGACTACGGGGAGGAGAAAGGGGTCGCTTACATTGTCATGGAGTACGTGTCTGGCGGCTCCCTCAAAGCATGCCTGACCGGAGAGCCGACAGAGTGGCCAGACGCGGCAACACTGATCATTCCGGTGGGCCGGGCCCTGGCCTACGCTCACTCCCAGGGCATCGTGCACCGCGACGTGAAGCCGGCCAACATTCTGCTGGCCCGCCCCGACTGGCCTCTCCTGGCCGACTTCGGCCTGGTGAAACTGTCGGGTCACCAGCGAGGTATCACCCAGCCCGGCACCAGCATCGGCACCCCGGCCTACTTCTCACCCGAGCAGGCTACTGGCGAAGATGTGGACCACCGCAGCGACGTGTACGGCCTGGGTCTGGTACTCTACGAGTTGCTAACCGGCCACACCCCCTTCGAGGCCGACTCTCCCTTCGAGACGATGCTCCGCCGTCTGCGCGAGCCTCCCACCCCCCCCAGCCTCATCAATCCCCGCATCCCACCCCGGCTGGAGACCGTGATCATGCGTGCGCTCGCCCGAGACCCGGCGGCCCGTTACCCGACCATGGAGGCATTGGTGGATGCTCTCTCACGGTTGCCAGGAGCCACCGGGCGAGCCATCACTCCTCCCTCCCAACCCACCACTCGACCCAGCACCACGACTCGTCTGGAGGATCTCGACATCGCGATTGGCCCCCGCCTGGTCGTGACGGGCACCGGCGCGACGATCCCGCTTCCCCGTCAAGAGGAAGTGCTGATCGGCCGGGCCGATCCGCACGTTACCCCACCGCCCGACATGGATCTGGGGCTGTACGGCGGTGAGATGGCGGGCGTCTCGCGCCATCACGCCCGGCTGCTCCGCTGTCCCGAGGGTTGGCTGCTGGAGGACCTCCACAGCACCAATGGCACGTTCATCAACGACGCGCGCCTGTTGCCTGGGCAGCCGGCTCGTGTGCGCAGCGGCGACATCATCCGCTGCAGCCAGTTGACACTGATATTCTACGAGAACTAGGAATGGCCCAAATCTGCCCTCATTGCAATACATCTAACCGCGACACGGCCCGGTTCTGCGCTCAGTGCGCCCAACCGCTGCGTCAGTCCTGCCCCCATTGCGGCGCAGATAATCCGGCCCGTTCCCGCTTCTGCAACAAATGCGGCACACCGCTGGCACAAGAGTTGCGTTGTCCCCAATGCGGTCGGGTCAACCCTACCGGGTCGCGGTTCTGCAACGACTGCGGGGCAGTGCTGTCGCCCACCAGTCCACAACCATCTGCACCGGCCCATCCTCCCACCTTCACCGGCACGGGGCAACTGCCGCCCCAGACCCTGCTCGCCGACCGGTACGTCATCCTCCGCCGCGTCGGCAAGGGGGGCATGGGCGCCGTCTACCAGGCCGCCGACGCTCGTATCACTGGCAAAACATGGGCCGTGAAAGAAATGTCCGACGCCGCCGTCACCGATCCGCTGGAGAAGCAGCAGGCCATCGCCGCTTTCCGCCAGGAAGCGCTGATGCTGGCCCGCCTGGACCACCATAACCTGCCCAGAGTCATTGACCACTTCACCGAGGGAGGCAAGCAATACCTGGTCATGGACTTCATCGAGGGAGAGACATCTGTCGAATGGTTAGAACGAGAAGGCGGCGGCCCGCTCCCGGTGGACGAGGTGCTTGCCTGGGCCGGACAACTGTGCGACGTGCTGGAGTATCTGCACAGCCAGGATCCACCGGTGGTCTTCCGTGACCTGAAGCCGAGCAACGTGATGGTGACACCAGATGACACGGTCAAGTTAATTGACTTCGGGATCGCACGGCTGTTCAAGCCAGGCAAAGCGAAAGACACCGCTTACTTCGGCACGGCCGGCTACGCCCCTAAGGAGCAATACGGCAAGGGGCAGACCGATGCACGCTCCGACGTCTACTCATTAGGCGCGGCGCTGCACCACTTTTTGACAGGCATAGATCCGGCCGAACACCCGTTCCACTTCGAGGACATGCGGCAGGCTAACCGACAGGTGCCTGCACACGTGGCGGACGCTGTCATGAAGGCCCTCTCCGACACCCCAGCCGATCGCTGGCAGAGCGTGGCGGAGATGAAGGCAGCGCTGACAAAGCAGTCACCTGCCAAACCGAAACCAGCACGCAGGCCAAAATCACGGGCGCAGCCCAAAATCAGCCCTGTCCCGCAGCCTGCGGCTGCAGCAGCCCAGGCGAGCGGGGCGGCAGCGGCTCAACCTGTCCCCATGCCGGCCGCCTCCCGCCTCAACTCCCGGCGCGGGGTAGGATTAGTCCTGCTGGGGGCTGCTTTGTACGGAGCCGAAGCCTGGTTGAGATTATGGCAGTACGTTGATTTACCACTGGCCCCTTTCGCGTTTATCCCGCCCCTGTTCGGCGTGTTGTTCGGGCCGTGGGTGGGGGGCTTCGCCGGTGCGTTGGGATCGCCGATCGAGCCCGTGCTTGCGGGATGGTTCTGGCCCGGTTGGTGGGGCACCACACTGAGCGCCTTCGCACTGGGAATGTTGCCCGGCCTGATGGTGAAAGAGGCCCGGAACTGGAAAGCAGTCGTAGGGGCAGGCATCGTAGCCAGCGGAGTCCAGGCACTGGGCACCGCGACGACCGTCGGTGTCTTGCATGGATACTGGGATGACTCGTTGGAGATCACAGTCCAGACACTGATCGTGGTGCTGCCGCCCAACCTCCTGCTGCTGCCCCTCTTCGCGCGCTGGCTGGTCGGGCCGGTGCGTCGCTGGGGGCTGTACTGGCGGGACTTTCACTAGAGGCGAGGTATGCCGCGCCCACAGAAGATTAAGGAGACATTACTATGCCCACAATTGGCAATATGCTTCAAGACCGCTACCGCATCGCATCCCTCCTGGGCCAAGGCGGGATGGGCGCAGTCTACCGCGCCTGGGACACCCGCCTGAACGTCCCCGTCGCCCTCAAAGAGATGACTCCCCAGCCAGGGCTCAACCCCGACGCGCTGGCCCAATTGCGCAAGCAGTTCCAACAGGAGGCGACGGTATTGGCCCGGCTGAATCATCCTCACCTGGTCCGCGTCACCGACTTCTTCGAGGAATCGGGCAATACCTACCTGGTGATGGGCTTTGTGGAAGGGGAAAACCTGGCCGACCGCATCACCCGGCACGGTGCGCTGCCGGAGGCGGAGGTGCTCACCTGGGCCAGGCAATTGCTTGATGCGCTGGCCTACTGCCATGCACAAGGAGTGATCCACCGGGACGTCAAGCCCCAGAACGTCATCGTCCGTCCCGACGGGCGGGCGGTGCTGGTGGACTTCGGACTGGTGAAATTATGGGATCCCCGCGATCCGCGCACAAAGACCGCCATGCGGGGGATGGGGACGCCGGAGTATGCCCCGCCGGAGCAGTACGAGGCCGATATGGGGCACACCGACCCCCGCAGCGACATCTACAGCCTGGGAGCGACCATCTACCACGCTCTGGTAGGCCAGGCCCCGCCGACGGCGACGATGCGCATAGCGACGCCGGAGCACTTCGCACCGGTGCGGGCACTGAACCCCCGCGTGAGCCCAGGGACGGAGGCGGCAGTACTCCAGGCGATGGAGTTGGCTCGTTCGCAGCGCTGGCAGAGCACCGAGGAGATGGCGGCGGCGCTAGGAGCCCCCGGCCTCCCGGCCCCGACTCAACCTCCTGGACGCGTCGTTCCGGTTGTGCCCAGGCGTGAAAAGACCAAGCTGATGCCCGAGGTGCAGCCGGCCGCCCCTGCCCGCCGCATACCTGTGTGGGCCTGGGCATTGGGCGGCCTGGCCGTGCTTGTGCTGTGCGCAGCGATAGCAGGGCTGGGCGGGCTGGTAATTCGTCAGTCCCAGGTGGCTGCCACGACACAAGCGCGGGAGCAGGCAACTACCACGGCTCAATCACAGATGATAGCACAGACGACGGCCACCGCACAGGTTGTGCAGAGAACCGCCACGGCCCAGGCCCAGGCAACCGCCACCCAGGTTGCTGAGGCGACATCCATCGCCCAGGCCGTTCAGACGACCGCCACGGCACGAGCACAGGCGACGGCCCGCGTGCAGGCACAGGCGACGGCCACCATGCTGGCCTGTATCCACTACACTGGCATAGCACCTCTTGACTGGTCCATCACGCTTTGCGACACCTTTAGCACGAACGTGAACGATTGGCCTGATGGTGATTACAGCAGTGACCTGATAGAAGGGAACAAACGTGTCGCCAACGATATGTATCGTTGGGAAGGAAACGCCCTCGGTGGCGTTGTATGGTGGTCCGCTCCTGACATCGACCCAGTCTCCGACTTCTATTTAACGGTAGAGACCCGGCAGGTCAGCGGGGCTGAGGATGCCCAGTACGGTGTGATATTTGGCAAGAACGAGAGCGGCGATTACGGCCTTTTCAAGATCGAAGATAGCCAGGACTTCAAGGTCGCCTTGCGGTACGATGACAAGTGGACGACCCTGATTGACTGGACCAAGAGCTCTGAAATCCAACCAGGTGAGACGAATCGATTGACAGTCATCGCAAAAGGATCCCACTTCACTTTCTACATTAACGACCGGCGCGTTGGCGAGATTGATGAGACCCGGTTGGGCAGCGGAAAACCGGGTGTAGCGATAGAACTTGACGCTGGCGATACAGGCGTCTTCGAGTTCGACAACTTCGAGGTACACACACCATAGCGATTTGGGACACGGCAAATAGGCCGCCGCAACATCCGGGATCGAAACCACCGCACGCCGGCTGGCCCCATCCCTGGAGAGACCGTTGTCTCAATCCGTTGTTGTCTTGAGATCCGCGTTCTGGAGGTTACCAATGAAATGCCCAAAATGTGGCTTTGAAAACCGTCCCGACGCCCACTTCTGCAAGAAGTGCGGCCAACCCCTGCAAGCACAGGTTGCCTCGCCAGCGGTCCCGACGCCCCCAGGCCCTGTCTGTCTTGCCTGTGGGGCCACCGCCAAACCTGGGGCCCGCTTCTGCCCGCGCTGCGGCAGGCCGCTCCCGGCCGAGCCCGGCCAGCCGATCCCGCCCCCGGCCCAGCCACCGGCCCCACCGCCCTCTCGCGCCCAGCCATCCACCGGTCCTTCGATGCCATCTGCCACTCCGCCACCGCCCCCCCCTCCCAAGCGGGGCTCATCGCGCTGGGTGTGGGTGGTGGGAATCATCGCTGTGTTTCTCTGTATCATCATCCTCAGCGTAACCGCCTGGTTTGTCGTGCCGAAAATCATCGGTGGTGGGGAAGACACCGCCACGCCCTCACCCACCGCTGAGTCGACTCCCACCGAAACGCCGGCCGTGGAAACGCTGCCGACCGAGACCCCCACGACGGCGGCAGCCCCACCTACAGCAACACCAACCGAAATACCCACCACCGAGCCGTTCCCGACCGCCACGCTGGCATCAGCCGTCTTTGACGCCCAGGTTGACATCGCCCCCTCCGCTGCCCAACTGAGCACAGGCGACTTCCTCACCATCACCGTCACCGTCATTAACACCGGGCAGGTGACCTTCAGCAATCTGCGCTACCAGTTGCTGGGACAATGGGATCCCTACCTGAAAGTGATAGGGCCGACGGTAGTGGTACAAGAAGAAGTAGAGGTAACCCCAAACAGTATCAGCCAGGCCACATTCGTGCTGGAAGCCAGTCAGTTAGGGATGACCACACTTCAGGCAAATGTCACGATGGAGGTGCCGGATCCGCCTCGCTTTGAAGGCGTTCTTTCAGACGACATTAGGATCGTTATCGTCCCGTGAAGCCAGATGCACCAGGCTTGGCGCGACACCTAGCCGCCGTATCATCTCAATATTCTGGGGCCAACGTAGGGCAAATTGCCAATTTGCCCCACCTTCCCCGACTTATTGAGAGGATACTAGCCGCCGATCAGATGATCGAAGAGGTCATTTAGAGTGGACAAGACACAATTATTTCAATCCCTGGCGACCCAGGATGCGTCCGTTCTGCTCGATTTGTTGAGCACGGCATACGACGAGATGGACCGCCACCAGCGCCAGACAGTGTTCGACGGGCATGTCAGGACACTGCCGCCTGCGCCAGTTGATGGTGAGGTGTTGCTGGATGAGGTTAGACTCTTTCAGCGCGACTCGTTGGCTGAGGTTTACTACGCGCCATTCGACATCAACTCGAAGAACTGGATGCATGTTCCAGACGAGACCGAAGAGTGGTTTGAGCGTAAAGGCACAAAGCCGTAAGCAAAGAGGCATCGCATATTACGTTGCACGCTTCGCGCATCACGTCAGGAGGTAAGTCAAATGAGTGTTGAATTTGATGAAATCAGATTACCTGTGCCAGCTGAGATCAAGGTTGAGTTTAGCCTCACCGCTCAGGTGAATGTCACTGACGTCACAGCACAACGCAAGGTGAGCAAACTGCTGCTAGATCACGTGGGCAATCTGCTTTATGGTGAACGCCCTAGCCTGGTTGCAGGGCGACGGCTGCTGTGGCGCGTGCCTGTCTGGCTGGCATTGCCAACGACCGGACCACTGGGGCAAGTAGGTACACTGGATGTGGATGCACAGACAGGCGAAATCCTATCTACACAGCAGACCCTGGAAGAGATAGCGGAGCGTGGAAATGAACTGGCTCAACGTGCCGCATCTACAACAGACTGAGACAGGTTGGTGCCTGCCAGCATGTGTGGCTATGGTCACGGCCTACTGGCAGCGCCCACTCCCGCAGAGTGACGTAGCGCGTTGGTTGGGCACACGTGGCGTCGGAACACCCGCCAGCCGTATTCAGTGGTTGGCCCAACGTGGGTTTGAAGTGGTCTACAGAACCGGATCCCTGCCAGAATTAGAGGCGTGGATAACTCAAGGCATACCGTGTATTCTCTTCCTGCGTACTGGGGAGTTGCCCTATTGGCAAGTAGACACGCCTCACGCAGTTGTCCTGGCTGGCCTGGAGGCGGACACCGCCTATCTGTTTGATCCGGCGGTTGAAACTGCCCCGGTAGCCATACTGTCAGGCGATTTGATGCTGGCGTGGTCTCACTTTGATTATACGTATGCGGTCTTGCGCGTATCTGTTTGAGCAAGCCTGGTTCCAAGTTCGCGTCTTTTGACAAATGGCACGGTCGAACTGATGCGCCGTTGGAGCGTGGAGCAGGCGAATGTTGCCAGCAGGAGCGCCATGAGGCTTGATTTGCAGCAATCTCAGCAGTTGGGCGTAATCTATCGCGTGACCTAGATGTGCCAGAACCATTGCGGCACAGGCGGCCAGGCAATCGCCATCACTCTGCTGGTGCCGATGCGGCACTGAGAGCAAGACCTTCGGCACGGGCATCAATCTCCGCTATAAGTCGGGGGGTAACGTGCATTTGACCAGTTTCCACATCTACATCAATCGCACCGACTTCTCCCACATCACCTCGAGAGGTGAGCGAAAGGATAATAGGCACGCGCCAGGAAATGCGCTCGGCCAGAACAAGCGTTGGGTCGCCGGCGTGCATCATATAACTGATGTCACTCAACACAAAGTCGTTGACCTTCTGCCTGGCAGCATAAGCGGAGATGTTTATATCCGCCGTCACTTTGATATCCACTTCCACTCGCCCCGTTCTGGGCAAGGATTCCACTAGTGATACCATTGGAGCATCCTTTCAACAATGATCGTCACTAACAGATTATAGTATAGATAGACCGTCAATGCAACTATGCAAGTCACTGGACCTGACCCGCGGCGACGGCGATACCGCCCCACCAGACTGTACGTCGCCAACGCCACCTTTGGCGCGAACGCCTGGGGCGATTGCTTCGCGCTGCTGGCCCGGGGCTTCGGGGCCGCGGGCATCCGTGCCGCTGTCGCCCAGATGGTGCGCGACCGGGAGCTGCCAGGGTTATAGAAGATACCATAGCCACAAGGAGGAACCTTATGACAAATCGTAAAACCATAATCGCCTTGCTCATTGTAGGAGCCGTGTTGCTTCTGGCGGCCGGTGTCATCTACCTTCTCACATCTTCACCGCCCACCCCCGCCCTCCCCACCCTGGACATCACCCCGCCTCCCTCCCTGGCCGACCTGGCCGAGCAGTATCCCCAACTGGCCTCCATCCTCGCCAACTCCGAACTCGACTCCGTCTATAAGGAGTTCCTGGTGACTTACCAGGAGGAGGGCGCAGAGGCGGCGCGGGAATTGGCCCGCCAGCGCGGGCTGCTCGTCTCCGAGGACGGCCAGGACTACATCCGTGTTGCCCTCGTCCTGGACACGGAGGACAATACTCCCCTGGTGGCCCAACTGGAGGCGGTCGGCATTACCGTCGTCAGCGCCTACCGCGACCGGGTCAATATCTCCGTGCCGCTGGCTCTGATCGAAGCCCAGTTCCAGGCCGGGGAGCCCAGCGCCGCCTTCGCCCAACTCACCGAACTGGAACACGTCATCGGAGTGCGGCTGCCGGAGTCTCGCACCCCCGATGCCAGTACCATCGAGGGGGAAGGAGTGGCCGTCATTGATGCCGATGCCTGGCACCAGGCCGGTTTCACCGGCGCGGGCCTGCGCATCGGCGTGCTCGACCTGGGCTTCGACGGCTACCAGGACCTGCTGGGGGTCGAACTGCCGGACAGCGTAGCGATAGAGACCTTCGGCTGGTATGACGAGGAGGAGGTGCACGGCACCGCCTGCACCGAGATCGTCCACGAGGTCGCCCCCGATGCCGAACTCTTCCTCGCCTGGTACGATGGCAGCGACGCCGCGATGGGCGAAGCGGTGGAATGGCTGCTGGACCAGGGGGTGGACATCATCTCCCACTCAGCCGGCGGGTTGGTCGGTCCCCGCGACGGCAGCGAGTGGGATGCCCGACTGGTGGATAGCCTGGCTGCCCGAGGCATCCTCTGGGTCAACGCCGCCGGCAACGAAGCGCTCTCCCACTACCGGGGCGCTTTCACTGACGAAGACGGCGACGACTTTCACGAGTTTGCCCCGGGCGAGGAGATCCTGGCCCTCTATAACGAGGGGTACGTTAGAATCGCCCTGCTCTGGGATGACGACTGGGAGCAGGCCTCGCAGGACTACGAACTGTTTCTCTACGACACAGCGAGCAACAAACTGGCCTCATCCGAGGAGCCCCAGACGGGACAGGTGGGAGAGGAGCCGGTCGAGTGGATTGAGTACGAGACCGGCGGGGAGACCGTCTACGCCGTCGTCATTGCCTACGAGATTGACCGGGCCGCGACCCTGGACATTTTCGTGGACGGCGCGGATGTGGCCTACCCGTCGGCGGACCACAGCGTCTGTCCGCCGGGAGACGCCGTGGGGTCGCTGACGGTCGGGGCGGCCAACTGGTGGAACGACAGCCTGGCCGAGTACAGTTCCCAGGGTCCGACGGCTGATGGGCGACTCAAGCCCGAGATTTCGGCCCCGACCGGAGTCTCCGGGGCCACGTATGGGGCGGAGGAGTTCACCGGCACCTCGGCGTCCTGTCCCCACGTCGCCGGGGCCGCTGCGCTGGTCTGGCAGGCCCACCCGGAACTCACCCGCCAGGAGGTGGTGGACTTTCTGCTGGCCCACGCCGTAGACCTGGGGCCCGACGGTCCGGACACCGGCTACGGCTACGGACGGCTGCAACTGCCATCGCCACCTCCGGCCGGCGCGTCCCCTGCGCCCACGACCACACCGACACCACAACCCACCGGCCCCACCGCAACCCCCGCACCGTTGCCCACCCCCACCCCGGTGGTCTACGTCACCCCGGAGCCAGTGTCATCATCAGGGGTCGGAACAAGCCTGCTGGCACTGACCGGCATTGGACTGCTCATAGGAGGGCTGGGCTGTGCCGGGGTAGGACTGTTGCTCGTCGCCGGAGTCGGCCTGCTCATACTGAGGCGGCGTGCACGGCGGGATCAACCGGTTCGGCAACCAGCCCCCCACCCCGCGCCTCACGTGCCTCCGCCGCGTCCCATTCACCCGCCGACTCGGCTCGTGCGCTGCCCATCCTGCGGAGCGGCGGTACGCCCCGGCGCGCTCTTCTGCCCTGCCTGCGGTGAAACTCTCACACCGGGCCGCCAGCCGCGCTATTGCCGGCACTGTGGTGGCCAATTGAGGGAGGGAAGTCGTTTTTGCCCCCAGTGTGGGAGGCCCGCCGACACCACCTGACAAAAGCGGGCCGGTTGCTCCGCCTCGACACGCTCATTGGCCCAGACGGGCCGCAGGCGACAGTCTGTCAGCCAACCCGGCTATCAAAAGGCTCAACCCCTCGGCCAGCAGCCCCACCACTACCGGTAGTAGTGTGATTCGTATCCTCTCAATAAGTCGGGGAAGGTGGGGCAAATTGCCAATTTGCCCTACGTTGGCCCCAGAATATTGAGATGATACTGTGATTCGCCCGGTCTCCGGCAATGATCTCCCGACGGTCACTGCTAGTTGTGTAGGCTCGCCACGTCGTCCAGGTGGAACAGCCGCTCCACGGCCCACTGGTGCCAGGAACTGTGGCCCACGTAACTGACGAGCAGCTCGCTGGACAAGGTGGCGCGACCCTCGGCGGTTTGGTACACATCGCGAAAACTGATATAATCATACGGGGGGATTTCGATGAATGAGGTACAAGCAGTCGCCAACCGGATCATTGAGAACGTCGAGCGTGTCATCATCGGCAAGCGAGAGGTCATCGAACTCATCACCATCGGCTTGTTCTCACAAGGACACATCCTGATCGAGGACGTGCCTGGCGTGGGCAAAACGATGCTGGCACGGGCGCTAGCCAAGTCGCTCGGCTGCACCTTCCGCCGCATCCAGTTCACGCCCGACATGCTGCCCTCGGACGTAACGGGCGTTTCCATTTTCAACCAGAAGACGCGCGAGTTCGAGTTCCGCCCCGGCCCTATCATGGCCCAGATCGTCCTCACCGACGAAGTCAACCGTGCCACGCCGAAGACCCAGGCGGCGATGCTGGAGGCGATGCAAGAATTGCAGGTCACGGTGGATGGTGTCACCCACCCGTTGCCACGTCCTTTCCTCATCCTGGCGACCCAGAACCCCATCGAGTACGAGGGCACCTTCCCGCTGCCCGAAGCCCAACTGGACCGTTTCCTGATGTGCATCCGGCTGGGTTATCCCGATCCAGCCGACGAGATCGCTATCCTCAATGCACAGCAGCACGTTCATCCGCTGACGCAGATCGAGCAGGTCGTGGGGGCCGAGGAACTGGTCGCCGCCCAGGAGGAATTGAAGGATGTCTACGTGGACGAGAAAATCAAGCGCTACATCGTAGACATCATCACACGGACACGCCGCCACCCCGACATTTATCTCGGGGCCAGCCCCCGGGGATCGCTGGCTCTCTACCGCACTGGGCAGGCACGGGCGGCGATACAGGGACGTGACTACGTCATCCCCGACGACATCAAGGCTCTGGCAACAGAGACGCTGGCACACAGGCTCATCCTCAGTCCCTCAGCGCGTCTCAAGGATATCACCGGCGAGGCCATGCTGCGCGAAATCCTGGCTGCTTTGCCCGTGCCTGGCGCACACGTGCAGTAGATATAAAAGTCGCACCTCGCTCCGGCTGGACCTGGCGATCCAGCCGCACGTGCTCATTACCTCACGCACCCCTGCTGAAACCTGTCAGGCTGGCCTTATGCTGCCTTCGATCCACGCCGTCCCGCCAATCGTTGGATGAGACGCACCATGAGAGCCTCCAGCCGCGCCTGGTAGCGCCAGAAGACCCACGCTAAGGCGGCCGCCCCGCCACCCAACGGGATCCACGCCCACCACGGTAACTCCGTCGCGTAGGCCCCCAACCAACAAGAGACGAACACTCCCGGCAGCCGCCCCAGCGTAGTCAGTACGAGCATACGTGGAATCACGAGCGGGCTGAGCCCAATCAGGAAACAAGCGATGTCGTCAGGGACCAGGGGGAACAGAAAGACGAGGAAGAAGAACAGCGGTCCCTGGCGGCCGGCGATCCGATCCCAGTGCGCCAACTTCTCCGGGCTCACCAGACGCTCAACCAGCGGTCGCCCAAACCAACGCCCCAACGCCATCGCTAGCGTCGTCCCCAGCAGCAGCCCGATCATGCTGTAGAGCGTGCCAGACCAGACGCCGTACAGATAGCCATTCACCAGTCCCACGAACTGGCCCGGTACCGGTGCCAGGAGCACCTGCGCTACGTTGAGCGCGATACTGGCCAATGGACCCCAGGGGCCAAAGCCCGCCACCCATTCCCGTATGCGCTCCTGGTCGCTGAAAAGAGCCCACAGCGGTTCGCGCCAGTACCACAGCGTCCCGCCGATGGTGGCAACCAGCACCACCAGAAACGCGGTGCGCTTCCGTAGGACCGCGGTCCCCGCGCCCCCACCACCGCCCTGCCGCTCGCTCACGCTCGACCCTCATCACCGGCATCCCGCTGAGACGGCTTCAGCCCCAGGGTGAACACGAAGCCGGCTGCCACAATCGCCGCCGTCACGCCGAAAAGCGTAGGATACGAAGTCGCCTCCAGCAGCCACCCACCCATCATCGGCACCACCGTCAGCACCCCCATGATGGTGTTGCCCAGGCCGACGTAGGCCGGGCGTTTCCCCTCTGGCGCGATCTCCAGTAGATAGTTGATGAAGCCCAGCATCCACACGTTGTTCACAATCCCCAGCGATACATAGACGAAAGGGTATGCCCGGACCAGCCAGCCACCGCCTGCCAGGTGTGCTGCCAGCGCAAAAAGCGGCCCGGCCACCGCAGCCGCGCTCCCGATGCGGGCGACGTACCTCGGCCCCCAGCGTTCGCTGATCGGACCCAGCACAGCGCTGGCGATCACCCCTGCCAGTGTCTGGGCGACGACAAATCCGCCGACGAGACTCTCCGGCAACCGCAGCACATCAGCCGCATGTCCCACGTAGAAAGGGACGGCTAAATCGATCATGCCGACCAGAATGCGACAGACCATCAGGCGACGAAAGGCCGCGTCGGAAACCAGGAATTTCAGCCAGCCACGCTGCACTCGACCGTCCGCCTCCGGGCCTGCGTCCTGCGGTGGGGGCTCTCGTACCAAGATCAGGGCGACTGCCGAGGGAATAAACGACACGCCTGCCAGCGCGAAGAGCAGCGCGTAATTGGCGGGGAAATGGAATCTGGGACTGCTCAGTATCAACCCCACCAACGCCCCCACACCTACACCCAACAACCCGCTGATGACCTGGCCCACCCCAATCAAGCGACCCCGCCGCTTCAGCGGGATAGCCCGCGCCATGATGTCGAACCAGGCCACGCTACCGACACCATCGCTGGCGGCGAAGAGGCCAAAGCAGGCGAAAAACAGGACCAGCATAGCCGTGGGATAACGGGCCAGCCCGGCCCACAACGATAGCGCGACCACCCAGAACAGAACCCGTCCGGCCATTCCGGCGATCATGTACGGCTTCTTGCGTGGCTTGTCGTTGATCAAGCGGGCGGCCGCCAGTTGGGGCAGCAGCCAGCCGCCGCGGAAAATCGTACCGACCAGCCCGATCACAGGTGCTGAGTCGGTCAATTGACGGACGAAGGCAGGCAGCACGCTGCTGGGGCTGGTGAACGTCAAGGCCACCCCGAAGCAGACATAGTCAACTACGAAGGCGACGAAGTTCCAGCGGTAGTGGGGAGGCAATGTCTTGGGATTCTTGCTCACAGCCATCTGTCATAACTTAACGAAATGGTGTCTGTCAGTTGTCAAAATGGCGCTAAGTGGGCAACGAAACGGCCTGTTTTCGTGCCCAGGACGAATCTGGACACTTGATTTGGTCTGAAATTCAGGTCTGGCTGGCAAGATTTGCCCTGAATCGCAGGAAAACCGCTCCTTGAGAAACCCAAAATGGCCTTAAGTTATGAGGCATGCTCACAGCGCTTCTTCGGAGATGATCAGATCGGCTGTGGCGACGTTGGTGGCGATGGGCACGTTGTGGACGTTGCAGGCGCGCAGCAGCGTCTGGATGTCGGGGTCGTGGGGGTGCTTATCGAGCGAGTCCACGAAAAAGAACACAGCGTCCACTTCACCCTGCGCCACGCGGGCTGCGATCTGCGCGTCACCCCCATGCGGCCCCGAAAGCAGGTACTCGACGTCTAACCCCACCTTCTCAATCAGCAGACGACCAGTCGTGGCTGTAGCGATCAGATTGAAGCACATCAGTTTTTCCCGATTGAACGTGGCGAAGGCGACCATGTCCGCCTTTTTGCCGTCGTGCGCGATCAGCGCGATGGTTTTCTCTGGCATAGCACCTCCTATGACGCTCCAGAGTGTACCACGAAGCAGGATGCCGTCAAGCCAGCGGGCCGGCAGGGATTACAGAGCAGTTACCCTCTTTTGACTTCCTTTTGACTTTTGTACTACCCTGCGGTAGACTAATAGCACAGATCGGAGTGTAGCACCGACATAATCCTCGCCGCAATCGTATTCACCGAGGAGGGTAGTATGAAACGCATCCTGTGTGCGTCAGTGGCTATCATAGCGGTAGTCTTGTTACTGTTGTCATCACTGTCCCTGGGCTCCATTGGTGCTGATCGCCCCATGCAAAAAGCCGCAATAACCCCCACTGCCTTTGACTATCTGCCCCTGGTTGCCAAGGAGTATCCATCTAGTCCTATACCGCAAGTGGTCCAGCCGGGGGACTTGCAGTATCTTGGTGCGTTCCGGCTGCCTGGTGGCGACGTGCGGCCGGAGACCTTTGCTTACGCTGGGAATGCAATGACCTTCAATCCCAATGGAGACCCTTCGGGTTCCAATGACGGATTTCCAGGGTCATTGTTCATAACAGGACACGACAGATTGGCCTATGGGGAACTGCCGGATGGCAGCCAGGTGGCCGAAATCAGAATTCCCGTGCCGGTCATAACGGATACCTTGGAAGAACTCAGTCAAGCGGAATTTCTCCAGGGGTTTCACAATGTGGCCGAAGGGTTTTTCACAGAGCTCGAAGAGCTCCCCCGCATAGGAATGGAGTATCTGGATACCTCAGCAACCGGCCCCAAGATACATCTGGCCTGGGGGCAGCACTTTGAGCCTGAAACGCCAGTTGCTACCCATGCCTGGTTCGATCCAAACCTGGAAGCGCCTGATATGCAGGGAACCTGGTTCATCGGCAACCAGTCTTGTTACAGTGTCAATGGATATATGTTCGAGATCCCGGCATCCTGGGCAGATGAATACGCAGAGGGCCGATACCTGGGAACCGGACGCTTCAGGGATGGCGGCTGGTCAGGAATGGGGCCGGCACTCTTTGCCTATCGCCCCTGGATTGATGATGCCGGTACACCCGCGTCGGCAGGAACACATCTTGAGGAGACGGTGCTATTGCTCTACGAGAGTTCATTGAATACCGGCAACATTGAACGCTGTCTCGACGGCTACCAACACCCTGACGAATGGGAAGGAGGCGCCTGGATAACGACCAACACAGGCAAGTCAGCGATCCTGTTTGCCGGCACCAAGGGAACAGGAGCAAAGTACTGGTATGGATATACCAATCCTGCCGGCCCCGAATATCCATGCGTGGACGAGGCATCTGTTGGAGAGTTCACCGTCTGCTGGCTGGCCGATGGCACGCCCTGTCCGGAAGAAGATCTGACAGAATGTGAAGGTCACCCTGACAGCAGAGGCTGGTGGAGCGCCCGCTTCGATGCCCAGTTCATCCTCTACGATCCGGCGGACCTCGCCCAGGTAGCAGAGGGGGGAATAGAGTCCTGGGAGCCTCAGCCTTATGCCTCCCTGGACATAGACGAATATCTGTTTCTCAATCCTCCAGAAAGCGAACAAGACATGCTGGGCACCGGAGTTCAGCGCATACACCGGATTGGCGCCGTTGCCTACGACCGGAACAACGATCTCCTGTATGTTTTAGAACTGTTTGCAGATGATGCCAAGCCGGTGGTGCATGTGTGGAGTGTGCAGTGAGATGTCCTCAAATACTGAAGCGCAGTCCAAGAATCTCTGCGCCTTTGCGTCTCTGCGTTAAGAATCGCCCTTCTTCCAGGGAAGTCTAGTCAAACATTCGTGGAATTCGCATATTCGTGCCATTCGTGATAAAAGCACGGAGTTCATGGTTTTGACTTCCTTTTGACTTTTGTACTAACCTACGGTACACTAATAGCGTAGACCGGAGTGCAGCACCGGCGCGGTCCTCGTCGCAATCGCAGTTTACCGAGGAGGGCAATGTGAACGATTGGCAGCCGACCCCTATCCAGGGAGAGATCCTGGTAGGTGGTTGGCTGTGTTGTTTGTCGGATTAGCCGGTCCTGCTCAGATCCAGAGGTAAAGGAAACCTTGCCGGGACACGGAGGGCCGAATCAACAAGGCAAATCTTCACTGCGGGGGATAGCATAGACGCCGTGATAGTACGTGCTGCGGAAGCGAGGCTGTCTGAAGAGCCCGAGTGCGAGAAAACCGCACACCGGGATGTGTGGAGGGCTGTTGGGTAACTGGCACTCCTACTACGATGGCGGCGCGCTCGAAGGCAGGACCACATGTTTCAGGACATTGATTCAATCAAAGAGGCAGGCTTTCAAGGCTTTCTCACAATCGACCATCTTCGAAGGACGCAACTCAAAGACGTTCCCAAAGAGATGGGCGTCTACCTGATCGTACGCGACTCTGCTGCGCCGCCCGTGTTCCTCGCCGTGAGCCCAGCGGGTCACTTCAAAGGCGACGATCCCACTGTGCCAGTTGAGAAGCTTTGCAGAAACTGGGTGAAAGGGACTCTTGTTCTCTACATCGGTAAGGCCGGCGGGCCCAGGCAAGACGCGACACTTCGAACACGACTCGCTATATGCCTCAAGTTCGGGGAGGGGCAACCGGTGCCGCACTGGGGTGGGCGCTTGGTCTGGCAGGTGGCGGGTTCGGGTGCGTTTCTGGTGTGTTGGAAACCAACACCGCATCACATTCCCGACAAGGTAGAGAAGCGCCTGATCACCAACTTCAGGGACGCGCACAACGGACAGCGGCCATTCGCCAACCTGCGGGACTAGCAAGCGTGCGGCCTAGCTATGGTCGGCGGGGCAGTGGTGAGCGCCACCGCCGCTGCAGAACCGCACGCCGGGATCTATGCGAGGGGTGTTGGGTAACTGACAGTCCTACCGTGGTAACGCGTCATTTGACAGAGTGGCGTGCCGCGGAATACCGGGAGGCGATGGCTATGAATGCAAGAAAGCTCAGCAAGCTCATCTGCCTATTGGCGGCAGTGACGCTGTCGCTTACATTCAGTGGGTGCGTCAAAGCACGAGTTGCAATCACTGTGGAGCCAGATGGTTCTGGAACATTGGGTGTGGCTGTAGGAATGACCCAACAAGCCATGTCCCTGGCTGGTACTGACGGCGAGGGCTTAATGCAAAGATTAAGCCAAGAGCTATCTGCTGAGGAAGAGTCAGGGGAAGATGTTGCAGTTAGGCGCTGGACAGAAGGTGAGTACGAATGGATTGAAGCCACCTCATCTTTTGCAGACTTGGCCGATCTGAACTCGCGTCTGGGTGACACCGAGTTGTTCGAGAGGTTTTCATTGATCCATCAACAAGGACTGATCAAAGATCAGTTTATGCTCGATGCGCGACTTGCCCCACTTCTCGGGGATGAGGAGAGGCCTCAAGACTTGATTGTCGACCCCAGTGGTATGTTCGAGTTCCAGATATCTGTGCGTCTTCCTGGGGATGTAACTCAGACCAACGGCATCTTTGCGAGCGACTCGAACACGATGTTGTGGACGGTTAACAACTATGAACCGTTGGAAATGCACGCGGTCAGTGAGACATGGAACTGGTTCAATGTTGGCATTCTGGCAGCCATAGTACTCGCTGGTGGCACCCTAGTTGCGGTTGGCGCTGGGATTGTGTTCTACCGTGCAAGTGGTAGGAAGAGAGAGTCACACCTCCTTGCCTCCGGCACACGTACTCATCTCTCTGCGCCGCACCCTTCACCCAAACCAACCCCGAAGCCCAGAGAAGCAGCGTTTACGTCCGACGTGACAGAATCGCCTGCCGCTTCATTTGGAAAAGCATCACCAGGCCTTGCAGTTCCATCAAATGCTCTGTCGCAGATCAACGGGCGTGAGCTTCTTGACCAGGTCAACAAGCACATATTGAGTAACACAGGTGCTATTACCGAGGCGCCAAATGAGATCCGGATGAGCTGGCCGGTTGCCCCCGGGAGATTGAGTAAACGAGAGATCCGGATCAGAGTGTTGGACTGCCGGACTCTGACAATCAATGGGGTCCACGTTCCTGCTGCCCAGGACGATGTCAAACAGGCCCTAATCGCCGTATTAAGACAAATGAAAGAGTTGTCGTAGCCTTGAAGCCTTTGGACAGGGACGCGGCTAACAGACGCATGGTGCGATCCGTTCGCTCGAAACCGCGCACCGCGACTTGTTCGCCCGAAGCGTGGAGGATGAGCGGGGAAGTCAGGTCAAGTGGTGCGCGGCCCAAGTTATGGTCGGCGGGGCAGTCGCCCACCCCGCTGTTACTGCCAAACCGTGCGTGAGACTCCTTCGGCAGGCTCAGGACAGGCAGCGCAAAGACACCGGCGACGTCGCCAAGCCAGGCGCAGCCGGGAGGGCGGCCCGCCGTGGGTGTGACGACGGCCTTTCGCCGCAAGACTAGCCCGCGCCCCCGCGTTTTTCGCCTACCGGCACCTTTCGTGGTGGGGGAAGTGGGGCGGTTGGCGGCGTTCGTTTGTGCAAGTGACGCTGTTGGATATAATAGAGACGGGCCACAGTCGCCCATCTTATCTTAGTGCGAAGTGCCGCCAGGGAGAGCGATTCCTTGAGTTATCAAGCGGACGGCAGGCTGGTGCCCCCACACCACACGTATTATACGAGGAAGTGTTGATCGCAGATGACTCGCGACAAGCGTAACTGGCCTGACTTCATCCCAAGACTCCCCGGCTGGATCACGGGGTTCGTCGCCTTCGTCACTGCGGTGGTGGGATTTATCAAACTACTGCAGGGCGATACGGGCCTGGTGACCATCGCGTTGCTGGCGATAGGCGCGGGCGGTGGAACCCTGGGCTGCGCCTACCTGGCTTTCAAGCGCACCTGGCCGCTGGTGATAGGTGACAAACGGGCCTGGTTATATCCCCGCTGGCGTCGCTGGGCGCTGGCTGGTCTGGTCATCATCCCCCTGCTGACGGCGGGCGGGATAGTCTACCATCACTACCAACTGGCCCAGCCTCCCGACAAGGTCATCATCCTCGTCACCGACTTTGACGGGCCGGAACCACAAAAGTACCGCGTGACCGAGACTGTGCTGGCGCGCCTGCGCGCTGCGCTGGAGGACTATGACGATGTGGAAATCGAGCCTCTGGGACGGGCCATCACCGAAGCGGAAGGGAGCGCCGCCGCCCGCGCCGAGGGGGAGAAGCGCAAAGCGGCCATCGTCATCTGGGGCTGGTACGGGGTGATGGCCGAAGCCGTGCCGCTGAACGTGCACTTCGAGATGCTGCGTCCGCCGGAATACATGCCTGAACTGAGGCCGGAAGCAAAGGGCCAGGTGCGTACGATGGCCGTGGCCGAACTGGAGAGTTTCGACCTGCAAACTCGTCTCTCGGATGAGATGGCCTATCTGAGCCTCTTCTCCGTGGGCATGGCCCGCTACGCGGCGGAAGACTGGGACGGAGCCATCGCCTGCTTCGGCGACGCGCTGAGCCAGACCACAGAGCGCATACCCGCGCTGGACCAGGGCACAATCTACTTGCACCGCGGGAATGCCTACGCTCACAAAGGCGACTACGACCGTGCCATCGCCGACTACGACCGGGCCATCCAACTCCAGCCCGACGACGCCGGGGCCTACAACAACCACGGGGTCGCCTATACCGATACAGGCGACTACGACCGCGCCATCGCCGACTTCGACCAGGCCATCCAACTCCAGCCCGACTTCGCCGA
>CAYLPU010000062.1:24862-29418 GCA_964385635.1 uncultured Anaerolineales bacterium
CAACCGCGGGGTCGCCTACGCCGACAAAGGCGACTACGACCGCGCCATCGCCGACTACGATCAGGCCATCCAACTCCAGCCCGACTACGCCGAAACCTATGTAGGCCGCGGGAACGCCTACTACCACAAGGGCAACTACGACCGCGCCATCGCCGACTACGACCAGGCCATCCAACTCCAGCCCGACCTCACCGCGGCCTACAACAACCGCGGGACCGCCTACTACGCCAAAGGCGACTACGACCGCGCCATCGCCGACTACGACCAGGCCATCCAACTCCAGCCCGACTACGCCAAAGCCTACAACAACCGCGGGAACGCCTACGCCGACAAAGGCGACTACGACCGCGCCATCGCCGACTTCGACCAGGCCATCCAACTCCAGCCCGACTACGCCGCGGCCTATAGCAACCGCGGGGTCGCCTACGCCGACAAAGGCGACTACGACCGCGCCATCGCCGACTACGACCAGGCCATCCAACTCCAGCCCGACTACGCCAAAGCCTACAACAACCGCGGGAACGCCTACGCCGACAAAGGCGACTACGACCGCGCCATCGCCGACTTCGACCAGGCCATCCAACTCCAGCCCGACTTCGCCGAAGCCTACTACAACCGCGGGCTCGCTCATAAGTTGAAGGGAGAAGAAGATAAAGCCATTGCCGACTTCAACGAATTCCTGGAGTTGAGCAACGATCCCTATTGGCGGCAGCAGACGGAGGAGCAGTTGAAAGCATTGGGGCAAGGTAACTGAGCCCGTCTGAGCCTGGGAAGCAGGGCGAAAAACAACGGATGGGAGCAGACAAGCGGATGATGAAACGGCGGGAGAGAAGAAGATAGGGATAGCGCAAATGTAGGAATCATGAGACGAGCTGCCATTTTGTTCGCCGCAGAGGATAGCACATGCACGAACTTACCTTTGTCAACCACGTCACCAACTGGATAGATGAGATTCTGGACAAGCGGCTTGACCTGCCTTTTGGAGAGGCGACTATTGAAGAGAGCGCCAAAGGCAGACGCAAACGCCGCGACCTGACGCTCTACGATCGGGACGGCAACCTGGCTTTGACCGGCGAGATCAAGTTGCCAGACAAGCCCGATGGCCTCACGCCATACAACGAAGCCGTGGTCATTGATGCGCACAAAAAGGCCGATGACGAAGGCGTGGGGTACTTTTTCACCTGGAACGTCAATCGCCTGGTGCTGTGGAAAACGTTCGAGCCAGGCGTTCCCCTGATTCAGCGCGACCAACGCCTGTTTGAGGTCGTGGACATCCACGACAATAAACAACTCTCGCTTACCCCCGTTCAAGAAAAGATCAAGGCTTTTCTTGAAGATTTCCTCACCTCCTTTGCCGACATCCACCGTGGTCTACAAGTTCTGCCCGTCAAGCCGCTGGACGCGCGCTTTATCGAGATGTTGGACACGGCGCTGGATACCATCGTATTTCATACGGTAGATGCGCTTCACAAACGGTACCAAACCGACGTCGTCTTTCGGGGTGAGTTGGTAGCCTGGATGGTCAACGAGATGGGCTGGACTCACTCAGAAGAGACACTCGTCGTTGATCTGGAGCGAGCGGCTAAAACAAGCTGCTACCGGCTGGTCAACAAGTTGATGTTCTACAACGCCCTGCGCCGTCGCTACAGCGACAAGTTACCCACCATCTCTTTTGGCCCCCTGGAAGACACGGGCGAGAAAATGCACCAGGCGCTGAACGCGTTCTTTGAGAAAGCGATCTGGGCTTCAGGGGATTACGAGACGGTTTACCTGCATAACTTTGCCGATATGCTGCCTTTCCTGGCCCCTGTTGCCCTCGAAGGGTGGCGCAACCTGATTGACCACATTGACGCTTACGACTTCACCCGTCTGAACTATGACATCGTGGGACGTGTCTTTGAGCGGCTGATCAGTCCCGAAGAACGACATCGCTACGGCCAGCATTACACCATGCCCGACCTGGTGGACGTGATTAATGGGTTTTGTATTCGCCAGCCCGATGCTGTGGTTGCCGACCCTGCTTGTGGCGGGGGCACGTTCCTGGTGCGGGCCTATGCTCGCAAAAAGCAGTTGAGCGGTGGCACACTATCCCACGCTCAGTTGCTTGAGCAGATCTACGGTGTGGACATCTCGCCCTTTGCAGCCCATCTGGCGTTGATCAACCTGGCCGCTCGCGACCTGGACAGCGAACCTAACTACCCACGGGTGGCCGTCGAAGATTTCTTCAATGTGCGCCGGGGCCATCCCGTTTTCCAGATACCGGCTCAGGGGGTGCTCAAGGTTGAGGGACTGGGCAACAATCAGCAGGTACACATTCCCATTGATCAGGTGGATGTCGTGGTGGGCAATCCACCTTACGTCCGCCAGGAGGACATAGATCACATCCTCCGAGTAAAGGGGGCTCCCAACAAGCCCTACAAAGAGTTCCTCAAAGAACTGTTCTACGAAGAATGGGGTAAGGGTGCTCCAAAACCTTCGGCTCGGTCTGATCTATACATTTACTTCTGGCCCCACGGTGCTCACTTTTTGCCCGAGGGGGGTTACATCGGCCTATTGACTGGAAGTGGTTGGCTTGATAACGAGTATGGCTTCAAGTTACAAGAATTCATTCTGGAGCGGTTCCAGGTGCTCGCTGTGCTGGAAAGCGACGTCGAACCGTGGTTCACCGAGGCACGGGTGAACACTGCGGCGACTATTTTGCGGCGCACTGATGACCCCCAGGTCCGGGCCGACAATGACATCAAGTTTGTCTTTCTGCGCCAACCATTGAGCCAACTCTTGCCCCAAACTGAAAACGAGGCCGTGCGCCAACAGGCCGTGGACGCTCTGGTAGCCGAAATCGAAGGTTTGACAGAGAGTATCAACGACGACCATTGGCGGGTGCGTGTGGTGAACCAGGGGCAACTGACGCTGGAGGGATGGGAGTTCAAGGATGAAGGTGCTGAACTACCTGCAGATTGGGACGGTGACTGGGCCGTGCTGCGGGAGCAAGAGGGGCGCTACGCGGGCACCAAGTGGAGCATCCATCTGCGCGCCCCCGATCTATTCTTTGAACTGCTCAATGCCTTCGGTGACAAGTTGGTGCCGCTACGCAGTGTGGCCACGGTGAAATATGGTGTCAAGTCTGGTGCGGACAAGTTCTTCTACGTGCAGGACATCACCGATGGCCTGGACAACGAGACCCTGGCCGAAGTCTATGGTCTGGCCCGGAGCCAAACGGGGAGCGTGCGCGTGGTCAAAGATGGCGACGGCTCGGCGCATCGGATCGAGGCTCAATATTTGAGGCCGTTGGTATCCAGCGTGATGGAGTTAAGTGGCCCAAAATTGGACAAATCAGCCTTGAACAAAAAGGTTCTACTCGTTGACGGACAACCAGAGAGCCTGGAAGGTACTCACGTGCTCGATTACATTCGCTACGGCGAGCGGGAGGGATACGACAGGAATGTAACCTGTCAGGCGCGAGTGATTGAAGGTGAGAGGGCCTGGTACGAGTTGTGCGACAGCCTGGCCGACGGTGATGTCCTATGGCCCAAGGCTCACCAATACCGGCACATCGTGACCTTCAACGATGAGAACTTACCTATCAACTGCCGACTATATGCCATCAAAGCCCGCGAGAACGTGGATCCGAAGGTGCTGGGAGCGATTCTTAACTCCACGCTGGTTGCCTGGTCCAAGGAGATTTATGGACGGAGAGTAGGTCGCGAAGGAAACACCGACACGATGGTCTTTGAAACCAAACGAATATTGGTCGTTGATCCTCGTCAGATCTCTCCTGATGTTGCTGATCGTTTGAGAGTGGCCCTCGATAAGCTGATGCAGCGCCCTGCCTTGCCCATTTACCCGATGGGTGATGAATTAGAGCAAGCCGACAGGGTAGAGCTGGACGACGCCGTCCTTGAAGCACTGGGCGTGAGTGATCCAACCGAGCGGCAACGGTGGCGCGAGCGGGTGTATGACGAATTGAAGCGGCTGTACAAGCGTAAGCGGAAGTTGGAAGAGATTGCCATGGAGAATCGCATCAAAGCCGCCCGCACCAAGCGCACGGCCAGCGCCCGCACCCTGGCGAAGGAAATCTGGCGTGAGATGGACAAATCAGTCTTCCGTCGCTTCCCTGACGGCTTCGTGCTTCCTGACACGCCGACTAAGAAGTTTCGCTTGCCTGAGGGCGAAGTACAGGTGGGACAAGAGCTTTTCACCGGAGCGGGCGCACTGGGCCAGGGTTATATCATGATCGGAGAAGATCTCAGATACGCCGGAAGTATGATCAAGGCCAAATTTGTCCAGGCGTGGCAAGAGGCAGGAAACACTGGGAAGGTCCATGTCCCCGAAGACGATGAAGTCTGCCAGCAAGTATTGGATGCCTATCAACAATACCGAGAAGAGATACAAGAGGACATCCTTCGGTGGGCAAGAAGCCGGACGGCCGATGAACGATTGCAGATGCGGGTCATCAGCCTACTGTGGAGGTATATCGGGGAGTACGTGCAATCACAAACAAGCAGCAATTCCCGTTTTAGCATCGTTGCCGCGTGATATGGCATCGTAGTGGCGAC
>CAYLPU010000063.1:0-17632 GCA_964385635.1 uncultured Anaerolineales bacterium
GGGTGCGGCCCTGCGGTTGGCGGGACAATTTGGTGTGGGTGGGGGGGGGGGCGGGGGTGGGGGGGGGGGGGGGGGGCACATTCCTGGCTGGGCGGGCAGCGCTGGGCGAACGTGCGCTATCCGCGGGATTATATCGCGGCGCTGGAACAGGGCCGTTCGCCGGTGGCCGAGGTGGAGGAGATTGGCCGGCGGCTGGGGATGGGGGAGACGATGATGCTGGGGCTGCGGCTGGCGGAGGGGGTGCGGGCCAGCGTGTTTGAGATGCGGTTCGGGGAGGCGCTGGCGGATGTGTTTGGGGAGGAACTGGGGGAATTGCGGGGACTTGGATTGCTGGAGTGGGATGGGGCCGTGGCGCGACTGACGGCGCGGGGGCGGTTGTTGGGGAATCAGGTGTTTGTGGCCTTCGTGTAGCGATGCCCGACACTTGATTGTCATACTTTCCCTACACGAACTGTCTAACTTTCCCTACATGAATTGTCAGACTTTCCCTACATAAATTGTCAGACTTTCCCTACAGACAGACAGCGCGGTTTCTGGTATAATGGTGTTCTGTATGAGTAGGTCACGACGCAGCGATTCCCGTTTTAGCATCGTTGCCGCGTGATATGGCATCGTAGTGGCGACTTTAGTCGCTGGTTGCGCGGCCCAAACGACTAAAGTCGTTACTACGAATCCCATAACGGGAATTGCTGGTCACGATGTGATTTGGTTTCTCTGTGGCGTTGATGTATACTGTGTTGGTGCATAATGGAGGTGCTAATGCTTACCAGCCTGGTGCTCGTCTTGACCACGGATTGCCCTCTCACATTTCCTTCTCACCTGGGCCGCGCCAGCCACGCGGCCTTTCTCCGTCTGATCGCCCAGTCCGCCCCAGACCTGGCCGAGCGGCTGCACGATCCTGACGAACGTCGCCCCTTCACCTGTTCCACCGTCTGGGGGGCCCGCCGGCGGGGACGCGGCCTGGCGCTGGATTCCAGCACCCCGGTCTTTGTCCGCTACACTGGCCTGACCGCTGAGGTCTCCCGCCATCTCCAGATACTGGCGCAGGATCCACCGTCGCACGTCGAGATAGAAGGGGTCAATCTGGCGGTTCAGCAGGCCACCCTCGACCCGGCTGTCCATCCCTGGGCTGGACAGGTCAGTTACGAGGAACTGGCAGCGGGCCATCTTCTCCCTGGCGAGCCTCCGCCTCACCGCACGGAGTTGGAGTTCGTCTCTCCCACCGCTTTTCGCTCCGGGGGGCGCACGTTGCCCGTTCCGCTTCCCGCGCTCGTATACGGTGGCCTGGTGGGTAAATGGAACGCTTTCGCTCCCGTGGCTGTCTCCGAGGAGGTGCGCCGCTTTGCAGAGGAGTGTCTGGCCATCAGCCGCTACCGGCTCTCCACCCGTGCCATCAATGCCAAGGGGAAATCGGTCCAGATCGGCTTCGTGGGTCACTGCCGGTACACGGCCCTGAACAGGGATCGGTACTGGCTGGGGTTGATCCAGTTGCTGACCGATTATGCCTTCTACGCCGGGGTCGGCTATCAGACGGCGGCGGGGATGGGGCAGGTGCGCCGCGCTTGAGGGGACGGGGAGAGGGGGAGACGGGGAGAGGGGGTGAGTGATGGTCACGTCTTCTGTTCTTATCGCGCCGGTGGGTTCTAAACCCCAACTGGTGACTATCGCGCTGGATTTGCTGTTGGAACAGGGCGAGGATGTACGAGGGGTTGTGGTGTTGCACACCACGTTGGATCGGCAGGCGACGTGTGCTTCTGTGGCCCGGCTGGGCGAGGAGTTTTCTCACACCTACCGTGGCGTGCGTCTGCGCCCCATCTGCCTGTGTGACGGGCGGGGTGTCCCCCTGCGCGATGTGGATAGCGAGCCGGCGGCCCGCGAGGCGTTCCGCGTCCTCTACCGGGAGGTGAAGGCGGCCAAGCAGGACGGCCTGCGGGTGCATCTCTCTATCGCCGGTGGGCGCAAGATCATCGCCGTCTATGGCATGGCGGTGGCGCAACTCCTCTTCGACTCCGATGACCGGGTGTGGCACATCTTTTCGATGCCTGCTCTCATCGAGAGCAAGGCGCTGCATGCGGGGCGAAATGAGGTAGCACTGATACGAGTTCCTGTGCTGCGCTGGTCGGAGGTCAGCCCGGCGCTCACCGACCTGATTCTGAGCGACGACCCTTTCGAGGCGCTGCGGCGGCAGGAGGAACTGCGCCAGGCGGACGCGCTGCGGTTGGCGCGGGAGTTCGTGGAGCGGGAACTGAGCCCGGCCGAGCAGGAGGTTGTGCGGCTGGTGGTGTGCGAGGGGCTGACCGATGCGGTGGTTGCGGAGCGGACTTGCCGGAGTCCCAAGACGGTGGGGCATCATCTCTCGTCGGCCTACGGGAAGGCTCGCGTGTACTTCGGTCTCGCCCGTGCCAACCGGCATACGCTGACGGTGCTCCTGGCGGCTTATTGGTTGGTTGGGTAGTTGGGTGGTCCCCCCGTCAAGTGTTGATGGCCCGCTGCCCCCACCTACACGGCCACGCTCCAGCCGGATCGCCAGATCCGGCGGCCCAACAACGGGATCTGACGATCCCTCTGGAGCGAAAGTGAGAACAATGCTCAATAGGGAGACTATCGGTAGTTGGTGGGGTAGAGAAATGGGGAGAGTTCCCTATGGGGGAATAGGGAGGGTTACCGATGTGAACTGGGCCGGAGTGGTGTACAATGGGGATGTGATGGATCAGTGCCCAATCTGTGGGGGAAGTCTGGAGCATGTGCTCGTGGTGTGCGGCCAGTGCGGAGAGATGTTGCCGCTGCGGGTGGTCGTGGTGAGCGAGGGGAGCCACGGCGGGGGGTTCGCGGTGGTGGCGGAGGAGCAAGGGAGACAAGGGGAGGGGGAGACGGGGAGACGGGGGGACAAGGAGACAAGGAGACAAGGAGACGAGGTGACAAGGAGCAAGGGGCCGGAGGAGGTCAATGAGCAATGAACGATGAGGCAATGAACAATGAACGGGTGTACCTGGCGGCGCTGGCGGGGTTGCTGCACGATGTGGGGAAGTTTGCGCAGCGGGCCAACTGGCAGCGCGGAAAGCACACTGAGGTCGGCGGTGAGTTCGTCAGCCAGTACATGCCCGAACAGTGGAGAGAGCACCTCTACCCTGTGATGGGTCATCACGATCGTCCGCTCCAGGGGTACGAGACCAAGGTGGTGGCATTGGCCGATCGGCTCTCGGCTGCCGAACGCGAGGAGGCGGACGAAAGCGGCGAACGACAATTGGTCTCAATCTTCAGCCAGATCGGGGAAGAGAAACAACGACCAGACAAGCGGTTCTGGCCATTGAAGCCGCTCGCCCTGAGCGGGGACGTGCTCTTTCCCGGCAATGCGCTGTCGGGCGAGGAAGAGATTTCCGCCTACAGGAGGCTGTGGGACGGGTTCGTCGAGGCGGTCCAGGTGTTGCCGTCCAACGATCTACTGGCGTACCTGGAGGGGCTCTACTACGCATTTCAGCGCTTCACGTGGTGCGTCCCCGGTGCCTATTATCGGGCACTGCCCGACGTGTCTCTCTTCGACCACAGTCGCACCACGGCGGCGTTGGCTGCCTGCATCGTGGGTCTCCAGGTGGACGAGCCCACGCTTGATGATCTGCTGGCTGGTCGGCGGCGAGACGAACCGCTGGTGCTGCTGGTAGGGGGCGATGTCTCGGGCGTGCAGGATTTCATCTACACGATCACCGCCCGTGGCGCGGCCAAGGGACTGCGGGGACGTTCCTTCTACCTGCAACTCCTCACCGAAGCGGTGGTTCGTTTCATCCTGCGGGAATTGGGGCTGCCGATCACCAACCTGCTCTACGCCGGTGGCGGGCACTTTTACCTGCTAGCGCCCCTCGATGCGGAAGAGCAACTGGAGGAGATTCGCGCCAGTGTGAGCCGCAAACTGCTGGCCCACCACGGCGGCGACCTCTACCTGGCCCTGGGCTGGACGACGGCCTCCGCCAATGACTTCGACCGCGAACGCTTTGGGGAGAAATGGCAGGACGTGTCGAGGGCAATGAATGAGGCCAAGCGGCAGCGCTTTGCGGAACTTGACGATGCTGCTCTGTTGGTCGAGAGAGTCTTCGGCCCGTTAGGCCAGGGCGGCGATGAGAAGGGAGAGTGTCAGGTCTGCCACTATGACGGTCATGTTCGGGTGGAACACAGGGGCACCGAGGAAGAGCGGCGTATCTGTAGTCTCTGTCAGTCGCTGGAGGGGTTGGGCACCGACCTGCGCGATGCCGACTATCTTCTGTTGGCCGAGATCGAAGCGGGGGAAGCAGAGCGGGCGGGCTACGCGGAGGCGCTGGCGGCTTTCGGGATGGCGCCAGGGTTTGCCACTGCCGACGGGCGTCCTATCCTGCGTCTGCCGGGCACCGTCCGGCGGGCCACGCTGCTGGCGATGCGTGATCTGCCAGACGTGGCTGAGATGGCCAGCCGTATCTCTCGGAAGCATGGCTATCCTGTCGCGCCCGGGACCCGCTATGTCGTCAACGTCACGCCGCACAAGGGAGACAGCATCGCCACGTTTGAGGACCTGCAAGAGGCATCGCAGGGCGTCAAACGCCTGGGTGTGCTGCGGATGGACGTGGACGATCTGGGCGACTTGTTCCGCTGGGGGATGGAGGATGCCACGCTCTCCCGGGTGGCCTCGCTTAGTTTCGCGCTGTCGCTTTTCTTCGAGGGCTGGGTAGGGGAACTGTGCCGTCAGGCCAACCAGCAGGCCGGGACGGACAAGGTCTACGCCATTTACTCCGGCGGCGACGACTTGTTCGTCGTCGGCGCGTGGGACGCGCTGCCGGGATTGGCGGACACCATTCGCAAGGACCTGGCCCGCTTCGCGGCGGACAACCGGGCCGTGCACATCTCCGGCGGGCTGACGCTGCATGCGGGCAAGTACCCGCTCTGCCAGGCCGCCGTTGACGCCGAGGGGGCCCTGGACACAGCCAAAGACCTGGTGCGGGCGAATGGGCATAAAAAGGACGGCTTCAACTTCCTGGGGCTGACCGTTCCCTGGGAGCAGTTCGGTGTCGTGGAGAGCGAGAAGGAAGGCCTGGTGAAGCTGGTAAGGTCCAAAGCCGAGGGTGGCCTGAGTGTCAATCGGGCGCTGCTGCGGACGTTGCTGCGGCTCTACGCTCGCTTCACCGATGCCGTTCACAAGCACGGCAAGCCCTACTGGGGCCCGTGGATGTGGCAGGGGGCGTATACCCTCAAGCGGATGGAAGGCCGCTACGATGGAAAGGCACAAGCGGAGATCAAACGACTTCGGGACGCTTTGAAGCAAAATAACTTTCGATACATTGAGACGCTCGGCCCGGCTGCACGGTGGGCCGAACTACTGATGAGAAAGGAGCAAGAAAGATGAGTTATGATCAGAGGCGACGTGGAGGCTCGGCCCGTCTGTCTGTCTCGGAACGAGACATCGCCGCTATCATTGACGGAGATGTCGAGAAACTGGTCGTGGAAGCCGAGAAGCTGGGGGCCAGCCTCAAAGACCAAAAGTTGACCACCAACCAGATTCGCAATATCTTCGGCACAGTACGGCGCATCGAGATGAATTGGCCGGAGAAGCCGCAAGACGAATCCGAGCGCCAGCGTGCCACTAAGGCGCAGCGGGAACTCTTGCTGCTCAAACCAAAGATGGCCTACCAGGCCAAGCGCGAGCGGGGCAAAGGGGTGCAGATGCTCACCGATGTTCTCTCCGATGCGATTGACCTGGTCGGCACTGACCGAACAAGATTTCAGCATTTTGTGGATTTCTTCGAGGCCATCCTGGCCTACCATAGGGCTGCTGGTGGCAATTAGGGCAATAGCGCAAAACCCGCCCTGTCACCCTGAGCGAAGCGAAGGGTCTTCACCACCGTAATAAGGAGATTCTTCGCTACGCTCAGAATGACGGTCAATCGTCAGGGCGACTTTTGCGGCACTGCCAATTAGGAGATGATACAATGACAAAGACAGCCAATCTATACGGACGTGTGTTCATCGAGTGCCAGATCGAAACCAAGACCGGCCTCCACATCGGTGGGGCCGAAAGTTCCCTCTCCATTGGCGGTGTGGATAACGTCATCATCCGCGACCCGCTCTCCAACCGGCCCTACGTCCCCGGATCGTCCCTCAAGGGCAAGATGCGCTCGCAGATGGAAAAGTTCCACGGGCTGCTCCAGAACCAGCGCATTGGACGGGACGTCTATATCCACACATGCAAGAATGCCGGTGACTATGCCGACTGCATCGTCTGCCACATCTACGGCGTGCCAGGAGAAGCGGATTTCTCTACCTCCACCCGCCTGGTGGTGCGCGACGTGCAACTGAGCGAGGAGAGCGTCGCCAAACTGAACGCGGCCAAGACCGACCTGCCCTTCACTGAGGTCAAGTGGGAGGCGGCCATCGACCGCGTCACCTCGGCCGCCACGCCCCGCCAGATGGAGCGCGTGCCCGCCGGGGCCGTCTTTCGCCCGGCCGAGATGGTTTATTCTGTCTATGAACGCGCCGACGTGAAACGCTTCGAGAACGTCGTCGAGGGCATGCAACTCTTGGAGGACGACTACCTGGGCGGTTCCGGCTCGCGTGGCTCTGGCAAGGTCGCCTTCCGCGCCATCAATCTGACCGCCAAGGCCCGCGACAGTTACCGTCAGGGCAAAAAATATGAGCGGACATTCGACACGCTGGACGACCTGGCGGCGGCGATGCCGGATGTAATGGCGTGGCTGGAAAAGGACGGCGTGCCCGTTACCGGCAAGGAGGGCTGATATGGCCCACTGGACGACCTATAACCTGGAGCCCAAACCCGGCGCGGGCTTTCATTTTGGGCTGCGCGGGCTGGAGCAAGAAGGCTCAGCCTCCCACTGCCCGTCCGACACCCTCTTTGCCGCGCTCGTCGCTACTGCCGCCGACCTGGACGGCGACGCGGGCGCGCGGGCGTTCACCAGGCCCTTTGAGGATGGCAAGCCGCCTTTTCTGCTCACCTCTGTCTTTCCGCGCGCGGGCAACTTGCCGTTGTACCCCTTTCCCTTTGTCAAGGTCGAGTTGGCCGAAAAGCGCGGCCAGCGCAAACTGTTGAAACGATTGCGCTATGTCTCGCCCGTCATCTTTACCCGCATCATCAACCGACAATCACTGGACGAGTACGCCGATGGCGAGGACGGATGCGGCCTCTTTTTGCAGGGAGGCCAGGTCTGGCTCGCCGCCGATGAGATCGACGCGCTGCCCGACGACTGGCGCGAGCTGGCGCCCGAGGACGTTAAAAAACGCAAAGATTGGCGCGAATGGCTCCTGGGTAAGGAAGGACGCCAATGGCTGCGAGAGCAAAAGGTGTGGCGCTCCCGGCCCGTGGACCGCGTCACCGTGGACCGCGTCGCTTCCGCTTCTACCATCTACCGCATCGGGCGCACCGTCTACGCTCCCGGCTGTGGGCTGTGGTTCGGCGCGCAATGGCCCGCTGGCCTCGACGGCGACGCCCAGACGCGGTTAGAGACCCTGTTGGCCCACCTGGGCGACCGGGGACTGGGCGGCGAGCGCTCTGTGGGCTACGGTCAATTCAAGTGGGAACAAGCGTCTCCGCTCGACCTGCCGGAGCGCGCGCTGGACGGCCCGTCCCTCACCCTCTCCCGCTACCTGCCCCGCCAGGAGGAACTGCCCGCCGCCCTGCAAGGAGACGCTTCCTATCGTCTGGCGGCCGTGGCGGGCTGGCTCAACGCGCCCGGCAAACAAGCACAGCGCAGGAAACAAGTGCGCCTGCTGGTCGAGGGATCTGTCTTTCAAACGAGCGGCGCGGGGCTGTGGGGCCGTCTGGCCGACGTTTGCCCCGATGGGTGGAACGGTCACTCCATCTGGCGTTATGGTTATGCCTGCCCGGTGGGAACAAGACGTGGAGGTGAAAATGTCTGAACTCACACGACACTATGACCTGGAACTGACGACGCTCAGCCCCTTGCACATCGGCAGTGGGCGCGAGCTTTTGCGCGGTTACGATTTTGTGGCCCGCGACGGGCGCACCTGGCGTATAGACGAGGACGCGCTGCTCGACGCCGCGCTGGGCGAGGGCGAGTTCGACGAGGCGTTGCTGCGCCGCCCGGCGGCCGAACTGCTCCAACCTTCCGACTTTGGGCCTGACTCTAAGCTCTTTCGCTACACAATACCGGGGACGCCGAGCGCGGCCAGCCCAGGGGCGCGGGTGGTCGAACAGATCAAGAACGTCTTTGACCAGCCTTACCTGCCCGGTTCCTCGCTCAAGGGCGCGCTGCGCACCCTCCTGGCCTGGGGCATCCACGACGCCGAAAAACGCAAGCCAAACCTAACCCATTTGGATGGCCGCTCCAAACGGGCCGCTCACGCCATAGAACAGGGACTCTTTGGTCAGGATCCCAACTCGGATTGGCTGCGCGCCCTGCGTGTGCGCGATAGCGTTCCGCTCTCCGCCGGCGATCACCTGGCGCTGCACACCGTGCGCGTCTATCCTACCGCCGGGCGCGACGGTTCCGGCCTGGACGTGGACGTAGAAGCGATTAAACTTGATACCACGCTCCGCGCCCAGATCACGCTGGAGAACTATGGTTTCGAGAGCGCCGAGGCGGCCAAATTGGGGTGGCGAGGCAAGCGGCGCTGGATCAAAGAACTGCCAGTGCTAGGCTTGGCGCACGCCCGCCAACGACTGCTGACCGAGGCCGAATACTTTAAGGGCCGGGGCGGCCCATCTGGCGCCTTGCGCTTTTACGACGAGCTTGTCAACCGCCTTCTAAACTTGCCGGAGGACACTTTTTTGCTCCAGGTAGGTTGGGGCGCCGGCTGGGAGAGCAAGACGCTAGGCTCTTCCCTGCTGCGCCAGGACGACGGGCAGTTCGAGAGACTGCTGTCCAAATACCGCATGACAAAGGAACAGAATCGCCGGCCCGGCGATCCCTTCCCGCGCAGCCGCCACCTGGCGCTGGTGAACGGACGCCCCGCTCTGCCGATGGGCTGGGTCGAGGTGTGCATCACCGGCCTGGAGGCGACCCCGGTGAGCAAAGCTCTGCTCAAACCAGAGGGCGCCGCGCCCGGTCAGCGTACTGGACGGCTCAAGAAATTCTTTTCCGGCAAGGGCTTTGGCTTTATCCAGCCGGACGGCGGCGGCATGGACATTTTTGTCCACGTCAGTGGCCTGGTTGGTCCCGCGACGGAACTGCGGGAGGGGCAACGACTGAGCTTTGACGTGGAGCAGGCCGCCAAAGGCCCCCGCGCGGTCAATGTGCGGTTGATAAAGTAGGACAACTTGTCCCACGAATAATTGGAGGTAATAATGACTGTGCTGTTAGTAGCCAACATTGGCAACCGCGACGTCTGGATAGACAAAGCCGCTCCCATCCCCGGCGAGGCCCACCCCGCATGGAACAAGAACGCCTCCCGTCGCGCTCTAGGCGAGGCTTTGCAGCGTAACTGGACCGCTTGCCAGCCCCACCTTGCCCTACCCATCATCGGCAAGGCGGTGGATCATGTCCGGCAACAAGCGAGCCAACTCGATGCTGTTATCCTGATCTCCTCCGACCAGTCGGGGCAGGAAGGGGTGAGCGAGTCTCACCTGGCGCAGGACACGTGCGAACTGGCTCCCGTCGTCGAGCGGTTGCTCGTCGAGCAATACGGCCTTGCCGCCGGTACAGTCACTCACTGGACTGTGACGAGCAACCCGGCTGACTATGGCGACATGCGTGCCTTCTTCCAAGAGCGGTTGGCAACCTTGTGCCACGAGCAACCCAGCGCGACCTTTTACCTGGAGGTGTCTGGCGGCACGCCAGCGATGACCAGTATGCTGCTCACTGTCGGCGCCGAGACCTTTGGACTAGACGCTCATCCCCTCTACGTCTCCGAACGCGAGGATCAGCCCTTTCCGCTCGACCTGGGCCGTCGCCTGGTGGCTGATTCGCTCGTCAGGACCATTGAGGCGAATCTCGACATCTATGCCTACCACGCTGCCGCTAACACCGTTCGCGACAACCTCGATCTACTGCGCGAGTTTGTCCCCGCCGAATCCCTGCTGGCGGTGCTGGAGTACGCCCGGCAGCGGATCAACTTCAACTTTGAGCAAGCCAGGGAAGCCTTGTCTGGATTGTCTGTGGACGATTGGTCGGAACGGTTGTCCCGATTGGAGAGTGGACTTAATGATGACCGGGCCGAGTGGCTGTTGCACGAGATTGTCTACAGCGCCGAAATCAAACAGAACACCGGTGCCTATGGCGACTTTCTCACCCGCGTCTTTCGCTTTGACGAGGCCGCTCTGCGTCATACCGCTCGCAACCTTGGGGCGCGTCTGGTGGATAAGAAAGATCAGCCCGACGCCGATGGGGAATTCCTGGACAACACATGGTTGGGTGGCGAACCTGACCTGGATGCATACCTGGAGTCAAAGAACGTCCGGCGCAACAATGTGGGAAAGATCAGTGCCAATCGTTTTGTCCTTTCCCTGGTCGTCTCTTTTCTGTCCAAACGGCAAGGTGATCCAGCCCCAAAGATACTGCTCAAGCGACTGGGTGATATTAACAGGTTATCCGACGTGCGAAACAAGTCTTTTGCCGTCCATACCTTTGAAGGGGTTTCGCGCCAGCGCATAGCGCAGGCGTTTCTCGGCCAGGATGCAGCAGGGACCGACGAGGAGATTGCCCAGGTGGTGAACGCCTTGAGGGATGCCTGCGAGATTGCTACCGGTCAATCCCTCGATGACATCAATCCCTACACCGTTGTCAACCAACTGATCTTTGGACTGCTGGCCTCATAGCCCGTTGGAGAGAAGGTAGGAATGTCTCGTTTGATCGAACCGTTGCGTCGCCACCGCAGTCTGGTGCTTCTGCTCGTCTCTGGCCTTCTGGTGCCGTTGGTGACCGAACTGGCCGGCAGTTGGTTGGAGGCGACTCTTGGGCGGACGCCCAGCCAACTGATCCAGCTACTTGCCATTTGTGTAGCGCTGGCGATGGGGCTGTGGGCGTTGTACCTGGCGCTGGGGAAACAGGAACCACTGGAGTTGGTGCCCAAGGAGCAGCGGCCGTCCCGCTTTCCCGGCCTGATCGTGCTGATTGGGCCGGGGAAAAAGGGGGCTGATCCCAGGAGACTTTCTCACAATCCGGCCATCGAATACCACCTGGGCTGCGAGGAGGCTGGCGGCGAGCCACTGCGGGTCTGCTGGCTGATCGCTACTGCTGGCGAGAAGGGCTCTGTGCCGGTTGCAATAGAAGTGCAGAAACGATATGAAGATCGCTGTGAACTAATTATCGAGATGCTGAAAGATGCTTTTGATCTGGAGGAGGTGTACCGGTTGGTTCAGTACATCTACATGCAGAAGGCGGCGGGGAAAGGACTGGCCCCCGATCAGGTCATCGCCGACTACACCGGCGGTACGAAGCCAATGTCAGCGGGAATGGTACTGGCTTGCCGGGAGGAATGTTGGCCGATGCAGTATATGACCGGGGGCCAAGACATTGCTTCAGTGCCTCTCTTCGCGCGCTTTACTCCTGTTGAATAGGGGGCAACATGCTTCTTGCAGCCGTCATCACCCTGACCCCAACCGCGCCTGCCTCCGCGCCCGCTGCGCTGGGCCGTGCCGTCCACGCCTGGTTTCTCGACCGCATCGAGGATGTGGACGCGGGCCTGGCCCAGCGGCTGCACGAGGCGGAAGGGCCACGCCCCTTCACTGCGTCCAATCTCTGGGGGGCCAGGCGAGCGCGTGGCGGCAAGGTCACGCTCGACCCTGAGCATCCCTGCTGGGTGCGGCTCACCGGCCTGACTGAGGAGGTCAGCAGGGGTATCGAGCGCGCGCTGCCCGCTGTGGGGGATGGTCTGACGTTGGCGGGCGTCTCCCTCCGCGTGACGGAGGTCGCCACCGAGGGAGGCCAGCATCCCTGGGCCGGACGTGCCGGCTACGCCGACCTGGTGCAGCGGTATACGCTGGCCTCCGGGCGGCGCCCACAGGGGGTCACGCTGCGTTTTGCCTCTCCCACCGTCTTCCGTTCCGGGGGGCGCGACCTGCCCCTGCCGGTGCCCACGCTCGTCTTCGATGGCTACCTGCGCAAGTGGAACAGTTTCTCCCCGCTGGCGCTGCCAGAGGAGGCGAAGCGATACGCGGAGGAGTGCGTCGCGCTGGGCCGGTTCAAACTGCGCAGCCACCTGGTCTCGTTCGAGCGGGGGGGCAAAGGCGCACATGTCGGCTTCACCGGCGAGGTGCGCTTCCGCTTCCTGGTGGGGGACGGCTACTGGACGCGGGTGATGACGCTGTTGGCGGGTTACGCCTTTTGGGCCGGGACGGGGTACCGCACGACGGTGGGGCTGGGGCAGACGCAGGCTCTCAGAAGAAACCAGGTTTTTCAGAAAAAACCCGGTTTCTGATCTCTATGAAGTACCTTAACAACTGCATATTTCTCAAATCGTAACTACTCACCCTGCTCGGCCTGGATCGCCAGATCCAGGCCAGGGACAACACGAGACACGGGTTTTTAGCAGTTCCAGGTCAATTGCTGACGTTTCTGCCACACCTGCCCGCCGGATCTGGCGATCCGGCGGGAGCGGCTGAGCAGTTACCTCAAATCTCTGGTAACTGCTCAGCCAGTCGTAAATGGGACACGGATCATACAGATGTACGCAGATAAAGACAAAAAATATCTGTGAGAACCCGTTTCATCTGTGTGTATCCGTGTGCTATTCTCTGTGAGCGGGAGGTAACGCGATGATCAAACAAGTACTGGCCTGGCACAACTTGGAGGATGCCTGGAACGACGTTCGGGCGCGCGGGGGAGCGCCCGGCGTGGACAGCGTCAGTGTCAAACGTTGGAGCCGCAACTGGGAGGAGCGGCTGGTGAACCTGCGCCGGGCGGTGATGGCGAACACGTACAAGCCGTCGCCGCTGGAACGGTTCAGCGTGCCCAAGAAATCGGGCGGCCGCCGCCACCTGGCCAACCTGACCGTGACCGATAAGGTGTTACAGCGTGCGCTGCTCAATGTTCTGGACGACCTGTTTGACCCCCTCTTTCTGCCCTGCAGTTACGGCTACCGCAAGGGGCGCTCGACGGCAGACGCGGTGGAGGCTATCTGCGCTCACCGGGATGCCGGGTTTGTCTGGCTGCTCGACGGAGACATTGACGAATGTTTCGACAGCCTGGACAACGGGCTGCTGATGGAATTCGTGTGCGAGGAGGTGGACGACCCGATCGTGCTGCGGCTGATTGAGGGATGGCTGCGGGTGGGGCGACGCGACCCCGACGTCGCGCGTGGGATTCCGCTGGGAGCGGTCATCTCGCCGCTCTTGTGCAATGTCTACCTGCACTGGCTGGACGTGGCGCTGGTGAGCGCGGGATGGCTCCTCGTGCGCTACGCCGATGATTTCGTCGCCTTGTGTCGGACGGAGGAACAGGCCCACGCCGCGAGGGAAGACGCAGCCGCTGCGCTTGCATCCATCAAACTGCAACTGGAGCCCCAGAAGACTGCTGTGACCAGTTTCGACGCCGGTTTCGACTATCTGGGCGTCCACTTCGAAGGGGATGAGTATACCTATTTCTGGGAGGGCAAGCGCATCGTGGTGGAGGGTGATTTTCCGGATTTCCTCTTCGCCTACGGACCGGGATATGAGTAGGGGCTAGGGGGCAAGGATGGCAACCTTATACGTGACCGAACAGGGCGCACGGATCGAGAAGGAGTACCGTCGCCTGCTGGTGGCCAAGCATGACGAGGTGCTGCTCGCTGTGCCGCTGGGCCGGGTGAGCGAGGTGGTGCTGGTGGGGTGGGTGGGGGCGACCACGCCGGCCTTGCTGATGCTGCTGGACGCCGATGTTCCGCTCAGTTTCATCACCCGCACGGGGAAGTTGCGCGGACGGCTGACCCCACCGAGCCCGAAGAACCTGCCGCTGCGCCACGCCCAGTACGATCGTGCCCGTGACCCGGACTTTTGCCTGGCGGTGGGACGGGCGATTGTGGACGGGAAACTGCGCAACAGCCGAACGCTGGCCTATCGTATCCGCCGCTCCCGTCCACAGATCGCCGCTGGTTGGCTGGAGCGCATCGAGCAGGCTGTCGAGGCGGTGGCCCAGGCGGATGACCTGGACACGCTGCGGGGGATCGAGGGGGCGGCGGCCAAGGCGTATTTCCAGGTCTTTCGAGAGGCGCTGCGGCCGGAGATGACCTTCAAGAAGCGCACCCGCCGCCCGCCTCGCGATCCGGCCAACTCTCTCCTCAGCCTGGGCTACACACTGTTGACGCAAAACCTGATGACGGCGTGTGAGGTGGTCGGGCTCGATCCCTACGACGGCTTCTTCCACGCCGACAAATATGGCCGGCCCGCGCTCGCGCTGGACCTGGTCGAGGAGTTCCGGGGGCCGGTCGTCGACTCGGTCGTGCGATTGGTGATCAACAAGCGGGTGGTCGGCCCCGATGATTTCGAGGTGAGACGGGAGGGAGGCATCTATCTCTCCAACCGGGGGCTGCGCAAGTTCCTGCGCCAGTACACCCGGCGGCTGAACACCGAGATACTGCATCCTTACTACGACCGGCGGCTGACCTACCAGCGGGTGTTCGAGGTGCAGGCCCGTTTGTTGGCCAAGACGATCAAGGGCGAACTTGACAAATACCGCCCCTTTCGGGTAAGATAGGGGGTAGAGGCGAGGGGCTAAGTGGGGAAGCAGTTTGTCGTTGTGGTGTACGACATCAGCAGCGACCGGCGCAGGACGAGGCTGCACAATGTGTTGCTGGACCATGGCACGCCGGTGCAGTACAGCGTGTTTGAGTGTTTGCTGGACGAGGAGGGACTGGCGCGGATGAAGCGGGATGTGGGACGGGTGATCCGGCCCCGGGTGGACCGGGTGCGGTACTACTATCTGTGCCAGACTTGCCTCAAGAGGGTGGAGATCACCTCGGGCGTCGAGGTGCTGAGTGAGGAAGAGGTGATTGTGGTGTAGGCGGTCTATCCGCTTCCGTGTTGCGAGCATCTCCAGAAGTGGCCTGACCCCCCTCGATGCTCGCAAAAAAAGCGGCTTGTGAGCCCGATTCGAGTGATTCCAGGGGCTCGAGTGGTCCAGAAGGGATAGCAATGCGGCGGAGTGGGGCTGGAAGGGGTGAAAGGGCGGGTTCTGGCCGCTGTGGAGGGGTAGAGAGAGGGGGTGGGAAGGGAAAAACGGCTCAAATTGGCCTCGAATCGGCCCTGGAGGACGCTTTTGCGAGCATCGGGCCGGTTTTGGGGGTTGTGGCGATGCTCGCAAGTTGACATAATGACCAGAAAGGGGGTGAAAATGGGTGGAAAAGCCATTTTGAGGGCCATTTATTGGCCTGAGAGTGGCGATAGGAGGAAAAAACCGGGGAGAATCGAGAAATGGGTGCGGTGGAAAAGACCCCAGAGCCCTCACGGGCATTGAGACCAGGGTTTTGTCGCCCACGTCCATGCTCGCCAAAGCGGTGGAAAAGACCCCAGAGCCCTCACGGGCATTGAGACCTCAGCGAGCCAGTGCATCGGGTCGTAGCACCGACACGCGTGGAAAAGACCCCAGAGCCCTCACGGGCATTGAGACACTGATGGTCTCGAACCTTTGTAGGTGTGGAATAGAGTGGAAAAGACCCCAGAGCCCTCACGGGCATTGAGACCCCCCCCCTCCTAGGGCAGAAACCAGTTCGAGTCGACCAGGTGGAAAAGACCCCAGAGCCCTCACGGGCATTGAGACCAAACATGCCACCCCCACAGTCTACATGCCAAACCCTGTGTGGAAAAGACCCCAGAGCCCTCACGGGCATTGAGACCCTCTTACCACCAGAGTTTGACCACGGACATGCATCCGAGTGGAAAAGACCCCAGAGCCCTCACGGGCATTGAGACGTTGAGCCGTTGGAGCAGGTTCGTGTCCGAGGTGTAAACCGTGGAAAAGACCCCAGAGCCCTCACGGGCATTGAGACACTACCGCGATGATGGTAATAATACGGTTCTGCCCGGATAGTGGAAAAGACCCCAGAGCCCTCACGGGCATTGAGACCCACTCAGAAACTGTCCATCGCTATGATACAAAACCGTGGAAAAGACCCCAGAGCCCTCACGGGCATTGAGACACAAAGCATCGTGTGTAGGTCGCCAAATCCATACCCACCGTGGAAAAGACCCCAGAGCCCTCACGGGCATTGAGACACGGAACTGCCAGACGAACACCGGGGTGCAGAGACGTGGAAAAGACCCCAGAGCCCTCACGGGCATTGAGACCGCTTAACGCCCGATGGGGTGGGGTAGGTTGCCGACCCCGTGGAAAAGACCCCAGAGCCCTCACGGGCATTGAGACTGGAACCGCAAGTCAAACTTGGCATTATGTCCGACCCAGTGGAAAAGACCCCAGAGCCCTCACGGGCATTGAGACGGTTGTCTATATGAAACGTCCTCTACCAGTGTTGCCGAGTGGAAAAGACCCCAGAGCCCTCACGGGCATTGAGACAACTATCCCATCGAACTTCTGACACATTCTAAAATCTCCTGTGGAAAAGACCCCAGAGCCCTCACGGGCATTGAGACCGTCCATTTTAACCTCCCTCCTGTACAGGATGCTGAGTGGAAAAGACCCCAGAGCCCTCACGGGCATTGAGACCGTCCATTTTAACCTCCCTCCTGTACAGGATGCTGAGTGGAAAAGACCCCAGAGCCCTCACGGGCATTGAGACTGGTTACCTGTGGCACACTGCGCCTCCTTTGCCCCAAGTGGAAAAGACCCCAGAGCCCTCACGGGCATTGAGACCGGGTTTCTGTAGTTTCCCCTTCCGCAACGGCAAGGGGTGGAAAAGACCCCAGAGCCCTCACGGGCATTGAGACGATGAACCGGTTGTAAACGTGCACCCGGATGTATTCCGAGTGGAAAAGACCCCAGAGCCCTCACGGGCATTGAGACCCCGGGGTGGATGTCAACACTGGGACGGGTAACAGGTGGAAAAGACCCCAGAGCCCTCACGGGCATTGAGACGTGGGTTTCTCGCGGCAGCCTTTCACATTGCACCGCCTGGTGGAAAAGACCCCAGAGCCCTCACGGGCATTGAGACTAATCTACTGACCGGCAGCTTCGCGCAGTTCTCGCTGGTGGAAAAGACCCCAGAGCCCTCACGGGCATTGAGACGATGAGCGAGGCGCTGAATCCAGGTCTTCGCCACCGAACGTGGAAAAGACCCCAGAGCCCTCACGGGCATTGAGACCTCTTGCCGCCCTCGTAGGTAAAGGCGAAAGTCTGCAACGTGGAAAAGACCCCAGAGCCCTCACGGGCATTGAGACTTCTGAGACACCCTCGGGTTGTTTGCTAAAGCCAAGGTGGAAAAGACCCCAGAGCCCTCACGGGCATTGAGACTATTCCACTACTTTCCCCTCTTTGCATATGATCGGATATGTGTGGAAAAGACCCCAGATCCCTCACGGGCATTGAGACCCTTGAATTCCCCGGCACCGGCACCCCCAACTGTCACGTGGAAAAGACCCCAGAGCCCTCACGGGCATTGAGACTGCCAGCTATTGCGCCGTGAATCCAATTGCTTTGGCAAGTGGAAAAGACCCCAGAGCCCTCACGGGCATTGAGACCCAACCAGTACGTGTCTTCGAAGATGAAGGTGAAGAGCACGGTGGAAAAGACCCCAGAGCCCTCACGGGCATTGAGACCCCGGGGTGGATGTCAAC
>CAYLPU010000063.1:17732-29355 GCA_964385635.1 uncultured Anaerolineales bacterium
CGTCGCAACCGTTTGACGGTGGAAAAGACCCCAGAGCCCTCACGGGCATTGAGACTCGTCGGCATTGCGGACATACCGTCGCAACCGTTTGACGGTGGAAAAGACCCCAGAGCCCTCACGGGCATTGAGACGACATCCGTGGTGTGTTAGTAGATAGATAACATCTCGCGGAAAAGACCCCAGAGCCCTCACGGGCATTGAGACCTTGGCCCCTTCGGCCCCGGCTTCGGCTTCACGAAAGCCACGCGGAAAAGACCCCAGAGCCCTCACGGGCATTGAGACCCTCAGGCGGAGGAGCGGGGGTGGGCATCATCTCAGGTGGAAAAGACCCCAGAGCCCTCACGGGCATTGAGACCAGCGCGGCGTCAATTTCCTCCGAGGTCATCCCAGGTAGGGTGGAAAAGACCCCAGAGCCCTCACGGGAGGGGCGGACCAGGTTTAGCTGGTTACGAGGTGGTTACGAGGTGGTTACGAAAAAGCGTAACCAGGTTGCGACCGGGTAGCGCCAGCCGGAGGTAGTACGCGGAGGTGGTTACGAGGTGGTTACGCCCAGCGTAACCGCGGTTACGCTGGGCGCAGAGATGCACAACGCCGTACTTTTACAAACGGACCACTCGGATTACCCGGTGAAGTCGCGCGCGGCTTTCTTCAGCCGAACCCGGTGCAAGGCCCGCAAGTTAATCAGGACGTAGATCAGGGTGTTCTGGTTGGCAATGGCCTTGCCGTTGCGCAGCCTGGGGCGCTCAATGCCGAGTTCCTTGGCCTGGGAGTTGATGCGCTCGGTAGCAGTGCGCTGCTTGTAGATTGCCTCGAAGAGGGCACTGTCGCGGTCGATCTGATAGCGGATGCGAGCGCCGATGCTGGTGGCGAGAGTGGTAGTACAGCCGCCTTTGGCCCAGTTCTCGTGACCAACAGGGCAGACGCTGGCCGTGACTTCAGGGAAGCGCAAGGGACAGACGTAACGGCCGCGCTGGTGCTCGAAGAGGGTGGTACGACAAGTGTAGGTGTGTCGGAGGGGCATCGCCAGTCCTGCTTCGCACAGAGGCAAGCCCTGGGCATCGAATTGACGGTGCTTTCCGCCTCGTTTGGACAGGGGGACCGCCGCAAAAGCCGCTTCAAGCGCTAAATCGTCGCGGTGAAAGTGCTCGTAGACGTAAAACGCATCGAAGGCGGCGTCAAAAGCACCGTATCGGGGACGGAAACCGAGGCGGCACTCGGTTTCTGTCATCAGCGGGTGGAAGTAGGCGACATCGGGTCGATCAAAGGGCAGTGTCAATTCGGCCAAGACGAACTCGGTCCAGTTTGTGGTTGTTTTCCCTGACCCAAGCGAGAATGCCCGGAAGGTCATTAAGCCCCCCCCCGGTACGGGCGGTTCGCGAACCGCCCCTACAGCGTCAGAAACCCCCCAATGCCCGGAAGCAGGGTAGTGTTGTGGTGGCACGGAACGGCACGTGATGGCCTGCCAACCCCAGGTAGCGGTTGCTGGAGGGTGCAGGGGGATGACCTCTCCCGCGCCTCCGTGCTTTGACGTTTCCTATCCTTCAGGGTATACTTTCTTCAAGGTGTATTTGAGCTGTGGGAGGTGAGGTCAGCGCCTTCAGTGGTCCTCAGTGCCTTCAGTGGTTCGAGGGACGAGATGACCGGATAGGGAGATGTATAGGTATCATGAGCATTAGGATTCGCCTCATTCAGACCCACGATGAATACCTGGCTGCAGAGCAGATCCAGCGCGAGGTGTGGCGCAAGAAAGACATCATGATCGTGCCTAGCCATCTGCTCATCACCGTTCAGAAGAACGGCGGGCTGGTGCTGGGCGCGTTCGAGGTACTGCCGGAGGAGGGGAAGGAGCGGCTCATCGGTTTCGTCTTTGGTTTTGTCGGGCTGACCCCCGGTGGCAAGATGAAGCACTGCTCGCACATGGCCGCCGTGACGCCCGCGTGCCAGAATCAGAACGTGGGTTACCGCCTCAAACTGGCCCAGCGGGAGCATGTGCTGGCCCAGGGGATGGACCTCATCACCTGGACCTTCGACCTGCTGGAAAGCCGAAACGGGTACCTCAATTTCCGCAAGTTGGGCGGGACCTGCAGGACGTACCTGCGTGACCTGTACGGCAGTATGCGCGACGGGCTCAACTTCGGGCTGCCCAGCGACCGCTTCCAGGTGGACTGGCACATCGCCAGCGATCACGTCGCCGGCCGGCTGCGCGGTGACTGGGTTGTTCCTTCGACTTCGCTCAGGGCAGGCCCGTCGCTGTCGGCGCTGCAGGCCGAGGGGGTTCCTGTTCTCAACCGCTTCCCCCCTGGCGACATGCCCCGCCCACCGCAGGCGAGCCTTCCCATTGAGGGAGACCGGCTGTTCATCCAGATACCGGCCCACTTCCAGGTCATCAAATCGGCCGACCTGGGGCTGGCCCTCGCCTGGCGGGAGCACACCCGCGCCCTGTTCGAGGCCGCCTTTGCCGCAGGATACACTGTCGTTGACCTGCTGTTCGAGAATGGACAGAGTTGCTATCTGCTGAGAAAGGATTGGACGTCCCGATGAAGATCGAACGCATCGAACTACATCACATAAATCTGCCGCTGGCGCACCCGTTTGAAACCAGTTTCGGGCGCGAACTCACCCGCCCCTGCATCCTGGTGGCCGTTCACGCCAGCGGGCTCACCGGCTGGGGCGAGTGCAGCGCTGGCGCCGGGCCGTGGTTTTCCAGCGAAACCATCGAGACCGCCTGGCACGTGCTGCGTGATTTCCTCATCCCGGCTGTATTGGGGCAGGAGGTGGTCGCGCCCACTGACGTGGTAGCGCGCTTCCGGCGGGTGCGGGGTCACCCGATGGCCCGGGCTGGGCTGGAGAACGCGGTGTGGGACCTGCTGGCGCAGGCGCAGGGGGTGTCGCTGGCAGATATGCTGAACGGGGCGGCGGTCGGGAGACCTGGCCCAACGGGGGCGGCGGTCGGGAGACCTGGCCCAACGGAGGCGGCGGTCGGGAGACCTGGCCCAACGAGGGATCGGGTGCCGGTCGGCGTGAGCGTCGGCATTGAGCCGGCGCTTGAGGTGCTGCTCGACCGGGTGGACCAGCACGTGGCCGAGGGGTATGGCCGCGTTAAGTTGAAGATCAAACCGGGCTGGGACGTGGACGTGGTCCGCGCCGTGCGCGAGCGCTGGCCGGACCTGCCGTTGCAGGTGGACGCTAACTGCGCCTACACGCTGGACGACGCGCCGGTCTTGCGGGAACTGGATCAGTTCGACCTGTTGCTCATCGAACAGCCGTTTCACTACGACGACATCGTGGACCACGCCCAATTGCAGCCCCAACTTCGCACGCCGCTTTGCCTGGACGAGAGCATCCACTCGCCGGAGCATGCCCGCTGGGCGCTGGACATTGGGGCCTGCCGGGTCATCAACATCAAAGTGGGACGGGTCGGTGGGTTGACCGCTGTGCGGCAGATCCACGACCTGTGTGCCGCGCGGCACGTGCCGGTGTGGTGCGGCGGCATGCTGGAGACGAACGTCGGGCGCGCCACCAACGTGGCCCTGGCCACGCTGCCCAACTTTACCCTGCCCGGCGACATCTCCGCTTCGGCCCGCTACTACCGGGAGGACATCGCCGAACCCAACTTTGTGCTCAACGACGACTCGACGCTGTCGGTGCCCTCCGGTCCGGGGCGGGGCGTGCGTCTCGTCCCCGAGCGGCTGGCCGCCGCCCGCCTGCGCCACCTGGCCCGAAGTGTCCAGGGAGGCCAAACATGACCAGGCTTGTCTCCGGAGCCTATGCCCTGGCCTGTGGTGCCATCGAGGCCTCTGTCTCGCTGGTGACCGGCTACCCGGGCGCGCCGGCCACGGCCGTCGTCGACGCCATCCTCCAACTGACCTCACCCAACGAAGTGCAGGTCGAGTGGACGAGCAACGAAAAAGTCGGTATTGAGATGGCCTTCGGCGCTTCCCTGGGGGGGATGCGCTCGCTCCTGTGCGTGAAAGGCGTGGGGCTCAATATCGCGCTCGACCCGTTGATGGCCTTCAACCTCTCCGGCTGCAACGGTGGGTTTGTCATCCTCGTCGGTGATGACCCCGGCGGTTGGGGATCGCAAAACGAGCAGGACAGCCGGGTGTTGGCCCTGGCGGCCGGGCTCCCGCTGCTCGAACCTGCCTCCGTCTCCGATGCACGTGTCGCGGTGCGCCAGGCGTTCGGACTGTCGGAGGAGATGGGCCTGCCGGTCATCGTGCGTGTCACCCGTGCGCTCGTCCTCGCCGAAGAGGAGGTCGAAGAAGAGAGACAGACTTCGGAAGTCTCAGAAGACCTCCGAAGTCTCGCGCTGCCTCCCTTTCAGCGTGAGTTCATGCGCTGGGTGGTGTTGCCCATCAACGTCGTGCCGTACCATCTGCGCCTGATTCAACGGCTGGAGGTGGTCCAGGCCCGTTTTGAGGACTCGCCGCTCAATGGGGTGGAAGGGGACGGGCCACAGGGGGTGATCGCAGCCGGGTTCGCTTACCGGAGGCTTTCGGACCTGCTGGGCGGTACCGTCCCACCCGCGCTGCGCATCCTGAGGTTGGGCACCTTCTACCCATTGCCTGTGAACCGAGTGGCGGCCTTTCTGCGGACGGTAGAATCGGTCCTGGTGCTGGAGGAAAGCGGTCCTTTGGTCGAACGGGCTGTGCGGGCGGCTGCGCAAGAGGCCAGGCTGACCCTGCCCATCTGTGGTCGCGACACAGGTCACGTTCCCCGGACTGGCGAGTTGTTCGCTCCCCACATCGCGGCTGCGCTGAATCGTTTCCTGCCTCGCCTGGCTTTGCCCACAGAGGGAGAGAGCAGCCGGCCCCGGCCCAGCCGGGAGCCTCTCTGCGATGGCTGCCCTTACATCCCCACCTTTGACGCGCTCACTGAGGTCATCGCCCAGTTTGGGGGAGGCGACGAGGTCATCGTCGTCGGCGACCCGGGCTGTATGGTCCGTGCCCAGTTGCCACCCTATGAACTGATGGATGTCAAGCACAGCCTCGGCTCGAGCATTGGGATGGCGGCCGGGATCGCCCTGAGCCAGACTTCGGCGGGCTTGGTCGAGCCGTCGAAGCGCGGCACGGGAAAGCGCGTCGTCGCGCTGTGTGGTGACTCGGGATTTCTGCACTCCGGCTTCAGCGGTCTGGTGGACGCGACACGAGTCGGCGCGACGATGCTGGTGCTGATCCTCGATAACGGCACGACTGCGCTCTCAGGTGGACAGCCTCACCCGGCCAGCCGGGTGGACGCCCGAGGGAGGCCCCGGCGTGCGGTGGACCTGGCTGCTCTGGCCCGCGAGGCTGGTGCTGGAATGGTGCGTCTGGTTGACCTCGACCGCGGTGAGGACATTCGAGCCGCGATTGAGATGGGGATGAGTTTTGACGGGGTGGCCGTGGTCATCGCCCGTGGCCGGTGTGTCCGGTGGTCAGCGGCCGGGTGAGTGAGAACACGGAGGGATAGGATTGGCGGATCAGAATCCGTAAATTCTGCGAATCCGTGTTCTCTTGGAATGACCACGGCCTCCTCGGGGCGGAGGAGGCCGTGACCACGAAAAAAGGAGGGTAACCACAAACAACTCTTGATGTGGGTTCCGGGGGGCGGGCCCCGCTCCCGCATCACCCTCATTCTAGCACAGGCGGGTGAAGGTTGGGTGAGGGAGGTGTTAAAAAACTCTTGGAATGGGCGGTCATACAGAACCTTCGCCTGTGGTCTGCGTGGCCGCCGCGCGGGCTTTGGTGACGTGTGCTAGGCTTCGGGTTGGGCCGGGGGGATGATCTGTGGGTCGGCTCGATTGGCGTCGTCGTTCCAGCGCAGCAGGTCTGCCTCGTATCCGTGCTCGTCGCTCACCAGCCGGGTGAAAGTAAACTGCACTTCCCGCCCCAGAGTCTGGAGGCGACGTGCCTCCTCGGCAAACCAGGGGGTCCAGGAGCCTATGTTCAGGTAGTAGACGTGGCGACTGTCTTGTTTCCGCTCCACGATCCGAGCGTCGGGCCGGTGATCGTGGCCCATCACGTAGTACCGCAGGTCGGGGTCTTTTGCCCGCAGGAGGCTGTGGATGCGGCGAGCAGCCTCGGACAGGTAGAGTTTTGAATGTCGCTGTCCCATCCAGCGTTGTACAATCGCGTAGGCTGCGGGCGGTGCCAGCCAGAGGAGAATCTTCGTCAGAAGTTGTAGGGCTGGCCCCACAGTAGTGAAGATGAAGTTGGCGGGGATCAGGCTGGACAGGGCCGGGGCGACGACCAGGTACCAGAGGGCTCCCCCTCCGACCACCAGGGCAGCCAACACCAGCAGGAGGAGACCCTTCACGACGTGCCCAACCGGGCTGAACAAGATCCAGGCCAGCGGCTGGCGCAGGAGGAGCGGTGTGTCTCCCTCGTGGTAGATCTTCTGCACCCCCTCCGGCTCCAGACTGGCGACCTCTGCATAACGAGCGAAGTCTTCCTCCGTCGGTCCCTGGTCCTGCTCCTTCCCTGCCCGCCACAGCCGCTGGGCCATCCGGAGGAAGTCCAGCCCGTGGCGGATGAGGATCGCCAGCGTCTTGAAGGGATAGCGGCGGATCAAATCCAGGAGCACGACCCCGTAGGTTCCCCGGTTTTCCCACGCCGGGTACTCGTTCTCCAGGTAGTTGTGGAAGCAGATCACGCCGAAACTTCCCACGTCGGGGTTGAGGAGCCGTTCATTCCCAGGCAGAAGGGGGCGGATGGGGTTGGGGCAGGCGTTGAGTAGTTCGTACTGGGAGCCGTGTTCGGCGTAGAAGATTCCCCGGCGGTAGTAGAACCAGCCGGGGCGGAATTCGATCCGCTCTTCAAAGTCGGGGGGGAAGGGGTGTCCTTCGTCGTACCCGAAGGCGGCAGGGTACTCACGGGCGACGAACTCGCGCAACCGCTCCTGCACCTCCGGCCAGAAGAGTTCCAGGTCGTGGTTGCCCCGCAGGAAGACCACCCGGTGACCACAGCCGATAAACCACGCCAGGGCGCGGAAGAAGAGGGGATGGCCCTGGTAGATGGACTCCAGTTTGTCTGCGCTCTTCCCCGGGCTAGGGAGGAAGCCGTACCGCCGCTCGAACAGTTCGTCCTGCCGGCGGGTGCGCTCCTGGTGACGATGTTCTCTGAGGGTGGGGATGGGCTCCCCCTCCTCGATACCCCGGGGCGCGATCTCTTCTCCCTCCGTCGGAGCCTGCAGGACAAGAGGTGCGTCTACCTGCCGGGCCGCTTCCACCACCTCGGGCCGGTAGCGCCCGTAGATGTACGCTGCCCACTCTGGAACGGGGGTTGCTTCCGAGGGCCCCACGCTCTCCTGGTCGGAGGAAAGAGGTTCCAGCCGGACCCGTCCCTCCAGTACGTCATCCTCAAAGATGAGCCGCTGGACCCTCTGGGAGGCTCGCTCCTCGGGGGCCGCTTCGCCGAACTGGCTCTGCCAGTACCGGATCACCTGCTGGGGGTCGGCGAGGTCCAGTTCCTGCTGGCGGAGGTCTCGTTCCCGGAAGTATTGTGCGACCACCTTCTGGTCCACGGGAAAAAAATCGAAAGCGTCGCCGGCGAAGACCAGTTCCCACCGCCGATCCTCGGCACAGTTCTCATCGGCCCAGCGGAGCCAGCGGAAGAAGACTTCGTCGAAGAAGAAGTCTTCCCGGGGGTGGTAAGCGCGGCGCTGGGGGTCATACCCCAGGGAAAGGTGCAGGTCGCTGACGAAGAGGTAGTTCCACATCTTATTCTTCAGGTTGTTCAGACTGTTCGAGGTATTCAAGCGCTGGAATCAGGATCTCCAGGGCTGCGTTTACCTGTTGTCTTGCAAACCCCCACTGCTGCTGCGTGACAATTATCTCAACATCCGGGTCGGCCAACCAGCCACGGCAATTCTCGGCCAGGTCGTGCGCGCCGTATGAGAAAATATCGACCGCCTGCTGATAACTGTTGTAGGCATACTGCGCTGCTTTGCTGCTTCCAGCCACGTCGAGAGTCAGTGTGTCCACGGCGGCATCGTAGAGATCGACAAGTAACTGGCAATCGAGATCACCTCCAGCCACGGCCGCGTCTATCGAACCTCCGAATCCCTCAATCGGGCTACGCGCATCACGCATCGCCTGGAGCAGCGTTGGGGTAATATCAGTCGTAGGCGCGATCGTTGGTGTCAAGGCTGATGTCGAAATTGGTGTCGGAGTTGGTATTGGAGTTGCAGTTAATGTCGGGGTTAGTTCCGGCGTCGGGGTCGAGATTGATACCGGTACAGGTGTCGGTGTCGGTACGGAGGTAGGGATTGGGTAAGGTGTGTATGTGGGATACGGCGTATAGGTTGGGTAGGGCGTATACGTGGGATAAGGTGTCACCTCTGACGAGCGGCATCCCGTTAGCACCGCGCTCGCCACCAAAAGGCAGATGATCATGAAAGTAGATCTCTTGTTCATTGCTCCTCCCTCGTTTGCATGGGGCGCTTTCTATTGCATTGTGTGGGGACAATGACAGTATAGCCTAACCTGGTATAGAAGTCAAGCGTTTGTTGCGCTTGGTTTGCGTTGCCTGGCGCATTATGCTACAATCGTCGTTACTGACGACAGCCTCTCGCGGTTTGCGGGAGTCTGAGGCATGGCAGGGCGGGCGTGTGCCCCGGCGTGGACATGATAGCACAAGTAGGCAGGATTGGCGGATTGCGGATTTTGGATTTGCGAGGAGAACGTCATGCTGGATGAAGAACAGGCTTTCAAGGCGGGTCGGGTTGCTGCCCGCCGCTTCATCAACTGGATGCGGCGAGCCAGAGGCAACCAGGCCGCCCGGGCCGAGGCCCTGCCCCTGCGTCGCGATATGGTGACGCTGCTCACATACGTGCGTGACAATCGGGTCACTGGCACGCGAAGCACCGGCAACCTGCCCCTCAAGGCTGTGCGTGAGGTGACCGCCCGCTTCGTCCATCCGCCGCAACTGGATACCACCATCGGAGACCGCACCTTTCGGCTTCGAAGCGAATACGATGTCTGGCCTCTCTACTTCCTGCATACCCTGGCAGAAGTTGGCGAATTGCTGGAGGGAGGCCCGGCCCGGCGGTGGCGGCTTGCGCCAGACGGCGCAGGGCTCTTGACCGCTGCTCCCTTGATCCAGGTGTGGATAATGTTCGTCATCTGGTGGAAACGAGTCAACTGGCTTATCGCCTACCCTTTCGGCGGCATGGGCGAAAGCCTGCCGCCCCGTTTCGAAGAGATCACCCTGGCCCACCTGCTGTCTTTGCCAGCCAACACACGCATTCCCTTTGAACCGTTCGCCGACAGGCTGATCCAGGAGACTGGGCTGAAGTGGACAGCGCCGGACATGACCTATGCCCGGATGTCACTGCATAGTGCCATCCGGCGTTTGGTGATTGGCATCCTGGCCGATTTCGGGGCGGTGGAGCCGGAGTATCAGGACAAGCCGCTAGGCAGGGGCACGACTCGGGAACTGGTTGCCTTTCGGATCACCTCTCTCGGCAAGGGGTTGTTGGAGTCACTTGAGGGATGAAGCCTATGCCGAGCGGGTGGCCCTGGGCGAGCAGTTGGCCCGCGAGCGGGAGAAAGCAATCGGCTACTTCGAAGTCCAGGAGGCCGCCGTGCGCCAGATTGCCATCGTCAACATCCGCCAGGCCCGCCTGGCCGATCTCTACCACCGCCGCCAGGAAGCACTGACTGCTCTGCAGCGGCGTGGCGAATCGGTGCCTGGCCTGAAGTTGGAGCAAGTGGCGGTGGTGACTGTGGAACAACGATGACCGATCGCATCCAGGTGAGGGGAAGATGACATCACGAGATAGAAGCCCTGAACGAACACAGGCAACAAAGACCGGCAGGGAACTGGAGCGACTCGTGGCGAATGCCTACCGCGCGATGGGGGCGCGGAAGGTCGAGCACGACGTCGAGTTGGCTGGGCACCAAATTGACGTATACGTCGAGCTAGAGACGCTGGACCGCGGCCTGCATCGCGTCGCTGTCGAGGTGAAGGACTATACCTCCCCGGTAGGCATCAAGATCGTCAGCGATTTCTCGGATATTGTGGACCGCCTACGCCGGGAACGGCTGATTGACGAAGGAGTCGTTGTCTCGGCGGCGGGGTTCAGTAGACCGGCCCGCAACGCTGCCAAAAAGCACGACATCCGGCTGCTGGAGCCGGCTGACCTGGACGCGATGGTCACCGAGGTGCAGGCAACGAGGCCGACTACAAGCCCCCCTTCAACCATCCTTGCTGCGCCGCCTACTCCACGGCCAGGGGAGGGCGAAGAGGAAGACGAGCGGGCGCTACAAAGCGACGCGATAGCATCAGGTGAGTCTTCCCCGATAACATTGAGCTCACCGTCCCTATCAAAAGAACCGGTGCGAGAACGCCGAAAGCGCTCCCGCCTAATTGCTGACCACTGCGTTGACGTCATGATCTCGTTCGATCTTCTTCTGGAGCAGACAGAAAGACCACAAGATTGGGCTGGTATCCGGCTTCGAGGCAAAGAGACAAGCCGGGAAGGATACTTTGTCATCGTCCGTAGAGATGGGCGTGTGGAAATTGTCCTGGTTGGACCTGGCTCCCAGGAGCGAATCCTCGGCTCCTACACACTTCCCCACATGTTGCAGACAATGCACTTCGCAATTACCCTAGCAGACACACGCATTTCAGTGAAGTTGAAGGGCACAGAGATTCTGCGGGCTGAAGCAGGCCAGTACACTGATGTCGGTGGTGTCTTTCTCGAAGTCTGCAGAGCTACCGCCACGTTCAGCAATCTTTGGATTGGGCCAATACATTTCGCAGGTGCTCCAATACGGAATCTGGGCGATGAATTTCGTTACGACGCTTTCATTAGCTACAGCCACCATGACAAGGAGTGGGTGCGCGGTTGGTTGCTACCCCGTCTGGAAGAGGCTGGCCTGCGTGTGTGCATAGACTTCCGCGACTTCGAACCCGGCCTGCCCAGCCTGGTCAACATGGAGAACGCCGTCGAGCGCAGCCGCAAGACGCTGATCGTGCTCACCCCCGATTGGGTCGCGAGCGAGTGGACGACCTTTGAGGGCCTGCTCATCCAGACTGACGATCCTGCTGGCCGGAAGGCTCGCATGATCCCGCTGCGACTCAAGTCCTGTGAGCCCCCGAAGCGCATTGCTATGCTGACCTACGTGGACTTCACCCAACTGGCTGAGGCAGAGTTTCAGTTGGGGCGGTTGGTGGCGGCTATTAGAGGCGAGCCATTGCCCCCTTGGGTTCGGAACCGCCGTATCGACGCCGCAGCTCCCAGCCACGCAGAAGTTGGTCAGCACATAGACCTTCTGGTACAAGTGCGTTTTCCTGATTCGCCGTTGCTAGGCATCAAGGACTGGCCAACCAGGCAGAAACCAACTTCGATAGAGCAGGCATCGGAGCCGGTGGCCCTGGAATTTCCGATAGACCCTCGGACGGGCAAACTAGGCTCTGCCCGTCTGCAAATTCGAGTTGTAACACCAGATTTCAGAATCGAAGGCGCGGCGCAACAGCTTGTGAAGGTACCACCAGATAGATACTCCAAGCGTATCTCCTTTCTCCTAACTGCGATAAAGGTAGGTAGCTGCAGGATCAACGTTGAAGTATACAGTGTTGACCACATTTGCCTAGCAGTTTGTCGGAGAGGAAGCTTTGGTAGCTCATGATCGACAAACGGC
>CAYLPU010000064.1:0-29228 GCA_964385635.1 uncultured Anaerolineales bacterium
CCCTTGATCCCCACGCCTACTCCCACTCCCATACCCTCCCCCTCCATACTCCCACACCCTTGATCCCCACCCTCGATCCTGCCGCTGTCTCCGCCATCGCCACCGCCGGGTATGCGCGCCTGGGGGCGGCCGGCGTCGAACCGCTGTGCCTGCGTTGGGAGGACACCGACGGAGACGGGGAGCAGGAGTGGGTGGGGCTCTACCTGTGGCCTGGTGAACCACCGCAACTGGCGGCATTCGTCCTCGATGGCGAGGCCTGGCATGATCTGCGACCGCTGGAGAAGGGGCCGGGAAAAGAGGATTACGGCCTGGGCGAGTATCCCACCTGTGAACTGGAGGTGCGCGATGTCAACGCCGACGGGCGGACCGAGATCCTCGTCTGGGGCCACGCGAAGGCCAGCATCGGTCTTCTCCACATTTTCGCCTGGGACGGGGCGAACTATGTGCTGTTGGCTCCCTTCGAGGGGGCGGCTGGCGTGCGTTTGGAGAATATAGATGGAGATTTGGCCGACGAGGTGGTCGTCGGCTACGATGCCGGCGGCGGCCTGGTGTGGGAGGTGGTCTACACCTGGGACGGGATCAACTATGCCTGGACCTGGGAGCGATACGATTGGTTCCACCTGGACCGCCCTCACGCCTACCGCACCGACACGCCGGAGCACGCTGTCATCTCTTTTTACCTGGCGGTGGACGATCGCGACCTGCCCGGGGCCTATGGCCTGCTGAGCGGTTCTACTCGGGCCGCCCAGCCTTACGAGACGTGGGCGGTTGGCTTCGCCACCACCGTCGCTGTGGAGGTCGGCGTGGTGCATGAACTTGCCCGCAGTGGGGACACCGCCACCGTCGCCGCCCAGGTGCGCGCCTACGACAACGTGGGCGGGCGCGTCATCGCCACGCTGTGGGACATCGAGTGGACGGTGGTGGGCACGGCGGACGGCTGGCGGCTGGCGAGCGGTACCACCGCGCAACTCGACAGTTGGGAGTTAGTTTATTATCGGTAAGAGTTGTGAAACAGGGGAAAAGCCGTATAATCGTATATCGTGAAACGTGAGTTTGGAGGTGAATCATCGCCAGACCTTCTGAGCCCACCGGCCCCCCGCAGGAGCGAGGGTTTCTGGTGGGGGTGGAACTGAAAAGACGCCGGCGTTCATCATCTGAGCCTGAGGGCCACTGGCCGGTCGAGGAGTCGCTGGCCGAACTGGCGCAACTGGCCCGGACCGCCGGCCTCGTGGTTGTGGGTCGTGCCACGCAGCGACTCGAGCGTCCTCACGCGGCCACTTTCATCGGTCGGGGCAAGGTCGAAGAAGTAGCCAGGCGGGTGATGGAAACCGCTGCCGACGTGGTCATTTTTGATGACGAACTCTCGCCGCGTCACCAGCGAGAACTGGAGAAGGTGCTGGGCGATGGTGTCAAACTGCTCGATCGCACCGCGCTTATCCTGGACATCTTCGCCCAGCACGCCCACACCCGCGAGGGGGCCTTACAGGTTGAGTTGGCGCAGTACGAGTACCGGTTGCCGCGTCTCACGCGGGCCTGGACCCACCTGGCTCGCCAGGCCGGCGGGCGGGCTGGCGGGGCCACTGGTGGCGTCGGCGTGCGCGGTCCTGGCGAGACCCAGTTGGAGACCGACCGGCGTGTGATCGGGCAGCGTATCGCTCAACTGAAGCGCGAGTTGGAGGCGGTGCGTGCCCACCGGGGACGGTACCGCGCGCGGCGGCGTAAGGCTGGCGTGCCCACTGTTGCCATCGTCGGCTACACCAATGCCGGGAAGTCCACGCTTCTCAACGGACTCTCAGATGCCGGGGTGCCTGTGGCGGACCAACTGTTTGTTACGCTTGATCCGACCACGCGCCGTGTCCAGTTACCCGGAGGAGGCGCGGCCCTTTTCACCGACACTGTCGGTTTCATCCAGAAACTCCCCGCCCAAGTAGTAGCCGCCTTCCGCGCCACGCTGGAGGAGGTGGTCGAGGCTGACCTGCTATTGCACGTGTTGGACGTCGCCCACCCGCATGCCCTCCATCAGGTCAGGGTGGTGTTGGACACGCTGGAGGAGATCGGGGCCTCTGATAGGCCCATCGTCAACGTGCTGAACAAGATTGATCGGTTGCCCACACCCGACACGGCCAAGGCGATTGGCCCACTACCCATCAAAAAGCCTGATGTTATCTTCCCTCTTATGGCCCGGTTTTCCAACAGCGTCGCTATCTCGGCTCTCACCGGGGAGGGGCTGGAATCGCTGTTGGCTCGCATTGAGGGAGTACTGGAGGCTCAGATGGCCTGGCTCGACGTGCTTGTCCCTTACGAATTGGGAGGTTTGGTGGACTTGTTCCACAGGCGGGGGCTGATCGAGCAGGAGGAACACACAGAGACGGGGACGCGCATTGTGGGGCGTGTACCGCGTGCGTTGGTGGGACGTTTCGTGGAATTCGTGGATAAGTAACGTGCTGGAACGCTAAACAAGTACCTGTTAGCATACAATACCATCGGAGGTGCGATGGGCACCGAATTGCTGAAGCGCATCAGTGACTTTCTGGCCCGTATGACCGGGCTTCCTATCATCGTCGCCATTGGCCTGGTAGCGGCCAATTTCCTGCTTCAACTGTTACCTGCCTGGCCCATCATTGGCTGGTTGGCCCACACGCATCTCTTCTTACACGTCGGCCTGATCGTGGGGTTTCTGGGAGTGTTACTGGGCGATGCATTGTAGCGGTGGCAGGCTATTCAAACACGACTGCGTGGGGGAAGACTAACTGCGCCGGGTCGATGGTGCCTCGGGCAAGTTGTCGCTGATTGGCGCGCTCGAAATGCGCCTGCAAGTCACGCAATGTGTCGAGTTGGGCGCGGGATGGCTCGACGGAGAAAAGCACCACCAGTGTTGTGTACTCGCCCGGGACGAAGCCGACCCAGTGGGCGTGTTCGATCTCAATGTTGTGCATCTGTCGCTCAGGCGGTCCCCCAGCGTCGGAGCGGAAACTGTCGAGCACCGAGGCCAGCAGTCGGGCATCCACGTCGTATTCGCCGACGGTGCGGATGGACTCGCCGTTGGCGTTGAGATAGATCGCGTACCCCAGGATGCGGGCGGCGTGGCGGCGACGGATGATCATGCTGTCTCCCGTGGCCACTGTTGCCCGCCATGCTGCGGCTTCTGGCGTCTCCTCCAATGCCTCTTCCACCACCTTGCGCTGCTGCTGGTAGTGGGCGTAGAGTTCCTGAAACTGGGTGGGATTGACTCTGCCCGCCGCGAAGTCATCCGCCAGCCGTTCCATCTTCTGGCGAATCTGCTCAAGATAGGCGCGGACCTCGGCGACGCCAGTCGCGTCTGCTGAAGGCTCGGGCGTGGGGATCGCTTCTTCGGGCGTTTCTTTTTCCTGTCCGAACAGGCGACGTAGGGTATTGGGGAGGTTGGACATAGGCTTGTTCCTCCGAGGCTGGTTATAGCGTGCGTAACAGCTTGTGGCGCACAAACGTCAAGAACTCGCGCGTTGCATCTTCAGGGGCGTTGCTAATATGGCTTTCTACGACGTGGCCTTCGCTGCCGTCATGAAAGTGCTTGGGAAACGTCGCCACGTGACGCCACTTGTCGTGTGGCGCGTTGTCGTGACGGTAGAGGTCATCCCTGGAGATCAGGCGGCGTTCCCAGTGGTAGGAATAGCGGCCGCTGGCCGAGATGAACACGTCGAGCAGTGAGCCATCGACGATGTCGAGGCGCAGCTTGAGCGGATCGCCCGTTGGCAAGGATAGGATCCAGGCCTTGACGACCACGTCGGCAAACTCATTTAGAGCGATTGTCTTCAGCGCTCTGTAAATCGTCAAGATAGGCATCCAGTTCCTCCAGGCGTGCGGCTAGATTCTCGGCAACGATCAAGTCTTCCCATGCGGGGTGTTCTACCACAATTCCTTGAGCGATCCTGGACTCCAGGTCAGTGATAGATTCAGTACCATACCGGCCCAGGATGTCCAGCCGAAGTTGCAGTACCTGACGCTTCTGCTCGTGTAGGAAGCTCACCAACGCCTGCCGAAACAGTTCGCTCTCGTTGAGTCCTAACGATACAGCGATCTTAGTTGTTGTAGTTGCTACTGGAGTCGTGTCCATGGTCACCTCCAGAGGATATTATACCTTTGCCCGCTTGTCCGGTCAACTGGACGTGCTTGATGCTGGGTTGGGGTGTGTTGGCAGTCATTGACCTCTGTACCCACGAGTTTATGGCAAAAGACGGGGTGTTGGAGGGGCAAACACGGGTCACATGCTGCCGGCATATTTGACAGAACAGAGGGGCTGTGGCATAATACAATTGCAAAGGCGATGATGGAGACGAGTAGGCACGGGGTACCGGCCCAGAGAGCCCGGGCCAGGTGAGAGCCGGGTGCGGGAACCGCGTCGAAAATCCCTCCGGAGCCGTTGACCGAACGGTTCAGGTGTTCGTGACGTAAATTGTAAGTTCAGGGTTCGGATACCGGTTCCGAATCCACGGACCCCGAATCTTGTAGACTCAGACGGACTCGTCCCCCGTTAGCAGGATGTGGCGATGTTGGTCGCTGGCTGAGAGGCCCCGCTACGACGGGGCAAAAAGGGTGGTACCACGGGAGTAAGACTCTCGTCCCTTTGGACGAGGGTTTTTCTGTTTTGGAGGTGAAATGACCGAGTTACTCTACCAGACAGACAGTTACCTGCGTGAATTCGAAGCCCGCGTGACCGAGGTCGTCAGCGATGGGGTGGTGCTGGATCGGACTGCTTTTTACCTTGGCGGCGGGGGACAACCCTGCGACGTCGGGCGGCTGTTGTCCGACGGTGGGGAGTGGGAGGTGGTGAAGGTTGGCCGCAGCGAGGGCCGCGTCGTGCACAAACTGAACCTCAATCCGCCACCGGTGGGCACGTCTGTAAGGGGCATCCTCGACTGGGAGCGCCGTTACGCCTTGATGCGCACCCACACCGCCATGCACATCCTCTGCGGCGTGATCTGGCGGGACTACGGGGCCTCGGTGACCGGTGGCAAAATGGAACTGCTGCGAGGGCGGATGGACTTCGAGTTTGAACACATGCACCGGGAACTGGTAAACGAGATTGAGGAGAAGATCAACGTCGAGGTCGCCGCCGCCCGGCCGATCCGCGTGCATATCCTGCCGCGCGAGGAGGCATTTCAGATCCCTGACCTGATCCGCACCAAGATCAACCTGCTGCCGCCCCACATCACCCAGGTGCGGGTAGTTGAGATCGGGGGGTTGGACATGCAGGCCGATGGCGGGACCCACGTGGCGAACACCACCGAGGTTGGTCCTTTGCGAATCGTGGATTACAAGAGCAAGGGGCGCATTAACAAACGACTGGTAGTGGCGCTAGAAGGGTAGAACAGGCTACGCCCGAGGGAGTCGGATGAATTGTCCCATCTGCTCGAAGTGCTCGTCGAAGGCGAAGGCATGGAGTAGCCCCAGCCGATCCATGGCGACGAAACTGGTGCAGTCGGTGAAACTGAACTCCTTGTCGTCGTATTTCTTGAACAGTTCCCAGGCGGCGCGCTGGTCGGCCTTGGAGACGTGGATGACGCTGGCGTACTTCTGCATCCACAGCTCCTCGCCCAGTTCGCGAGCACTTGGATAACCAAGGCGGTAAAGTATCAGCGTGATCGTTTCGTCAACGACGAAGTTCGTAGTGATCAGTTTGCCGGTGAAGGTCGCCAGGAATTGAATAGCCGCGTTGTGGTGAGGGTCCTTCGTGTCTTTGAGGGCGAACCATGCACTGGTGTCCACAAAGACCAGATGAGCCAGGTTCATCGGTAAGGGTTTCCATACAGGTACTTGTCGTGGTTGATTGCACCATCGTGGGGAGGCCTGCTGGCAGCGGTGCTAGACATAGCCATTGCCAGTAGAGCCTGGCGCTGACGTTCTCCTTCGGCCAGTAGTCTTTCTTCGTCCTCTGGGTCGAAGCCGAGCACGTCGGCCAGTGTCTCCTGGATGGGGATGCCGTCTTCGTCCAGCACGTCGCCGTCCTCGTCCACGTGGGGCATTTCGATGGTGACGATGAGTTGTTGCCCTTCGGGCAGGGCCACGTCTTCTAGCAGATAGAGGGCTCGTCCCTCTCGGATAGCTCTGGTTCGCACGCGCATCTCACACCTCTCATTCAGGGGGTATGTGTTTATTGTAGTGTAGAGGTGGATTTTTGTCAACACTGTGTCCACGAGAATTTTGTGGGACTAAGGTGGCATCTTGTCCTACGTTGGTTGCAACGGGAGGCCGTGCTATGGATGAACTGGCACAGACGCTGGAACGGGTGAGCGCGAAGAAGGGGCGGTTGGACGCAGCGCGACCGCTCTCGCCCTCGCTGTTGAGCCGGCTGCGCGAGCAGTTGGACGTGGAGTGGACCTATCACTCCAACGCTATCGAAGGTAGCAGCCTCACGTTGCGCGAGACTCAACTGGTGCTGCAACACGGGCTGACCGTCGGTGGTAAGTCGCTACAGGAGCACCTGGAGGCGATCAACCATCAGCATGCCATTCGCTTCGTTGAGGCGCTGGTGAACGAGGGCGAGCTGGTCACCGGACACGTTGTGCGGGGTATTCACGCGCTGGTGCTGCGGACGATTGACGACGAAGAGGCGGGGCGCTATCGGCGCGTTCAGGTGTACATCACCGGTTCGGAATATGTGCCGCCGGAACCGGTGGCGGTGCCCGGCTTGACGGCTGATCTGATTGCCTGGATAAACTCAGATGAGGCAGCCTCTTTGCACCCGGTGGAGCGGGCGGCGCTGGTTCATTTTCGGTTGGTGCATGTCCATCCCTTCACCGACGGCAACGGGCGCACGGCGCGGCTTCTGATGAATCTGCTTTTGATGCGCGAGGGTTACCCGCCGGCTGTCATCCGGGTTGAGGATCGGCCGGCCTACTACGATGTACTCGATGCAGCACATGGGGGGGACACGGAACCGTTTGTACGCCTGGTGGGCGAAGCAGCGGAGAGGTCGTTGGATACCTGGTTGGCAGTGGGGGGTGGTTGAACGGAACACCAGATTGTTGAGACTTAAGGGGGGGGAAGCAATGTTCAAAGAGGCACCCAATTCGCTTGATTTCGTCGCTCAGGAGTATGAGGTACTGGCCCTTTGGGAGAGAACTCAGGCTTTCCAGAGACTGGTGGAGTTGCGGCAGGACGGTCCGCGCTGGTCATTCATTGATGGGCCAATTACTGCCAACAATCCCATGGGCGTCCACCACGGCTGGGGGCGCGCTTATAAGGATCTCTACCATCGCTTCTGGGCAATGAAAGGTTACCGTATCCGTTACCAGAACGGCTTCGACTGCCAGGGGCTCTGGGTCGAGGTCGAGGTAGAAAAGGAACGGGGATTCCGCTCCAAGCGGGACATTGAGGGGTACGGCATCGCCCGCTTTGTGCGCAAGTGCAAAGAGCGCGTGCTGCGCTATGCCGCGGTGCAGACCGAGCAGTCCATCCGCCTGGGGTACTGGATGGACTGGAACGATCTGGATTTCCTGCGTGACCTGGCCGACCGGCTGGCACGGGATGCGGAGGAGGTGATCACCGTCGAAGGGCCGGGTGGCCCAGTGACCGATACGGTCGAGGGAATCGTCGGCCGGCTGGGACTGCCAGAACTGGGTGGCTCGTATTTCACCCTCTCCACTGAGAACAACTACATGATCTGGGCCTTCCTCAGGCGCTGCTGGGAGCGGGGGTGGCTCCGTAAGGGCCGAGACGTGATGCCCTGGTGCCCTCGCTGTGCCACTGGCATCAGCCAGCATGAGATCGTCACCGATGGGTACCGGGAACTTTCCCATCCCGCCGTCACCTTGCGCCTCCCGCTCCGGGGCCGGCCGGGGGAGAGCCTGCTGGTCTGGACGACCACTCCCTGGACGCTGACCAGCAACGTGGCGGCGGCGGTGGGGCCGGAATTGACCTATGTCAAGGTGCGCCAGGGGGACGAGGTCTTCTATCTCTCCAGGGGGACCCTCCCCATCCTCGACGGCGAATACGAGGTGTTGGAGGAGATGATGGGGACGGCGTTGGAAGGCTGGACCTACGACGGTCCCTTCGACGAACTGGAGGCTCAGCAAGCTCTTGGCGGACCTGAGTCCCATCGTGTGATTCTGTGGGACGAGGTGGGGGAGGTGGAGGGCAGCGGCATCGTCCATATGGCCCCGGGATGTGGTGCGGAGGACTTTGAACTGGGTAAGGAGCACTCCCTGCCAGCAATCGCACCGCTGAACGAGGAGGGGGTTTTCGTGGAGGGCTTCGGTTCCTTCACCGGCACTCATGTCTCGGAGAGCGCCGAGCGCGTCTTCGAGAACCTGCGAGAGAAGGGACTGCTCTACAAGGTCGAGGGCTACACTCACCGTTACCCCGTCTGCTGGCGTTGCGGCACCGAATTGGTCTTCCGGTTAGTGGATGAATGGTTCATTTCAATGGACGAACTTCGGCACGATATGATGGAGGTGACCCGGCAAATCCGCTGGATTCCCTCCTTTGGGCTGGACCGCGAGTTGGACTGGCTGCGCAACATGCGCGACTGGATGATCAGCAAGAAACGATACTGGGGACTGGCGTTGCCCATTTGGGAGTGCAGCGAGTGTGGTCACTTCGAGGTCATCGGCGACGAGCGCGAGTTGGAAGAGCGTGCAGTGGCCGGGTGGGAGCAGTTCGAGGGGCATACTCCTCACCGGCCCTGGGTGGATGCGGTTCGCATCGGTTGCCCGAAATGTGGCGCGGAGGTGAGCCGTATCCTCGACGTGGGCAGTCCCTGGCTGGATGCAGGCATCGTCAGTTTCAGCACCCTTCAGTACCGGACCAACCCGGACTACTGGCGCACGTGGTATCCGGCTGACTGGATCAGCGAGTCCTTCCCTGGCCAGTTCCGCAACTGGTTCTACAGCCTGCTGGCGATGGCGACAGTGTTGGAGAACTCCCCGCCTTTCAGGACTTGCTTCAGCTATGCGCTGCTCCTGGATGGGGACGGGCGGCAGATGCACAAGTCGTGGGGGAATATGATCGAGTTCAACGAGGCTGCCGACCGGATGGGTGTGGATGTGATGCGCTGGCTCTACTTCGCGCATAAGCCGGAGAACAACCTCATCTTCGGCTACGGCCGGGCGGACGAGGTGCGGCGACAGTTCCTGATCCCGCTGTGGAATGTGTATTCGTTCTTTGTGACCTATGCCAACATTGATGAGTGGGTGTCTGGCAAGTTGGTGGACGAGGGGACGGGTGAATTAGTAGATGCGGAAGCGGGGCACCGGCCTACTCATCCACCCACCTACCCATCTACTAATCTGCTGGATCGGTGGGTCGTCGCCCGGCTGAATGAAGTGGTTGCCCGGGTCACCGACCGCCTCGACAACTACGACGCCTATGGGGCGACACTGACGGTGGAGCCTTTCCTGGACGACCTGACCAACTGGTACGTACGCCGGAGCAGGCGGCGGTTCTGGAAGAGCGAACAGGATGCGGACAAGAACGATGCTTACGCCACCCTCTACTGGGTCCTGACGACGCTCTGTCGGTTGCTTGCGCCGTTTGTGCCCTTCGTCACCGAGGCGATGTACCAGAACCTGGTCCGCTCGGTGGATCCGGATGGACCGGAGAGCATTCACCATGCTGACTGGCCTCAAGCGGACCCGAAGATGGCAGATGAGGATCTCTTAGCGCGGATGGCACTGGCCCGGCGAGTGGTCGCGCTGGGCCACTCAGCCCGCGCGGGGCGGAACATCAAGCTGCGCCAACCCCTGGGTCGTGCGCTCGTTTACCTGGAACCGGGTGCTGGTGATCTGGATGGGGAACTGGTGGCCCTGGTGCGGGATGAGCTGAATGTGAAGCGGGTGGAGTTCGTGGAGGCGGTGGAGGATTTGGTGACTTACCGGCTGCTGCCGGACAACAAGGTGCTCGGCCCGCGTTTCGGGAAGCGGTTCCCGGCGGTGCGAACGGTGCTGGCGGCGCAGGACCCGCTGGAGGCGGTGCGGCGGCTGCGGGCAAGCCTCCCCCTGCGGCTAGAGGTTGAGGGAGAGGAAGTGGAACTGGCTCCGGAGGAGGTGTTGGTACGGGAGGAGCCCCGGCAGGGATTGGCAGTGGCCTCCGAGCGGGGCGTGACCGTTGCTGTGGACATTATCATCACTCCCGAGTTGGCCGCCGAGGGGTTGGCCCGCGAGGTGGTCCGGCGGGTGCAGAACCTGCGCAAAGAGGCGGGCTTCAACCTGGACGACCGTATCGTGACCACCTACCAGGCTGAGGGGGACCTGGCTGAGGCGATAGAGGCGTGGCGGGATTTCATCGCGGCGGAGACCTTGAGCATCGAACTGCGGGCTGGCCCGGCGGCGGAGGGGATCATGGTGGGAGAGAAGCGGGTGGCTGGTCATACGCTTAGGCTGGGAGTCCGCAAAGCGTGAGTGTCCGTCCTTGCCAATTCAGACTGAGTGGGGTAGAATATGATGCACTTGTGATGATGGGGCGGGAGAAGGGGACAGATGCCTTTTTCGTACGAGAGAGCCAAGCGGGAACTGCTGGAAGAGCAGGGGAAACTGAGAGAGCAGTTGCAGCGGCTTGAGGCCGTTGAGTACGAAAACATCGGCTATGGCAACCACATGGCTGACGATGCCACCGACGCTTTTGACCAGGCGGTGGACGTGGCACTGAAGCGTAAAGTTGAGACCTCGATGGGAGAGGTGGAGCGGGCGTTGGCCAAGTTCGAAGATGGTACCTACGGCATTTGCGAGACCTGTGGTGCCAGGGTTGACCGGGCACGGCTGGAGGTACTGCCGCAGGCGAGGTATTGCCTGGACTGCCAGGCGCGCCACGAACGTAGCGGGACACGGACGGTTTCTCGTTGAAGCGAGGAAGGGGAGACGCCCTGGTCTTGCCAGTCATGGCAGTACTGGTCCTGCTCATAGACCAGGCCAGCAAGTACTTTGTTATAGCATGGCTGGAAGAGGGCCAGTCGTGGGACATTGCGCCATGGCTGGCTCCTTTTGTTCGTATCACCTACGTGACGAACACGGGGGCGGTCTTTGGGTTGTTTCCCCAGTGGGGCGGTTTTTTCGTTGTCGTCGCCGTCATCGTCATCGTGGCAATCGTCCTTTACCACCGCCATCTCCCGGATGGGCAGGGTCTGGTGCGCATAGCACTGGGCCTTCAAGTTGGTGGGGCCTTCGGCAATCTGGTCGATCGGCTGCGCCATGGGTTTGTGGTGGATTTCGTTGATCTCAGTTTCTGGCCCCTGCACAATTGGCCGGTTTTCAACCTGGCGGATGCTTCCGTCGTCGCTGGCGTGACGCTGTTGGTGTTGTTGATGATGCGGGAGGAGCGGGGCAGATTGGATGGGCAGCAGGTAGATGAGGATGGCTGATGGGGGGCTTGTATCGGGGCTCAATTCGACAGTTGCGCCGGAGTCCACCCCTTCTGTTGTCTCGTTTGCCGTCGAAGTCGGCGGTGAGCGTCTGGACAAAGCCATTGCTGTTCATGTGCCGGATCTCAGTCGGGCCACAGCCCAGCGCCTGATCAAGGCCGGCGTGGTCACAGTGAACGGGCGACTCAGTAAGCCCAGTTATCGGGTGCAGGTGGGCGACGGGATCGTTGTGCGCGTCCCTGCCGAGGTGCCCGCGTCGGTTGTCCCGGAGCATATACCCCTTGATATCATCTACGAAGACGATGCCTTGCTGGTGGTGGACAAGCCAGCAGGGATGGTCGTGCATCCGGCCTATGGGCACGCCAGCGGCACGCTGGTCAACGCAGTGCTGGCTTACTGTCCCCAGGTCGTCGACGTCGGCGGTCCCGACCGGGCTGGAGTGGTGCACCGGTTGGACAAAGACACCTCTGGTCTGATTCTCGTTGCCAAGGATGAGGAGGTCCGCGCGGCGCTCCAGCGACAGTTCAAGCGCCGGCAGGTCGCCAAGACTTATCTGGCGTTGGTTGAAGGCCAGGTACAGCCTCGGGAAGGGATCATCGAAGCGCCTGTGGGGCGCGACAAACGACAACGCAAGAAGATGGCTGTGGTGCGGAGTGGGCGAGATGCGCGCACTTTGTACCGTGCCATTGAGCGCTTCGCCAATCACACGCTTCTGGAGGTGCGACCTCACACCGGTCGCACGCATCAGGTGCGCGTGCATCTGGCCTGGCTGGGCTATCCGGTCGTAGGGGACGTGGTCTACGGCCGCCGCCGCCAGCGGTTGCTCCAAGGCCGCCACTTCCTTCACGCTGCGCGGTTGCGTTTCACCCATCCCACTACGAAGGAGGAGGTGGAGTTCGAGGCCCCGTTGCCACCAGAACTGGCGGCTGTCCTCAAGCGGGCACGCCACGCCTGATTACGCTTGACGCTTCGGTTGTAGAGCAATTTGCCAAATTGCCCCTTGTCTGAGGTGCATCTTATTATACTTGGAGGAGTACCGACTATGCGCGAAATCACCGTCGCAACTGTACAGATGAAACCTGAACTGGGCCAGATGGAGGACAACCTGATCAAGATGAGCGACTTCATCGCCCGCATCGCGACCGAACAGCCGGTGGACCTGATCGTCTTCCCTGAACTGATCACGACGGGATACGAGGCCGGGCCTCGCTTCCCTCAACTAGCCCAACGTGTGCCGGGCCCCACGGTCAATCTCATCGCTCAGCGAGCGAGCGAGTTGGGTGTGCACGTTGTCTTTGGTATGGTCACCAAGGGGAAAGTGGAGAGCATCATTTACAACGCCACCGTTCTGGTTGGCCCCGATGGCGACCTTATTGGTCAGTACCACAAGGTGCACCTGCGGGGGGAGGAGCGGATCGCCTTCCGTGCCGGCTATCGTCTTGATGCCTTCGAGACCGCCTTTGGGAGCGTCGGACTGATGATCGGGTGGGACCTGGCTTTTCCGGAGGTAGCGCGAAGTTTGGTGCTGGAAGGGGCAGAGTTGTTGGTGGTGTGTGCCAACTGGGAGCAGCCCTATGCCGACGAGTGGCGCGCCTACCTGCAGGCGCGAGCCTACGAAAACGCGGTCTTTGTGGCCGCTGCTAATCGGGTGGGAGAGGAACCCTCGTACACGTTCTTTGGCCGGAGCAGCATCGTCGGTCCCCGTGGCAAGGTTTACGCCAGCGTGGATGAGTCTATCGAGGGGTACGCCGTGGCGCGGATTGACCTGGACGAGGTGCGGCAGGTGCGAGAGGAGACACAGATTCTGCAATGCCGACGACCAGTGACCTACCGGGCTGTTGTCAGGAAGTATTGAAGTAACGTGCGGGTTGAGGAGGGGAAACGTGCAGATCAAAACGTTGGATGGGTGCTATCTGATCAGGCTTGATCCGGGTGATAAAGTCATTGAGAGCCTCATTTGACAAATCTGGCGAGTTGGTATATAATCTTAGCAATATCATAACACGTTGGGGTTCTGATGAAGAGTTTCCGCGCTTTGGTTATTATCCTGTCCAGCTTGCTCCTATCCCTTATCGTTATTGGGGAGGGGCCCTAGCCCGTTGGGCAGGTGATTATCACCGCTTAGTGTGATTAGAGCCGCCCAACCAGGCGGCTCTAGTTTTTTATATCTCTCGTCATACGTCATCGGACGGACCGACAAGGACAGCAGCAAAGTGGATGTTCGCCAGTATTACGACAATGCTTTCGCCTTTGAGGGGATCGCCACGGCCAGCCATCTGGTGCTAGGCTTGATTATTGTCATCGTTATTGTGCTCCTGCTTAGCAGGAGTGGTTGGCGGTTGGGATGGCGTTGATGAGTTCAGACCGATGGTGAACGCCAAAAGGTGAGTAGAAGCCGCCCAACCGGGCGGCTTTTTTTGTAGTTTCTAGGCCATTCGATGACAGCAGGGAGGAGGAGCGATGAGACGGACAGGGGCACAAATTGTCTGGGAGATGGTGAAGCGAGAAGATGCGGAGGTAGTTTTCGGATTCCCCGGCGGTGCCATTATGCACACTTATCATCCCCGCCAAGAGTACGACATCCGCCATATTCTGGTCCGCCACGAGCAGGGGGCAGCGCACGCCGCCGATGGCTACGCCCGGGCTTCGGGGCGGGTAGGAGTAGCCCTGGTTACCTCAGGGCCAGGCGCGACCAACCTGGTTACTGGCATCGCCACAGCGATGATGGATTCCTCGCCTATCGTCTGTATCGCGGGCCAGGTACCCACCACGGTGATTGGGTCCGACGCTTTTCAGGAGACGGATATCACGGGGATCACCTTACCCATTACCAAGCACAACTACCTGGTGACCGATGTGGATGATCTGGCTGGCGTTATCCACGAGGCTTTCTACATTGCTCGCACCGGTCGGCCTGGGCCGGTACTGATTGACCTGCCCAAGGATGTCCAGCAGGCGGAGACCGACTTTGTGCCGCCCGAAGAGGGGGTCCGGCTGCCAGGCTATCAGCCCGTGGGGCCGGGCGATCCCGAAGCCGTGTGCCAGGCTGCCGCGCTGATCAACGGTGCGCAGCGTCCCGTCATCCTCGCTGGGCATGGCGTTCTGATATCAGGCGCGATGGAGGCGCTGCGGGCCTTCGCTGAAAAGACGGAGACCCCTGTTACCTTGACGTTGTTGGGCAAGGGCGGCTTTCCCGAATCCCATCCCCTGGCCCTGGGGATGATGGGAATGCACGGTGCAGCCTTCGCGAACCAGGCTATCCAGAAGGCTGATCTACTCCTGGCTTTCGGCATGCGCTTTGATGACCGCGTGACGGGGAAACTGGAGCACTATGCCCCCAAATCCCGTAAGGTCCATGTGGACCTGGACGCGGCCGAACTGAACAAAATCGTGCCGGTGGACGTGGCAATTCTGGGGGACCTGCGCCAGGTATTGGAACAACTGTTGCCCCTGGTCGAACCGGTCTCCCACCAGGAGTGGCTGGCGCAGATTGACCGCTGGCGGGCCGATACGCGGATCCGGGATGTCATGAACCAGCCCGAGAATGATCGTCTCCTGGCACCCCGCGTCATCTATGCCATCCGGGAGGCGACGCAGGGGGAGGCTATTGTGGTTACTGACGTCGGTCAGCACCAGATGTGGACGGCCCAGTACTATCACTTCGACCAGCCTTGTCCCCTGATTACCTCGGGGGGACTGGGGACGATGGGCTTCGGATTACCGGCAGCCATCGGCGCTCAGGTCGCCCGGCCCGACAAAGAGATTTGGGCCATAGTGGGTGATGGCGGTTTCCAGATGAATGTCCAGGAACTTGGCACGGTGGTTCAGGAACGGCTGCCTCTACGTATTGCCCTCATCAACAACAATTACTTAGGGATGGTACGCCAGTGGCAGGAGTTCTTCTACGAGCGGCGATACGAGTCTACTTACCTGCTCAATCCCGATTTCGTCCGCTTGGCGGAAGCCTACGGTATACGCAGTTGGAGAGTCACCGATCCGCAGGAGACTCACCAGGCCATCGCCGAGGCCCGCAGCCATCCCGGCCCTGCCTTCATCGAGTTCCAGGTCGTCCAGGAAGGCGAAGAGGGTAACGTTTACCCCATGGTCCCGGCCGGCGCGGCCCTGCACGAGATGATTCGTCGCCCTACCGTGGCCGTTGAGGCTGATAGAAGCAAGGAGGGATGAAGATGAACCGTACATTGATTGCCCTGGTCGAGGACAAGCCCGGTGTGCTGAACCGGGTGTCCAGTCTCTTCCGACGGCGGGCCTTCAATATTGAGAGCCTGACCGTTGGCCACACGGAGCAACCCGGTATCTCCCGGATGACCATCGTCGTGGACAGCGACCGCACTGATGCACAGAAGGTCGCCCAGAACCTTTGCAAGCTGGTCAACGTTATCCGGGTCGAGGATGTGACCGAGCGACCGGCCGTGATGCGCGATCTGGCCCTCATCAGGGTGCGGGCGAATGGTGGAACCCGGTCGGAGGTGATGCAGATCGTGGATGTTTTCCGGGCGCGGGTGGTGGATGTGGGGATGGACACGCTGATGATCGAGGTAACCGGTACCGAGGAGAAGGTGGCGGGTCTGGTCGAGGTGCTTCAACCCTTCGGCGTTGTGGAGATGGTGCGCACCGGGCGGGTGGCGATGGTGCGCGGCAATGGGTTCAATGAACAATGAGACAATGAATAGCGGCAACAACGGAGTACAAGGAGGATAAATCATGGCGAAAATTGATTTTGGCGGAACGATAGAAGAGGTCGTCACAAGAGACGAGTTCCCGCTGGAGAAGGCGCGCGAAGTTCTGAGCGATGAAGTTGTCGCGGTCTTGGGCTATGGGGTACAAGGCCCGGCCCAGGCTCTCAACATGAAGGACAACGGCATTAACGTCATCGTGGGAGGGTCGCCGGAGCGCAAGCGCTCCTGGGAGAAGGCGCTGGAGGACGGGTGGGAGCCTGGCAAGACGCTTTTCCCCTTCGAAGAAGCCGTGGAGAAGGCCACTATCATTCAGTACCTGGTCTCCGATGCAGGTCAGATGATTTTGTGGCCCAAGATAGAGCCCTGCCTGAAGGAGGGAGACGCGCTGTACTTCTCACACGGGTTCGCTGTTGTGTACGACGATCAGACGGGTGTCGTTCCCCCGGAGTTCGTAGACGTTATTTTGGTGGCGCCCAAGGGGTCGGGGATCAGTGTGAGAGCCAACTTTCTCGCTGGCAGCGGCATCAACGGTAGTTACGCCGTGTATCAGGACTACACAGGCCGCGCGATGGAGCGAACCATTGCTGTCGGCATTGCGATTGGTTCGGGCTATCTTTTTCCTACCACATTTCAACGAGAGGTGTACAGCGATCTCACAGGGGAAAGAGGAGTTTTGATGGGTGCGCTCGCGGGGATTATGGAGGCCCAGTACGACGTATTGCGCAAGAATGGTCACAGTCCGAGTGAGGCGTTCAACGAGACCGTCGAGGAACTGACCCAGAGCCTGATCCGGCTAGTCGGCAGGAATGGTATGGATTGGATGTACGCAAATTGCAGTACGACGGCACAACGGGGTGCACTCGACTGGCGCCACAGGTTCCGAGAGGCGGTCGTGCCGGTCTTCGAGAAACTCTACCAAAGCGTTGTCTCCGGTGAAGAAACGCGGATCGTCCTCGAAGCCAACAGTGTGCCCGACTACAAGGAGAGACTTGGAGCCGAACTGCGTGAAATGCGAGAGTCAGAGATGTGGCAAGCGGGTGCTGCGGTCCGTGCGCTTCGGCCGGAGAATTGAAAGAAATCAGGTGGAATCGCGCAAGATAAAACACTTGGCACAGGGAGAACTCTTGAAGGAGAACCCTTGATGGACGAGAGTGGGGTTAGTGCTAAGAATGCCGTTATGATTTTTGACACAACGCTTCGCGACGGAGAACAGTCGCCCGGGGCGGCGCTCAACGTGGATGAGAAACTGGAGATCGCCTGCGCTCTGGAAAAAATGGGTGTGGATATCATTGAGGCCGGGTTTCCCATCTCTTCGCCGGGCGACTTTCGGGCCGTGCAGCGCATCTCGCGGGAGGTTCGCGGCTGTGTGATCTGCGGCCTGACACGTGCCAACCGGAAAGATATTGACGTAGCAGCCGAGGCGTTGAAGGACGCTGCTCGCCCCAGAATCCATACCGGACTGGGTGTTTCCGACGTCCACATCCAGCACAAGTTGCGTACCACCCGCGAAGGGGCACTGGAGATGGGCGTGGATGCGGTCAGGTACGCCAAGAAATTCGTAGACGATGTGCAGTACTACACCGAGGATGCTGGTCGCGCTGATCACGACTATCTTTACCGCGTGTTGGAGGCGGTCATCGCCGCCGGGGCTACGGTGGTCAACATTCCCGACACCACCGGCTACACCTCGCCCGACGAGTTCGGTGCGCTCATCCGGGGCATCGTCGAGAACGTGCCCAACATCCATTGCGCCACGATTTCCGTTCACTGCCACAACGATCTGGGGATGGCCACGGCCAACACGCTGGCTGGCGTCCTCAACGGCGCGCGACAGGTAGAGGTCACGGTCAATGGTATCGGCGAGCGGGCAGGAAACTGCTCGTTGGAGGAGGCGGTCATGGCCCTCAGAACTCGCTATGATCTCTTTGGCCTGAAAACTGGTGTCAATACCCGGCGCATCTATCCGGCTAGCCGGCTGGTCAGCCAGTTGACCGGCATCCCGGTGCAGCCGAACAAGGCCATCGTAGGGGCCAATGCCTTTGCTCACTCCTCCGGCATCCACCAGGACGGTGTGTTGAAGGAGCGCACCACCTACGAGATCATCAACCCCCGCGACGTCGGCGTGCCCGATTCCGAGATCATCCTGTCGGCGCGGTCGGGCCGGGCCGGGTTGCGCCACCGGCTGGCCGAACTGGGTTACACGCTGGACGAAGAACAGTTCGAAAAGGTCTACCAGCGTTTCATCATGGTGGCCGACAAGAAGAAGACGGTGGACACCCGAGACCTGGAGGCGATTGTCGCCGACGAGGCGCAGATGTTCTTCGAGGAGACCTATCATCTGGAACAGGTCCAGGTCAGTTGTGGCAACCGCAGCATTCCCACGGCCACCGTTCGCATCAAAGGGCCGAACGGCCAGGTCTTCTGCGACGCCGACCACGGCAGCGGCCCGGTGGACGCGGTCTGTCGGGCCATCAACCGCGTCATCGGCGAGCCGAATGAACTCATCGAGTTCTCCGTCCAGGCCGTGACCGAGGGGATTGATGCTGTGGGGCGGGTGACCATCCGCGTCCAGGCCGACGAGCCGGTGAAGGAGAACGGTATTGAGCGACGAGTGTTCAGCGGCCGCGGCTCCGATACCGACATCGTGGTGGCCAGTGCCAAGGCATACATGTTCGCCCTGAACCGGCTCATAGCCGCCCGTCGTGAGGCGGAGAGACAGTCGTCAGCGGTTAGCCATCAACGGTTAGTAAGTTGCAGGTAGAAAAAAAGGAGGATAGAGATGGATACTCAGTATCGTGTTCAGGCGTTTACTCAGCGGAAAAAGTTCGCGGAGCCTCGCGGCTGGGCGCTGAAGTGGGTGTTTACTCAAGAAGCGGCCGGCTCTGCGACAGGGCAAGTGCCGGAGGACGACAACGGAACCTGGGAAGAGTTCGCGGAGCCTCGTGGTTGGGCGCTGAAGTGGGATGGGTTCGCCCTATCTGATGTTAAGGAGCAGCAGAGTGGGCATACCCTATCGCCCGCCGTTGAATCTCGCTGAGGCGAGAGTGTGGCCCGATGGGACATACACTAGCCGAGAAGATCATCGCTGTCCACCTGGTAGATGGCGAGGGAAACGTTGCTTCGGACAATCAAATTGAGGTGTGGCCTGGCGACCTGGTAGAGGTGGCGGTGGATGTAGTGCTGTCTAATGACATCACCGCGCCTATTGCCATCCGGGAGTTCGAGAAACTGGGCGTGGAGCGCGTGTTTGACCCGAACCGGGTGGTGATGGTAGCGGATCACTTCGCACCCAACAAGGACATCAAGTCTGCCGAGCAGTGCCTTACTATGCGCCAGTTTGCGCGGGTGCAGGGGTTACCCCACCACTTTGACGTGGGCCGCATGGGTATCGAGCACGTGCTGTTGCCGGAGCAAGGGTTGGTGGTGCCGGGCGACATCGTCGTGGGGGCCGACTCGCACACCTGCACATACGGCGCGTTGGGGGCCTTCGCCACCGGTATGGGCTCCACCGACATCGCCGTGGCCATGGCCACGGGGCGCGTATGGCTGCGTGTGCCGGAGACGATTCGCATCGTCTACCACGGCCAATTGCAGCCCTGGGTCGGTGGTAAGGACCTGATCCTCTACACTATCGGACAGATCGGTGTCGGCGGCGCGCTCTACAAGGCCATCGAGTTCGCCGGGCCGGTGGTGGACGGGCTCTCTATGGCCGGGCGGTTCACCATGGCGAACATGGCTATTGAGGCTGGCGGCAAGGTGGGGCTCTTTGCCGTGGACGACGTGACCTGCGCCTACGTGGGCGGTCGTGCCTCGCGTCCCTATCGCGTCTATCAGATGGACGCCGACGCGGCCTATGCCCAGGTCCTTGAGATTGACGTGAGCCAGATTGAGCCACAGGTGGCTTTCCCTCATTTGCCAGAGAACGTCCGTCCGGTGAGCCAGGCTGGCGACGTGCGGATTGACCAGGCGGTCATCGGCTCCTGCACCAACGGCCGTCTGGAGGATCTGCGCGTCGCCGCTGATGTGCTGCGCGGCCGCCAGGTTCACTCCGATGTGCGTTGTATCATCATTCCTGGCAGCCAGCAAGTCTACCTGGACGCGCTGCGCGAGGGGCTGATCGAGATATTCGTCGAGGCGGGTGCGGCCGTCAGCACGCCGACCTGCGGTCCCTGCCTGGGCGGTCACATGGGTGTGTTGGCTGCTGGAGAGCGGGCGGTGAGCACCACCAACCGCAACTTTCGCGGGCGTATGGGTCATCCCGAGAGCGAGGTCTACCTGGTCGGGCCGGCCATCGCGGCGGCGTCGGCGGTGGCCGGGCGCATCGCCGGGCCGGAGAAGATGTTGCTATGAGGATGGCCGGCACTGCCTGGAGATACGGTGACAACGTGGACACCGATGTCATCATCCCGGCCCGTTACCTGAACGTCTCCACACCGGAGGAACTGGCGCGCCACTGTATGGAGGATGTAGACCCGGATTTTGCCAACGCGGTACAGCCAGGAGACATAATCGTTGCCGGGGAGAACTTTGGCTGCGGGTCATCGCGGGAACACGCGCCACTGGCGATTAAGGGGGCCGGCGTCGCGTGCGTTGTCGCCAAAAGCTTCGCCCGCATCTTCTACCGCAACAGTATCAACATTGGCCTGCCTATCCTGGAGTGCCCGGAGGCGGTGGAAGAGACGGAGGAAGGCGATCAGTTGACGGTGGATCTGAAGGCTGGCACGATCACCAACGAGCGCACTGGGCGCACCTATCGGACATCCCCGTTCCCTGCCTTCATTATGGGGATTATCCAGGCTGGGGGGCTGGTACCCTACACTCAGCGGCGCATCGGAGGACGAGAAATCATCTGACGTATGCCATCAATGCAGAAAGACACCAAAGGAGGATAGATCTGTGGCAACGCAAAAACCGGACAAGATTTGGTTCGACGGCCAACTGGTGCCCTGGGATCAGGCGACAGTGCACGTGGCCGCGCACGTCATTCACTACGGTTCCAGTGTCTTTGAGGGCATTCGTGCTTACGCACTGCCCGACGGCCCAGCCGTTTTCTGTTTGGAAGAACATCTCGACCGGCTCTGGGACTCCTGCAAGGTCTACCGGATGGAGATCCCCTACACCCGCCAGACAATCCGCCAGGCGATTTTGGACACTGTCCGAGTCAATGCTCATAGGGCCTGCTACATCCGGCCAGTCGTCTTTAGGGGGTGGGGCTCTTTCAGCCTGGATGGGAGGTCGTGTCCCACGCACGTGAGTATCATCACAGTAGAGATGGGCGAGTTCCTGGGGCCTGATGTTGTGGAGAAAGGCGTGGACATAGGAGTGAGTTCGTGGCAGCGGATGGCTCCCAACACCTATCCGGCAGCGGCCAAGATCGGCGGCCAGTACGTCAACTCACAGTTTATCACCATGGAGGCTGTGAATCACGGCTACACCGAGGGAGTCGCTCTCGACGTCAATGGTTACGTGAGCGAGGGGGGCGGTGAGAATATCTTTCTCGTGCGGCGTGGACGACTGCTTACTTCATCGCTGGCTGGCTCGATTCTTGATGGGATTACCCGGCAATGTGTCATCACGCTGGCTGGTGAGATGGGTCTTGAGGTGCGCGAGGAGTCTATGCCCCGCGAACTGCTCTATCTGGCCGACGAGATTTTCTTCTGCGGCACTGCCGTCGAGATCACTCCGGTTCGCTCGGTGGATGGCATCGTGGTGGGCAGTGGTAAGCGGGGGCCAATTACGACCCGTCTTGCGGAATCGTTCTTCGATATCGTGAAGGGGCGTGTGCCTGACCGCCATGGCTGGCTGACACCAGTGAATTGATCCAGGGACAAGTCTATGGACGTAGTGCTTTACGACACGACGTTGCGGGATGGGACGCAAGGCGAGGGCATCTCTCTGTCGGTGGATGACAAACTAAAGATCACCCACCTGCTGGACAGGATGGGGGTGCGCTACGTCGAGGGTGGCTGGCCAGGTTCCAATCCCAAAGACGCCGAGTACTTTCGGCGGGTGCGGGAACTGGACCTGGAGCAGATTCGGGTCGCCGCCTTTGGCAGTACGTGCCGGGTTGGAAGCCGAGCCCAGGAGGATGCCAACATCCAGGCTCTGCTGGGGACGGAGACGCCGGTGGTAGCCGTCGTGGGCAAGAGTTCGATGCTCCACGTGCGCGACGTCCTGCGCACCACGCCGGAGGAGAACCTGCGCATCATCCGGGAGAGTGTGGCCCACTTGAAGGCCCACGGTCGAGAGGTTGTCTACGATGCGGAGCACTTTTTCGACGGACACAAGGCCGATCCCGATTATGCCATGCTCACGCTCCGGGCCGCCGTCGAGGGAGGCGCGGAGACGCCCGTGCTGTGCGACACCAACGGCGGCTCAATGCCCTGGGAGATCGAAGCCATCGTCCAGGACGTATCAGCGGCTTTCCCCGGCGTCTCTCTGGGCATCCACGCCCACGACGACAATGGGCTGGCCGCCGCGAACAGTCTGGCGGCCGTCCGGGCCGGCGCCGTCCACGTGCAGGGGACGGTGAACGGTTACGGCGAGCGGTGTGGCAACGCCGATCTCTGCACTCTGATCCCCAACCTGGAATTAAAGATGGGGATAACAGTCTTGCCTCCGGGCCGGTTGAGCCACCTGACGCGGGTCGCCCGCACGGTGGCCGCCATCGCCAACCAGCCTCTTCAGCGCCAGGCGGCCTACGTGGGCCGGAGCGCCTTTGCGCACAAGGGGGGCATCCACGTGGCGGCTATGCGGCGCAACCCGTGGAGTTATCAGCACATTGATCCCGCCCTCGTGGGCAACCGGCCGCGCGTGCTCGTCTCGGAACTTGCGGGGCGGGGCAACCTGTTGAGCAAGGCGGAGGAGATGGGCATTGCGCCTCAAGAGATTGAGGACCTGCGTGGTGTGCTTGAGGTGATCAAGCAATTGGAACACCAGGGCTTTACCTTTGAGGGGGCCGAGGCCTCGGTGGAAATGCTGCTGCACCGTTCTCGACCGGGGTATCGCCCGCCCTTTGAGATGCTCGACTTTACGGCTGTGGTCGAACACCGGGAGGGGCGGGGCATCTTTGCCGAGGCGACGGTCAAGGTGCGCGTGGGTGGCCAGGTCTTTCACACGGCGGCCGAGGGCAACGGGCCGGTGAACGCGCTGGACGCGGCCCTGCGCAAGGCGCTGCTGCCTGTCTATCCCCACCTGGCCGAGTTCAACCTGGCCGATTACAAGGTGCACATCTTGGATGGAGACCACGGGACGGCGGCGACCACGCGGGTGCTGATTGATATGCAGAACGAGACGCACCGCTGGAGCACGGTGGGGGCCTCTACCAACATTATTGAGGCCAGTTGGATCGCCCTGGCGGATGCGGTGGAGTACGGCCTGGCGGTGGTGGGATAAGAGAACATCAATTAAACAGAGAGGAATGAGGAAAATGCTTACTGTATCAGAAGCCTGGAAAATCGCCTATCCTGAGGCATCAGTAGGGGTGCTTGCAATACGCAACGTCGTCAATCCAGAGCATCACCCGGCGCTTGAAAGCCGTAAAGCCGAACTGGAGAACGATCTGCGAGCCCGTTTCTCCGCTCACGATAGAGCCGCACTGAAGGCTCTCCCGACGATCCAGGCGTATAACGCCTACTACAAGCGTTTCAAAAAGACCTATCACGTCCTGCATCAGATCGAGTCCGTCGCCCTCAAGGGCCAGTCTATTCCCCGCGTGGCGACGCTCGTCGAGGCGATGTTCATGGCCGAACTCGAGAATCTGCTGCTGACGGCCGGTCACGATCTGGAGGCAGTACAAATGCCCGTCAGGCTCGACGTGTCGAACGGCAGCGAACGTTACGTCCGGCTCAACGGGCAGGAGCAGGTGATGAAAGCGGGCGATATGATGATCGCCGACGCGCAAGGTATCATCTCCAGCATCATCTACGGCCCCGACCGGCGCACGCAGATCACGTCGGACACCCGACAGGTTTTGTTTACGGTCTATGCGCCAGCGGGTATTGAGAGACTGAGAGACAGGCGATACGTCAGCACTTGCAGGACATTCAGATGAACGTCGAGCTTGTCGCGCCGGAGGCTGAGGTGGTGTTGCTGGACGTGTACGGCACTGACTGACCGGAGCGCTGCCCGGAATTACATAATCACGATCTGCCGTCGTGGACGCCGCCCGTGCGCAGCAGGGCGAATCACAAAAACTTTTTTCGGATGAGAATTCATGAAAGCAAAAATCGTCACTTTGCCCGGAGATGGAATCGGACCAGAGGTCGTCGCCGAGGGGGTCAAGGCGCTCCAGGCTGTGGCTGCCCGGTATGGCCATCACTTTACTTTCGAGGAAGGTTTGATCGGGGGCTGCGCGATGGATGCGACCGGCGAGCCACTGCCTGAAGCGACACTGGAAGTCTGCCAGCAAGCCGACGCAATTCTCCTGGGCGCGGTTGGCGGTCCCAGGTGGGCTGATCCGACGGCAAAGGTGCGCCCGGAGCAGGGGCTGCTGGGGCTGCGGAAAGGACTGGAACTCTACGCTAACTTGCGTCCGGTCCAGGTATTCCCGATGTTGCAGAATGCCTCTCCGCTACGCTCGGAACATTTGGAGGGCGTTGACCTGTTGGTGGTGCGGGAACTAACCGGCGGCATCTATTTTGGCACGCGGCAAGAGGCAACGGCGGATGAGCCAACCGCCTACGACACGATGGTCTACACCGCCGATGAGGTGCGGCGCATCGCGTCGTTGGCCTTCCGCCTGGCCCAGCAGCGACGAGGAAAGGTCACCTCGGTGGACAAGGCCAACGTGCTGGCTACTTCCCGCCTCTGGCGGCGGGTGGTGACGGATGTGGCGGCGGAGTACCCTGGCGTGACACTGGAGACGATGCTGGTGGACGCGGCGGCGATGAGCCTGATTCGCCGCCCGACTGACTTTGACGTGATCCTGACGGCCAACATGTTCGGTGACATTCTGACCGACGAGGCCTCAGTGTTGACTGGGTCAATGGGTATGTTGCCCTCCGCCTCACTGGGGGAGGGCCGCGTCGGGGTCTATGAGCCGATCCACGGCAGCGCTCCCGGCATCGCCGGCCAGGGTATCGCCAATCCGTTGGCTACCATTCTGAGCGTGGCGATGCTGTTTCGCCACTCGTTGGGGCTGGAGCAGGAGGCGCGGGCGGTCGAAGCGGCTGTGGAGAGCGTCCTGGCCCAAGGTTATCGCACGCCTGACATTGCCGGGCCGGACACGCGCACCGTGGGGACCCTACAGATGGGCGAACTGGTGGTGGTGGCGTTGCGTGGGAAGGCTCTCCGGAACCCGGAGTCGACGTCTGGAGACGCTTCCTACTGACTTGCGTCAGGCTATGCAGCAATCGAGGGGGAACCATGCGCAGTGATTTGGCCAAACGAGGATTCGAGCGGGCTCCTCACCGGAGCCTCTTTTACGCCACCGGGTTGACGCCTGAGGAACTGGATCGTCCCCTGGTTGGGGTGGTCAACTCTCATAATGACATCATTCCTGGCCACGTCCACCTTGACAAAGTGGGCGAGGCGGTGAAAGCAGGTATTCGGATGGCCGGTGGCACGCCATTGGAATTCAATGTCATCGGCGTGTGTGATGGTATCGCCATGGGCCATTCGGGAATGCGCCACTCTTTGCCCAGCCGTGAACTCATCGCCGATTCTGTGGAGGTGATGGCGTCTGCCCATAGCCTGGATGGCCTGGTACTCATTCCAAACTGTGATAAAATCGTGCCCGGCATGCTGATGGCCGCTGCCCGGCTCAACATCCCGGCCATTTTTGTCAGCGGAGGGCCGATGATGGCGGGGCGCTACCGTGGCCAGGACGTGGACTTGAAAACTGTGTTTGAGGCGGTGGGGGAGTACAAGACCGGGCGGATGAGTGAGGAGGAACTGCGGGAGTTGGAACTGACCGCCTGTCCAGGCTGTGGTTCTTGTGCTGGCCTCTTCACCGCTAACACGATGAATTGTCTGACCGAGGCGTTGGGAATGGGGCTGCCGGGCAATGGGACGATTCCGGCTGTCACAGGGGCTCGCCTGCGGCTGGCCAAACAGGCGGGGATGCAGGTTATGCCCCTGATCTATGAGGACATTCTGCCCCGCGACATCATGACAGAGGCCGCTTTTGAGAACGGTATCGCCGTGGATATGGCCATCGGCGGTTCTACCAACACGGTGCTTCACCTGCTGGCCGTTGCCCACGAGGCAGGTGTCCCGCTTCCCCTGGAGCGGTTCGACGCGGTGAGCGGCCGAACCCCTTACCTGGTCAAACTAAGTCCCTCTGGCCCCCACCACATGCACGACCTGGACGAGGCGGGAGGGATTCCGGCAGTTATGGCGGAACTGCTTTGTCATAGCCTGCTACGGGGTGAGGCGCGAACGGTGATGGGGAAGACGGTGGCCGAGAACCTGGATGGAGTCTGCCGCCTTTCCGACATCATTTGCCCGGCCGGGGCCCCCTATCGGCCCGATGGGGGGATCGCCATCTTGTGGGGCAACCTGGCTCCCGATGGGGCGGTGGTCAAGGCGGGGGCCGTTATGTCGGAGATGATGTACCATCAGGGGCCGGCGCGTGTCTTCGAGGATGAGGAGTCGGCGCTGGAGGCTATCCTGGGCGGGCACATCCAGGCTGGCGACGTGGTCGTCATTCGCCACGAGGGGCCCCGGGGCGGGCCGGGGATGCGGGAGATGCTGATGTCCACCTCGGCTCTGGCCGGGATAGGTCTGGACAACAAGGTGGCTCTCCTGACAGATGGTCGTTTCTCTGGTGCAACGCGGGGAGCCGCCGTCTGCCATGTCTCCCCGGAGGCGGCTGCCGGAGGCCCGATTGCCCTGGTTCAGGAGGGAGATGAAATACAGTTGGACATTCCCAACAAACGGCTGACACTTCTCGTCTCCGAGGAAGAAATGGCTCAGCGATGGGAGGGCTGGAAGCCACCGTTGCCCAGAGTGACCCAGGGTTACCTGGCACGATACGCGGCCATGGTTGCCTCGGCCAGCGAGGGTGCTGTTCTGAGACTCACTTGACTCCTCTCCCCACTTGCTGCTATAATCCGCGCACGATGCTCAGCATACTCATCACCGCCTTCAACGAAGCGACGACCGTGGGCCGGGCGATTGAGGCGTTTCTTATCCAGTTGCCCGAAGACGCTGAGGTTCTGGTCATCTGCCCCGATCCCGCGACGGCGGTGGTGGTGGGTGATTACGCTGCCCGTTATTCGGTTGTGCGGCACGTGGCTGACCCGCAGCGAGGCAAGCCGGCTGCGTTGAACATCGGGTTAAAGGCGGCGCAAGGCGACGTCGTGGTGCTCAGCGATGGCGATGTGGTCGTTGCCGATGACGCGCTGGCCCCGCTGCTGGCTCCTTTCGAAGACCCTCAGGTGGGGGCGGTGAGTGGGCACCCTCTCAGCGTCAACCCTCGCGACACACTGCTGGGCTACTGGTCACACCTGCTCACCGAGGCTGGCATTCACCAGATGCGGCTGGCCCGCGACAGGGCCGGTCAGTTCCTGGTCTGCTCCGGTTACCTCTTTGCCTTTCGCCGCGCCCTGATCGAGCGCGTGCCCGAGGACGCGCTGGCGGAGGACGCCGTAATCTCGCACCTCATCGCCCGCCGAGGCTACCGTGTCCGCTACGCGCCCCGAGCGCGCGTCCTTGTCAAGTACCCCACTACCTACCGGGACTGGCTACGACAGAAGGTCCGTACCTCTGGTGGTTATGCCCAGGAATACGTGCGCGAGTCGCCTGTACGCATGCGTTCGGCCTCGTTGGAGATTGTCAACGGCACGCCGCTGGCTCTGCGTTATCCTCGCGGCCCACGTGAGTTTCTGTGGACGTTACTCCTCTTCGCTGCCCGGTTGCATGTGTGGCTACTCGCGTTCGTCAACGTACGGCTGCTGCATCGCTCTCTGACCACTCTCTGGCAGCGGGTCGAGACGACGAAGTGAAGCGTGAAACGTAGCCGCGTAAAACGTGAAGCGTGAAACGTAAGCAAATGGAGATCGTATGACCTACCGCAAAAAACTGATCGAAGCCGCCCTCCCCCTCGAAGCCATCAACGCCGCCAGCGCCCGCGTGACTCGTCATTGCGAGGAGCCGAAGCCGCGAGCGAAGCGTGGCGGGCAGCGACGAAGCACCGCCACGCCTGCCACGAGTACTCGCAGTGAAGTACTCGCGGTGGCAATCTCCAACCTGGCGACCGAGGAGATAGAACTCTAGCATCGGGAGACTCAAATGACCTACCGCAAAAAACTCATCGAAGTCGCCCTACCCCTCGAAGCCATCAACAAAGCCAGCGCCCGCGAAAAGTCCATCCGCCACGGCCATCCCAGTACCTTCCACCTCTGGTGGGCGCGCCGACCGCTAGCCGCCTGCCGTGCCGGGGCCGATACGGTGGTGACCGTCACCCGCAACGAGGTCCTGACCGGTATCAACTCCCCTGAGTAGTACATCCTGGCGCTTGTGGAGGTGGAGGACGGCAAGGCCCAGCCACCGCGTTACGTTCGCAAGCCGTTCAAGAAAGAACCGGATTTCGGCGTGACCAGCGTCAACTATAATCTGAACGAACTTCTGGCACGGAGCAAAGTGCCATCATGACCTGTCATTGCGAGGAGCGTAGCGACGAAGCAATCTCCTGATAGCGACCGTGGAGATCACTTCGTCTCCCTTTGGTCAACTCGCGATGACGTAATGCGACTAAACCACTCTACTACGAGAAAGGAGTGAGCAATGTCCATTTACTCCGACCGAATCAAGCCTGATGACCACAATATTCGCACATACCTGGAGGCCCTCCGTGGGAAGAAGTATCAAATCCCCACTTTCCAGAGGGAGATTGTATGGGATCGCAACTCGGTAAAGAAGTTGTGGGATAGCATCTACCGATTCTATCCGATTGGGAGCATCCTGATTTGGAAAACCGATCTTCAACTTCAGAACCATCGCTCAATCGGCGGTCACGTCATCACGGATGACAGCCACGGGAGTGATTTCCAGTATATTCTGGACGGCCAGCAGCGGACAACTTCATTGCTGACTTCCCTTTACGGCGGCAAGATTGAAGGGCGAGGTGATTTCGACCCAACGTTGTATTTCGACCTGGCGATCGAAGACGAAGACGAAATGGATGACCAAAGCTACAGGAACGGGGGTTCCCCCAAAAAGTTGTACCACTTGAGGCAGTGTTTATTGTGATCCTC
>CAYLPU010000065.1:0-28808 GCA_964385635.1 uncultured Anaerolineales bacterium
TGGGGCCGCAAACTGCCCCCGTAAAAAAGGCGACACCTCTTGACTAACTCACCGACCACCTTGAGCCAAAGTGAGCAGGTGATTCTTGTAGAGAGGACTATTTATGCAGTATAGAACATAATGAGCACTCGCTAAAGCGGGATCGATACGCACTATGGCAACGTGCTGATTGACTCTTGCTGGCAGCACATCGTCAGGAACCATACAACATCGGGCGACAGAAGCTCCCGTGATATTAAGCAAAACGTCATTGGGTTGGACCTCGACATTCGCCAATTTCTCAGCCTGCATTTCGTCTATGAGTGCAAGGTCTTTATGTCTGAACTCGAAGTCGTAGACATTGAGGCTACGAATCAGAGGAATGCCACTGTCCTTATAAGACTTCTTTCCTCCTCGCGGAGTCGCGCCGCTTCCAATCTTGGTTGTAATTGCTCTAAGCTCTACCATAGGTCGGGCTCTGGTTCTACTCATTCGCTATAACCTGGGGCAACTTCACTGTATTCTCACTAGCCCGTTCTTTCAGCCCGTGTGCCTCGACATCAAGCACTGGCGCGCCGGGCTGAAGCCCGACGCTAAAAGAGCGAAGCCCTGACGGGCTACCATTCTGGTACTACAACGCGACCTTACACAGAAGCGTTGTCTTCATACGCTCAAAGCGGATCGTCAGATCCGCGATGGCCCTAAACTGGCCTGGTCAAGCATCGGATCTGGCGATCCAACGCAAGCAGCAAGGAAACTAACGTTGTAGCGCTAGCCCCCGAAGGCCTGTCCTGAGACTGCCGAAGCCGAAGGAGGGCTTCGTTCCTTCAGCCCGGAGTCTTCAACGCCGGGCATCAGGGCATCTCTCATCACAAATCGCGCAACGCCGCGTTGATCTCATCCAGGTCAAACGCCTCCGGGTCGAACTCCCCGCCGATCCATTCCACGTACATCTCGTGCTCGGAATGGTCGGGGTTCTGGATGGCTTCCAAGAAGGTGTCGTACCCCCACACACTCCCCACGTCCTCCGGCGGGCAGGCACGCTTGCCCTTGACGCACACCGGGTATTGCTGGCCCGGCTCCGGCGACAGGACCTTTTCCACCAACAGGACGTGCTCCCAACTATCGCCGAAGTCATACTCGTAGACGAACTTGAATCCCTCATCGGCAATCTGGTTCAGCCGCACCTCGCTCTCATCGCACATATCCATGAAGTCACCGTAGTCCGAGTGGGGTACGCCGTAATAGGTCCGCCCGACGATGAATTGGTGGAGGTGATAGTCCCACCATCCCATCACCGCCTGGAGAATGTGGTGCAGTTCCCCCAGGGTGACATTGCAGGGAACCTGGATACGTCGCCAGATGGGCGGCTTGCTGCCCTTCAAGGTGACTTTGATCTGGTAAATCGGGACTTTGGTTGCCATTTGTTTTCTCCTCCGTGAGCAATCTAGTCATAGAAAGTCCGCCAGCCGTTCCTGGGTGGAAGTCAAATCCAACAACTGCGCCACATTCTCCGCGATGCGCTCTTCCAACCCGTGCGCCTCGGTGTTGAGCACCTCCAACTCCTCGTGCAGTTCCGTCAGCCGCTCGGCAAAGTCGAAATCCTCCTCCTCCCGCACGGCCACACCCACGTAGCGTCCCGGGTTGAGGCTCCAGCCCTGGGCCTCAATCTCCCCCCGCGTGGCCACCTTGCAGAGCCCCGGCACATTCTGGTAGATGCCGCCGGGGAAGTGCTCCCGCAACAGGTCGGCGCTGCCCTGCGTCGTCTCCGGCTGCCGGCCCCGGTAGAGCCGCACGATGTTGGCCAGGAACTCGATCTGCGCTGGGGTGAACTCGCGGTGGGCACGGTCTACCTGGGTATAGATGCGCCTGGCATCAATAAAGAGCACCCTGTCGCGCCTGCCTGCCTCAAGCTCAACCTCAACCTTAGCCTTAGCCTTAGCCTTAGCCTTAGCCTTATCCTTATCCTTATCCTTATCCTTATCCTTATCCTTATCCTTATCCTTATCCAGAAACCAGAGCGTGCAGGGTAGCGTCACGGTGTAGAAGAAGTTCGACCCCACCGCGACCATCACGTCCACCGCGCCGGTCTGAATCAACTGCCTGCGGATCTCAAGTTCCGATCCGCGGGCATCGGCGGCGGAGTTCGCCATCACAAAACCCGCCCGGCCCGTCTCGTTCAGCGCACTGTAGAAGATCTGGATCCACAGGTAGTTGGCGTTGTCCACGCGGGGCAGGACGAAGGTGAAGCGGGGATCGTCCTTGAGGCGGTCCTTGTCCACCCGGTTGACGTTGAAGGGCAGGTTGGCCATCACGAAGTCAAACTTGCCCAGGCTGCGGTGGATGTCCTCGTAGTAGGTGTTGCCCTGGCGGACATCGCCGGCGAGGCCGTGAACCGCCAGGTTCATCTTGCACAGGCGCACCGTCTCGGCAACCCGCTCCTGGCCATAGAGACTGATCTCGTCGGAAGGGTTCTGCTGGTGCCGCTGGACGAAGCGGGCGCTCTGCACGAACATGCCGCCCGACCCACTGGCCGTATCGAGGATACGCCCGTGGTAGGGCTCGATGATCTCGACGATGAGGCGGACGATAGAGGTGGGGGTGAAGAACTCGCCGCCCCGCCGCCCTTCACTCATCGCGAACTTGCCCAGGAAGTACTCGTAGATCTTGCCAAAGACGTCGCCCTCCAGATCCATCTGGATGGGGTTGAAGGTCTTGAGCAGGGAGACCAGGGTAACATTACCCAGGCGGTTGTAGGTCTTGGGGAGCACATCCTTGAGGTCCGGGTTCTCCGCCTCGATACCCTTCATCGCCTCGTTGAGGCGAGAGCCGATGTTCTCCCCCTCCGGGAGTTCGACCAACCGCTGGAAGCGGGCCTCGTCGGGCAGGTAGAGGACACCCCGGGCGCGGTAGTCATCCTTGGTGACGGGGCGCTGGCGGTGCCCTCCGGCACGCGCGGCCCGTTCCGCCTCGATCTCCCGCCCGGCGTGAGCGAACTTGTGGTCAGCGTAGCGCAGGAAGATCAGGCCCAGCACAGGGACGGAATACTCGGACGGTTTGAGTCGCGAGTTGGCGCGCATCTCGTCGGCGGCGTCCCAGAGACGTTTTTCGATCTCGGTGTTGTTGGCTGGCACAGAATGTCCCTACCCGGGCGCTCACCCACCTGGGTCATAGCCCCGGCTCCTGGAAAGCGCGAGGCTTTTTCACTGGTGATTGTAGCACAGGAAGCCGTATAAGACAAAAGACAGAGGGGCGACCGTCACACATTGGGGACAAGCCTCTGAAAAATGGTGGGTGTTGGTGTATGGGTCGGCGTGGACGTGGGGGCGGGGGTGTCGGTCGGCGTCGGTGTCGGCGTATGGGTGGGCGTGAATGTATATTCCTGGACGTGGCTACTGAGCAGTCGTCGTCACCCTGAAGGTAGCAGAAATGTTGCGTGGGAAAATCGGTAAATGAGCGGGGAAGCCCCCCCCCTATACACACAAAAATGCCCCGGACTGGATTCGAACCAGCACGCCTAAAAAGGCACAGGCCCTCAACCTGCTGCGTATGCCTATTCCGCCACCGGGGCTTGTTAACTATTATACTCTCCTCGCTTCACTTGTCAACCCGGACTAAGCAGGGTACAATCCCCGCCATGGACAAGCCCTTCCGCCTGCCATTGTTTCCTCTCCATACCGTGCTCTTCCCTGGCCAGCCCCTGCCTCTGCGCGTCTTTGAGCCTCGCTACCGACGCCTGGTCGAACGCTGCCTGGAACAGAACACGGGCTTCGGCGTAGTGCTTATCCATGAGGGACGAGAGGTGTACGGGCCAGCGATCCCCTGCACGGTCGGCACCATAGCCAGGATCGTCCGCCACCAACAGGTTGAGAACGGGCAGATGCAACTCGCGGCAGTGGGTCAACATCGTTTCCGCATCTTCGATCTGGTGGACATCGAGCCCTATCTGGAAGCCATGGCCGTTTTGTGGCCCTGGGCACCGGAGCCCACGCCCAGTCACAGGCTAATAGATACGGTCGGAGCACGGCTGCGCCGCTATGTCGCTGCCCTGGCCAACACTGTGCCGAGCGTGCTCTCACCTGAGGCCCTGCCCCACGACGCAGCCACGCTCGGCATCCTGGCAGCCGTGGTGCTCCAGATCTCCCTTTCGGAGAAGCAGGCGCTGCTGGAAACGGACACCGCTGCCGCTCTGCTTTCGCAGGCCAGTGCCTTGTTGCGCCGCCACACGCGCATCGCCGAACACGTGAACGTGTTCCAACCTGTTGGACCACGGGAATTCGAGCGCATCTCCTGGAATTGAGAGGCGAACTGAGGAGCGAATGAAACCTCACAGTGGTGGTTTGTGCCACAGATTAGAAGGGAGGAAGGATGAGAATCGTTCTTGACGCAATGGGGTCCGATAACTACCCAACCCCCGACGTCGCGGGAGCGGTGATGGCAGCGCGGGAATGGGACGACGAGATTTTTCTCGTCGGACGCGAGCAGGTGATTCGGCAAGAATTGGCCCACCATGACATCACCGGGCTCAAACTGGAGGTCGTCCACGCCCCGGAGGTCATCGAGATGGACGACGAGCCAGCCTGGGCTGCGCGAGAGAAGAAGGACTCCTCGATGCACATAGGGATGAACCTGGTGCGCGATGGCCAGGCCGACGGTTACGTGACCGCTGGCAACACAGGCGGCATGCTGGTGGTGGCCACGCTGCACAGTCTGCGGCGCATCCGGGGTGTGAAGCGGCCAGTGCTGGCCACGATCCTACCCATGCCCGCCGGCCGCGTCGTCACGCTCGACATCGGTACTAACGCCGACTGCCGGCCCGAATACCTGCTCCAGTTCGCGTTGATGGGCGATATCTACGCGCGGGCCGTGCTGGGCTGCGCCGAGCCTCGTGTGGCGCTTCTCTCCAACGGCGAGGAACCGGGCAAAGGGAACACGCTGGTGAAGGAGGCCTACAAGTTGTTGACCGGTTCCAACCTGAACTTCACCGGTAACATCGAACCCAAGGAGGCAATAGCCTGTTGTGCCGACGTCGTCGTCACCGACGGCTTCACTGGCAACGTCTTCATCAAGACGATCGAGGCCACAGCCAAAATGCTGACCGAACTCATCCGCGCTGAGATCAAGGCCAACCCGCTGACGGCCGTAGGAGGGCTGCTGGCGAAACCGGCCTTCGGCCGGGTGGCACGGCGGGTGGACCCCTTCGAGGTCGGCGGGGGGCCGCTGCTGGGTGTCAATGGAGTGGTGATCAAGGGCCATGGGCGCTCCAATGGGCGTGCGATCAAGAATGCCATCGGGCAGGCCCGTAGAGCGGTGGAGGGCAAAGTGGTGGAAGCAATTCGTGAGGGACTGGCAACGGACTGAAAGGAGCAGAGATGGGCGAGCGTAGGCGTGTCGTCGTCACCGGCATGGGGGCGATGACGCCCCTGGGTCTGACACTGGAGGAAACCTGGGAGGGGCTGTTGGCCGGGCGCTCTGGCGTCGGCCCCATCACTCAGTTCGATGCCTCGGAGTTACCGGTGCGCATCGCCGGCGAACTGAAGGGGTTCGATCCCAGGCAATACATCAACTTCAAAGAGGCGCGGCGCATGGCGCGCTGCTCGCAGGTGGCTGTTGCGACGGCCCAGGCGGCGCTGGCAGACGCGGGGCTGAGCCTGCCTCTAGCCGACGAAGAAAGCGTTGGCGTACTGATCGGAAGCAGCGCCGGGGGCCTCGAGCGCATCATCGCAGGGATAGACACGTTCCGCGCCAAGGGGATAGCGCGTGTCAACCCGTTCATCCTCACCTCGGCGCTGGTGAACATGCCCTCGCACCACGTGAGCTACTGGGCCGGGGCCAAAGGGCCGATCAGCACTGTGGTCGCTGCCTGCGCGACAGGCACACAGGCCGTGGGAGAGGCGGCCGAATTCATCCGCCGGGGCGCGGCCGACGTGATGATCTGTGGGGGAGTAGATGCGCTGATCCACTTCGCCCCCATCATCGGTTTCTGTGCCATGCGGGTGCTCTCCACCCGCAACGACGAACCAGAACGGGCCAGCCGCCCCTTTGATGCCGACCACGACGGCATCGTCTACAGCGAGGGGTGCGCGGTGTTGGTACTGGAAGCGCTGCAGTCCGCCCAGGCACGCGGGGCGCGCATCCGCGCCGAGGTGCTGGGCCACGCCTCCTCCTCCGACGCCTTCCACGTGGCACAGCCGGACCCGGAAGGGATGGGGGCCAGCCGGGCTACGCGGTGGGCACTGGAGGACGCCGGTCTGACGCCGGCCGACGTGGACTACATCAACGCCCATGGCAGCAGCACATCGATCAACGACCGGGTCGAGACCCTGGTCATCAAACGGATCTTCGGCACGCGCGCCTACAAGATCCCTATCAATTCGACCAAGTCCATGATCGGCCACGCAATGGGGGGGGCTGGAGCCATTGAGGCCGCCGTGTGCGTGCTGACGATCGAGCAGGGAATGATCCACCCGACGATCAATCTGGAGACCCCGGCCCCGGAGTGTGACCTGGACTACGTACCAGAGGGAGCGCGCAAGGCCGATGTGCGCGTAGCCATCTCCAATTCTCTCGGCCTGGGCGGGCAGAACGCCTGTCTGTTGCTGGGCCGCTACGAGGAGTAAAATGCGCATTATTCGCAACGAACGCCGTATCCGTGTGCTGAGTTCCATCGGTAAGTACGCGACAATGGCCGGACTGCTAGCATTGTTGGCCGGCCTGATCATCTCCTTCGCAAGACCTAACTGGTTCGTGCCGATGATGGCGAGCATAACGCTGGGCATGGGCCTCTCAATAGTGGGAGGATTCTTCGCCGACCGCTACGCAAGCCCTCTCGCCCACCACGACGCGCTGGCCGGGGCTCTCAAAGGGTTGGACAACCGGCACGTGCTCTTGCAATACACCCTTCCCGCCCCTCACGTCCTGTTGGAGCCTGGCGGCTGCACTGTCTTCGTGGTCAAGGCACAGGGAGGGCAGGTTACCTGCGAGGATGGTCGGTGGAAACACCGCCAGCGAGGGAAGTTCTTCCGGCAGTTCGCGGGCCAGGAGGGGCTGGGCGCCCCCCACATTGAGGCCGAGAACCAGACGCGCAAACTAAAGCGCCATCTGGCCAATCACCTGCCCGACGTCGAGGTGCCTGTGCGGGCGGCCATCGTCTTCGTCAATCCTGATGTCACGCTGGACGGTGCCGCATCGCCCGTACCGGCCTTCTATGGCAAGAAAGTGAAAGCCTGGCTGCGTGGGCCAGGTAGACTCAAGCCACTGCCAGCAGCCTTGTACCGCGAGCTGGCTGAGGCCGTAGGTCTCGACGTGGGAGAATGAGCAGAAGAAAATAAATGAGATAACGCTATGCAGTATCCCCGGAGCATCACCGCCTTTTTCCCCGCCTACAACGACGGCGGCACTATTCCCAGTATGGTGTTGACGGCGTTGTTGACCCTGCGCCAGGTGACCGATGACTATGAGATCATCGTCGCCAACGACGGCAGCAGCGACTACACTGCGGAGGTACTGGACGAACTAGCCAGCCGCTATCCCGAACTGCGCGTGATCCACCACCCGCAGAACCGGGGTTACGGCGCGGCACTGCGCACCGGTTTCACCGCCGCAACCAAGGAGTGGGTCTTCTACACCGACGGCGACGCCCAGTACGATCCCCGCGAACTGGCCAAGCTCGTGGATGCCCTGGACGACAATGTGGACGTGGTCAATGGTTACAAGATCACGCGCCACGACCCCATCAGCCGACGTATCATCGGCCGGCTGTACCACCATTTTGTCCAACTGGCCTTCGGTTTTAAACTGCGGGACGTGGATTGCGACTTCCGGCTCATCCGGCGCTCCATCTTCGACGAGATCGAATTGGAAAGCAATACAGGCACCATCTGCCTGGAGATGGTGAAGAAATTTCAGGATGCCGGATACGTTTTCGCCGAGGTGCCGGTGCATCACTACCATCGCCAATACGGGGTCTCCCAGTTCTTCAACTGGCGGCGACTCCTCCGTACCGCCCAGCATTTGTACATACTGTGGTGGAAACTGGTGGTGCGCAAAGAGCATCTGCAGGGTCAGGAAGACAGGCAATGATAACCGATCTGGTAGCCGCTTTCTCCGGCAGACGCACGCTGATCACCGGTGGCCTGGGATTCATTGGGAGCAACTTGGCCCGACGGCTGGTCAAACTGGGGGCCGAGGTGCTGCTGGTGGATTCCTTGATCCCTGACTACGGCGGCAATCTATTCAACATCGCGGGTGTCGAGAACCGCGTGCGGGTCAACATCGCTGACGTGCGAGACGAGCACGGGATGGACTACCTGGTGCGTAGCCAGGACACCATCTTCAACCTGGCCGGGCAGGTGAGCCACCTCGACAGTATGCGCGACCCTCACACCGACCTGGAAATCAATTGCCGGAGTCAACTTTCCATCCTGGAGGCCTGCCGTAAGCATAACCCCGGCGTCAAGATCGTCTACGCCGGCACCCGCCAGATTTACGGGCGACCGCACTACCTCCCCGTGGACGAGAAGCACCCCCTTGAGCCCACCGACATCAACGGCGTCAACAAACTGGCGGGGGAGTGGTATCACATCGTCTACTACCGCGTGTACGGCCTGCGAACAGTGAGCCTGCGCATGACCAACATTTACGGTCCCCGCATGCGGGTCAAGGACGCCCGCCAGACCTTCATTGGCTGGTGGCTGCGCCAGATCGTCGGGGGCCAGGAGTTGCAGATCTTTGGGGATGGACGACAGGTGCGCGACTTCAACTACGTGGATGACGTGGTCGAGGCGTTGCTGCTGGCCGCTGCCGACTCAACTGCCGATGGGCAGATTTACAACCTGGGGGGCGACGAGCCCATCAACCTGCTCGACCTGGCGGAGTTGCTGATCGAACTCAACGGCGGTGGCAGTTACCGCATCGTTCCCTTCCCCGCTGACCGAAAACGCATCGACATCGGGGACTTCTATGGTGACTACACCAAAATACGTACCCAACTGGGCTGGCGGCCGGCCGTGCCATTGCGAGAAGGCCTGGAACGCACCATCGCTTTCTACCATCAGTGCCGGGAGCACTACTGGGACAGTGCAGAATGACAAATGGCAAATCGACAAATTAGCAAATCAACAAATCGGCAAATCAGCAAATCAGCAAATCAGCAAATCGGCAAACCAGCAATGAGTGATGGACAATGAACAAGGCAATTTCTCTGGTCGATCTGAAGAGGCAGTACGCCAGTATCAAGGACGAGATTGATGCAGCAGTGGCACGGGTGCTCGAAGGTGGCTGGTACATCCTGGGCAATGAGGTCACGGCGTTTGAGCATGAGTTCGCCGCCTGCTGCGGCGTCGCCCACGCGGTCGGGGTAGGCTCAGGCACCGATGCGCTTCAGTTGGCTTTGACCACCTGCGGTGTGGGCTCTGGCGACGAGGTGATTACCGTGCCCCACACTGCCGTTGCAACGGTGGCTGCCATTGAACTGGCCAGCGCCAGGCCAGTGTTGGTGGATATTGACCCGGTGCGCTATACCCTCGACCCAGCCCGGCTAGAAGCGGCCATCACACCCCACACACGAGCGGTCATTCCCGTGCATCTCTACGGCTGTCCGGCCGATCTCAGCCCCATCCTGGAGATCGCGCACCAGCATAACCTGTATGTCGTCGAGGACTGCGCCCAGGCGCACGGCGCAGAGTACCGGGGACGGCCGGTCGGCTCCTGGGGCCACGTGGCTGCCTTCAGTTTCTACCCCACCAAGAACCTGGGAGCCTGCGGCGACGGCGGGATGGTGGTCACGAACGATCCAGGACTGGCGGAGCGCGCACGGCTACTGAGGCAGTACGGCTGGAGAGAACGGTACATCAGCAGCCTGAAAGGGCTGAACAGCCGCCTGGACGAGTTGCAGGCCGCCATCCTGCGCGTCAAGTTGCATCATCTGAAGGATTGGAACGAGAAGCGCCGGCGGCTGGCCCGCCTTTACGACGAGCGGCTGGCAGGGAGCGGCGTCATCACACCCTACAGGCCAGAGGATGCCATGCACGTGTACCATCTCTATGTCGTGCGCCACCCTCGTCGGGACGACTTGCAGACCTTTCTGCGCGAGCAGACCATCGGCAGCCTGGTCCATTACCCTGTGCCGGTGCATCTCCAGCCCGCCTATCGAGACCTGGGATACAAGGTCGGGGACCTCCCTGCCGCCGAAGCCGCCGCGCAGGAAGTTCTTTCACTGCCCCTCTACCCTGAGTTGCGCGAAGAGGAAGCGGCGACAGTAGCCAGCGCCGTGATTGCCTTCACCAGGACAGGGTGACGGTGAGAACACGGCCGCGTCTTGCCATCCTCTCCGCTCTGCTCCTCATCACGGCGCTGGGGGCAGGACTCCGGTTCTATCACATTGACCGGTTGCCCCCTGGCCTCCACTACGACGAGGCTTTCAACGACCTGGAAGCGCTGCGCGTAGTCAGGGATGGCACGTGGCCCATCTTCTTCACCGAGAACTTCGGGCAGGAGCCTCTCCACATCTACCTGATTGCGCTACTATTCCACCTGATCGGCCCGGTTGTTCCAGGAGGACGCCTGGTGTCAGCCTTGGCCGGCACTGCGACCGTGCCGCTGCTGTTTTTCGCCGTGCAGGAGATATTCCAGGAGGAAATGGGGAGACGGCGAGCGGCAAGGCTGGGTTTGATCGCCGCACTCAGTCTGGCGCTGCTCTACTGGCACGTGCACTACAGTCGCATCGGGATGGAGCCCAACATGGTGCCGATGCTGGCTGTTGCAACGCTCGGCCTCACCTGGCGAGCGTTGCGCACACAAAAACCACGAGAAGCGGTGATCGCGGGAGTATTACTGGGGGGAAGCCTGTACACCTACGCGTCGGGCCGTTTCGTTCCTCTTGTATTAGCGCTCTTCTTCGGCTTACGAGGCCTCTTGGAGCGTGATTTCATACGTGTCCACTACCGCACGCTGATGATTGTCGCAGCAACTGCGGCCTTAGTCTTCGTCCCACTAGGCTACTTCTTTGCCTCCCATCCTTACTGGTTCACCCTACGTGCCAGCCATGTAGTGCACAGCGGCAGCCTGCTGGAGGGGTTTGCCAAGGTGGTGGGAGGACTTTTCTTCCGAGGAGACCTGAATCCCCGCCAGAACCTGCCCGGCCGCCCAGCGCTCGACCCCATCCAGGCGATACTGTTCATCCTGGGATTGGGGATGTGCGTGTCAAGGCGACGTCCTCCTCACATGTTCCTGATTTGCTGGCTGGGGGTGATGCTGTTGCCCAGCGCGTTAACCGAGTACCCACCTCACTTCGGGCGGATGTTGGGCGCAGCGCCGGCAGCGGCCGCGCTCGCGGGGTTGGGGGCAGTCGCCTCCCACGATCTGATCATGGCGACCGCCACACGATGGCTCCCACAAGCACGGAGAGCAGTCTCAACAGGAGTTGTACTCTTACTGGTCCTCGCCCTGACACTAAGCGGGGTATGCACAGTCAGAGACTACTTTCTCGTCTGGAGACAATCCGACGATCTTTTCATCGCCTTCGACGTGGGGTTACGCTGGATTGGGGAGTACGTGGCCGCACTGCCGCAAGAAGAGCAGGTGTACGTTTCTCCCATAGACAGATTCCACACGACGCTTAAGTTCCTGCTGGACGATGATCCATACCGCACTCACAACTACAACGGCCGGCGCTGCGTGGTTTATCCCTCTGTCACCGAGACATCCACGACGCACGTGATCATCGTCTTCGAGGATCCCGACTCTCTGCCCACCCTCCAGGCTGCGTTCCCCGACGGTCAGGTGGTCCAGGAACTATACATGGGCGACACGCTCTACTCGGTCGTCTACCATACGCCGGCTGGCAGCACAGCCCAGATCGGCCCGGCCCATTCGCTGGAGGCAGACTTCGATGGTCAGATCTGGCTGACGGGCTACGATCCGCCAGCGGGCCCCCTTGCCCCTGGCGACACTATCTCACTGCGCCTGTATTGGCTGGCCCAGACTCAGATGACAGACTGGTACAAGGTCTTCGTGCACCTGTGGAGCACACCCAGCCCGGCGGAAGGTGGACGTATATGGGGACAGGAGGACGTCCACCCCTGCGACAACAGTTACCACACACCGTGGTGGGCAGTAGGGGACATCGTCGCCGACGAGTACCGGGTACCGATCAGCCCCGACACTCCGCCGGGGGAATATCAACTGGTGGTTGGGCTTTTCCTGGAAGACGGCCCCCGGCTCCCGGTGCTGGACACAGCGGGCGAGCCAATCGGCGACCACGTGGTGGTGACAACCGTGCAGGTCGTCGCCCCGTAGGGGTTGAGAGACACCTGGGCAGAGATTGCTCGAAATGACGAGAGGGGCTCAACGAACCTCGATCTCCGCTACCAACACCATATCGCCCACGATCTCTCCACCCGGAGTCTGGACGGGAAGCCGCTCTCCGGTCGTGGGATCGTAGGCCCCCACGTAAAGTGGGTACGTGCCAACTGGCGTATCTGCTCCCACGGCTATTCCCCAACGGTCGTCCACGGTTTCTCCCACCTCCCATGACGTCGTCGGCAGTAGCCAGTTTAGCGGCATGCCATCCCGCAGGGCGAGGCTTTCATTGTTAGGGCCTAACAGGACGAGGAAGAACTTGTAGTCCACATCCATAGGGGAAAGCACACGCCAGCGCAGGGCCACCGCCAGTGTTCCGCCTGGGGCTATGTGCTCCTGATTCAGGGCATACGCCGACAACTCGAACTGATCATCAAAGGTAGTGGGAACTGGACTGGGTGAGCGATAGGTTCCCATCCTCGCCGGGGTCAGATAGAGATCGAAGACCGTGTTCTCCAACCAGTTCTCACTCACCTGATGGGCGTGCTCCTTGAGCCACTGGGCGACTCGGTGATTACGATCACAATCCATCGGCATCTCGCGCACCAGCCATATCTGTTCGTAGCCGGCGGCAATGGCGGCGATCTCGTCCCGGATACGTTCCTCATTCTCATTCTCATTCTCGTTCTCATTGCAGACTGACGGAACGACAAGGTAGGAGGTATCGTCAGGGAGGTAGTATTTTAATATGAGTGACGCATCCCGGCCGTTGTAGACAATGACAGCGCCCGCCTCAACGGCTTCCGCCATCGTGGCCATTTGCGCACGGTAGTCCCAGCGCCAATACAGTGAATCGGTGTAGTAACGGTATAACGAACGAACCTGAGCGAAGTTCAAAGGCACAACTAGCAGCGCAATCAACCCCGCTTGCCCAACCCGTCGTCTCACAGTGAGTGAACCCGGTAGCGCGAGACTGCTCAGACCATGCGCCCCCCGGGCCAGCAAGAGGTAATAGAACGGGCTGGCAGCGATGAAGTATCGTATCCATCCGGGCAAGGGAGGAAATGAGATGAGGAAGGTCACCAGGATAGGCACACTCAGACAGGTGACCATGAACACCAGGATACGCCGCTTCCACGGCCATAGCAGGGCCAGAACTAACAGCAGCAGAAACGGGGCTAGCACTGGCCATGCTACCTCCTCCGGCGCCGAGGTGATGATCGGCACACCAGCGCTGAAGACGCTAAGACAGTGGCGCAGGATCACCAGCAGGGGGATACCTACCCGCCCTGCTTCCTCAGACAGAGCCGGGACTCGATCCCAGACGTAGATCAGCCAGGGAAGGAAGAGCAAGAAGGTTACTGCCTGTGCACTCAAGCAATGGAGCGCTGTGCGCCATGCGGCACGACGTCTCCAGAGCAGATCACCCAGCCAAAGAAGCGCCTGCGCCAGGATGATATACCCGGCGAACAAGTGAGAATAGACGGCCAGGGTGCTGGACGTCACGTAGCCCGCCCACATCTGCCAGGGCCTTGACGCTTTCCTTGTGTTCTCTGTGAATAATCGCCAGAAGAAGTAGGTAGAGAGGAGAGTGAAAAAGAGCGTTTGGGCGTACATACGTGCGTCCTGGCTGTAGTAGACGTGAAACGGCGAAAGCGCCAGGAGCAGTGCCGCGATGACCCCTGTGCCCATCCCGCCCAGACGACGCCCCAGCACGAGGAGAGCCGGCACTGCGAGCACTCCACAGAACAGTGTGATGTAACGGAGGGCAAATTCCGACTGGCCGGCCGCCTGGATCCAGGCATGCAAGGTCAAATAATAACCCGGTGGAACATCCCCGGCATCGTGGGCGTTGCGCAACACCGAGGCGACTGAGGGTTGACCTGCGAAGTAAACGCTCCACCCCTCGTCGCCCCACAGGCTCTGCCCATCTAGCCGGTAGATGCGGAGAGTGAAGGACAGCAGCACCAGGCCTAGAAGAGCCACCGCGGATAGCGTACGCGCTGACATTGCGCCCTCTGTCCCAGACAGGTCAGACAAGGCAGTATGCCCCCGGAAAAGACGGCGGCCGTTTAGAATCTGTCTCCTCCTCTCAAACAGGCACCACCACTCTATATAGGCGAGCCCTCACCCCCCCCCTGCAAAGCATCAATCAGGATTAGGGGTGAGGGTCCGAATGACTGGATTAGATTGTGTGCAGCGATACACCCAGGCCAAGCCGCAGCGGCTACCCGCCCAATTCCTTCAGCCGGGCCTCCCACTTGGCGTGCAGTTTGTTGTAGGTCCCCTCGCTGATCTCTCCCGCGGCCAACCGCATATCCAGGTTGTCCAGCGTGGTCTGGATCTCCACGGCCGTCTTGGGGCTGGCAGGGGCCGCCGGGGCCGCTGGTGCCGGCTGTCGGGCCGGCTGCTGCATGCTCTGCGTCATCATCTGCGCCATGGCCGCGCCCATACCCATGCCCGCGCCCAGACCCACGCCCGCACCGGTGAGGCCACCACCACCCTCCTGCTGAGCCGCGTCGCGCATCGCCCGCGCCGCCTGGAACTGCATGTAGGCGCTCATGTCACCCAGTGCGCCCATAGAAGCGGCCTCGTCGATCGCCTTGGCCGTGTCCTCGGTCGGCCCGATGTACTCGACGTAGACCGACGTCAGGTTCACCCCGCGGGCGGCGAACTCCTCGGCCGCCTTGGCCCGCACCCCCATCGTCAGTTCTTCCGCCATGCCGGCCAAATCGAGGATCGACTTGCCCATCTCGCCCACCAGGTCGGTCAGTTTGGTCAAGATCATAGAGCGGAAGAAACCCTGAATCTCGGTCGTGCGGTAGACACCCCGCGTGCCGACGATCTTATTGACGAAAAGTTGCGGGTCCACGATCTGCACTGCGTATGAGCCACGCGCCTGCACGCGGGCCATACGCAGGATCGGGTCCTTGATCGTGATGGGCGTCGGGGTGCCCCACTTCAGGTCCGTGAACTCGCGCAGGCTGACGAAGTAGACCTCAGCCTTGAAGGGGGTCTCGCCAGAGAACGCCTTGCCGACCAGGTCTACCAAGAGCGGGATGTTAGCGGTGGTGATCGTGTGGGGACCTGGGCCAAACGTGTCCAGTGACCGGCCGTCACGGAAAAAGACCGCCGCCTGGCTATCGCGGACAATCACTTGCGAGCCGATGCGGAAGTCACCGGATCCCCGTTCGGGGATACGGTGTACCATCTCCGTGCCGGCCTCGTCCACAAACTGCACAATATCGAAGATTCGTGCCATCGTACCTCACCTCCTGAGTCTGATAGGGCACTCGTGGCCCCTAAACGCTTCCCAGTATTATATGCTCGCGCTGGTCGAACGTGCTGTTGGCCTCGCGGCAGATGTCCTGGATGATGCGGATTACCTCGACCATCCCCTCGCCGCTGGGGATGGCCTCCCGCAGATGGCCGGCCGCTACGTCCAGCCGCTCCGCGTACTGAAACAGGGCCACGTCGAAGTTATACATCTGCTCCAGTTCGGCCTGGTTGACCTTCGCAGCATCGAACAGCCCGGAGTAGCCGTAACTGGCGAGGCGGACGCGGTCAATGAAGGTCTGGAGTTGCGTCACGGCGCTGCCGACATCGTCCACTAGGTCTACCCGGCCATGATTGATCAGGTCTTTCTGCGCTGCGTCGAGTTCCCGGCGCTGACCAGCCAACTTCTCGGCTAGCATCTGGCGCAGAAGTTGATCGGCCTTGCGCCGGGTCTGACGCTCCTGGTACCCGCTCCAGCCGGGGATAAAGCCGGTCAACTTCTCCAGCGCCGTGCGGCTATCCTTCACTTTCTCGTAGATGTCTCCCATTATACATTCCTCCTTATGCTTGTGGGTTGACCGGCCTCCCGGTCAGTCTCAATACCTATACACATTACACGACTACCGTACACCCGGTTTCACGTCCTCAGCCCGTCAAGAATATCTCCGCCCCACAGTACGGGCACTGAACCACACCCTTGCCAGCCAGTTCCACTTCGCCACCGCAACTGGGGCACTTGTTGCCGCGCAGTTTAGCCGCGTCGCGGGAGTACAGCGTGCCCTCGTCCCAGTTGATGTAGCCGGCGAAGAGCCCCTTGTGCACCAGGTCGTAGACCCACTCCTTGACCTGATCCCGGCTGGCATCCAGTTCCAGCGCCACATCGGAGATCCTGACCTCGCCTTGAGCCCTGCACCATTCCGAGCAACTTGCGCTCCTTTTCGACCTCGGCGAATTCAGCGACCTCCCGCTGGCCCCGGATGAACATAAAGATGCCCACACCGACGAGGGGGGCAACGACGATGAACGCCAGTCCCAACCCCAGCACTGGGGCGGCAGGGTTGTCGTAGTTACCCGAGACATAACCCACGCCGAGCCATAGCGTACTCAACAGGCAGACGCCTGTGCCAGCGATGATGAGAATAAGCCCAATGGTCTTGCCCGTGTTCATATAACGGTATCTCTTCAGTCCTTACTTTGGCTTCAGCCCATAACACGAAGATGTCTTTCGGACATTGCAGCACCTCCAGGTTACGACACAGCGGTCTCCACTCGGAGCTTTTCAATGAGTTCCTTAACTTGCCTCAATGAACTACAAACGTCATCCTCTGTCAAACCTGTCTCTGTGATGAACGGATAGCGCTCCACAAAATAGAACCCGGTGACCTTCTGGCACACTGAACGGAATTGTTCCAAGGAGGGATCATAAGCCAACGCCGCGTTCAGCAAGGCTTCCAAATCGTGAATGCGCTCAAGCCTCCATCCCTTGGACAGGAGAAACGCCTTGAGAAACTTCTCCACTGCTTGCTGGAGAAAGAATCCGGATGCTTCAGCGTCTTGAACATCCAACAGATGTTCCACCCGCCCAAGATCCTTTTCAGCAATGCGCAGCCAATCAGCAGGATAAAGCGACTCCTTCATGCGGCATACAGGACCTTTCCCTTTTCTACAATCTCTGCCAGGAACTGATCACCGATAGCCAATCGTCTTGACACTTCTTGAGGTGTGAGCACGAGTGTTTCCAGAGGAACCGTGCGCGTGGGGTCAGACAAGAGACGGCGCACGGTAACCCAGCGGTCAATAAACCGTTCCGATGTCTCCTTAACAATGAGTAGGTCAATGTCACTATCTGGCCGTGGATTTCCATAAGCATACGAACCAAAGAGGATCACCTTTTGTGGAGCATAACCAGCAAGAAGTTTTTCCAGGATATCCTGGATGACCTCCTGCGTTTTTCTTGACGCCACCATCTAATTGGTCCTCCATACTCTCGAAGCGAACGGTCGAAACGGTCTACACAAACCCTCCACCTCCACCGCCGCCCCCTGAACTGTGGGGGGCGCTGGACAGCGTGCTGCCAGCCGAGTTAAGCATGGAGGTGAGCCCGTCGGACATACTCTGCAGCCCGGCGCCCAGACCTCCGCTCAACGAGTCGAGCGATGGCGCGGCACCACCAGACCCCACCGCCCCACCCAAGCCCGGCGCTCGCTGCCTGCCGCCGGTGTAGATCGGCATCGGGACGTACCACATCGGAACAGGCACCTGGGCCGTCTCCAGGCGTGAGAACTTGCGCACCCAACTCCGATCTAGCCCAAAGGCGATGGCGTAGGTAGGTGAGTACTCCTCGTGCTACAGTCGTAGTATATTATAGTATGACTCCAGTGAAAAGGGAAACACCTGTGCCCCGACATGTATACGTGCCGTGCTGCAACTGGGTTGCGGCCCGGCAGGGTCTTCTCCGCATAGCACGTCAGGGCTCGCAGCGTAATGCCACCGGCAGGTATGCGCGGTACACCTCCGGCACGACGCGCAGCGTCACCGGCACTGTCTGTGGTGCATCCAGCACGTCGGTCGTCGTGGCTGTCACCGATATGATCGCTGTGAAAGTGCCCGTCGTGTAGCCCGTGCTGTCCACCGTCACCGTCAGTGGCATTCCCTGGAGACCGGTGGTGATCGCCAGCGTGGGTGTCACCTGGACTCCCACCGTCCCCGTCCCCGTCACCTGCATCCCCGCCGCCACCATCGCCGTCCAGGTGAACACACGGTACCCCGTGTTCAGCGGCACCACCACGCCTGTGAAAGTGCCCGGCTCACGCACGTCGGCCAGGAAAGTGAGAGCAGAAGGAGTGACCGCCATCCTGGGGCCAAAGTGACCGGGGCGCTTCTCCATCGCCACCAGCGCGTCGTAGGCCAGCGTCGGGGCACCTAAGTCGGTGCCATCATTCTTACGCACGGAGAAGTAACGAGCCGCCTCGCAGTGCCCGGTGTGATAGTTGTGCCAGTCCAGGTTCCAGACAAACATCGCGCCCATCCAGGGCCAGTTCTCGTCGGCGTACTGGAAGGCCCGCGTGATATAGCCGGCCTGCTGCACCTCGGGCACCTCCATCCAACTGAAGTCCGCCTCGTAGTCACTACGGCAATCGGAAGGCATACCGCCTTCCTCAGTCCAGTCGCGCAGCCAGTTGAACTCGGTGGCCCACACGGGCTTGTGGCCCAGGTTGTGCTGCTCCAGCAGGTCGTGCATCACCTCGACGCCACGGAAGGCGAAGCCATTGGAGACACTTTCGGGGTCGGTCTCCGGCGCGTAGGCGAAGCCGTAGGGATGGTAGCCGAAAGCGTCGAAGTAGTCACCTGCGCCCAGGAGAAACATCTGGCGGGCGAATTCCCGCTCGTCCATCGCGTGGCAATCGTTGCCGTTCCAACCGTTGCAGGTGCCCTCGATACGACCCACTGGGGCCAATCCCCCGCTGACGACGGTGGCGGCCGGGTCCACCGCCTTGATGCGCTCGTAGGCTACCTTGAGCACCTCGACGTACTGGTCCGGGGCAGGCGAGGCACCGCCCCAGAAACGCTCGACGTTAGGCTCATTGCCGATTTCGTAGGCCTCGACGAATCCCAACCCGGCTCTGGCAGTCTCCTCGACGTGGTCCCCCCACTGGTCAAGGTCTGCTGGCATCCCATCGCACTCAATGGCAAACAAGACCTTGTACGGCAACCTTTCCACAGGCGGATCATCCTCGTACTCCTCCCACAGCTTGACCCATTCAAAACCTAGCGGCGCGACGAGTGGGTCAATGCGGCTTTCCTGGCGCACGTTGATGCCGTAGCCCAGGTGAGGCGGTATCTCTGCATGCGCAGGCAGCACGGCTATCCCCGGCCTGCCAGTCACGGTGACCAGCGCGGCAGCCGCTACCGCGCACATCCAGGCTCGCCAACACCTCATCGCTTTTGGCCGTAGAGGCGGACGAAGTGGGCGATAGAGCGGTCGTAGGTGCGCTCCGCCTCTGGCGGGAAGAGACAGCCCGGCAACTCGCCCATCCGCCAGTGGTAACGGATACACTCACAGCACTTGCCCTTCCTGGAACAGGGCTCGTAGGTGCAGGGGCACCGCGCCAGGTTCTGATCTATGCTGCACTCCATGTCCTTCACCTCCAATAGAATAGTAATGACCTGGTTGTACAGGCAAAGTATAGCATGGACTACTCCAAAGCAAAAGGCCACCGGTGAACACCGGTAGCCTTTCGTCTCTTGCGTCAGTCCGCGTGGGGACCTACGCGCCAGCGACCATGTGCTGCTCGACGTAGTCCACAGCCTTACCAACCGTCCTGATCTGCTGAGCATCCTCGTCAGAGATTGCCCCGCCGAACTCCTCCTCAAACGCCATAATCAGTTCGACGAGATCAAGGGAGTCCGCTCCCAGGTCCTCGCGGAAGCGCGCCTCTCGCGTGACCTTATCCGGCTCCACCCCTAACAAATCAACGATGATTTTCTTGACTTGCTCGAATATGTCTGCCACTGGTTTTACCTCCTTTTGATATTTCCAGGCTGCTAATGGAGATATTCTACCTACAAAGAGGAGTTTGTCAAACTCAGGCCGGTCAAGAGGTCAAGACTCAGTTTGACAATCATCCCCACTGCAAGTATTATTAGGTGTCTGCCATGAAGAACACTGATCATTATCCCAGGTTACGAAGGAGTGCATGCACCAACAGCGCAAGTCCGACCACATTCACATCAACCTGCACAAGGACGTCAGTTTCAAGCACGTCTCAACCGGCTTCGAGCGCTACCGCTTTATCCACTGCGCACTGCCAGGCTTCAGCCTCAAGGACGTGGACACCTCTACCACGCTGTTGGGCAGACGCCTGGCGGCCCCGCTCCTCATCTCTTCGATGACCGGAGGGACGCCAGAAGCCAGCGTGATCAACCGACGGTTGGCAGAAGCAGCCCAGGCCGCCGGGATCGGGCTGGGGCTGGGATCGCAGCGCGCCGCCATCGAAGACCCCGCTCTGGCAGATACCTATCGCGTGCGCGGCGTCGCTCCAGACATCCTCTTGCTGGCCAACCTCGGCGCGATACAACTGAACTACGGCTACGGACCCGATGAATGTCGTCGCGCCGTCGAGATGGTAGAAGCGGACGCTCTTATCCTGCACCTCAACCCACTGCAGGAGGCACTCCAGCCCGAGGGGGAAACTAATTTCGCTGGGCTGCTACCCAGAATCGAGGCTGTCTGCCAGGCACTGGAGGTACCGGTGGTCGTCAAGGAGGTAGGCTGGGGGTTCTCGGAGCAGGTGGCCTGCCAACTGGCGAACACCGGGGTGGCGGCGATTGACGTCGCCGGAGCCGGGGGCAGTTCGTGGAGCCAGGTGGAGATGCACCGCGCCACGACCGAGCGGGGACGCCAGGTGGCGGCGGCCTTCGCTGACTGGGGCATCCCTACTGCCGAGAGTCTGCTGATGGCCCGACGGGGTGCGCCAGAGTTGCCCATCATCGCCAGTGGAGGTATTCGCGACGGCATCCAAATGGCGAAAGCCATCGCGCTCGGTGCAGCCACGTGTGGCGTCGCCGGGCCCTTCTTGCACGCCGCTAGCCAGTCTACCGCCACCATATCCGAACTCATCGCCACGCTTATTATGCAATTGCGCGTCGCTATGTTCGCCGCTGGTGCTGCCGACATCCCGGTTCTCCAGTGCACCCCTATTTTGAAAACACACTCAAACCAAAAGGAGGTTGATCTGTGACCAAACAAACTTTCACCGACGGTGTGGGCAACGTGCCCTTCGCGCAGCGGGTATTGTTACTCCCATACTGTCTGCGCCCCAGCCAGGCCTGCCCGGGCAAGATGACCAAGCAAGGCCTGGACTGCACGGGATGCACACTCGTCGAGTGCGCCATCTACCAGTTACGCACCGCCGCCATTGAGGCAGGCTACGGGGATATATGTGTCGCCCCCGGTGGGCGGCTGGCGGTGCGCTTCCTGGACAAGCAGCAGCCGGCCGGGGTGGTCGCTATCGCTTGCGACAAAGAGCTTGAAGAAGGGCTGGAGGCCATTGACCAAATGGACTGGACGAACGGACGGCCGGCCGTCGCTGTGGTACCGCTGCTGCATGATGGTTGCGTGGACACGGAAGTAAACATCGTGCTGGCCCGGACGACCATTCTCAGTCGCACCAGCCATGAAGAACCGTAATAACATGCAGTACCAGGCACAAATGTCCCTTGAAGCATACTTCGACCGTTATCTACCACCTCTCGAAACAGAGATGCGGGACGTGGTTCAGATCGCCGATGCGCGTTATGCCGGGCTCTGCGGCATGCTGCGCTACCACATGGGCTGGGCCGATGCCGCGTTCAACCCCCGCCAGGCGCGAACCGGCAAGCGAGCGCGGCCGGTGCTCTGCCTGCTAGCCTGTGAGGCCTGCGGAGGCAACTGGGAGCAGGCTCTGCCCGCCGCCACCGCCGTTGAACTAATGCATAACTTCTCCCTCATCCACGACGACATCGAGGACCGGGACGAGACTCGCCGTGGCCGTCCCACCGTCTGGTCATTGTGGGGGGAGGCTCAAGGGATCAACGCCGGGGATACGATGTTTGCCCTGGCTCAACTGGCCTTGCTGCGACTCTTCGAGCGAACCGTGCCCGCCACAACAGTCTTGGCAGCCCTTCGCCTCTTCAACCACACCTGCCTGAACCTCACCGGCGGCCAGTACCTCGACATCGGCTTCGAAAGCCGCGCCAACGTGTCCGTTGCAGAGTACATGGTAATGGTCGAGGGAAAAACCGTCGCGCTAGTGGTCTGCGCCTGCGAGACTGGCGCCCTTATCGCCGCCGCGCCTGATGCTCAACGCAAGCCCCTGCGCATCTTCGGCCACCACCTGGGGTTGGCCTTTCAGATACGCGATGACATCCTGGGCGTCTGGGGCGATCCAACTGTCACCGGCAAGCCCGCTGGTACCGACATCGCCCGGCGCAAGAAATCGTTGCCCATCATCTATGGTCTGGAGCAAAGCGTGGAACTCCGCGCGTTGTTGGCACAGGAGACATTATCAACAGCCAATGTCCGCCGTGCGACACGCTTGCTGCGAGAGGCAAACAGCCGCGAATACGCCGAACAACTAGCACAAGAGCATCACGTGCAGGCTCTGGCTGCGCTGGAGCAGGCGGGACTACAGGGACCAGCCGCCCAGGCGCTCCACGAACTGGCGCAAATGCTCATTGGCCGCGAACGATGACTAATGGGAACTAATGGGAACGAGGTGCACACTACCTATGAACCTGACACGCAAACTCATAGCCGAGCACTTACTCGAGGGAGAACTTTCACCCAACAGCGAGATCGTCCTCCGGGTTGACCAGACTCTAACTGAGGATGCCACAGGCTTGACCACCCACCTCCAGTTCGAGGCCCTGGGATTGCCGCTGGCACCAGGCCTGCAGGCTGTTTCGCTGGTGGACCACGGCACCCCTCAGGTCCGTCCGGAGAATGCCTATGACCATCACTATCTACGCACGATGGCAGCCCACCACGGACTTCACTATTCCTCACCCGGCAACGGCATCTGTCACCTGCTCTTTCTGGCCCACTTCGCCCGCCCCGGTGCGTTGCTGGTAGGGGCCGACAGCCATACACCGACGGCGGGAGCCGTCGGCTCGCTGGGCATCGGAGCAGGAGGGCTGGAGGTTGCCATCGCCATGGCGGCGGCTCGCTACCACGTGCGCATGCCCGCCATCGTAGGGATCGAGCTAAACGGCGAACTCCGCCCCTGGGTCAGCGCCAAGGATGTGATCCTGGAACTACTGCGCCGCCTGGGCAGACGATGGGGAGTTGGCAAGGCAGCCGAGTTCGCAGGACCGGGAGTCGCCGCCCTCAGTGTGACAGAACGCGTCACCATCACCTCAATGGGTGCAGAACTGGAACTCACGACCTCAATCTTCCCGTCTGACGAGCAGGTTCGGCGCTACCTGACTGCTCAAGGCCGTGACGATGACTTCCGCCCTCTGGGGCCGGATCCCAATGCCACTTACGATGAGCAGATGAGGCTCGACCTCTCTACTATTGAGCCATTGATTGCCCTGCCCAGCAGTCCTGACAACGTGGTGCCAGTGCGAGAGGTGGCTGGCACACCAGTGGATCAGGTCATCGTGGGCAGTTGTACGAATGGGAGTTACGAGGACCTGGCACTGGTCGCCCGCATACTGCGCGGGCGGCTTATTCCGCCACATGTCACACTGGCCGTGACACCAGGTACTCGACAAGTGTACCACTTGCTGACCACGACCAGCGAACTGAGCGATCTCATTGCGGCCGGAGCACGCATCCTTGAGCCTTGCTGTGGTCCGTGCCTTGGCATGGTACTCCAGCCGCCAGCAGGCGCGGTTTCCCTGCGCACGTACAACCGCAACTTCCCCGGTCGCTCAGGTGTGCTTGACGATCAGGTCTACCTGTGTAGCCCTGCCGTTGCGGCAGCGTCGGCGCTGACCGGCGTGATCACCGATCCCCGCGATCTGGGCTCGCCCCCTCGCGTCGAGCCACCTTCTCGGTACCCTGACGTTCGTGAAGTCGTACCTCCATCGGCAGACCCCGCTGCTGTCGAGATTATCCGTGGGCCTCATCACACGCCACTACCAACGGTGGCCCCACTCCCCGATAGTCTGCGGGGGCGTGTGCTGATCACGCTAGGCGACGACATCACCACAGATCACATTATGCCTGCCAAGCCTGAGACCATCGCCGCCTGTGCTAACATCGCCGCCCTGGGCGATCTAACGTTCAGCCGGATAGACCCCGACTTCCCCGCGCGTGCCCGCGAGTGGGGTAGCGGTTTCATCGCGGCCGGCCACAATTATGGCCTTGGCTCTTCCCGGGAACACGCTGTACAGGGGCCCCTGGTACTGGGGCTACGGGCAGTCGTCGCCAAGTCTTACGCCCGCATACACCAGGCCAATCTGGTCAACTTCGGCATCCTGCCCTTGCTCTTTGTTGACCCCACCACCCATGATAAAATCCAGGTGGGCGATGAATGGGAGATCATCGGACTCCACAAACGCCTCCACACTGGCCGTCCGGTCACTATCCGCAACCACACGCAGGGCATGACATTCGATGCGACCTACAACCTTACACCCCGCCAGGTCCAAATCCTCCTCGCCGGTGGGCTGTTGAACCACGTCCGCAACAAGGGTGATGAACATGAGTGACACTGCAAGGAACGAGTTAATCTACGATTGGAACACGAGTCTCAGCGAGCCCCCGATCCGTGCTGTCGGAATCGTGGATGAGACACTACGAGATGGGCTGCAGTCACCCTCTGTGACCCACCCCACCGTGGCAGATAAGTTGGAGCTTCTGTCTCTGATGGCCAGGTTGGGCGTGACTGACGTGAACCTGGGGATTCCAGGGGCCGGATCACGCTTCGCCGAAGAATGTCTGATTCTGGCCCGCGAGATCGTGGACCAGCACTTACCCCTGGCGTGCCATTGCGCTGCGCGTACTTTGCCTGGGGACATCGCTCCCATCTCCGAGATTTCACAGCAGGCTGGCATCCGCGTCGGAGTGGGTATGTTCATCGGCTCCAGTCCCATCCGCCGCTACGCCGAGGGATGGGATTTGGCCCTTATGTTGCGTCGCACACGCGAGGCTATAGACTTCGCCGTGAAGCACGATGTGCCCGTCATGTTCGTCACCGAAGATACCACCCGCGCCGACCAGGAGACGCTGCGCCAATTGTACATCACCGCGATCGAGCACGGTGCCGAACGTATATGCCTGTCCGACACGGCTGGCCATGCCACGCCCAAGGGAACAGCGCGGCTCGTGCGTTTCATCCGTGAATTGGTAGGCCCCGAGACCGGCATCGACTGGCACGGCCACAATGACCGGGGCCTGGCGTTGGTCAACGCGATCGCAGCCCTCGATGCCGGCGCGGACCGATTACACGCCACTGCGCTAGGCATCGGTGAGCGCACGGGCAACACCTCGATGGAACTGCTGCTCACCAACCTACAACTCATGAGATACATCCAGCGCGATCTGACCCTACTTCCGCTGTATTGCCGAAAGGCCGCCAGGATGTGCAGCATACCAGTACCCGCCAACCTCCCGGTTGTGGGGCAAGATGCCTTTCGCACCGCGTCGGGTGTCCACGCGGCTGCGATCTACAAGTCCGAACAAAAGGGAGACACCTGGGTGGCCGATCGAGTCTATTCAGCCATCCCCGCTGCACTGATCGGACGGTACCAGAAGATCGAAATCGGGCCTATGAGCGGGGTCAGCAATGTGCGCTACCAGCTCGCTGAGTACGGCCTGGAAGCCAGCGACGAGGCAATCCGACACATCCTGGAGGTGGCGAAGCAGTCGGATCGCGTGCTGACCGAGGTCGAGATTCTGCGGATGCTGGTGGGAGCCAAGCCCCGGCATCGAGATTAGAGGAGCGACTTCTTCACGAGCAAGACGCCCTCTTTCGAGGGCGTCTTTTGGTCTTGCTCGCGCCTCAGAATAGCACCCAGTGAATTCAAGCGGTGACCCGGTTTCCATCCCCCGCGAAATAGTACCCCGTTCCCCACCTTGTGCGAACGTATTCCGGGTTTGCCGGATCGTCCTCAATTTTTTCGCGCAAGTAGTGGATGTATACGCTGAGATATCCCACCTCATCACCGTATTCCGGACCCCAGACCTGCGTGAGCAACTCCTTGTGGGAAATGACCTGTCCCGCCTGGCTCACCAGGCACTTTAGCAAGCGAGACTCGGTGGGAGTAAGATGCACAGGGGAACCCTGCCGACTGACAGACCCAGTAGATAGGTCCACCATCAGCTTCCCGTCATCGTAGCCCGTCCGCCACACCGGTATAGCAGGCGATTTGGCACGTCGTAGGAGTGCGCGAATGCGCGCTTTCAACTCATCAAAGCTGCATGGCTTGGCGATATAGTCATCGGCGCCCAGGATGAGACCCCGTAGAACGTCCCTCTCACTTCCCATAGCAGTGAGCATAATGATCGGCGTGTCCGACATCTCTCGCAGCCGCCGACAGATCGTCCACCCATCCATGTCGGGCATCATCACGTCCAGGACAACCAGGTCTGGGCGAAATTGGTAGGCATCTCGAAGGCCCTCCTTCCCTCCAGCGGCAGTGATGACCGAAAAGCCATCTCGCTCCAAACCCAACTGTAGGAGCCTGAGCAATCCAGAATCGTCGTCTATTACCAAGATCGTCTCATTCACGTCCATGCCCTCCTCATAAAATCTATGAATTCACACGCTTCTCGTGCGCCAGCAGAAGATCAATAAAGACAGATGGGTCCTGCTCGTTGGTCCTGCTTGTCTTTAATAATATCATAAGCAGGTGAATAAATGGTTAAAGCAAAGTAAACGAATCGTAAGCGTTCACGTGGAGACCAAGAAACCAGGATTTTCGTACAGGGAGATCTCACTATTGAGAAAGCACTCAACCCCGGCCGTTTGAACCAGACGTGTAATTGTGGTACAATTAGGTGGCAGGTGTGACTTTTGCGGGAGAGGAGAACAGGATGGTGGTGAAGCGGAGAGACGCACAGTTGGAGATAACACACAATCACGTCGAGGTCGAACGGTTCTTGGGCGAGGGATGGATCGTATGCCGGCATACCTGCGCCTGGCAGCCTCCCACGGACGTTTACGAAGACGACAACGGGGTAGTGGTACGAGTCGAGGTGGCGGGGATGCACAGCGAAGATTTCTCGATCTCGCTGGCGGGGCGCACGCTGGTCGTCGCCGGCACACGCATCGACACAGCGCCTAAACGGATCTATCACCAAATGGAAATTCGCTTCGACGAGTTCCGCACTGAGGTTGACCTGCCCTGGCCAGTGGAGCCGGAGGACGCGGGAGCAAGTTACGAGGAAGGGTTTTTAGAAATTCGCCTTCCGCGCCCGGAGTCGCAGCGTGTACCAATTGTTGGAGTGGAACAGGAGGAGGATTGAAGGACGTATGTCGGACAAGGGGAAAGGAAAAGAGGACAGACTGCTGAACCTATTGGGCCAGCCGATAATCACGAAAGAGCACCGTATATTACCAGACGATAAGGCAGACGATGAGATGATCCAGGTTCCATCACACCTCCCGATCCTACCGTTGCGAGGTCTGGTCGTCTTTCCGATGACGGCCGTACCGATTCGTGTCGGCCAGCTGCGCTCCATTCGGCTGATTGACGACGCAGTGATTGGAAAGCGACTCATCGGCCTCGTGGCCAGCCGTGACCCGGAACTGGAAACGCCGGGGCCGGACGACGTCTATCGGATCGGGACGGTCGCGGCGGTTCACCGGCTGTTCAAGTCGCCGGATGGGACGATCACGCTGATTATGCAGGGGCTTTCGCGCATCCGGGTGGAGGAATTTGTCAGCGAGATGCCTTATCTGACAGCACGCGTGTCTGAAATCCCGGAGAGGGTCGAGGCATCGCTGGAGGTCGAGGCAATACAGCGGAGCATCACGGAGGGCTTCCAGCGCCTGACCGAGTTAGTGCCCACGGTCCCTGAGGAAATGAGCACGATGATCGTCAATCTAAACGATCCACTGCAACTCGTCTACGCCATCGCCAATCACATGAAGATTGACCTGGAGAATGCGCAGCGGCTGTTGGAACTGAATAGCGTCACCGAGAAGTTGCACATGTTGCTGGGCCTGCTGACGAAGGAACTGGAGGTGCTTGAACTGGGGCGCAAGATCCAGAGCGCGGCCCAGTCGGAGATGGAGAAGACCCAGCGAGAGTACTTCCTGCGCGAGCAAATCAAGGCCATCCAGCGGGAGTTGGGCGAGTCAGACCAACAGCAGATGGAGGTGGAGGAGTTCCGCAAGAAAATCGAGGCAGCGGGGATGCCAGAGGAAGCAGAGAAGGAATCACGCCGCGAACTGGACCGACTGAGCAAACTGCCCACTGCCTCTGCCGAATATGGTGTCATCCGCACATACCTGGATTGGCTGACCAGCCTGCCATGGAACATCCAAACCAAGGACAACCTGGACATCGCACACGCCCGGCAGGTGCTCGACGAAGACCACTACGATCTGGAGGAGGTCAAGGAGCGCATCCTGGAATACTTAGCCGTGCGCAAACTGCGGGAGGAGCGCAAGGAGGAGCGCGAACAGGAGCAGCCGACCGACCTCATCCGGCGCGAGCGGGAAGGGGTCATCCTGTGTTTTGTAGGGCCACCTGGCACGGGCAAGACTAGCAGTCTGTCGGAGAGACAGCTTCCCTCCGAACCCGGTTTGCGGTACAAT
>CAYLPU010000066.1:0-28592 GCA_964385635.1 uncultured Anaerolineales bacterium
TGATCAACCGCCCCTCCGCTCTCTCAATATATGGCGGTGACACTACTCAGATGCTAAAAACAAAAGAATACCTGCAGCGTGTGGGGGTGGAGGTTGATATATGTCTAGAGTATCCTCCCTCTCTGTCAGGTGAGAGATATGACCTCGTTCATGTCTTTAACCTCCAAACTGCGAGTTATACGCTAGATCAGGTGAAATGGGCCAAGAGATATGAGTATCCTGTCGTGTTGTCACCTATCTTTTGGAAGTTTGAAGAACGCGGGTGGCGAGAAGATACACTGCGTTATGATCGCAGGTTTCATCTTATCAGCCAGGAACTCGGCTCCTCGCGCGCGAGGTTCTATTTAGAACACGAGCTTCTACGCGATCGAAGGGCACAACTGCGTATACTGAACCTTGTGGACTGGATCTTACCGAACGCCCGGAGCGAGCTTCACATTCTTGAAGATACATTTCATTTAGAACTTGAACAGAAGATGACAATAGTCCCCAATGGAGTTGATGCCTCTGTTTTTCACCCCGACCGCGCATCGCCTGACGAGGCTGTTGGGGAACTGGGAATGTGCAATTACATTCTCGAATGCGCGCGTATCGAGCCTTGTAAAGGGCAACTGGCCCTTCTTGAGGCCCTAGGCGAGACCATATGGCCAGTTGTCTTCGTAGGTGGCATCGGAAATCGCCGCTACTATCAAGAGTGTCAAGATTATGCACGTAATCGGGGAAACGTCTTTTTCCTAGGTGCTGTGCCACACAAGGATTTGCCCCAATTCTACGCGGCAGCCAAAGCACACACGCTGCCGAGTTATCGCGAGACGCCTGGGTTGGCAAGTCTGGAGGCTGGAGCGATGGGATGCAATATTGTCACAACTATGGTTGGTTCGGCCCATGAGTACTTTGGGGATGACGCCTGGTACTGCGATCCTGAAGACATTGGCTCCATAAAATCCGCGCTATGTGCAGCCCATAGTGCGCCTAAAAGCGATAATTTGCAAAAAAGGATTCTCAAGCGGTATACTTGGGAAGAAGCGGCCCGTCAGACCAGACGTGCCTACGAGGAGGCCCTGTCGCGTACGTGAACGTTTTGCTAATCTTTGGCACTCGGCCCGAGGCGATTAAGCTTGCCCCAGTAATCCAGGAACTACGGACCCATGCGGGGATAAAGCCAGTCGTATGTGTCACCGGTCAGCATCGCGAGATGCTGGACCAGGTCCTTTCCCTGTTCAAGATCCAGCCTGACTACGACCTCAATATTATGCGGGCCAATCAGAGCTTATTCGACATAACGAGGCAAGCGCTCTCCAAGATGGAAATGGTGCTAAAAGACGAAAGACCAGATCTCGTGCTAGTGCAGGGTGACACTACCACAGCCTTCGTCGGCGCACTGGCTTCCTTTTACCAGAAGATCCCAGTCGGGCATGTGGAGGCTGGTCTACGCACCTATAACAAGTACAGTCCCTTTCCTGAGGAGATGGACCGTGTGCTGATTGACCATCTCGCCGACCTTTGCTTTGTGCCAACAAAGAGGGCCCAACAGAATCTATTGAGAGAAGGGGTGGCAAAAGAGGGGATCTTTGTGACTGGCAATACTGTGATTGATGCCTTGTTGTGGGTTATGCAGCGCTTGCCATCCTCTATTCCCCAAGAGCTGGAGCCTTTATTGGGCAGTGGTTCACAGTTATCCCGTCGCAGGCTGATCCTCGTCACTGGACACCGCCGTGAGAACTTTAGACAGGGATTGGAGAACATCTGTCGAGCGCTATGCGAGATCGTCAAGAGGAACAACGATGTGGAGATAGTTTACTCGGTGCATCTCAATCCCAATATCCGTGAACCGGTCTTCAGAATCTTGAGGAACGTGCCACGGATTCATCTTATTGAGCCATTGGGGTATCTGCCATTTGTACAACTGATGAGGCTTGCCTATCTCATCCTGACTGATTCCGGTGGAATACAAGAAGAGGCGCCAACACTTGGAAAACCTGTGTTGGTAATGCGCAACGTTACGGAACGTCCTGAGGGGATTAAGGCAGGGGCAGCCAGGCTTGTGGGAACTAACGTCACGGCCATCGTTGAGGCAACGCAGCAGTTGCTTGATGATGAACAAGAATATGAGCAAATGGCGAAGGCAGTCAATCCCTACGGGGATGGTAAGACGGCAAAGCGCATCGTTGATATACTGTGGAATGGATGCGATGATGTTACTCGAAGCTCATAGGTTGTAAGGGAACTCCTGCCTAGAAGCCAGTCATCGGTTGGAGTGGTCGAATGAGATAGTCGCGAGGAGGACGATGATGAACAACTCACCCTTTGCGTCGCTTGTGATAGTGAATTGGAATGGCCGTCTTTATTTGGAAGACTGCCTGAAATCGCTCTTGACATCGAATTACCCTCGTTACGAGATCCTGCTCGTGGATAATGACTCCAGCGATGATTCGGTCGCTTTTGTTCAGAGTACCTTTCCTCAGGTCAAGGTGCATCGCACCCACTGCAACCTGGGTTTCGCGGCGGGAAGTAATGCCGGCATTCACCGCTCCAAGGGTGAACTCATCGTGCTGCTGAATCCTGACGTCATCGTGCGGCCGGACTGGTTGCACAACTTGGCTGAGGGTATGTTTGCCGGTGAAACCGTGGGGATTGGAGGCGGCAAAGCCTATTTTCCCGATGGGCGCACACTGCAACATGCAGGCGGATTTATGCAGGCCCCCTTGGCGATCGGGGATCAATATGGCAGAGGGGAGATAGATAGAGGGCAATACGATAGGCAACGCGAAGTTGACTATGTGATGGGCGCCGCCTTGGGCATCAAGCGCTCGGTGCTGGGCCACATTGGTTTACTTGATGAAGGTCATTTCTTGTACTACGAGGACACCGATCTCTGCTTCCGTGCCCGTCGGGCGGGCTACAGAGTGCTTTGCATCCCGGATGCCGTTCTGATCCACGTAGAGGGAGGTACCAGCAGTCAAGGCGATTACGCCCAGTTTAGTGCTTCTCACACCAGCCGCTGGCGCTTCGTTTTGAAGCATTACAGTGTTTCGCAGATTGTTAGCGAGTTGCCGGGCGAGCACGAGTATTTGGCCTCGGGTCTCTGTGATGATGAAAGACGGGGGCTGAGCACAGCCTACGAGACCACACTGCGCACCTGGCCGGAAATTCTGGCGGCGAGGGTCAGGGATGGTGCCGACCCGATAAGTGGTGAGGACCAGGAAGAGATTGTGAGGGCATTGTCGGTTCTGCGTCGCGGAGTTGTGGCGGATGGCAGGCTTACGATCCAGGCCAGCCGGGGGGAGGAGGTAGAATGAGAAGCGCACCGACAGCAGGCAGAACGCCGCAGGATCCTGGTCTGGAAGAAAGCCTGCGCCATCGCTTCGAGGCGTTGCAAGCCGATTTCTTCTCCAACCGCGCGCTGATTATCGCCGCAAACCGAGGACCGGTGACCTTTGAGACAACTGAAGACAGCAGTCCGCGGTTCCAGCGTGGAGAGGGCGGGCTGGTCACTGCGCTCATCGGTCTGTGCCGGCACACTGACGCCACCTGGATCGCTTGCGCACGGACGGAGGCCGACTCCGCCTGGCGGGAAGGAAGCGTAGCGCTGGCGGACGGCTGCGAGATTCGGGTGCAGTTCCTCTCACCAGAAACGTCGGCTTACGAAGGCTACTATAACGTCATCGCCAACCCACTGCTGTGGTTCCTCCAGCACTCCATGTGGGATGTGCCGCGGGCACCGGTGATTGACCGCGCCACCTGGCAAGCCTGGGAACATGGCTATGTAGCCGTCAATCGCCTGTTTGCCGACGCCATCGCCGAGCAGGTCCTTGCTACGTCCGGCCCCACGCTGGTGATGCTGCAGGACTATCATCTGTACATGGTAGCGCGGTTTCTGCGCGATGGATTGCAGCCGCGCGAGCGACCAACGGTATTGCATTTTATCCACATCCCCTGGCCGGGCCCGGAGTATTGGCGCATTCTGCCACCTGCCATGCGACGGACCATCCTGGACGGGCTATGCGCGGTGGACCTGCTGGGCTTTCAGACACGCGAGGATGGACTGAACTTCATTCGTGCCTGCGAGTCGCACCTGCCTCGCGCGCGCGTGAGCTTCAAGCGTAGCCGAGTGTGGTATCGGAACCACGCCACGCACGTGCGCGATTTCCCAATCTCCATTGATGTGGAGGCGCTGAGACAACTGGCGGAGTCGCAAGAGGTGGCCGGGTATCGGTCCGAAGTCCAGGAATTCATGGGTGACCGACAACTGATCGTGCGCATTGACCGCACAGAGCCGAGCAAGAATATCATACGCGGCTTCCAGGCCTTTGAGGAAATGCTGGAACTCCACCCCGAACACCGCGAGCAAGTGACGTTTCTGGCGTTGCTGGTGCCGTCGCGCATGGAGGTGGATGAGTACCGGGGCTACCTGGACGAACTCATGGCCGCCGCCAGGCGCGTCAACGCCAGGTATGGCACCAGTGAGTGGGAACCGGTACGGGTGCTCGTGGGCGAGAACTATCCACGGGCCGTGGCGGCCCTGCAACTGTACGATGTCTTACTGGTGAACGCCATCGCTGATGGAATGAACCTTGTCGCCAAAGAGGGGCCGATCGTGAACCAACGCGACGGAGTGCTCATCCTTTCCGAACGGACAGGGGCTCGCCAGCAGCTAGAGCCGGGAGCGATCGTCATCTCGCCGTGCGACGTGTATGCCACAGCCGAGGCGCTCCATCAGGCGCTCGTTATGCCGCCTGAGGAGCGCCGGGAACGCGCCGAGCTGCTGCGCTGGCTGATCGAGCGCGAGGACATCACCGCCTGGCTGGGCCGCCAACTGGAGACCGTTGCCGAGTTGAATCTGTAGGGAGGGTCACGAACGACGTATGAAACGACCAGAGACGGCTCGACTGAGCTCGCCGAAGTTTGCTATCGTGCACTACACCGCTCTCCCTGTCGTCGGTGGGGTAGAGACCGTGATCCAGGCTCACGCGCAAGCGTTTGTCGAGTCTGGATACCTGGTCACCGTCGTCGCTGGCTGGGGCGAGCGGACAGCACTTCCATCCGGTGTAGGATTTGCCCGCATCCCGGAGATGGATTCACGCTACCAGGAGGTGGCACACGTGAGCGCAGCATTGGAGCAGGGCCAGGTGCCGGCCGGGTTCGATGGTCTGCTCAATCGCTTGATCGAGGTCCTGACAGCGACTTTGAGCCGATTTGACACCGTGATCGTCCACAACGTGCTCACCAAGCACTTCAACCTGCCCCTTACAGTAGCGCTCCACCGCTTACTTGATGCAGGCACCATCCGCCGTTGCATTGCCTGGTGCCACGACTTCACCTGGACGAGTCCCCACTCTCATTTCAAGGTTCATCCAGGCTATCCCTGGGACCTGCTGCGTACCTATCGCCCAGATGTGACTTACGTTGTCGGGTCGCAGCGCAGACAGCGCGCGTTGGCAGCGCTCCTTGGCTGCCCGCCGGAGCAGATTCACGTGATCTATAACGGGGTGGACCCAAGAGTGTTGCTAGGCCTATCCGACGAAGGTTATGCGTTGGTAACCCGGTTGGGCCTGCTGGAATGTGACCTGGTCTTGCTGATGCCGGTGCGCATCACCCAGGCCAAGAACATCGAACATGCGCTGCACGTGGTGGCGGCGTTGAAGGCGCGCGGCTGCCGCCCAAAACTGGTCCTGACCGGCCCGCCCGACCCGCACGATGGGCAGAGCATGGCCTATTTCGGGTCGTTGCAGGCCTTGCGTCGGCAATTGGACGTCGAAGAGGAAGTGCGCTTCGTCTTTGAGTCCGGCCCACAGCCCGGCCAGCCCTTCACCATTGACGCACAAGTGGTGGGAGACCTGTTCCGCGTGAGCGACGTGGTGTTCATGCCCAGCCACCGGGAAGGCTTCGGCATGCCGGTGTTGGAAGCGGGGCTGGCCGGCGTGCCGATTGTGTGCACAGGCGTGCCAGCAGCCGAGGAAATCGGCGGGGGGGACGTGACCCTGTTCGACGCTGCCGAAGATTCCGCCCACGTAGCCGCCAAGATCCTGGCCTGGGCCGAGCAGAACCCAGTGCACCGCCTGCGCCGCCGGGTGCGGCAAAACTACACCTGGCGCGCGATCTTTCACCGGGATATCAAGCCTCTGCTTGGAAGCGAAGAGGGTGTGTGATGTTGTGCACCCCTAAGCAGATCAACGAACGTCTGGCCCAAGCCGAGCGTCTGTGGCTGCTCCTGGACTACGACGGCACGCTGGCCGACTTCGCGCCCACGCCGGACCACGTCAACCTCGACCTGGAGATCGTAGATCTGCTTACCAGACTAGCGCGGCATCCTCTCATCCGGGTGGCCGTGATCAGTGGGCGGCGGTTGGACCACGTGGCAGCGCTCGTGCCGGTACCGGGCATTCTGCTGGCAGGCACCTATGGCGTCGAGTTGCAGACGCCGGAAGGGGAGCGGATCAATAGGGTGGAGTACAATGTCGTTCGTCCCGTACTGGATGCGATCAAACCTCGCTGGCTACATTTGATCGGAGAGCGTCGTGGCTTCTTCCTGGAAGACAAGGGGTGGGCGCTGGCGCTCCACGCTCGTTTTGCCGACGATGCCGAGGCGGAAGAAGTACTGGACACTGCGTATCGTATGGCGACTGAGGTGGCACCTTCGAGACAACTGTTCCGTCTGCTAGGTGGGCACAAGTTCCTGGAGGTTGGTCCCAGGCTGGCGCATAAGGGACAGACGGTAGACTACCTGCTGAATCGTTACGGCAGGCCTGGCGCTTTGCCCCTCTACCTGGGTGATGACGATAAGGACGAAGAGGCGTTTGGCGCGATCAAGGCACGAGGAGGCATCGCTATTATGGTTGCTGCGGAACCGCGCAAGACGAGGGCCGATTGTCGCCTGGAATCGCCGCAAGCCGTGCGCCACTGGCTGGAGATGCTGCTCGCATACCTAGGCGAACGGCACCTTCAAACCAACAGCCGCTCCCTGGCCAAGCAGCAATTGATAGCTTCGCCATAGCCGGGGGGAGATGAACAGAGGGCAATTCGATAGGCAGCACGAAGTTGACTACGCGATGGTTGGTACGTTCGGATCCCACCCGCATCATCCAGGTGGTGATCACCGGCGTGAGCTTTCTGGGAGCGGGGACCATTCCCAGCCGTAGTGCCACGCGCCAAGCGGGGGGGGGCTCATCACTGCCGCCGTGGGAGTCTACGTGGCGTTCTCGCAGTTTGGTGCTGGCGGTGGGCATGACTGCGTTGGTGTTAGTCACGCTGCGCGGTTTGGGTTTTGTGGAGCATTGGCCGGGACAGCGAGAGAACGATTAGAGGTTGACCACTGAAGGTTGTCACAATGGCACAGGCAAAACCTGGCGATACCGTTAAGGTGCACTACGTGGGCACATTGGAGGATGGCACAGTATTTGTTACCTCCCGTAACCGCGGCCCTCTGCAATTCACAATTGGCAAGGGTAATGTAATCCCCTTTGAGCGAGCCGTAGTTGGGATGAATCCAGGCGAGTCGAAAACCATCCACGTCCCGCTTGATCGAGCGTATGGCCCACACCGTAAAGAATTGGTAATGGTGGTAGACCGAAAACAATTTCCGGCCGACTTGAATCCAAGGGTCGGTCAACGGTTGCAACTCCATCAAGCAGATGGTCGAACAATCGGAGTCACGGTAACCGATGTCTCTGGAGCGAGTGTGTCGTTAGATGCCAACCATCCTCTAGCTGGCAAAGACCTGACTTTCGTTATCCAGCTCGTGGATATCGTTTGAGCGTTTGGTTTATGTTTTTCCATTTATGTTGACTTGCTATCGAAGAGAACGGAGAGAAAAATGGGTGGCATCGTATGTGCTATTCGAGGCGGACCGGACTGCCAGTGTACGGTTGCCCAGGCCATCACCCTGGCACAAGAAACCAACCTTCCGCTACACTTTCTGTACGTTGTCAACCTTGACTTCCTGTCGTGCGCAAGCAGCAGTCACGTTCATACGATCTCGGAGAAGATGCACCAGATGGGCAAAGCTGTCTTGCTTGCAGTGCAGGCCAAAGCGGCTGCGCTGGACGTCGCTGCAGGGGCGGTGGTGCGCGAGGGCAACGTTGGAAACGAGATCATTGGCCTGTGCCGTGATCTTAGCGCCGATTACGTGATCCCCGGCTGTCCCGGGGTCCATCGAGAAGAGAGTATCTTCACCAAGAATTTGCTCAAGAAACTCAGCAAACGCATTGAAGGAAAGACTGGAGCCCAAGTCGTTTTGATAGAAAGTCGTGGCGCGTGAATGGACGGCACAGCCCGATGATCAGCAATATCAAGAAGTGCGGTATCTCAGATGAACACCACAAGGAACACCCCGACAAATGACACTGTGGGAATGTACCTGCGCGAGATCGCCCAGGTGCCGCTCCTGGCTCCGTACCAGGAAGTCTGGCTCTCGATTCAGCAAGAGGCGACTCCCTGCCTCAACGCTGTACGAGATCAGTTGCACGAGCAAGAAGGTCGGCCACCCACTGCGAATGAAATCCTGGACGCAGTACTGAATTCACTTCGCATAGGGTGGTCAGAAGTATTTCAGAGTTGCAAGCGTCTGAACGTGCCATTACCCGATCCAGCCATGTTGGTGGATGAAGCCAGAGCAATGCACCACGCACCGATACCGGAAACCACGCCATATCTCTACGACTTTCTGGATCAATCAGGGTGGTCGGAATCACAACAGGATGAAGAAGATCAGGATTGGACAGCGCTTACCGGCAATCTCTTCGACGTCGTGTTATTGCTCTACCTGCTGCCTGAGTCTGCGCTGGCTTCGCTCTCCGAGGAGTGGAGTGAATCAAGGACTCGGAACATGACACGGACTTTCGCGGATACACACGGATTCTTAACCGTTCTTGGTCAGGTGTGTGAGAATCTGTGTGAATCCATGTTTCGATTCTCAGTCCGTGCCAGAAATAGGACCAAACAGAGTGGGAGGCCGAGTGAAGAGGAGTTGTCGGCGTTGTGGGATGGCCTGGAAGAGCGCGCGCACCGGGCTACACAGCGTCTAGTTCAGGCTAACCTGCGCCTGGTGGTCAGCATCGCCAAGGAATACGTAGGGCGTGGTCTTACGTTCCTGGACCTGATCCAGGAGGGGAACATAGGATTGATGCGGGCAGCCGGGAAATACGATCATACTCTGGGATTCAGGTTTTCTACCTATGCCACGTGGTGGATTCGCCAGGCGATCGGCCGGGCCATCTCAGACCATGGACGTACCATCCGCATCCCTATCTACGTGGGGGATCGCATCAATCAACTACGGGGCCTGCGGCGCGAGATGATACAGAAAAAAGAACGAGAGCCTACCATTGAGGAACTGGTGATGGCATCAGACCTGCTAAGACCGGAAGATAAGACGGCCATCCAGTGCGCACAAGCGGCAGGAGAGCCACTGCCACCTCCTCAAAGAGAGCAGTTGCGTCGGGCAATCAACAAGGCGGAAAACCTCGTGCGCCTTTCGCACCAGACACTGTCGTTAGATACGCCAGTGTCTGGTGATACGTCGGATAGCGGGGCCAGTCTAGGGGACTTCATCGAGGACAGAAGCACACCAAGGCCAGCCGACACGGCCTACAGGCGACTTCTCAGTGAAGAGGTGCAGTCCGTTCTGGACTCGCTTAGCGAGCGACGGTGCCTGGTGCTGGAAATGCACTACGGACTAAATGGCCAGGACAAGCACACGCTGGCAGAGATTGGGCAACATCTTGGTATAACGCGCGAGCGTGTACGCCAGATTGAGATAAAGGCGTTCCGTGTTCTGAGGACTCCAAGGAACTGGCGTAGACTACGCGATTTCATCAGCTAGGAGGCTGGTCGCTAACCGCAATTTGATGTTGAGAGGCGCAAATACCTGGGAAGTTGTTGGATGAAATCGGCAGTCTGCTCTGCTTTCGTGGCTTATCTGACGACTCACACGGGGCGACAGCAATGGGATGCGAGCCAGCGCTTCCTAACAGATACTGTATGAGGAGCAGGCAAATGAAAGGACGAGAGATCATCAGGAAATACAAAGCAGGAAAGCGTGACTTCTCCAGGATCAAACTGCGCAGAGCCGAACTGGAAGGAACCGACCTGCGCAATATCAACCTGAGCTTGGCTTACCTGGGAGAGGCCAACCTGTGCGGTGCTAATCTGGCCGGGGCCAACCTAAAGGGGTGTAACATGGTCGAGGCCAACCTGCGCGATGCCAACCTGAACAATGCTGACCTGCGCTGGGCCAATCTGTACGAGGCCGACGTGACCAGCGCGCAACTCGCCCAGGCCAGGTCACTCAAAGGTGCGATCATGCCCAGGGGTGGGAGACACGAGTAACGCGCTTAGAAACGACGATTGGAGGCTGATTTGAAGAGTGGTGAACGATAGAATAGGCAGCCGTGTGCTGCACCTAAAGGAGAAAGGAATGAACAAGAAACTATATGTAGGTAACCTGAGTTATCAGACAACCGATGTCACCCTGTCCGACCTGTTCGGAGCGGTAGGAGAGGTTGTCTCCGTGAGTCTCATCACGGACCGTATGACGGGCCGCTCCCGGGGTTTCGCTTTCGTCGAGATGGCGGAGCGGAGTGCTGCCCAGCAGGCCATTGACCAACTCAACGGCAAGACCGTGGATGGGCAGGACATCAAGGTGGCAGAGGCGCACCCGCGACGACCCCGCGAGTAGCAAGGCTCCTGGGGTGGGAGAGGCCATAGGCGCTATTAGGGCCAACCCGCCCTGGTCACGACAAACAATGGCTATGAGCGCATCGTGGCGCTGGTCGAAGGGGCAGGCGACTGAAAACTGCCCAGCGCCCGACGCACCTCTTCCACCAGGCTTTCCGGCGTGACCACGCGTCGCTCCTCCGCCCAACGCATCTTCAGTTCGACACCGCCCGCCTTCAGACTGCGCCGGCTCACCGTCACCCGTACCGGGCAGCCGATCAGGTCTGCGTCGGCGAACTTGACCCCCGCGCTCTCCTCCCGGTCGTCGTATAGCACCTCCAGGCCAGACCTGACAGGTTTTCCGAAACCTGTCAGGTCTGCGTAGATTTCCTCCCCCTGGGCGTGCACCGTTTCGTCGGTGCCTAGCGTCAGCAGGTGGACGTCGAACGGGGCCAGGGCGGGCGGCCATACGATGCCGTGTTCGTCGTGGTGGGTCTCAATGACCGCTGCCATCAAGCGTCCCACGCCGATGCCGTAGGAGCCCATCACGACCGGGCGTTCATGCCCTTCTGGGTCCAGGTAGGTCGCGCCCACGGCCTCTGAGTAGCGTGTGCCCAGTTTGAAGCAGTGGCCCAGTTCGATGGCCGATCCCGCCGCGAGCACGCCGTTGCAGTGGGGGCAGAGGTGCCCGGCCTGTGCCTGCGCGACGTCGGCCAGGAGCGTGACGCCAAAGTCACGGGGGTAGTTGGCGCCGGTGAGGTGATAGCCGGGCCGGTTCGCCCCGGCGACGAAGTTACTCCCCACCTCGATGGAGTGGTCGGCCACGACGAGCAGGCCTGGCCCAGCGCGGGTTTCCCGCACGCGCAGCCCAACCGGGGAGGCGTACCCCGGCTCGGCTCCGGCGACGCGAATCTCCTCGTCGGTTGCGGGCCTCAACTCCCCGCCGCCCAGCAGGTTCCGCAACTTCGTCTCGTTGACCTCCAGGTCTCCGCGGATGACGAGGAATACCAGTTCTGCATCATCTCTGGTGTAAAACACTGCCTTCAGCGTCTGGCTCGTTGGCACGCCGACGAAGGCAGCCACGTCCGCAATTGTCTCGCAATCGGGGGTGGCGATGGGGCGCGCTTCCTCCAGCGGTTGGGGCTCAACCGGAGGCAGCCGAAACTCGGCCCGCTCGGCGTTGGCGGCATAGCCGCAGGCCGCGCAGCGGATCAGGGTGTCCTCGCCGGCGGGGTGGGGCAGCATAAACTCATGGGAGTCAGCGCCGCCCATCATCCCCGTGTCGGCCTCGACGGGGATAGGGTGGAGATCGCAGCGGGCGAAGATGCGCTGGTAGGCTGCGAGCATGCGGGAGTAGAAGGCGTCCAGGCCAGCGGCATCGGCGTCGAGGCTGTAGGCGTCCTTCATACGGAACTCGCGCACACGCAAAAGTCCCCCGCGCGGGCGGGGCTCGTCTCGTACTTTGGTCTGGATATGGTAGACAACGCGGGGTAGGTCACGGTAGGATTGCACCTCTCGCCGCGTCAGTTCAGCGACTACCTCTTCGTGGGTCATCGCCAGTGCGTAGTCGCGGCCGGCCCGGTCCCGCACCCGCATCAGTGCTGGCCCTACACTATCCCACCGGCCCGTCGCCCGCCAGAGTTCAGCCGGGTGCAGGACGGGCATCAGCATCTCCTGGGCGTCGATCCCGTCCATCTCCTCGCGTAGGATGGCCTCAATTTTGCGCACTATGCGGTAGCCCAGCGGCAGGTAACTGTATAGGCCAGCGCCCAGGAAGCGCACCAGCCCGGCGCGGAGCGCCAGTTGGTGGCTGGTCAATTTGGCGTCGGCGGGGGGCTCCCGCAGAGTGTGTCCAAAGAGCCGTGACATTCTCAATCTCGTTCTCATGGTTCACCTCCTCAAAAAAAGAACCAGCCTCCGGGGAGCGGAAGGCTGGTAACTAGCAAAGCAGACCAGTGTATCACGCCCTCAAATCGCGGGCCGCGGGAAGGCCGCCCAATGAATCCGCCTGTTGCACTGCCTGCACCACAGCCTGCGCTAGCACCTCGGCGGCAGTCGCACCCACCACGCTGGGATCGGCTCCGCTGCCCTTCTTCGGTGGCTTGCCGGTGGCCAGAGCGAAGATGGTGTCGCCATCGAACATAGTATGCACCGGCCGGATGCTGCGTGCCAGGCCGTCGTGGGCCATCTGGGCTACCTTGTTCGCCGCCTCTTTCGTCAGATAACCGTTGGTGGCGACGACAGCCAGTGTGGTATTGGCAAAGCCGAGGATCGTCTGGCCCAGGTCGCCCTGCATCCGCTTCATGGTGTTCACGAACCCGCCGACTACTGGCTTGCGCGTGCCGGCAAGGATCGCGCCGGTGTCCGGATCTACCACGTCGCCGAAACCGTTGACGGCGACGATGGCCCCCACGACAAGGCCCTTGCCGATCTTGACGCTGGCTGTGCCCAGGCCGCTCTTGGTGGCAAATTTAGGCCCTAGCAACTTGCCCACCGTAGCCCCCGTCCCCGCGCCGATGCTCCCTTCGGCCACCGGGCCGTCGGTTGCTGACTGGCAAGCCTGGTAGCCTGCCTTGGCGTCGGGACGGGCCTTGGGGTCGCCGATGGCCAGATCGAACAGCACCGCCGCTGGAACGATGGGCACCACCCCCACGCCGACGTCAAAGCCAATGCCGCGCTCCTCCAGCCAACGCATGACGCCGCTCGCTGCGTCCAGGCCGTAGGCGCTGCCACCGGTGAGCAGTATGGCGTGGACCTCTTGCACCAGGTTCACCGGGCGCATCAGGTCGGTCTCGCGGGTGCCAGGCGCAGAACCGCGCACGTCCACGCCGCCCACGGCTCCACCTTCGCAGAGCACCACTGTACAGCCGGTGATACCCTCCTGGTCGGTGTAGTGACCTACCTTGATACCTTCTACATCGGTGATACTGTTGTGCATTGCTCTTCTCTACAGGATGACTGGTTCCACAATTTTCCTCTGACACGTTGACAGGTTGGATTTGTTGTGCTATGATGATATTGTCGAGTGTCTACATTATACCATCGGCAGGGCCGACCGTCAACTCCACCTTAAGATTCTCCAGTCTTCGCCATCACTTCAGGCGGAGTAGAGCGAATGAGCACACAGGTTTTCAAACAGGTCCCCCACAAGTCACTGCGGGAGGCGGCTTTTTCGTATCTTCACAGACCTGACCAGTACGCTTTATCTGCCAGCCGGTGAGGTTGTGCGCCTCCACACCGAGGTTATCGGACACATCCAGAACGGGCGTGCCGAGGAGGCCGGACAGTCGCTGGCGTGCCACATTCTCAAGATGGACGAGCGCATCCGCCAGGAACAGGATAAGGAGCAGCGCCAGTAGGAGGAGTGAAAACGTGACAAACGAAGAAATCATCGCTCTGAATCGCGAGTATGTGTTCTTTACGTGGGCCGTTCAGAGCCAGGTCAATCCTATCCCGGCCGCTCGTAGTGAGGGGGTGTACTTCTGGGACGCGGACGGCAAGCGGTACCTGGACTTTTCATCGCAACTTATGAATGTGAACATCGGCCACGGCAACCAGAGGGTCATCCGAGCCATACAGGAGCAGGTGGAGAAGATGGCCTTTGTCTACCCTGGCATTGCCACCGAGCCAAGGGGGCGCCTGGGCGAACTGCTGGCCGAGATTGCACCGGGTGACCTGTGCAAGACCTTGTTCACGCTGAGCGGGGCCGAGGCGAACGAGAACGGTATCAAGTTTGCGCGTCTCTACACCGGGCGGCACAAGATCATCACTCGCTACCGTTCTTACCACGGGGCGACGGCCGGCGCCATGGCCCTTTCCGGTGATCCCCGTCGCTTGCCGGTGGAGCCGCTGATCCCTGGTGTGGTGCACGTGATGGATCCCTATTGCTACCGTTGTCCCTTCGGCTGGACGGTGGAGACCTGCCACCGGGAGTGCATTGCTCACGTAGAGCAAGTCATCCGCTTCGAGGGACCGGAGCGTGTGGCGGCGCTCATGCTGGAGGGGGTCACCGGCACCAGTGGCCTGATCATCCCCCCCGACGACTATTGGCCACGGATGCGCGAGATCTGTGATAAGTATGACATCCTGCTCATTGACGACGAGGTAATGAGTGGCTTTGGGCGCACCGGCGAGTGGTTCGGCGTGAATCACTGGGATGTGATACCGGATATCATGACGGTGGCCAAGGGCATCACCGCTGGCTACGTGCCGCTGGGTGCCGTGGTCGTTTCCAGGGCCATCGCCGATTACTTTGCCGACAGGCCGCTACCTATGGGTCTCACCTACTCCGGTCACCCGGTAAGCACGGCCGCCGGCGTCGCCACCATCGAGGTCTACAAGGAAGAGAATCTGGTGGAGAACGCCAAGACGATGGGGGTGATCCTCAAAGAGGGGTTGGAAGGACTGAAGGCCAAACATCCCAGTGTAGGGGATGTGCGCAGCATTGGGTTGTTCTCCGTCATTGAGTTGGTGAAAGACAAGGAGACGAAAGAGCCACTGGCCCCGTGGAACGCCAAGCCGCACGAAATGGGCGTCATGGCCCAGGTCCCAGGTGCGCTGCGGGCGCGGGGAATGTACACCTTCTCCAAATGGAATTGGATCTTTGTCGTCCCGCCGCTGAGTATCAACGAGACGGAACTGCGCGACGGCCTGCGCATTCTCGATGAGGTGTTGGACATTACCGACACGGGGACTCGATAAGAACCAGAAGAATGTGCCGCTATGGACAATCCCCTGGCGATACTCGGCTTTCTGTCCATCTTTCACGTCATCGGTGCGGTGGCCCTGGCTAACGGTCTGCGCGGAGTGTGGAGCGGACTACGCGACAAGAGGCGAGGGGGCTGCAGGGCACTTTTTTTCGTGGTGTGGGGGGCGATGTTCGGTTGCCTGCCCTTTGGCTTTGGCCTGGAACTGGCGACTGAGGAGGGGGGGACATCCCTTGTCCTGCTCGGCGAGGCACTCATCTGGGGGAGCGTGTTTCTGGTAGCCTTGCTGGCCCAAGACGCAGTGCTGGAGTGGCTGCGCCCTTTCCTCCACAGAGATATGGGACTCATGGCCTTTGGAGGATCGTTCATGGTGGTCGGCACGTTGGTAGGTAGTTCGATGGCCAGGGATGATCAGATGTTCGAGTTGCTGCTTGGCGGCGTCTTTGCGCTGGTTGGCGGTGTCATCTTTGCTATCGGTGTCTGGAATTACCTCAAGGCGATGCGCTAGACCACATAGAGATGACACAGATGTTACAGACTGCCGTCGAGGCGGCCCGGCGGGCCGGTCAGGTGCTCTTGGAGCGTTACCCAGCCGGGCGCACGCTCATTGTCAAGGGCTACCGCGATATCGTCACCGATGCCGACACCGCTGCTGAAGCGATTATTCTTGGCAGGATCCGCGCCCGTTTTCCCGATCACACCATCATCTCCGAGGAGGCGGGGGGCAACGAGATCGGCAGCGGCTACACGTGGATCGTGGACCCGCTGGATGGGACGACCAACTACGCGCACCGCGTCCCCATTTTCGCCGTCTCCATCGGCGTGCTGGAGCAGGGCGAGCTGCTCCTCGGCGTGATCTACGACCCGTTGCGCGATCAGATGTTTGTGGCCGAGCGGGGGGGCGGAGCCAGGCTTAACGGCGCGCCGATGCACGTCAGCCGTGTGGCGAGTCTGGGCCATGCGGGAGTGGGTCTGGACTGGGGGCACAGCGACGCGTTACGCGAGCGGGTGCTGGCATATCTACATCAGGTTGCCCCGCGCTGTGGCACGCTGCGCGTGTTGGGATCAGCGACGTTGGCGCAGGCCTACGTAGCGACGGGATGGTTGGACGCCTATTTCAGCCTGGGGCTGAAGTCTTGGGATGCTGCTGCTGGGACGCTCCTCGTTGTCGAGGCAGGTGGGCGATGCAGCACGCCGGAAGGGGAACCGTACCATGTGGATTTGCCGGGCTGCCTGGCGACGAATGATCTTATCCACGACGAGTTGCTGGCCGCAATGAATGTCGCTGACGCTCGCGTGTAGAGAGGCCTGTTTCGCTACGCCCTTCCCGCGAAATCTGGAAGACCCAAGAACGAAAGGCCCTTGCGTATGGCAAGGGCCTTTTCTGGCGGAGGGAGTGGGATTTGAACCCACGGAGCTCGAAAGCTCACCGCATTTCGAGTGCGGCGCCATAAGCCGGACTAGGCGATCCCTCCATTGTTGCTTTTTCCCGCAGGCTGGCGAAGAATCGTTCCATCAGAGCGAGGGCCTCCTCTGCCAGTACGCCACGGGTAATGGCCACCTGGTGGTTGAAGCGCGAGTCGCGCAGAAGTTCAACCACTGATCCTGCGGCGCCTGCCTTAGGATCGTCGGCCCCGTACACTAGCCGAGACAACCGGGCTGCCACCATCGCGCCAGCGCACATCGGGCAGGGCTCCAGCGTGCAGTAGAGCGTCACGCTCACCAGCCGCCAGCCGCCCAGCGTGCGGGCTGCTGCCCGGAGCGCAATCACCTCCGCGTGAGCGGTCGGGTCGGCATCGACTTCTTTGCGGTTGTGCCCCTGCCCGACAATGATCCCTCCGTGCACGGCCACTGCACCGACGGGCACATCGCCGTGGGCCAGGGCTTGCTCCGCCTCGGTCAGCGCCTTGCGCATCCAGGCTGCGTCGTCCACGGTGATATTATAACACAAGCCGGATGAGGCGACAACGCTGCCTGCCGTGCCTAGCGGCGAGCGGGTGGCTTTTGTGCCAGCAGGCGGCGGAGTGTGGGCAGTGCCGTTTCGACAGCCCGGGCGCGGTGGCTGATACGGTTCTTCTCCGTCTGTGGTAGTTGGGCCATCGTGCAGCGGTACTCGGGCAAGTAAAAGACCGGATCGTAACCAAAGCCGCCCTGTCCTGTCGGCTCGAAGGCGATCAGACCCTCGCATACTCCCTCGGTGCTGTAGAGTTCCCTCGCCGGCGTAGCAATAGCAACTACGCAGCGAAACCGGGCCGTGCGTTGTTCCCAGGCCACGCGGCGTATGCGTGCCAGGAGCGCTGCTACCCGATCAATGTCGTGTCCCGGAGCATAGCGGGCAGAGTGAATGCCAGGAGCGCCGTCTATGGCATCTACCTCGAGCCCCGAATCGTCGGCCAACGTGAGCAGGCCAGAGGCGTGCGCGTAGGCCAGGGCTTTTTGGCTGGCGTTGTCCGCGTAAGCGGTGCCGTCCTCAGGCACCTCTATCTGTAGGCCAAGTTCGGATGGGAAGCGGAGATTTGTTTTCAGAGATGCGAGCAGGATTCGGAATTCGCGTGCTTTGCCTGGATTCTGGGTGGCGATGAGGAGTTCCATAGCAGAGTGTTTCTCCTACCTATGTAACCTTAGCATAGAATGTCTGTTTTGGCAACCACTGATGACCGCGTGCGGTTTTCCCAATTTGTTCCAGACGATTTTATGTATACTAAAAGCCAAAAATCTTGACTCCAGGGGACGATTGTGTTATAATATGTACAGTGCGTGAACCGCTGCCAGCCTTTCCAGGTCGGCCACAAGGGATGAGTAACCGAAAAGTGGCCGTAGGGTGCTTCTTAAGTCGCTTTTTGTGTCGCTTCTTAAGCCCATGATTTGCTTCGATGTTTCTTCTCTCGTTGAGGCCCGGCTTGGTGCATCGCTTACGCTAAACCTGGATACGGGGCCGCAGAGCCTGGTCGATCTGGAGGTGGGTTTTCTTCGCGGAACCATCCAGGCGATTCGTGTTCATGGTGGTCTGCTGATTCAAGGCACTGTGGAATCACAGATGGAGCTGGAATGTGTCCGTTGCCTGGAATCCTTCGTTCTTCCTATTACCCTGGAGTTGGAGGAGACGTTTCGGCTACTAGGGGCAAGCCTGAGGCCAGATGTATCCTATGTGGTGGGCAGTGATGGCTGGCTTGAGCTGACCCCTCTGTTGCGCGAGCAGGCCTGGGTGGCTATCCCGATGAAACCCCTATGTCGGCCTGATTGTCGTGGACTATGTCTACAGTGTGGCGCGAATCTGAATCTGGGGTCGTGCACGTGTGAGCGCGTGAAAATTGATCCACGCCTGGCATTGTTGAAGGATTTGTTGTGAAGGGCTTGTTGCAACCGAGAGAGTGAATTAGGGGGCCCATGGACGTAGTTGGAGAATTGTTAGAGAAAGCGGCGGCCCAGGGATACCTGATCACGGATGACATTCTAGACCTATTGCCGGAGGCTGAGGAGACCCTGGAACAACTTGAAGAGATCTTCATCTCGTTGCACGAAGCAGGGATCGAAGTATATGACGAGCATGTAGATGCTGAGGGAGAGCAGGCCCTGGGTGTTACAGGCACTGGATGTAATACGGACGATGGAATGTACGACCTGAGCAATATCTCCAGTGATGATACGGTGGGTTTATACCTCAGGGAGATGGCCCGTGTGCCTCTGCTGACGATCGAAGAGGAGGTCCGGCTGGCCAAGGCCCTCGAAGCAGCGCGCAGGGCCCAAGAGATTTTGAGTAACGATGGGTCTGACCCGGTAGAGCGCGAGGTGCTCAAGCGGCGGATTGAGGATGGGCTGGCTGCTCGCGAGCATCTGATCAAGGCCAACACCCGTCTGGTGGTCAGCATCGCCAAGAAGTACGTAGGACGAGGTGTGCCATTCTTGGATCTGATCCAGGAGGGCAACCTGGGACTGATGAAGGCTGTGGAGAAGTTTGACTACAGCCGTGGGTATCGCTTCAGCACTTATGCCACGTGGTGGATCCGCCAGACGATCACACGGGCGATTGCCGACCAGGGGCGGACGATCCGCGTGCCCGTGCATATGTCGGATCGTATCCGGCGGCTCTACAATACGGCCCGACAACTAGAGCAAGAGTATGGACGCCGGCCAACGCCGGAGGAAATCGCGGTTGAGATGGACATGGAGCCACGCAAGGTGCAGTGGATGCTCAAAGTTTCGTGGCGGCCGCTGAGCCTGGAGCGTCCGGTCGGCGAGGATGGGGACAGCGAACTGGGAAGTTTTATTGAGGACGAGACATCTCCCACGCCGACGCAGAGTGCCTATCGGTGCCTGCTCGGTGAGAAGGTCAAGGAGATGCTAGCTACGCTGGGCCCGCGCGAGGCGCGTATCCTGCGGCTTCGCTTCGGGCTTATAAACGGGCGCAGTTACACGCTTGAGGAGGTCGGCCAGAAGTTCGGGCTCACGCGGGAGCGAATCCGGCAGATTGAGGGCAAGGCTTTGCGTCGTCTGCGCCATCCTCGTCGCAGCCGACAGTTGCGGGATTATCTGGGCTAGTGTGATGGACGTGACACTCTATCGCTGCGCTATGATGATGTGCGGCCTGCCGTGGCGGGCGGGGGAGGAGGCTCCCTGCCCGCGATAGGCCGGTGCGTTCTCCCGGCCTCGCGGCAGCACACCGCCAGCCTCGCTGGCGGTTTTTGTTTATCATACTCTGTGCTAAAATACGTATCATGCATTACATAAAGGAGGAACACCGATGTCCGAACACATTCTTATCGCTATCGCCTGGCCTTATGCCAGCGCCAAGATCCACGCCGGCAACGTCACTGGCTCTCATCTGCCCGGTGACATCTGTGCCCGCTACCACCGCCTCGCCGGAGACCACGTGCTGATGGTGTCCGGCTCCGATTCGCACGGCACCCCCGTTACCGTGCGTGCCGATCAGGAGGAGAAATCGCCCCGCGAGGTCTTCGAACGCTTCCATTGCGGCTTCCTGGAACTGTTCCAGCGGTTGGGCATCAGTTACGACCTCTTCACCCATACTGATACAGAGAACCACCACAGCGTCTCTCGAGACTTCTTCCTTGTGCTGCTGGAGAAAGGCTATCTCTACAAGCAGGTGCAGGAACAGATGTACTCCGAGGCGCAAGAACGCTTCCTGCCCGACCGCTACGTCGAGGGTACCTGTCCGGTCTGCGGCTACGAATCGGCCCGGGGTGACCAGTGCGACCACTGTAATACGCTGTTGGATCCGAAGGACCTGATCGATCCGCGCAGCAAGATTGACGGTAGTACGCCAGTGATTCGCGAGACGGAGCACTTCTTCCTCGACCTGCCCAAACTGGCCCGGGCCGGGCTGGCCGAGTGGCTCCGGCAGGGTAAGGAACTCTGGCGGCCCAACGTGATCAACTTTGCTCGCCGCTACGTGGGCGAGGGGTTGCGGGGCAGGCCCATCACCCGCGACCTGAAATGGGGTATTCCGGTGCCCGTGCTGGAATGGGAGAGCAAATGCATCTACGTCTGGTTCGAGGCAGTCATCGGGTATTTCTCTGCCAGCGCCGAGTGGGCGCACAACCGGGGGGAGCCAGAGGCGTGGAAGGATTGGTGGTACGATCCAGCAGCCAAGACGCTCTACTTTATCGGCAAGGATAACATCCCATTCCACGCTGTCATCTGGCCGGCGGAACTGATGGGGGTGGGGCGGCTCTATGAGGATGACTCGTCCAGGAAACTGAACTTGCCCTATGATGTGCCGGCCAACGAGTTCATGAATCTGGAGGGGCGGAAAATCTCCGGTAGCCGCAACTGGGCGGTGTGGATGGATGAGGCGCTTGACCGGTACGATCCTGATGCACTACGCTACTATCTTACGGTGACGATGCCGGAGACGCGGGACACCGACTGGCTGTGGGACGGGTTCGTGCGCCGCAACAACGATGAACTGGTGGCTACCTGGGGCAATCTGGTCAACCGCGCACTGACGTTTGCCTACAAGCGCTTTGATGGACGGGTGCCCACGCCGGGGCCGTTAGCGGACGTGGACACGCGGCTTCTGGCCCAGGTAGAGGGTGGATTCGAGTCCGTTGGTCAGTTGGTTGCCGGGTGCAAGTTCCGCAGTGCGCTGAGCAAAGCAATGGCGCTGGCCCGTGAGGCGAACCGCTACCTGGAAGAGAAAGGCCCCTGGTTCCAGATCAAGGAGAGCCGCGAGGCAGCCGGTACGACCATCTACGTGGCGCTCAAGGCGATTGATTCGCTCAAGACCCTATTTGCGCCTTTCCTGCCCTTCTCGTCCGAGCGACTGCACCAGTATCTGGGCTACGAAGGTTCGCTGTTCGGGCGATCTTACGTGGCCACTTTCGAGGAGGAAACGGGTCGAGTCCACGAGGCGTTATGCTACGATAGCAGCGGTGCGACGGGCGAGTGGAAGGCTGGCCTGCTTCCGGTGGGTCAGGCGTTGCGCCAACCTGAACCGCTGTTTAAGAAACTGGACGAGAGCGTGGTCGAGGAAGAGCGGGCCCGCATTGAGACCGGAGAGTTTTCTGCCTGATGGGTCTGGTTGTAGTTGGATGGGGGAAGTGGCTCTGTTTTGATGAGAGAGTCGCTTTCCCCTACGAGGATGTAGTTGCGACCTGAGGTGATTTGTGGTATCCTTCATGCTGGATATTGGCTACTCGACACTCGATGTCAATGTCCAATATCCAATACCCAATATCCAGCAATCAGCATCAAGAAAGGGACAGTATGGCACGCCTACATGAATATCGAGGTAAGACGCTTCTAGCGCAGAGGGGCGTTTCTATTCCCCGAGGCCGGGCGGCCAGTACGCCCGACCAGGCCCGCGAGATCGCGGCTGAGATTGGTGGACCAGTCGTGGTGAAGATCCAGGCCTGGGTGACGGGCCGGGCTGGCCTGGGCGGCATTCACTTTGCTGAGATGCCCGATGAGGCGGCGCAGGCAGCCGCCGATATGCTGGGAATGCAGGTGGGTGGCTTCACTGTTGAGAAGGTGATGGTGGAGGAGAAACTTCCCATTGAGCAGGAGTTCTATGCCGGTGTCATCGTCAGTGATCGTGAGCGGGCAGCGGTGGTGATGTTCTCCAGCGTCGGGGGCACCGGCATCGAGGAGATCGCCCGCCAGCACCCGGACAGTGTCGCCAGTGCAGTGGTGGACATTGAGCATGGACTGCGGGATTACCAGGCTCGCAACCTGGTGCGGCGCACAGGTATCCACGGCCGGCTGCAGCGAAACCTGGCCGGGCTGCTTGTGAAACTGTACGGCGTGACCCGCGCCTGGGAGGCCCGCACCGCCGAGATCAACCCGCTGGTGCTGACGACCGATGGCAAACTGGTGGCCGCCGACTGCCGCGTCACGGTGGACGACTATGCCGTCTTTCGCCACAAGGATCTGGAGGTGACCTTCGCCCGCGAGTTGGACCGCCCGCCGACACCGCTGGAGCGCATCGCCTATGCCGTCGAAGAAGGGGACTACCGGGGCACCTTCTACTTCATTCAGATGACAGAGGACTTCCAGAAGGGAGAGGGGGTTATCGGCTTCCACGGTGCAGGTGGTGGCGGCTCGATGATGAGCATGGACGCGGTGATCAACGAGGGATTCCGCATCGCCAACTTTGTGGATACTTCGGGCAACCCCCCGGCCAGCAAAGTCTACCGGGCCGCTCGCATCATCCTCAACCAGGGGCCGATTGACGGCTACTTTGGCTCCGGTTCGGGGGTGGCCAGCCAGGAGCAGTTCCACTCCGCCCGAGGGTTGGTGAAGGCGTTTCTGGAAGAGCCGCTGATGGTGCCGGCGGTCATCCGGCTGGGCGGCAACGCCGAGGATAGGGCGGTAGAGATACTAGAACGGGTCAACGGCCACGTCCCCGCGCCGGTGGAGGGGTACAAAAAGGACGACACCCCCCAGTTCTGTGCGCAGCGGCTCAGAGTGTTGGTGGAGGGCTATACCCCGCCGGCCGAAAAGCCCGAGGGGCGCAAGAAGCCGGTCGCGCAGCGGCCCTATACCTTCGAGACGGTGACTGGCGGCGCGGTGACTTTGGACCACGCCGTCTGTGCTATCTGTGAGAGCAAGGTCTGCGTGAAGGAATGTGTGCCACAGATTCTCACGCTAAACGAGGAGGGCTGCCCGGTGCTGAACATCACGCTGGAGGAGGCGCAGAAAGGGCGTTGTATCGAGTGCCTGGCCTGCGATGTAGCGTGTTATCTCTATGGTGCAGGTGGGGGGTATATGGAATTGCCCATTCCAGGGTTGGTGGAGTAACAGGAAATGTCCATTCTCATTGACGAAACCAAACGAGTGATCGTGCAAGGCATCACGGGTCGCGAGGGACGCGCTCGCGCCAGGTTGATGAAGGGGTACGGCACCAATATCGTCGGCGGGGTGACGCCGGGCCGTGGTGGCCAGGAGGTGGAGGGCTTGCCCGTTTTCGACACCGTCGAAGAGGCGTGGGAGAATCTGGGGCCAATTGACGTCAGCGTGCTCTTTATCCCTGCGCCGTTGGTGCGCAGTGCGGCGCTGGAGGCGATTGACGCGGGGGTCAAACTGCTGGTCATCGTGCCCGACCGCGTCCCGATCTATGACGTGTTGGAGATTGTCAAGGCGGCCGACAGCGCCGGGGCGAAGTTCGTCGGCCCCAACACACTGGGAGTGCTCAGCCCTGGGAAAGGGGTGCTGGGGATGATCGGCGGGCGGGCTGTGTCGGCACGCGCCTGGTTCTTCCCCGGCCCGGTGGGGGTCTGCTCCCGCTCCGGCGGTATCACCTCCTCGATGGCCTACTACCTGGCGCAGGAGGGCATCGGCGCGACCACGCTGGTCCACGTGGGCGGTGACGCCATCGTCGGGCTGCCACTGCCGGAGGTGGTGCGTCTCTTCCAGGCCGATCCGGAGACGAAGGGTATCGTGATGTTCGGCGAGATCGGCACCAGTCAGGAGGAGCAGGTGGCCGACTTGATTGAGCAAGGGGAGGTGACGAAACCACTGATCACCTACATCGGCGGGAAAGGGGCCAAGAGCGGCACTCGCTTCTCTCACGCCGGGGCGATCATCGAGGGTTGGCGGGGCACCCGCGAGGGGAAGGTGACGCGGCTGCAAGAGGTAGGCGCGCACGTGGTGGAGAACTTCGGGGACATCCCTGCTGTGACCAAGGAGGTGCTAAAGGGGATAGGGGTGTTATAGGCCGGCAAGGGATAGAGACCTTGTCAATGGAGGGATGATGGCTGATTTACATTGGACCACCGCTATTACCTCCGTTCAGCCCAACGAACTGCGGCTGCGGGGGTACTGCATAGACGAACTGATGGGCCGCGTGACCTTCGGACAGACGGTTTACCTGGCGCTGAAGGGGGAACTGCCCTCGCCGGAGGTTGGCCGGCTGATGGATGTCATGTTGGTCTCCTCAATTGACCACGGCGCGACGCCTCCTTCGGCGCTGGCGGCCCGCACGGCCGCCTCCACTGGCGCGACGCTGAGCGGTAGCATCGCCGCAGGGGTGCTGTCCATCAACCGTCACCACGGCGGGGCCATCGAGGGCTGTATGCAGCTCCTCCTGGAGGCCATCGGCCGGCTCGACGGAGGCCACGCTCCGGCGGAAGTGGCATCCGAAATGCTGGCCGAACTGAAGGCTCAGAAGAAGCGCGCCCCCGGCTTCGGCCACCGCATCCACACCGACGACCCGCGCACAAAACGACTGTTGGCCCTGGCGGGCGAACTTGGGGTGAGCGGCAATGGGGTGGTGATGGCGCGCGCCTTTGAGCAGGCGCTGGAGGAAAGGCTGGGGCGGCGGCTCCCTCTCAACGTGGATGGGGCTTTGGCGGCGCTGTTGGTGGACCTGGACTTCCCCCCGGAACTGGGCAATGCGTTCTTCATCATCGCTCGTGTCACCGGTCTGGCGGCTCACGTCCACGAGGAGATGACCCGCCAGCGGCCGATGCGACGCATTCACCCCACCGACCACGAGTACGACGGACCCGCGCCACGGGAACTGTAACAGGAATTCACAAGGAGGGTGAGAAATGGACAAGGAACTGATTCAGACGATTTTTGCCCGGCGCAGCATCCGCAGGTACACGGCTGAGCCGGTCAGCGAGACGGACGTCAAGACGTTGCTGGAAGCGGCGATGGCGGCTCCTTCGGCCTCAAACCGCAAGCCGTGGCACTTCGTCGTCGTGACTGAGCGGCAGACGCTGGACGATTTGGCCGAGGCCCACCCGCACGGCAAGATGCTCTTCGAGGCGTCGTTGTGTATCGCTGTGTGCGGCGACCCGGCCATTTCCCGTTTCTGGGTGCAGGATTGCTCCGCTGCCACCGAGAATCTGCTCCTGGCGGTCGCCGCGCTGGGCCTCGGCGCGGTCTGGCTAGGCGTCCATTTCAGAGAAGAGCGTATTGCTACCGTCCGCCAGGTGTTGGGCATTCCGGATACGATTGTGCCACTGAACCTGATCTCCATTGGGCATCCGGCGGAGGAGAAGGAGCCCCGCACGCAGTACGATGGGACCCGCGTGCATCGCGAAGGGTGGTAGAACGGCGGATTGCAGGACGACAACGGATGGATCTGCGAAGTTTTATCTCGTGGGCGCGAGAGACAGGTGTACTGATCGAGGTCGAACGCGCCGTTGACCCACACCTGGAATTGGCGCGAGTGATGTGTGCGCTCGACGGGCAGCCGGTGCTGTTCCACGCGCTGGCTGGCTTTCTTGGCTGGCGAACCGTCTCCGGGGTATGTGCGCAGAGGCGACACTTCGCGGCGGCGCTGGGCTGCACGGCGCCCGACTTGGTCCACCGGATGGCCGGCGCGCTGGCCCACCCGGTCCTACCGCCGGTGCTCGATTCCGGCCCTTGCCAGGAACTCGTAGAGGCGAGGGTGGACCTGACCCGCCTGCCTGTCCCCCGCTATCACCCGGACGATGGCGGGCGCTACGTCACGGCGGGCGTGGCGGTCATCAATGACCCTGGTCTCGGGCGCAACATCTCGTTCCACCGGTTGATGCTGCTGGACGAGCGACGTTTTGCCGTCCGTCTCATTGAGGGGCGAGGCACGCACACCGCTGTGGGCAGAGCCACGGCTGATCTCCCTATCGCTATCGCCATCGGCTGTCCCATTCAGGTGCTGCTGGCGGCGGCGATGAGTCCCCCCAAGGGGGTGGACGAGTTGAGCATCGCCCACGCTCTGGTCCCGACGCCACTGGTGCGGTGCCAAACTGTGGGCCTGGAGGTGCCGGCCGAGGCGGAGTTGATCCTTGAGGGTCGCATCACCCGCACGCTGGCCAACGAGGGGCCCTTTCCCGACCTGACGGAGACGATGGACAGCGTGCGTCGTCAGCCGGTGATCGAGATTGACCGCGTCACCCATCGTCGAGAGCCTGTCTTTCACTCCCTTCTCCCCGGTGGCATGGAGCATAAGAACCTGATGGGCATGCCCCGCGAGCCGACCATCTTCGCCGCCGTCAACGAGGTTTGTCGTTGCACTGGAGTCTACATCACGCCGGGAGGTGCCTCCTGGCTACACGCGGTGGTACAGATCGAAAAGCAGCACAGGGAAGATGGGCGCAGGGCGATCTGGGCTGCTTTTCGGGGGCACACCTCGCTCAAGCACGTCGTCGTGGTCGATACGGACGTGGACATCCGTGACAGCGATGACGTGGAGTGGGCGATTGCCACCCGCTTCCAGGCCAACCGGAACCTGGTGATCCTCACCGATCAGCCAGGCAGCAGCCTTGATCCCTCAGCCGCGCATACGCTGGGGCAGAAGGCGCGGACAGCCAAGATGGGGCTGGACGCGACCGCCCCGCTGGGCGAGGCGCGGCGGGGATACGAGAGGGTGCGGTATGGCGGGGTTGATCTGGCGTAGTATGGTGTGAGGCGTATAGTGTGGGGTGTTAAGACTGCTTGTGCAACGGTCTGTTTTGGTGTATTATAGCGTTGAACCGCACCAATGAAACTCAGTCGGGTCAGGGTGGATGTTGATTGAAGGGCCGAGGAAGCGCAAGGAGGAGGACAATGGACATCATCAAGGTCGCGGCCACTTCTCGCTCGACGGCGGTGGCAGGTGCCATCGCGGGGGTTCTTCGAGAGCAGGAGCAGGTGGATGTGCAAGCCATAGGTGCAGGCGCGGTCAATCAGGCAGTCAAGGCGGTGGCCATCGCCCGCAATTACCTGGAACTGGACGGGATTGACATCGTGTGTGTCCCCTCGTTCGTCGAGGTGATGATTGACGGTCAGGAGAGAACGGCGGTGCGGTTGAGTATTGAAAAACGATGAGCCAGCGCCAAAACCGGGTAGACCTGCATCTCCATAGCACAGCCTCCGATGGCCTGTTCACACCGTCGGAGGTTGTTCGTTTGGCGCTGGAGCGTGGGTTGAGCGTGATCGCGCTCACGGACCACGATACACTGGATGGGGTGGCAGAGGCCCGGCAGGCAGCAGTTGGCACCGGGCTGGAGGTCATTGCTGGCGTGGAGGTCAATTCCGAGGGCGACTGGGGCGACCTGCATTTCCTGGGCTACTACGTAGACCCGGAGAACGGCCCGCTGCGGGAGCGGTTGCAGGCTATGCGGGATGCGCGGGTAGGCCGGGCTCGCCAGATGGTCGAGCGGCTGCGCGAGATGGGCATGCCAATGGAGTGGGAGGAGGTGCGGGCGCTGGCTGGCGGCGGCAGCGTCGGGCGCCCGCACGTGGGACGGGCTTTGCTCAATCGGGGCTACGTGAAAACGCTTCAGGAAGCGTTCGACTGCTTCATCGGCAACGACGGTCCGGCCTACGTCCCTCGACTGCGGCTGACCCCGCCGGAGGTGATCCAGACGATCATTGGGGCCGGGGGCGTGCCGGTGATCGCCCACCCGATCCACTCCGGACTGGCGGCGGTGGAGCGTTTACCGGAGTTCGTGGGCTATGGGCTGCGTGGGGTGGAAGTATACTACCCCCACCACTCGCCTGAGGAGATCGAAATGTTGCTGGGATTATGCCGGGAGTACGGACTGCTGTGCACCGGCGGTTCCGATTTTCACGGCCCGGGCATCAAGGAGGGAGCGTCGCTGGGCTCGGTCCACGTGCCCTGGGAGTGCGTGGAGCGGTTGCGACTGGAGGTGAACTATAGTTTTATGGGGGTGATTCAAGAACTCAAAATGGAACACGGATAGTCACAGATCAGACGGATTCTCACTGATTTTTCCGTGTCCCATTCGGCGGGGTGCTCTAAGCGGGTGTGCCACCCGCGTTCCACATCCAGGGGCAATGGTT
>CAYLPU010000067.1:0-28208 GCA_964385635.1 uncultured Anaerolineales bacterium
CGTGAAACTCTGTGCATCCTCTGCGCCGCTCTGTGTTCCTGGTTATGCCTGAGTAATAACCTATCTTTAGCCCCGCATCACACTGATGCTTAGACCGTCGGCGTGATCGCTGATGCGCTCGAGGTTACGCAGTAATTCGAGGTAGATGGTATCCGCCTCCGGCTCAATCTTCCCTGCTTCTACACGCTTAGAGAGTTTTTTCCGCGTTTTCCAGTACATCCGGTCCATCTCCTCCTCCAGGCGACAGACCAGTTGTGCTATGTCGCGATCGTCGTCTCGGACGGCCTGCAGTGCAAGTTTGTAGGTGCGATGCGTCTGCTGGAACAGGCGCTCGAGCTCCGCTATTGCCTTCTTGCCAAGCTTGGCATTGAGGTCACCCTCCTTCTGCGCAACCCGGGCGAGATCCTCCGTCAGGTCGCTGACTCTCTCGACGTCGGAAGTCAGTTCCTTCAGGTGGAAACAGTGTCTTTTTTGATCCTCGCTGAGATCGCCCTGCATCAGCTCGTTGATGAAACTCTCGAGAGTGGCACACAGGGGGTTAACAAGTTCGTGTTCCAGATCCACGATACGCTGCGCAGCCTCCATATCATTCTCTAACAGGGCCTGGCGACTGAGGGCGATCATTTCGGCCGTTGTCTCGCCTACCCGATATAACTCCCTGGTGGCCTCTGTCATAGCAACGGTCGGAAAACGATATTGGCTTTCATCAATGTACTTCGTGAGACTTGGCTTTTCCTCCTCCCTGGTTTTTGGTACCAGCCGCTCGCTCGCTCGTGCGATTGTCCCGATGAAAGGAAAGAGTATAACACTCGCAGTGACGTTGAAGATGGTATGAGCGTTGGCGATCTGGCGGGGAAGGATGGATGAGGTGTGGGATACAAGGGTGGCGAAGGGAGAGAGAAAGGGCAGAAACAGCAGGACACCGACGACGCTGATGATTATTTGAGCGATGGACGCCCGCCGAGAAGCATGGGAAAGCCGGAGTGAGGCGATGAGACCGGTGATACAGGTGCCGATGTTGGCGCCCAGGACCAGTGCTATGGCCCCAGGCAGGGTGATGATTTGGCTCATCCCCATGGCGACGACCAGCCCGGTTATAGCCGAACTGCTCTGGACAACAGCGGTAGCGATGGTGCCAGCAAGAATGCCGGGCAGGTAACTCTGTCCCATGTATGCCAGCCATTCTCGGACGACAGGCGTTTGCGCCACAGCCTTGAGAGCGCCCGACATGGTCTGCATTCCCAGGAAGAGGACGCCGAACCCCAGGACAACCTCCCCATACCTTTGCCAGGCGCGATGTGAAACAAACTCCACCAGTATAAGCCCCAGAGCAATGAAAAGGAAACAGAAGTCGCCCATCTTGAAGGCGATGACCTGAGCGGTGATGGTGGTGCCGATCTCCAGGCCCATCATCACCCCTATGGCCTGCTTCAGCGTCATGAGGTTGGCATTGATCAATCCGATCATCATTACCATGAGAAGGCTGCTGCTCTGAAGCAGAGCCGTTGCGGCAGTGCCAAAGATAGCCCCCTTGATCGGCCGGTTGGTCATGCGATCCAACCATTCCTGTAGCCGGTTGCCGGCCAACTTCTCCATGCCGGTGCTGAGCATGCGCACACCGAACAGGAAAAGGGCCAAACCACCTAGAACCTGAAAGAAGCTAATCATAGTCAATCCTTCCTCTCTCGAGTTTTCAGAATTAGTACCGTTCAGCTAAGGGTCTGGAGTCGAGGCTTCAGCCGGATTTCTCCACCTATGCATAGGCTCTAGGATGACCCCGTTGCGTTGAACGGGGTCCGCGCCACAAACCGCCCCCGCCCTTTCCGCCCCGCGAACCGGGCCCCGCGGTAGATGATCTGCCCACGCGAGATGGTCATCTTGACCCGCCCCCGTACCCGCAGTCCCTCGTAGGGGGTGTAGCCAGCCAGGTGGTGGAGGTTCTCGGCGCTGACCGTGCCCTCCGGCTTTGGGTCGTAGATGACGATGTCGGCGTCGGAACCGGGCAGGAGTGCTCCCTTGCGCGGCCAGAGGCCCCAGACGCGGGCCGGGTTGGCGGACAGGAGGGCGACCAGTTGGGGAAGCGTCAGTCGCCCTTCCGTAACACCATAAGTATACGTCAGGGGCAGCAGCGTCTCCACCCCTGGCAGGCCCCCAGGCGTCTGGGTGAAATCGTCCTGGGCGGTTTTCTGGTCTTTCGTGTAGTCGCAGTGGTCAGTAACAATCATGTCCACCGCCCCAGCCTCGACCAGCGCCCATAGCCGATCCGGTTCCTCGGAATCGCGCAGGGGCGGCTGGAGGATGTAGCGCCAGGGCTCGGGCTCTTCATAGACGGTGTTGTCCAGCAAGAGGTACTGGGGGCAGGTCTCGCAAGAGACGTTTTGTCCGTTATCGCGCGCCTCGATCACCAGCGCGACAGAGCGGGCGGTGGAGCAGTGGACGATGTGGACTGGACTCCCGGCGGCCTCGGCCAGGAAGAGAATCCGCTGGATCGCCTCTTGCTCGGCCAGGGCGGGGCGGGAGCGGCCGTGGTAACGCCAGCCGGTCTCGCCAGCGGTCACCAGTGCCTCGGTCTGGGCGGTCACCAGCGCGTCGTTCTCGCAGTGGACCAGGGGGAGAATGCCTAAATCGGCGGCGGCCTCCATCAGGCGCAGTACTGTACCGTCGTCGGCGTAATAGTTGGGCCGGTAGGTGGTGTAGAGTTTCATGCTGGGCGTGCCCAATTCCACCAGGTCGGCCAGGGGCGCGGTTACCGCGCCCCTACCGGCCCGGTCCGGCGGCAGGTCGGTGACCATCACGTGGAAGCCGTAGTCGATCACCGCCTCTCGCGCCTCCTCCAGCCGTGCCTGAACCGCCTGCCGCAGTGTCTGTCCCGGAAACTGGGTGGCGAAGTCCACCACGGTGGTGACGCCTCCGCAGACGGCGGCCCGCGTGCCGATGAACCAATCGTCGGGAGTCTGGTAGATGCCGGTGTCAAGTCGGATGTGGGTGTGGGCGTCTACTACGCCGGGGAGGATGTAACAACCCTCGGCGTCCACTACGACGGTGTCGCCCGCCACGGGAAGACCGTGCCCGATAGCCTTGATGCACTCTCCCTGTACGAGCAGGTCGGCCTCAACGGTCCCCTCGGGGGTGACGAGGGTGCCGTTTTGGATGAGAAGGGTAGTGGTAGAAACTTGTCTCATTGTTGTTTTTCCTGAGAACCTATCCGAAAAATCCGCCCGGCCCATGTTCCCGAGGACGCTCGCCTCAAAGATGGTGCGGGGAGCACTTTTCGGATGGGCACTGGATGGGAATTGCGTCTTAGCAGACTTTTGGTGTCTGCAGAACGGTTTGGAGTGTATCACAAATCGGCGTGTTTGGCAAAGATTCAGATGGCGCTCTCGCGTGCTGCTTTCGCCCCGCCGGATTCCCCCGATGCGTTAGCGGGGTATCATCTCAATATTCTGGGGCCAACGTAGGGCAAATTGGCAATTTGCCCCACCTTCCCCGACTTATTGAGAGGATACCGGGCGGGGTCGAATCATTTGCCACTGAGGGCGGTACATGTATAATGTATGGTACCAACAAGGAAACTGCAAACCTATGACCTCACCAATCAACCAAACGACCAACCGGCCAATCAAAGCCATCGTCCTGGCGGCTGGAGCAGGGGAACGCGACGGCACACCCCTATTCAAAACCGGCAAAATCCTCGAACCTCTGGGCGAGAGACGGATCATTGACTATGTGATCGAAATGGCCTTACGCTTTGTCGCTCCCGCTAGCCTCTACGTAGTGGTTGGCTATCAACGGGAACAGGTGCAGGAGCACCTGGGGCCAGTGTATCACTACGTGGTGCAGGAAGAACAACTGGGCACCGGCCATGCCGTCCTCCAGACCCAGCCATTCCTCCAGGACTACGACGGTGACTTGCTGATCCTATATGGGGACACACCACTGTTTCGGGCCGCCTCCATTCGCGGGTTGACCAACCGCCATCGTCTGAAGGATGCCCATCTGACGCTGCTGACCGCCGTTGTGCATCGTCCCCTGCCATACGGGCGCATCATCCGCGATGCCGGCGGACGCATCATAGACATCATCGAGGAGACAGAGGCATCTCCCAGGATCAAGGAAATTCGTGAACTGAATGTGGGGGCCTACATCATCCGCGCCGATGCCCTGTTTCCCGCCCTCCGACGGTTGACTCCCTCCGACGTTGACGGGGAGTATCGGCTCACCGATTGTGCGCACCGCCTCATCCGCTCTGGCCTGCGGGTGGAGAGCTACCAAATCTACGACGAAGACGAAATCCTGGGCATCAACACACCCGACGACCTGGAACAGGCGGAATTTATTCTGCAAAAGCGCTATTTTCGTCCCCTCCGCAGCCAGGAGGAGAGCCAGATCCTCTTCGGCACCGGTGGCTGGCGGGCAGTGATCGGCGAAGGGTTCACCTTCACGAATGTCCGCCGTCTCTGTCAGGCCTTAGCCAACCAGGTCACACGCGACGGGCAGGAAGCGCAGGGCGTCCTCATTGGCTACGACCGGCGGTTCCTCTCTGACCGCGCCGCCGAAGCCGCCGCTGAGGTCTTCGCTGGCAATAACATCCCTGTTGTCCTGCTCCCCGAGGATGCGCCAACTCCCCTCATCACTTACGCCACCACCGTACAGGGCGCGGCGATGGGGCTCTGTTTCACTGCCAGCCACAATCCGCCGGAGTGGAATGGTCTCAAGGTCTTTCATGGCGATGGCTCGCTGCTGATGACAGAGGAGACGAATCACATCGAGGCTGAGGCCAACGCCCTCACCCGTGCCGATGTGGTTCGCATTGAACTAGACATGGCGCTGGAAGCGGGGATCGTGCAGCGCACCGATTTCACCAACCGGTACGTGGACGCGGTCGAGGACCTGGTGGATATGCAAGCCATCCGGGACGCGGGACTGCGGGTCATCATTGACCCGATGTATGGTGTGGGCCAGGCGACGCTGGACATCGTCCTGACGGAAGCGCGCTGCCGCGTCACCACCATCCACGGCCGCCACGACCCGCTTTTCGGTGGCCGCTCCCCTGCGCCCGATCTGAAGGCGTTGAGATTGCTTATCACTACCATCAAGGACGGGCGCTACGATCTGGGGATGGCGACTGACGGCGACGCCGACCGCATCGCCCTGGTGGACGAGCGCGGCGAGTACATCCAGGTCAATGATCTGCTCTTGCTGCTTTATTACCACCTGCACCAGACGCGCGACTTACGCGGCGGCGTGGTACGCAATCTCGCCACGACCCACCTGCTGGACCGGCTGGCGGCCCGTTTTGACGAACGTTGCTACGAGACCCCGGTTGGCTTCAAGTACATCGCCGCCGCTATGCAAGAACACGACGCTTTGCTGGGCGGGGAGAGCAGCGGTGGGCTGACGGTGCGCGGTCACATCCTGGGTAAAGATGGTATCCTGGCTGCCGCTCTCATCGTGGAGATGCTGGCCCTTGCCGGCCGCAAAATCTCCGAACTACGCGAAGAAATCTACGCCATCACCGGTCGCCTCTACGCCGTGGAGGACAACATCCCAGCCACCTCGGAGATGAAAATCATCATCCCCAGGCAACTCCGGGAAACGTCCATTGAGAACATTGGCCCGTACCCGGTCCTTGGTGTCTCTCACCTGGACGGCACCAAGTTCTTGCTGGAAAATGATAACTGGTTGCTGCTCCGTTTCTCCGGCACCGAGCCGGTGCTGCGCATCTTCGCCGAGGCGGACAGCCCGGAAAAAGCGCGTGAGCTGATTGGCTGGGCCAAGAAATTGACTGGCTTAGAGAAGTGACCAAAAGGGTGAGCGGTGTCAACGCACTAACTCCCTCGCAATCCGGTTGTGCCGCTCAATCACCGGACCCATGTCCACCGTCAAAAGATGCCCGTCCTCCACGACCACCCGGCCGTTGATGACGGAGAGGTCCACCCGCTGCGGCGTGCAGAAGACCAACGCCGCCAGTGGGTCGTGGAGCGCCCCGGCGTAGTCCAACCTGTCCAGCCGCAAGCCGATGAAGTCGGCACTCTTGCCGGGGGCTAGTTGACCGATGTCGTCCCGGCCCAGCACCGCTGCCCCGCCCCGCGTCGCCAGCCAAAGTGCCTCCTCGGCTGAGAGGCTCGCCGGGTTGCCAGACACCCGCTGCAGGAGGAGCGCCATCCGCACTTCAGCCAAGAGGTGGGAGGAATCGTTGCTGGCGGAGCCATCTACCCCCAACCCTACCTTGGTTTCCGTGTCCAGGTAAGCCCGCACCGGGGCGATGCCGGAAGCCAGCCGCATGTTCGAACTGGGGCAGTGACAGACGCCGGTGCCCGTCTGGGCGAACAGGGCCACCTCCTGCTCGTTCAAGTGCACGCAGTGAGCGTGCCAGACGTCGTCTCCCACCCAGCCCAGGTCCTCGGCATACCCCACCGGTCGGCGGCCGAACTCGCGCAGGCAGAACTGCTCCTCATCTAGAGTCTCTGCCAGGTGGGTGTGGAGGCGAACCCCGTAGGAGCGGGCCAGCGCGGCTGCCTCCCGCATCAGGTCGGGGGTCACCGAGAAGGGAGAGCAAGGGGCGACGACGATGCGCAGCATCGCGTAGGGCTCTGGGTCGTGGTAGGTTTCGATGGCCCGCTGCGTGTCTTTGAGGATGAAGTCCTCGTCCTCGACGACGCTGTCTGGCGGAAGTCCTCCCTTGCTTTCCCCCAGGCTCATCGAGCCCCGGCTGGCGTGGAAGCGGATGCCGATTTCCTGCGCTGCCCGGATCTCGTCGTCAATGCGACAGTCGTTGGGATAGATATAAAGATGATCGGACGAGGTGGTGCAGCCGGAGAGCATCAGTTCGGCCAGGCCCACTAGCGTGCTGGCGTGAATGGCCTCCGAGGTCAGCCCGGCCCAGATGGGATAGAGGGTCTTGAGCCAGTGGAACAGGGTGGCATCCTGTGCTGCTGGCACTGCCCGGGTCAGCGTTTGGTAGAGATGGTGGTGGGTGTTGATCAGCCCTGGCAGTATGATCATCCCACGGGCGTTCATGACGCGGTCGGCCTCGGTCGGCAGTTCAGCGGTCGGCCCGACTTGCTTGATGACGTTGTTGCGTATGAACAGGCCGCCATCGGGGATGCGCCGGTGGTCAGCATCCATCGTCACCAGCAGGTCGGCGTGTTTCAAAAGCAGTGTTGACATACTGTTTACTCCCGATAAGTTTTGTCAGAGTGTAGCACAATCTGGTGTGTTTGGCAACGATGTCGTGATAGATTCTATCCGCGCTCACTTCGACTTTGTGGTGAACTGTGATAGAATAGAGATACCCCGCACGGGATGCAGGGATTTGAGCAAGGAGGTCGTCTGACTATGCGCGCACGTGCCTGGGCCATCATAATCGTGGTCAACGTCATCGTCTCAGCGGCGGTCATACTGACCATCTTGTTCGTATGGGAGCGCACCCACACTTCTGCTCCTCTTGTCCTCACTCCCACACTCACGCTCTCACTAACTGACGAGGTGGTGAGTACCCCACCCGCGCTGCCCGTCGCTTCTCCCACCTCGCCAGGCCCGTTGCTGTACACTGTCCAGTCAGGTGACACACTGGGAGCCGTCGCCCGGACTCATAATATCTCCGTCGGGGACTTGATGGCTGCCAACGGTCTCACCGATCCCAACGTGTTGCACATCGGCCAGACGCTCATCATCCCGGTTGGCGGCCCTCCCACTCCGACTACCGGTCCATCTGCCGAAGTGCAGGTTGAGCCTTCCCCTACGCCGGTCTCGCTCCCCACACTGCTCCCTACTCTCACCCCGTCCGGTCCGCCGTTGGTTGAGATTAGCCAGGTGTTAGGCTCCGGCGACCTGGTGGCCGAGGTAGTGGTCGTGCGCAATCGGGGTGGAGTGACTAGCCTGGATGGATGGACGCTGTCTGACGCGGAGGGGAGCATCTTTGTCTTTCCGGTGGTCACTCTCTTCACCGACGCGGAGGTGTGCGTGCACTCGACCGCCGGCAGATCTACGCCCAGTGACCTCTACTGGGGCCGCCTGGCCCCGGCCTGGGCCGGAGGCGAACTGATCACGCTGCGCGATACGGCGGGGAACGTGGTGGACACATACATCGTGCCGTAGGGCGCGGTAGCCGTGCCCCTACGAGGACGGGCAGTTAATGCGCTTGATCCTGGCCCCCAACGGGCGTAGTTTGTCCTCCACTCGCTCATAGCCCCGGTCAATCTGGCGAATGTTACGGATAGTGCTCTGTCCCTCGGCGCAGAAGGCCGCGATGAGGAGCGCCATGCCGGCGCGGATGTCAGGGCTTTCCGCCTCCTCGCCGTGGAGTGCCGATGGGCCCTGCACCACGCACCGGTGGGGGTCACAAAGGATGATGCGTGCCCCCATCGCGATCAGTTTGTCCACGAAGTAGAGGCGGCTTTCAAACATCTTCTCGTGGATCAACACAGTGCCTTTGGATTGAGAGGCCAGGACGATGGCGATGCTCATCAGGTCGGCGGGGAAGCCCGGCCAGGGCGCGTCGGCAATGGAGGGAATGGCCCCGCCCACGTCCGGGACGATGGTGAGGGACTGCTCGGCGGGCACGAATACGTCCTGCCCCCGCACCTCGAACCGCACTCCCAGCCGCTCGAATACCAGGCTGACCATGCGCAGGTGCTCGAGAGCAGCGTTTTTGATGAGCAATTCGCCGCCGGTCACCGCGGCCAGGGCGATGTAACTCCCCACCTCCATGTAGTCCGGGCCGATGGTGTACTCCCCGCCGCCCAGCCGGTCCACTCCGTGGATGGTGAGCGTATTGGAGCCGATGTTCTCAATCTGCGCCCCTAGCCGGCACAGCATGTGACATAGGTCCTGTACGTGGGGCTCACAGGCCGCGTTGCGGATGATAGTCGTGCCGCTGGCGAGCGTCGCGGCCATAATGGTGTTCTCGGTACCGGTGACGCTGGCCTCGTCCAGCAGGATGTCGGCCCCGCGCAGTCGCTCACCGTGCAGGCAAAAGGCGCCGTCGGTGTCCAGGTCTGCCCCCAGCGCGCCCAACGCCAGGAAGTGCGTGTCCGCCCGTCGTCGCCCGATGACGTCGCCGCCGGGTCGGGGTAAATGGACCGCGCCCGTACGGGCGAGCATCGGTCCGGCCAGTGTGATGGAGCCCCGGATGAGCCCGAACAGTTCGTGGTTCAACTTGGATGTGCGAATCTCGCGGGCGTGTACCCGCCAGGTGTGGGGCTTCAGTTTTTCGATGGAGACTCCGACATCGGAGAGCAGTTCCCCCATTGTCTCAATGTCCCCAATGGCCGGTAGGTTGTGCAGCGTGACGGGCTCGTCGGTCAGCAGGCAGGCGGCAAGTAGCGGCAGCGCTGCGTTCTTGTTCCCGCTGGGGGTTACGGTGCCGGAGAGGGGGTGTCCACCCTCAATGACAAATTTCTCCATCCTCGTTACTCCTTAATTCTTTCAGCCATTCATCGCCACCGCAGCACTACAGGGTCGCCTGGTTGCAGCCCCAGCCTCCGGACGGCGCTTCCCTCGCGCACCGCGATCTCCAGGTGGGCCTCGCTGCCCACCAGGGCCAGCACCTGACCGCGCTCGACCTCGGCGTAGGTGTGGTGCACGCTGGTGATTTCCTGCCCAGCCACCACAACCACAGCCGCATCAGCCTTGAAGTGTACTCGTCCTCTGCCTCCCACGATTCGTCGATCCGCCGACTCGCTGTTTCGTTTTCCTGCCTCCTGAAAGGCCGGTTCGAGCGAAAGTTCGTCCCTATCCCACATCAGTCGCCCGATGCTGGTGATCACGTTGCCGAAGCGGTCGGCATGTAGCACCTCGCCGGTGATGCCGTCGGGGGTTATCTCCAGGCGGGGCAGCGGGAAGGTGACCGGGTCGGGCGCGGGCGGGCCGAGGGCTGTGATGGGGATGCCGGCTGCCAGGTGTGCGGCGGCAGGGGCGAAGACGTCGCGCCCGTGGAAGGTGTGGCTGACTTCGGTGAGGCGGTAGCGCGGATCGGACAGTTCCACCAGCGTCTCGACCGGCTCACAGGCCATTACGTAACTGAACACGCCATTGTCGGGCCCGACGAAATAGCCCGTTGGCGTGCGCAGAGCGATGGGCCGTCGTGCGCTCCCCACGCCAGGGTCCACCACGACGAGATGCACGGTGTGCGGCAGGAAAAAGGGGTAGGCCGTGTAGAGCACGTAGGCAGCCTGGCGGACGTTCTGCGGCGCGATTTCGTGGGAGATGTCAACCAATTGGGCATGGGGGACGATGCTGAGAATGACACCTTTCATCGTCCCCACGTAGCCATCGGCCGTGCCGAAGTCGGTCATGAGTGTGACAAGCGGTATTCGTTTCACGGGTGGTCAATTCTACCCCGATCCGCCCGTCTGTGCAAGTCCCCAGGCTCCGGGATTTCGAGTGGGTTTGCGCTCACTACTCGCCGATGATTTTGACCAGTACGCGCTTCCTACGACCGCCGTCGAACTCACCGTAGAAAATCTGTTCCCACGGGCCAAAGTCCAGGCGACCATCCGTGACCGCTACAACGACCTCACGACCCATGACTTGTCTCTTCAGGTGGGCGTCGGCATTGTCCTCGCCGGTTCGGTTGTGACGATAGTGGCCGATGGGCTCGTGGGGGGCCAGTTCCTCTAACCAATCCTCATAATCCTGATGGAGTCCGCGTTCATCGTCGTTAATGAAGACCGAAGCAGTGATGTGCATAGCGTTGACCAAAGCCAGTCCCTCACGGACACCGCTTTCACGCAAACACGCTTCAACTTTGGGAGTGATGTTAATGAATGCCCGACGCCCAGGGACATTGAACCATAGCTCTTTTCGATAGGCTTTCATAAGGGGTTGTTCCTCCGATCTCGAACATAGTTCTCCAAGTGGGAAATCACCAGGTGAGAGCTCTTGCCCTGTTCATGTGGGTTGAGTTTCAGTCGCTGATGTGGATCTACCTGCGCCGGCGGGTGGTCTTCTTCCGGCGCGGGGCGCCGCCCCGGTAGGCGGGGGCCAGGATGGCGAAGGGAGTGCAGCGGCTCACATCCAGCATGCGCGTCGCCAGCCGGGGGTCAAGTTCCTCGATGGGAGTGGCAGTGGTGATGACGGTCGGCAGGCGGGCGTTGTAACGATAGTCGAAAACCTGGTACAGTTTCTCTCGCGCCCACGGCGTGGCCGATTCGGTGCCCAGGTCATCGAGGATGAGCAAGGGGGCGCGGCGCACTTCCTCGAACTGTTGGTAGAAGGTGATCGTGCTCTGGGGGTTGAAGGTGGCCCGCAGGTGGTCCAGCAGGTCTGGGACGACGACGAACAGGGCCGGGTGTCCCTGTGCCACGTGGTAGTTGGCGATGGCGGCGGCCAGGTGGGTCTTGCCACAGCCGTATGTGCCGGTGAAGACCAGCCAGTCGCCAGGCGCCTCGGCAAAACCGCGGGCGATGTCGAAGGCCCGTTTGAGGTTCTCCTCCTCCTCACGGGGCAATTCTCCCTTGCGCGGGTCGAGGTTCTCGAAGGTCTGATGGGTGTGCAGGCTCAGGCTGCTCAGGTCCGACTGATCCGGCGATATGCCTGCCCGCCGGTAGTCGGGGGCCAGGATGGTGACAATTTTCGTCAGGCTGAGGTCCACCAGGCGGGAGCGGAGCCGCAGGGGAATTTCCTCCAATTCGTGGTTGGTGGTGATGACGGTAGGCAGGTGGGCGTTGTAGCGATAGTTAAAAATCTGGAACAGTTTCTCCTGCGCCCAGGGAGTGCTGCTTTCGGTGCCGAGGTCGTCGAGGATGAGGATCGGGGCGGTGCGTATCTCCTCAAAACGCTCGTTGTAACCGGCTGGGCTGGTGGGGGCGAAACTGGCACGGAGGTGGTCCAGCAGGTCGGGAACGGTGATGAAGAGCACCGGCTGGCCGCGTTCGACGCAATCGTTGGCGATGGCGGCAGCCAGGTGAGTCTTGCCGCAGCCGTAACCGCCTTTCAACACCAGCCATCCCTCCGGCTTCTTGGCAAAGGCCCAGGCCTCCTCGTAGGCCCAGCGCAGGTTGACTTGCTTATCGGACGGCATGCCGTGTCCTTCGGGGATGAAGGTCTCGAAGGTCATACGGGCCAGGATCCCCAGGTCACTTAACGTGCGCAGCGCAGCCACACGCCGTTGGGCCAGTTCGGCCAGACGGCAGGTGCAGGGGATGAGTTTTCCGAAGTCGGGATGGCCGACAGGCACGTCCGCCCGCAGGTAGCCAACCCCTTTGCAGATCGGGCAGGTCTCTCCTGTTTCCTGCTTTCTGTCCCTTGCTTTCTGCTCAGTGCTCGATGTACTCGCCATATTCCCCTTCGATATAACGTCGCCGATCTGCCTCACGAGGCCGCCGACCTGTCTCATCTCCCCTCCCCCGGGTGCGCCAGCGCTCCAGGATGGCGCGAATGTACTTCCAACTGCGCTTGTTAAGTGACACTGCCTCACGGAACGCATCCTCGATCCAATCGGGCGGGTAGGCTTGCTCCGCCTCGCGCAGTTCGTCGGCGATGAGCGGCGTGAGCAGGCCGATGTTCTGTTCGTACAGGGTGAAGACGTTGGGCCGTCCAGCCGATTCGAGTTCGTCGGGCCACTCACCGCGCGCGATGGCCTCGACTGCGGCGCGCCCTCTGGGCGTGTTGGCGAAGTAGAGCTCCTCGGTCGTCTCCCCGATGGAGGCCTCGGTCCGCAGCAGCGTCCCGCGCTCGACGGCGCGTTCCAACGTGCCGCTCAACATTTCGGCGGGTGCATCGCCCAGGCCAGAAAGGAGCGCCTGGTCGGATGCTAATTCGGCGCGGCGCAGGTAGCGCACCTTGCCCCGCTGCCGTCCCAGCCGCCATAGCACGTGCAGCGTGAGTTTCAGTTCGGCCAGGTCGTCAATGAGCGGGATGAGTTCGGTGAAGACCGGCTCAGGGATGCTGACGCTGCGGACTTTGCCGGGCGGGAAACCGCTGAAGGTCCTCATGGTTCGGTTCTTTCCTCAACTATATTCTCGTCGTTCGCGAAAACATAGTTGTCCTTGATACTCACGATGGATGGCCCCGCATTTTCTTCAGAGAGCGGGGATACATCCCTTGTAAAAGAACCTGGATCGGGCCCGCCTATGAATACTCCTACATCATTTCCTGTTACCGTGTTTCCCTGAAGTGTTACATCTCTGCAGTTTCTAATATCGATCCCATTCTCATTGTTATCAAGAATCGTATTATCTCTCACAGTGATACCGGAGCAATCCTCGATCTTTATTCCGTGTTCCCATCCATTGCTCCATTCTTCAGACACATTCCGGTTTTTCGGAAATACCTCTATCGGGTGGCCGCTCTCACTCACGTGGTTGTTCTCTATGAGAATGTTAGCATCCCAGGAGTTGTATTCTATGTTTATTCCCGCCCAAGCCGTTCTTGTGATTATGTTGTTGTATATTCTGCTCTCATCTTTTGCATCAGACCAGTCTTCGAAGTTTATGGCATCCTCAATGTTCATGAAGAATATGTTGTCATAGATGTGCACTGTTGTTTCACCTTGTTCTGGTATGAAGTGAACCAGAATTCCATGCGGGAAGTTGTATCTGAACAGGTTGCCTGAAATTTCGCCGGAACTCTTGTACATTGCAATCGCATTGTGTTGGTAATTGTCGTTAAAAATGTTGTCCTCTATTTTTATGTTCTGGCTCTCTCCGATGACTATCCCGACAGCGTTGTTTCTTATGTGATTATGCCTGAGGACAATGTTCCTGGAAGCACTAACAACTACTGCCGCTTCCTCGTAAACAGGATAGTCTCTGACGACGTTGTCTGAGAAAACGATATCCGATACGAGTTCAAGGAATATCCTGGAGTTTATGAACTCGCTTCTCGTTATGCTTATTCCAGATCCCTTTACGAATACAGTGCATCCCTCAAATCTGGCCAAATCTGTATCAGAACTGATCAATATTTCCCCTCCGCTGCATCTATTCTGAAGATTGCTGGGCAAGGAGACGGGTTCAGGTTCACGCACATTTGGGGGTTGGGGTATAGGATATTCAATTTCACCACTGTCTGAACGTTCTGATATGTGAGTACAACTACTTGTCAACGGAACAGTTAGAATCAGTCCAACTAGAATACAATACAATAACATCAACCAGTATACCCTATTGTTCCTTTGTCTGCAATTCCATTTCGCAATAGGCGGCCTGACTGTGCCCAGTACGACCTACAACCATAACGCTCACTTGGCTAATAGCGTATTGAGTTTTTGCAGCACCTCGGCTATCGTTGCAGATGGTAATTTGCCCGCTAGCTCGGCCTCGCGGACACGCCAATCTAAACTCTTGACTTGGTCGGCCAAAATCACTCCACTGATATCTAACCCACTGGGTATCCGCACCTCAAACGGATATCCCTTGATTTGCCTCGTGATGGGACAGAGAATCGCCAACCCCACCTTGCCATTGTAAGCAGCCGGTGAGAGCACCACAGCAGGCCGCCGCCCCGCTTGCTCATGCCCCGCCTGTGGATTAAAGGTAATCCAGACGACGTCACCGCGTTCGAGAATGTGTGCCACTGGACTTACCACACTTCTTTCCCTACCGCAGGGCCGGTCTCGATTTCACCGTGCAAATTGTCTTCGGTCACTTGCGCCAACAGATGTTCGAGGGTCAAGACGGGCTCGACAACCGGCACGATGACCAGCCGTCCATTCACCAGTGACATCTCAACTGGCGAATTGCGCTGCAACCCGATTTCAGTGGCGAAAGGTTTGGGAATGCGTAGAGCCAGGCTGTTGCCCCATTTTTGCACTCGCGTTCTCATGGCAATGTCTCCTTTCATGTATCTACTAAGAAGATACACCAACTTCCGGTTCTTGTCAAGCCACACTTTTGGAGTCCAGGCTTTAGCCGGATTCTGCGTGAATATCCGTTGTTGCGGGTTCTTGAACCACGAAACACACGAAAGGGCACGAAAAGCGCGAAAGCCTTTCGTGCCTTTCGCGTTCTTTCGCGACTTTCGTGGTCCAGCAGGTTGGTGGTGATGCCCGAAGCACACTTTTGGAGTCGAGGCTCTAGCCGGGTTCTGCGTGAATATCCGTGGTTGCGGGCTCTTGGACCACGAAACACACGAAGCGGCACGAAAAGCGCGAAAGCCTTTCGCGTCCTTTCGCGTCCTTTCGCGACTTTCGTGGTCCAGCGGGTTGGTGGTGATGCCCGAAGCACACTTTTGGAGTCCAGGCTTTAGCCGGATTCTGCGTGAATACCCGTGGTTGCGGACTCTTGGACCACGAAACACACGAAAGGGCACGAAAAGCGCGAAAGCCTTTCGTGCCTTTCGCGTCCTTTCGCGATTTTCGTGGTTCAGGCGATTTCGCTGAGCCTGACCGGGCGGTTCTCCTCGTAGGACTTGCGGGCCGCGTAGCCCATGACGACCGGGATGCGCCCATCAAGGCCTGTCACCGGCGGTGTCTTATCCTGCTGGATACATTCGATGAACACTTTCATCTCCGCGACGTAGGAATCAACGTACCGTTCTATGAAGAAGAAGAGGGGCAACGGCCCGTGGATGCCTTGGGCATCGCCGAGCACTGCTGTGTCGGGGGTGTTGTTTGAGACGGTCACCATGCCGCCGGAACCAAACACCTCGACCCGCTGGTCGTAACCGTAGACTGCCTGGCGGCTGTTGTCTATCGTGCCGATGACGCCGTTCTCGAAGCGCAGGGTGATGACCGCTGTGTCTATATCACCGGCCTCGCCGATGGCCGGGTCCACCATCACACCGCCGGCGGCGTAGATTTCCTCCACCTCACTGCCGATGAGGTAGCGGGCCATGTCGAAGTCGTGGATGGTCATGTCTAGGAAGATGCCGCCGGAGACCTTGATGTACTCGATGGGCGGAGGTGCGGGATCGCGGCTGGTGATGCGCAGGATGTGGGGCTCTCCGATCTCGCCGGCCGCCACCAGTTCCCGGACGCGCCGGAAGTTGGGATCGAAGCGCCGGTTGAAGCCGACCTGTAACTTGACACCCGCTTTCTCCACCGCTGCCAGCGCCCGGTCAATGCGAGCCAGGTCAAAATCAATCGGTTTCTCACAGAAGATATGCTTGCCAGCGGCGGCTGCTTCTTCGATCATCTGAGCGTGGGTGTCGGTGCTGGAACATACGACGATGGCCTCGATGTCGGGGTCTTCCATGAGAACCCGGTGATCCTGGGTGGCGGTGGGGATGTCGAAGTCGGTGGCGCATTTCTGGGCTGCCTCCGAGATGATGTCGGACACGGCCAGGAGATTGGCCTCGGGAATGCGGAAGGCCAGATGTTCGGCGTGAAGCCGGCCGATCCGCCCCGCGCCGATAAGCCCGACGGTAACTTTGTCAGACACGTCTTTCCTCCTTTTGCTGTTTAGAAACCAGGTTTTTCGGAAAAAACCCGGTTTCTTGCCAACCACCGGCGAAACCAGCCGATAGCCAATTGGTTGTCAAAATAGTGCCCCATCTTCTCCGGCTCGATCAGTCTGGCGCGCCGTGGTACGCCCAGGAGCCGGTACATCTGCCGCACAATGGCAAAACTTCCCCGTACCGCGTGACTGGTGGCCGGGTCGCGCTGGCCGTTGACGAACATCACCGGGCGCGGAGCGATGAGGGCAGCCACGTCTCCCATCTCGGCGTAGCGCAGGATGCCAGGGATATCGTTGCAGGGGCAGTGCTCTTCATTCAGGCAGGTGACGACGTATTTGCCCAGGTAGCTGTTGACCAACGCCACCTGTAGCCGGTCGTCCAACGCCGCCGTGTACATCGTCAGCGCGCCGCCGGCGCCGATGCCGGTCGCCCCGATGCGGGTCGGGTCCACTTCCGGGCGGGTCAGGAGATAGTCCAGAGCGCGCATCCCGTCCTGGACGAGCATGCCGTACCAGGTGCGGCCCACCAGCCGGGCGGCGGCGTCAATCTGCAGGTGACCCAACGCACCGAGCCTGCCGAACCCGCGCAGTTCCATAGTTAACGTGATGAAGCCGGCGCGGGCCAGTTCCAGCGCGTTGGCTCGCTGATAGGATTGTTCCAGGCCGGCTGTCTGGGCGATGGTACCGTGGCCGGGGAAAACGACGATGGCTGGCTGTGGCTCCGTGGTTTCCTGCGGCAGAAACAGGTAGGCGGGCACGCGCAGGTTCTCCTCAGTGTTCAACCAGACAAGTTCGCGCTGGAGTCCGTCAACAGAGATTCGCTCTTCGACCTCGGCTTTCAGTTCCGCCGGACCGTATGGTTGCCAGGGGCGGTCGCCCACGCCCAACAACTCCCACAGCCGATCGCACAATTCGGCGCGCCACATTTCCCACTCGGCTTGGGTCGTGCCCCGGAAGCGATGCAGTGGCGTGGTCGTGGCAACGCGGCGGACAGAGGCTAGCAGTGCACCGGCCAATGTCTCGTTCTCTTGGTCCTGGCCACCCGGCACGATGCTCTCCACCAGCCGGCCGCCCAGCTCACCTACTCCCTCTGTCAGCCGTTCCACAGCCTTCTTGATCTGGCGGGCTGGTGAGGGCTTTTCGCCAAAGCGTTTGGTCAGGTCGTCGGCGGCTTCTTCCATCAAGAGCCGATGGCCGTATCGCACTTCCAGTTCCTCGTGGTTGCGACGCAGCCAGAGGTACAGGTCGGCCTCCGTGCGGCCGGGGAATTCCTGGAGGATGTCTCGCTGCTGGATGATCTGGACGATGGGAGCGTAGTGCATCTCACACCACAGCGCCACCGCCTCGTCGAAGGGTAGTTCCCGTTCGTCTATCTGGGAGAGGCTCTGTTGGAAGGCTTCGATCTCGTACAGCAGGTCCTCGTATCCGTCCGGCTGAGTGAGTTCGATGTGCAGGTCAGGGCAGAGGCGATCCACGTTTGTGCGTTCCAGAAACGCGGCATAGGCGACCTTACATAACAGGTCATCTACGTCGGTGTCCGGCTTCAGAGGGACGCGGGTTTCATATTCCCAGACGTAGGCCTGGATGGAGGGGGTGTTGTGCTGGCGTGCCACCGAGACGCGATGGTTTCCATCGCGGACGAAGTAAACCTGGCCGGCTTTGTAGAGTTCGATAGGGGGGAGGCCACCTCCGGTGGTGACCAGCCGGTCAATCCGCCGCCACCGATCCCGGAGGTCGTCCTGCCGGGGGGAGAAGGCGCGGGTGAAATCCCGGTAGCGGCCCACGCTGCCCACGATGTGATCCAGAGGCACATCCTGGAGGCCCCGATAGCGCACGTTGCGCAGTTGCAGTTTCTGACGCACCTCTTCAAAGGGTAACAAGTCGGCTGGGCGGTGTGTGAAAGCAGCCAGGACGTCCTGGACAAAGGCGGCTCGCCGGGCCTGTTTCCACTCTTCTTGGGTTTCGGGAGGCATGTACATCTCAGACCTCAATCTCCAGACCATCGTATGCTACCATGACTCCATCCAGTCCCTTGGCCCACTCTTCCAGTTCGTCGTGGGGCCGGTTATGGTGGTTGCAATGAGTCAGTACCAGACGATTGGCCCCCACCCGCTCTTTTAACTTGACCGCTTCGACTACGGTGATGTGGTCTTCATGCGGTGGGGAAAAGCGAGGGGTGTTGACAATCAGGAGGTCTGCCCCGTCCATCAGGCAGTAGGCGTAGTTACTGAACCGGTTGCTGGTGTCGGAAGTATAGACAATCTTGCGACCGTCCTCGTAGATGGTCAGGCCGAAGCAGGGAACCGCGTGGCTGACAGCGAAAGGGATGAAGAAGAAACCATCGAAACGCACGGCCATCCCCGGATGGAAAGGGCAGTGAAAAGCGATGTCCGGCAGTCTTTCGCCCCAATCCTCTCGTCGCAGAGACTCGTACAGTGCAGGTTCAGCAAAAAGGTCCACGTCTCTTTTCCAGTAAAGGAACTCCTCCAATCCCCCGGTGTGGTCATGGTGGGCATGGGTGAGAAAGATACCATCTATCCGGAGAACCTTATGCCGGGTTAACGACGCTCTGATGTCTGGTGGAGTGTCCAGCAACATCTCGTAGCCAGGCACAAAGAAGAGAATAGCATTCCTCCTCTTCACCAGCCTTCCACCTTCCCTCCTGGCTCGGGCACAATGGGCGCAGTCGCAGTTAATGGCCGGGATACCCTCCGCTGAGCCGGTGCCCAGAAACTGAATCTTCAGGACTACACCTCCAGCCTCATGCCGTCGTAGGCCACGGTCACTCCTTTGACCTGGCGAACGAACTCTTCCAATTTGTCGTGGGGCATGTTCTCGTGATTGATGTAAGTCAAGATCATCTCTCTGGCTCCCACCCGGTCTTTGAGCTTAATCGCTTCTAGGGCGTTGATGTGGTTCTCGTTGACCTTATCGAAGGTGGGGGTGTTGACGATCAGCAGGTCACAGTTCCACATAGCCCGCTGGGCGTAGTTGGTCAGGCGGTTTGGGGTGTCCGAGGTGTATACGACCCGGGTCTCGCCTTCCTTCACCGAGATGCCAAAGATGGGGCGCCGATGGCGGGCGGCGAAGGGAATGATGGAGAAGTCGCTGAAGTAGAGAGAACTCCCTGGATAGTAAGGGATGTGAAACATAACAGTGTCGAGACTCTCTGTCCAGTGCTCCCGCTTGATGGTCTCGAAGAGGGTGTCCTCAGCCAGGAAATCCAACTGTCCCGGCCACCACTCAAACTCTTTGATGCCGCCGATGTGGTCGTAGCGAGATCGGGTGGCCAGAATGCCATCCAGTTTGGTGACCTGGTATTTGTTGATCAGGCTCCTGATGTCCGGGGCGCAGTCAACTAACAATTCGTAGTCGGGCAGGGAGAACAGGATGGCGTTTCGCTCGCGTACTAACTTCCCGCCCTCGTTTCTGGCCCTGGTGCAATGGGCACAATCGCAGCCGATAGCCGGGATGCCCTCCGCCGCGCCAGTGCCCAGGAAATGTATCTTCATGGTCAGATCTCCAAGGTCAGGCCATCGTAGGCCACTATTATGCCGTGAGGAGCGGTCTTCTCCACCAATTCCTCGTGCAAGAGATTGCTGTGATTGATGTGGGTGATGACCGCCCGTTGGATGGAATAGTCCCGCACCAGGGAGACAACTTCTTGAACGCTGATGTGACTGCGATACGGCTCAAAGGTGGGGGTGTGAAAGATGGCCACGTCGGCCCTTTCTAGCAGATGGCGGTGGAGATCGCTCAACTCGGGGCCGGAGTCGCTGAAGTGAAGAACCCGCACCTCCGCTTCCTCGAAAGCGAAGCCGTAACAGGGAACGTGGTGGATGACCTTGAAGGGCATCACGCTCAAATTGCCGAAATGCAGCCGGGTGTGGGAGTGGAAACCGGAGAGGAGCGCCCGCTCTTCCAGGCGCGGGGTCAGCCGGAGTTTGGGTAGCACATCGTAACCGGCGAAGATAGGCAGCACCCGGTTCCAGTACTCGAACGCGATCAGCCCGCCGATGTGGTCGAAGTGTTCGTGGCTCAGGAGAATGGCCGACAGGTCAAACACCTCGGCCTGGTTCAGCATCGAGTTGATCTCTGGCGGCGTATCGAGCAGGATACGATGTCCGGCCGCCTCGATCAATACAGAGGCCCGTTGCCGGACGTTGGGACCCCCTTCTTTTCTGGCCACCTGGCAGCGCGGACAGGTGCAGCCAAAACTGGGGATGCCCTCGGCTGCCCCGGTGCCCAGGAATCGGATCTTCATCGAGTTTTACCTCCCTGAAGCATGAAACGTCTCACGCAACCCAAACAGCAGGTCCGCCTCAGGCCGACGGCGCGGCGGCCGGCCGTAGAGAATCCGGCATAGGCTATTATACAAGTGACCGATAGATCCGCAAGTGATCTGCCTGCCATAGAGGACACCTGCCTGCGGGTGCTGCGGGCCGACGGCCAGCAGGCTGGCGCCCACCTCGCCGCGTGAAGGTACTCCGTGGGTGGTGATGATCCACGGCTTGTCTCAGAAGAAGGCATACTTGTCAACCACGATCATGACGTCCCCACAACAGGGGGCCTGCAAGAGTTCCAGCCATTGTAGAGGATAGGGAAAGGGCTTAGCGTAAGTTCTCTCCAGCATCTCCCAGGCCGAAACCACCCGGCCCTCAATCTCGTCCAGGCCCAGCGGGTCCTTCCCCCAGGCCCGCCGGTACAGGAATCCCCCAGCCGCTGCAGAGAGTGTCGCCTCGCCCTGTGTGGATAGGATGGCAATGCCACCCTCCTCTCGATTGCAGGTGACGAAGGCTGTCTCTGGCTGATCGGCGATGGCCGCCAGGATGTCCTGCCCGTGGTAGTCCCTCAATTGCCGGTAGGCAGTCCTACGCCAGGCGGTTTTGTCGTCAGGATTTTTGACGTACAGATACAGCGAACCCCGGCCGTTGGAGACGACGGCTGCGTTTGCTGCCCTCACCCCTCCCCCCGTGCCCTCGCCAATAAAGACTAGTCCTTCGATGCCGGCAAGAAACTCCTCGGGCTTGAGGTGACCCTGGACGGGCCTGGGGCCGTGGTCGGAGAACATAATGAGCGTGGGGTCTTTCGCCTGTGCAGCGAGTCCCTCGATCAAGGCCGGGAACTCCTCATCCAGCCTTTTCATAAACGTTGCTTGCCCGGCCAGGCCCTCGTCGTGCACGATGCTGTCGCCGGAGATGTTCAGGAGGTACAGGTCTGCGTCGTAGTTCTGCATGGCCTGCAACAGGGCCTGGATTCTCAAGGGGATGATGTCATACGAGGCCGTGCACTCCAACCGTATCGCCTCGTCGTTCTCCAACGAGATCACGCCCCCCCATTGGGGGGGATGGGGGGGGACCTGCCCCAGTTTCCAACCGATCTGGCAGGTGGTGAAGCCCAGGTTGGGGATGAGCCGCTCGGCCAGCGCCGGCCCGACGAAATCCGCCAGTCGGGGCGCTCCCTCAAGCGGGGTGAGCGTCCCGGTTTCCCTGTCGAAATCCGTCTGTTTCAGGTTGAAGTACTGCCGGGTGGCTCGATCGAACGTCACCTCGCCCAGCACCGGCAGCATGTCGAGGCCGCAGCCAGCCTTGACCATCAGTTCGGCCGACTCGGTGACCGAGGGCACCGCGCTGATCAGGTGGCGAACGGCAGTGCCGCCCTCGAAAGCAGCGGCGATGTTGGTCAACCCCAACTCACCGATGAGCGGGTAGAAAACGCCCAGGTTGTCGAGCCATAGGATGATCAGGGGTCTTTCTCTCATCCCCTCATCGGCTCCTCACTCCCTGATTAGCGCAACCCGTGTGTGGCCGGCTCACTCCGCCATCAGCCCCAGATATGTGTCTATGCGTGGCGACTGCCCGCCAGCACCGCCGCCACGTCGTCCAGGGTGCCACGCCAGGGGCCAGGCTGCTCTTGTTTCAATGTGGTGACGGCTGCGGCAAAGCGAGTGGCCTCTTCAGGCGACGCGCTCAGACGTTTACCCACATAGGTGGCAAAACAAGTATCGCCCCGGCCGGTGCGCCCGGCCAGAGAGCGGGGGGTGAAGGGCGCTTCGTAGATCTGGCCGCCGGCGTAGACGGTGACACCCGACGACTGGGTGACGACGACTTCGCGGGGGCCGTGGGTGGCCAGTTGGCGGGCAGCGGCCTGCAGGTCGGTCTGGTTAGTGAGGAGTTCCGCCTCGGCGCGGTCCACTTTGAGGTAGGTCACGTGGGCCAGCCCATCGGCCATGTCGGGCCACTGGCGAAAGACCAGAGCCTGCCCTGAGCCTGCCGAAGGGTGGTCGTTTTCGCGTACGCGGACGAAGCCCTGCACGTCCAGGCCCACCGGCCCACGAGCCGCCAGCGACTTGAGCAGCGGCAAGCCCAACTCGCCAGCGATGATGGGCGTGATCAGACATACCCGGGCTGTGAGGTCTGGGATCTCTTCCTGGCGGAAGGGGCCGGCAAAGGCCATCAGTTTACAGGTGCGTCGTTCCATGTCGGCCGAGTTGTAGATATTTTCAATGCCAGAGGTTTCGGGCGCTGCGGTGGCAAAGACACGGATGCCCTCTTGCTTGAGTTCGTCCAATAGGGCAAAGTCACTGGAGTGCAAGCGGGTGACGACGGCCACGCGGAGGCCGATGCGCTGCAGCGCCACACTGCCATAGTAGACCGCGCCGCCGGAAGCGGTCTCGCTGGCACCATCTACCACCAACCTGTCTTTGGCAAAGTGGCCGATCATCATGATGTCAACGTCAGGTGATAAGGCCATAGATTCCCTTTTTTCTGTTCTTTCAGGATAACTGCCAGTACGTGGCGTCCTCTAATCTGAAGAAACCAGGTTTTTTCCGAAAAACCTGGTTTCTTTCTTGGTTGATACGTTCACACCTCTTGAACTGTCTCATACAGCGCCAGGATGTTCTCGGTGGGTGTTTCGGGCATGACATTGTTGGTCGGGGCCAGGATGAACCCGCCCCCCTGCCCTAGAACCCGGCACAGCCGCGCGACCTCGGCTCGCACCTGGTCAGGTGTGCCTTGCGACAGGACGGTTTGAATGTCCAGCGCACCGTGGAAGCAGAGCGTCTCGCCGAAGTCCCGTTTTAGCCCGGCCGGTTCCATGCCCTTGGCCGAGACCTGGATGGGATTGAGGATGTCCACGCCCATCTCGATGAAATCTGGTATCAGGCGGCGGACAGCGCCGCAGGTGTGGTACATGATCCGCTGCCCGTGCGCTTTGGCCTGGGCGATGAAGCGCTCCAGGCTGGGCCTGATGAACTTGCGGAACATCCTGGGGCTGATCATCAGCCCGTCCTGCACGCCCACGTCGTCGGCGATGAAGTAGATGTCGGTGAGATCGCCCGCGGCTTCAAAGATGCGCCGGTCAAACTCCAGGTAGAACCCCTCCACGCGCTCGATGATGGCCTGCGCCAGGCCGGGGTTCAGCGCCAGGTCCATCATGAACTTTTCCATACCGCGCAGGAACATAGCCGTGCGCAGCACGCAGGTGGCATGGGGGCCAGGGTCGCGGACGACGAGCGCGTACTCGCTCAAGACCTCGCAGGTGGGGCGCAGGCCGTCGTAGTCGAACCAGTCCGGGTCGGGCCAGGGGTGGGCCTCGACATCGGCGACGGTTTGGGCATCCGCCAGCGGCGGTTCGACGACCTCCTCGAATGGACCTATCATGCGCTTGTGGAGGCCCCACCAGTCCATCCAACTGCCATCGTCGAAGGTGGGCAGCGGCGGCCCGACGTACTCCGGCCAGACCGAACGCAAGTCAATACCCAGCGCCTGCCAGACCGGTTCGTCGTTACCCCCTCCCCGGCCCTCCCCCTGCGAGGGGGAGGGAGCAGATTCCGACTCCACGCCAAAGTGCTCGCGGAGGCGGTCCGTGACCGGCGGCAGTGCCCACAGGTCCACCGGTATCCGATCCGGATCGATGTGGTTAACTGCCGCCAGCACTCGCTCTTTGCTGTTCATAAGCACGTGATGCGTGATGCGTTTTTTCACGTTTCACGTTTCAGTCCGTCCAGAGCAACGACTTCTCCGTCTGCGGATCGAAGAACTGCACTTTGTGGGTGTTGAAGCCAAGCGTCACAGCCTGGCCCATTCTCAAGCCCAGTGTGGGATCGGCCAGCACGTGGACGCTGGCATCGCCGACGTGTACAGTGATCAGATCGTCGCGGCCCAGCGGCTCGACGACGTAGATTTCGCCGGAGATACCCCCGTCGGCGACCGTTACGTCCTCGGGGCGGATGCCCAGGGTGACATTGCCTTTGCTGGCGGCCTTCTCGCCCCGCTCGGCCGGTACCACCACGTCGAAGCCTTCGCGGCGGGCGTGATATTCGCCGTTCTCGCGCGCGACCTCCACATTCACAAGGTTCATGGGCGGGCTGCCCACAAAACCGGCGACGAACAGGGTGCGCGGTTGGTCGTACAGTTCCTCCGGGAGGCCATAAGCCTGCAGTTGACCGTCTTTCATGATGGCGATGCGGTCGGCCATGGTCATGGCCTCTACCTGGTCGTGGGTGACGTAGATGGAGGTGATGCCCATGTCCATCTGCAACCGTTTGATCTCGGCCCGCATGGTCAGCCGCAGTCGGGCGTCCAGGTTGCTGAGTGGCTCGTCGAAGAGAAGTAGATCGGGCTCTTTGACCAGCGCCCGGCCCAGGGCCACGCGCTGCTGCTGGCCGCCGGACAGTTGGGCTGGCTTGCGGTCCATCAGATGGCCGATGCCCATCATGTCCGCCACCCGCTGCGTTTGCTCTTGCATCTTCTCCTTGGGGACTTTCTTGAGTTTGAGGGGGTAACTGATGTTCTGGAAGACAGTCATGTGGGGATAGAGCGCGTAGCTCTGAAAGACCATGCCAATGTTGCGGTCTTTGGGCGCCATGTGATTGACCACCTGGCCGTCAAAGAGGATAAAGCCAGCGGTCGGCTTGTAAATGCCCGCCACCATCAGCAGCGTGGTCGTCTTCCCGCAGCCAGAAGGCCCCAGAAAGGCCACAAACTCGGCATCCTTGATGTCCAGGTTCATCGAGTCGGCCCCCACCACGTTGCCCCACCGTTTAGTCAGGTTTTCAAGTTCAACTTTCATCGTTTTCTCCTTGCGTATTGCGTGATGGAAGACGTAACATTCACGCCTTACCCATCACGTTTCACGTTTTATGTACCACCCTTGCTCCCGCCAGCGTAGACGCTGAGCAGCATCTCCTGGGTAAAGATGAAAAAGATCAACACGGGGATGAGTTGGAACATCCCCACGGCGGCGATCATGTTCCAGTTGGTCGGCGCGGTGTCGCTGATCAACTGTCTCATATAGACCGGCATGTTGGCTACCTTGGTACCCACAGTGAACGTAAACGGGATCAAAAAGGCAGACCAGCCGGACAGAAAGTTGAAGATGGCCAGCGCGGCCAGGCCGGGCTTGATCAGGGGGATGATGATCTCCCACCAGACGCGAAAGCGCGAAGCGCCGTCAATCAGCGCGGCGCGCTCCATATCCCAGGAAAGGTTATCGAAAAAGCCCTTCATCAGCCAGATGCCGAGCGGCAAATCCAGGGAGATCATCACCAGCGCCACTCCCCCAACGGTGTTGTAGCCGAACCACTGACCGATCGCAGGAATCTTGGAGAGAAAGTTCAGCACGAAAAAGATGGCGATCAGCAGCGTGACGCTGGGGAAGGCGTGCAGAATGAGCGTCAGCGAAAGGAAACTCTTGCGTCCCGCAAAGTTCATGCGCGACAGCGCGTAGGCAGCCATTGAGGAGACAAACCCGACACCGACGACCATGCCCACTGCCAGGATGAACGAGGTCAGGGTGACGCGCCAGATGGCTGGGTCGCTCAAGAACTCCCAGTTGCGCAAGGTCCACCCGCCGACGTTGCCCTCGGCATCTATAGGGAACAAACCCTCGGTGCGGTACGAAAAGGTGGCGATAATCAGCCAGGCATAGCCGAGCACGATGGGCGAAATGCTGATGATGAGCAGGACGTAGGGGAGTGCCCGGCCGAGGAAGCGTCTGGCGCCATATCGCGATTCGGTTTCAAAAGTTATCGTAGCCATGTGGGTTCCTCCTATAGCACGTCAATCTTGGGTTCCTGCACCAGTTCGTTGAAGCGGAAGACGCGCAGGTAGATGATGGACATCACGATGCCGATGATCACCAGGACAAAGCCCCAGGCCGCGCCGTAGCCCCACTGGTTGTGGCCGAAGTAGGTTTTCAGCGCCCGCTTGTACGCCGTGAGCGCCCACACCTCGGTGCGGTACAGGCCCGGCCCGCCTTCGGTCAGCAGCAAGATGTATTCGAAGGAAGTGAGCAGCGAGAGGGTCTGGTAGGTGGTCACGAACAGCAAGGGCCACCGGATCTGGGGCAGGGTGATGTCGCGGATGATCTGCCAGGTGGAAGCGCCGTCCACCTTGGCGGCTGTGATAAGGTCTTTGGGAATCGCCTCGATGGCCGAACTGAAGAGGATCAGGCCAAATGAAGCGCCCACAAAGCCGTTCACCAGGATGACGAACAGCCACGGCTGTTCAAAGAGCCAGTATTGTGGCTCGACACCGAACGGTGCCAGCAACTGGTTGATCAGGCCAAAAGGGGGTTGGTGGGATATGCGTCTCCACATCAGGATATAGATCACCGAGGGGGTGATGCGCGGCAACAACCATATCAGGCGGAAGAAAAAGCCCGCCCGGCGATTTATGTGGGTGGTCAGCAGGGCCAACACCAACGCCATCCCGACGTTAAAGCAGCTCAAGGTCGTGGCGACGTAGAAAAAGGTGTTGCCCAGGATCTTGGGGAAAAACTTGTCCTTGAACAACCGGGTGTAGTTTTCCAGGTTGATAAAGGTCAAGGGCTCGCTAAAGTTGGAACTGGACAGGTCGGTCAGGCTGATAACGAAGAGGATGATCACGGGGAGGAAAAAGAAGACCAGTACCAGCACCACGGCCGGGCTCATAAAGCCCCAGGCGCCCAACGTAGCCTTCAACTGCGCCCAGCGGGAGGGCGGCGATTGGCCCTTCACCGGTCCGCTGCCCGTAATAACTTCTGCCATTGGTATGCCTCCTTATCTTGTCTTGATAACGAGTAACGTGGGTGCGGCGAACAGGGGAGAGGGGGAACGTCCCCCTCTCCAACCTGTTTTTTACGATCATCAGCGGATGATCACGTTGTCGCCGAGCTCGTTCTGGAGATAGTCAACCGCGACTTCCAGCGCATCCTCCGCGGAGAAGCCAGACTCTGCCGCCAGGATGCCTTCGTAGTAGCCATTCGACCAGGCGCTCCAGTGGGGGCTGTTGGGCAGGAAGGTGGTGACGTCCAGCAGCGGGAGAACCTGGCTCAGGTACTCGGAGCTGGTGTAGGGGCCATACTCCGCCTGGGATTTCAGGATGCCCAGGTGGCCACTGGCGATGGCATAGTCGGAGTTGAGTTCCTTGACCGTCGCCTTGGAGATCAGGAGCAGCGCCAGGTCGGGATGCTCGGCCGCCGAGCTGATCATGTACAGCAGCGGGTGGGTCAGCGTGGTGGGATTGCCCGTGCCGTTCGCCATGCCCGGAATGGCGGCGAAGCCAAAGTGCTCCCACAGATAGTCCTCTCCGCCACGGTCTACGACATAGTTGCTGAACCACTCGGCCCAGTTCCACGAACCGCCGAACACAAAGAGGACATCGCCGTTCGTGACGCCGGTATGCCAGCCGGTCCAGTCGCCATCGAGGCGAGTGTCCGAAAGGATGCCGCGATCCACGGCCGCGTACAGCTTTTCGTAAACCTTGAGGGCGGCCGCTTTATCAAAGATCAGCGCGTCGCCATCGCTGGTGATCTCGCCACCGGCAGCATAGTAGTAGTACAAAAAGTCGCCGCCGTTCTTGGGGCGATGCCACCAGCCGTTGC
>CAYLPU010000068.1:0-26906 GCA_964385635.1 uncultured Anaerolineales bacterium
GCCGTCATCATTCAAATGGGCGATTCAGGGGGATGATTAGCAAAAGGATGGGGAATCACCCACAAGGGTGACTGGAAAAGCAAAGACCCTTGAGGTTTTCAGAACCTCAAGGGTCTGGTTACTAACAAATCTAGATCAGTCCCAACTCGCGGGCGCGGGCGGCGGCCTGGGTGCGATTGCGGACGCCCAGTTTGCCGTAGATATTCCGGGCGTGTGTCTTGACCGTGTTCACAGACACCATCAGCGATTCGGCGATGGCCCGGTTGGTCATCCCGGCGGCGATGAGCCGCAGCAATTCCAATTCTCGTTCGCTGAGAGGTTCGACCAAGGACGATTGATCGAGCCCCGGTGACAAAGCAGGTTCTTCCGTCGTCCGCTGCTCGGCCGTTATTTCGTTTTCCAGAGCCACCAACAGTTGCCCCACGTAAGCGGGCAGAGTGTCCGCCTGTGAAAGCAGCACCGCCATGGCCTCACCCTGGTCAATGAACACACGGGCATAACCTTCGGGTTCGGCCAGCGCCAACGCCCGCTCGAGCGCTGTCAGCGCTTCAGCCTGCCTGCCCTGGGCTTTGAGCGCCACCGCCTGGAGCACCAGAACCTCGATCACTCGCCCCCCACGCCCGCCGTCTCGAGCAGCGGCCAACAGGCGAGTGAGCAGTCGTATGGCGTCGTTCAGTTCTTCCTGCGCAATGAGCGCCCGCGCAAAAATGAGGGTTTCGCCTTCGCGGAGATAGACGAGAGCCCCATCTGCGCTGAGACCGGAAGTCGCGGCCCATTGCCCCGCAGCATCCAGGTTTCCTTGCTCGATCAACAATGATGCCCTGAACGCTTCTGCGGCGGGCGCCATCATCTGCGTTGCGGGGGTCGAGCAGAGTTCGGCCAGTGCGTCAACTGCCTCGAAAGCGCCTGTCCAATCTCCTTGAGCGCGCTTTGTCCGCGCCAGGCCGATGTACCCGGCCAACAAGCCTTCCAGATTGCGCCAGGGTTCGAGCAGCGCGATGCCCTCTTGCAGACGTGTCAACGCTGCGTCCAGTTCATTCCGCTCATACGACAGATTGCCCAGCCCGATGTGCGCAAAGCCGACGATTGGCGAGGAGGGGCCAGCGACCTCTGTACCCCATTGTAACGCCTGCCGGCACGTCTTCTCCGCCTCCCGCAGTTGTCCCTGCAGCACCTGCAACTGCGCCAGGTGGCTCATCGCCATCAGGAGGATGAACTGGTTGCGTTGCTCGCGACTCGATTCGGCGGCGTCGGCAAATGCCTGGCTCGCCGCGCTTACCTGACCGCCGAATTCGTAGGCCAGCGCCATGTCAAAGATGACCACAGGACGCAGGTCTGCTGGACGGTTGTAGAGGTAGGGCCGTGTGTCATCGTCCACGCAGGGCAGCATCCGTTGCGTTAGTTCAAGAACGAGGGGGATGTCGAACCGGGTCACCGCCTGGGAGATGCGCAGCACTGTGACCTCGACCAGCGCCCCCAGTGCTTCTGGCGTGAGTGACCGGCGCTCGGCGCTGTCGGCGGCCAGCACATCGGCCGTTGCCCCCACCGCCCGCTCGATATTGCACATGCACTGTTCCGCTTCGTCGGCATGTCCTGTGGCCAGGAGCGCCCACCCGTAGATCATGCTGAGCACGGGACGTTCCTCGACCAGTTCGCTGGGCAATGCCCGTATCCATCCCAAGAGGGTGTTCAACTCGCTGCGTTGGAATATCTCCTCGGCGCGCCGCTCGATCAACTGCGCTGCGCGCTCATAGTCCTGCGCGTCCAGCGCGTGATTTATCCCCTGAAGGACAAACCCGTGCTGATCGTACCAATCGCTGGCCCGGCGGTGCAGGGTTTGGATCTCGTGTGCCTCAAACTCTCGCTCCAACCGCGCGCGGAGCGTATCGCCAAAGAGACGATGATAGCGATACCAGTGCCTTTCGTCATCCAGCGGGACAGTGAACAGGTTCGTATCCTCCAACAACTCTAGTGTCTCCTGGCTGCCATTCTGATCTGCAACCGCATCACACAGCGAACCGCTCAGCCGGTCGAGAATAGCGGTCTGGAGCAGAAAGATCCGCGTGTGTTCCGGCTGCCGTTGGAGCACCTCTTCCACCAGATAACTGAGGATGTAGCGGTGACTGCCGGCAAACGCCGCGACAAGACCGGACAGATCATCCCGTCCCTGCATCGCCATCGCCGCCACCTGCAAGCCCGCGATCCAGCCCTCAGTACGCGCTTCCAACGCCGCCACGTCTTTCTGGGAGAGCCCCAGGCCCATCACCTGGTTAAGGAAAGAGGCGGCCTCATCAGGCGTGAAACGCAAGTCGTCGGCGCGAAGTTCGGTCACTTGTCCACGGACGCGCAACCGGGCGATGTTGAGGGGCGGATCAATGCGCGTGGCTAGACCCAGGTGCATTTGCGGGGGCAAGTGGTCGAGCAGAAAAGCAAGCGATTCGTGAATGGACTGCTCTTTGATCATCTGGTAATCGTCGAGCACCAGAACGTAGGGGTGATCTTCGTGGTCGCCCTGGGAGGCAGCCACGATTTCGTTGATCAACGTCGTCAGGATTGCCTCAATAGCAGGCGGTGGAGTGGAACGGAGCATCGTCAGGGCAGTTTCGCCAGTCCCTGGCTGCGCCTTTTGCAGCGCGGCAGACAAGTACGACCAAAACCGCATCGGGTCATTGTCGCCTTCGTCCAGCGAGACCCAGGCGACGTGTAGGGGCGCATCGCGATGCGCCCCTACCGCGCGATGCGCCCCTACTATCGTATGTATCCATTCGCTCAGCAGCGTGGTCTTGCCAAAGCCGGCAGGGGCGGAGATGAGCGTCAGTCTGCGGTGCAGGCCCGTGTTCAACCGCTCAATTAGGCGCGGGCGCGACACCAACCCTGGGCAGACGGGGGGGATATAGAGTTTGGTGGTCAGGAGTGGGGTGGACAATTCGCTCTCCCTAGTGATGTTTCGCGGCCAACCTATGAATAAGACATTCCAGATACCCCTATCTTATCATATCCTCCCCATCCTCGCAACGCGGTCAACTTGCCTGAATGCGGACGCACAAACAACTCCCCGGCGCATCGACCAACCGGGGAGTTTTGAGCCTGGTCAGGTGGGTAGTCTTTTACCTGGTCAGGTGACCAGGTGATGTTGCACGGCCAGCGCCACCGCCTCGGTGCGGCCGGCCACGCCCAGTTTGGAGAGAACGTTGCTGACGTGGAACTTGACGGTGGAGGGACTGAGCACCAGCCTCTCGGCGATCTCGGGGTTGCTCAGCCCCTCGACCATCAGGACCAACACCTCCCGCTCGCGGGGGGTCAGGTCGTAGCCGGGGAACGGCGGTTCCCTCGTGGCCTGAATCAGCGCCTGGGCCGCCTCCAGCGCCCCCTGCACCAACTCCTTCTCCTTGAAACTGGTCAGGGCGATCACCTGTATCTACGGGCAGCGCTCCCGGATGGCGCGGGTGGCAGCCGCCCCATCCATTCCCGGCATCACCAGGTCCATCAGCACCACGTCGGGCACGTGCTCGGCCACTCCCTCCACGGCGCTCTGCGTGTCGCCAGCCTCGCCCACGAGAGTGATTTCCGGGTGGGCGCTCAGGTAGAAGCGCAGCCCTTTGCGCACCACATCGTGGTCGTCCACCACGAAGACGGTGATGGGCTCACCCCCCTCAGTTCCGTTTTTACTCATCTACTCATTTACTCATCTACTCACCTACTCATCTACTCACTTACTCACCGAGACCGGCAGGCTGCCCAGCAGGAGGGTGGGGCTGATGCCTTCCTCGGTGATGACGATCTTGGCGTTGTCGCGCAGCGCGTTCTCGGTCATCTCCATCTGCTTCAACACCTGGGCGTTGCCCTGAAAGTACTGCTGTGCGGCTTCGTTGACCAACTTGATCGCCTGTGCCTTACCCTCGGCGACCTTGATCGTCGCTTCACGTTCGCCCTCGGCGCGCTGGATTATGGCCAGTTTCTGCTGCTCGGCGGCCTCGAACTCGCCGGTGGCCAGCAGACGCATGGCCCGCCGTTCCTGCTCGGCCGTCTTTTGCTTGTGCATAGCGAGTTTGATGTCCTCGGGCGGGTCGATGAGCATGATCTCGATCTTGCTCACCCTCAGTCCCCATTCACTGGCGAAGGCGTTGAGAATTGACTGCAAACTGTCTGCAATTTTCTCGCGCGCCACCAGGCTCTCGTCCAGCGTCAGATCGCCGAACTCCTGGCGTAGGTTGGTCATCGCCAGTTGGATCACCGCCCGTTTCCAGTTGTCAATGTTGTAGAAGGTTCGCTTGATGGACTCCTCGTCGGAAGAGGGGCGCACCCACATGACGCCGTCTACCATGATCTCGACGTTGTCCTTGGTGATGACTGCCTGGGGCGGGATGTCCATCGTGTGTTCGCGGATGTCGCGGACGCGGACGAGGTGGACGATGGGAATCTGAAACCCCAGCCCGGGCATGACAAAGCAGGAATACTTGCCCAGGGTCTCCTGGATACCTCGTTCGTAAGGTTTCAGCGTGTAGATTGGAAATAGAATGGTTCTCATGTTTTTCTCCTTTCAGGTATGAATCTGTGCTATCTCACTAAATAGGGAGTAGGGAGTAGTGTCGAATCTCCCCCATACTTCCTACTCAATACTCCCATACTCTCATACTCCCATACTCCATACTCCCATACTCTCATACTCCCTACTCCTCTGCCTCCGTGGTCAAAGCCGTCTCATCCACGAAACGCATGGTCACCATCACCAGCAGGGGCAGTGGCAGCGCACGGCGCAACTCGATCTGGGGCGACCCGCCGCCTTCAATAAAGAGGCACTCGTCGCCGGCTTCGTCCACGAGAACGCGGGTGTCTGGCCGGTCCTCGTTCTTGGCGTAGGACAACCGGTAGCCTCGTCCGTCGTAGACGATCTCGCTCCAGGTGTTCAGCAGCCGGCCCTGGTATTGCATCGCTGCCAGGGGTTGCCCGTTGCGCGTCAGTACCATCCTGCCGCTCAGGCCGCGGATGTGGCGCAGTGCTCACGAAACGTCTTCGGCCTCCCATTCGTATCCCGACCGGCTGCGGTTCACCCGGACCAACGGTGCGCGGTGTTGTTGACCCCGTTCTGAGACACGTAGGACGTGTAGGACGTAGTCTCTCTTGAGACCCAGGAAGCCGGTCTCTTTCTTGATCGTCAACGCTTCCTCGCTGATCTCCACCAGCGGTCGGCGCAGGTGCACCCGGTCGGCGGGGAGCCAGGGCCAGGTTTGCCCCACCGGGATGACTAGCCTCTGGCCCAGCCAGGCCCAGTTTTCAATCGTCGGGCTGGGGCGATTTCTGTCCAGCCCGGCAATCTCCGCCTGTGTGCCAAAGGACAATCCCAGTGGATAGGGTAGTTCGACTTCGGCCAGCACTGTGGTGCCACTGCCGACCTGGCTTTCGACGGCCAGCCGCCCGCCGGCGGCTATCAAACGCTCCTGCATATTCGTCAGTCCCAGCCCCAGGCCCCGGCGAGCCTGCTCGGTGTCGAACCCGACGCCATTGTCGCGGATGGTCAGTCTTGCTTGCGCGGGCATACAGCGCAGGTTCACGTCCACACGGGTGGCTTGGGCATGCCGGGCCACGTTGTACAATGCCTCCTGGGCCACGCGGTAGAGCGAATTGGCTATGGATGGAGGCAGGAGTGCGTCGTTGCCCTGCACCTCCAGGTAGATCAGGATGTGCTCCCGCGCGCCGAAGAGCAAGGTGTAGTCGTTGAGCGCCGCCGCCAGCCCGTGCTCCTGGAGCGAGCCGGGGCGCAGGTCCTCGATCAGGCGGGTCGTCTCGCGCTGGGCAGTCTGGGCTGCTGTCTCGATCTCGCGCACCATCTCGCCCAGGTCGTCCGGCACGCCCGGCAGCGCGTCGAGGCGGGTGCGGATTCCGCTGGCCGCCATCGCCAGGCTGAAGAGGTGTTGCTTGACGCTGTCGTGCAGTTCGCGGGCCAACCGATTCCGCTCTTCGACCACGGCCAGGGCGCGTACCTGGTCGGTGAGGCGCGCGTTGCGCTCCCGCAGTTCGTCCAGGTCTTGCTCGTCTTGTTCGAGGTGCTCGGCTAGCAGGTCCAGTTGCCCGGCTAGCAACCCCAGGTCATCGGTCGTCGGGTCTGCGATGCGCAGAGAGAGGTTGCCGCGCAGCCAGGCGCTGCTGATTTTGAAAGCGCGTCCCAGGCGGCGGGTGAGACTCCGGCTGGCCCACGCACCCAACAGCAGCCCCGCCAGCGCGGCACTGATTGTCACGAGCGCGACATGGAGGCCCCAGGCGGGCCGGGTGAACACCGGTTGGTGCATAATCAAGGCTGTGACTCCCAGGGCCGTCCCCTCGGCGAAAAGGACCGCTGCCAGCGTCACCACCGCGTGGGCGAGCATCATCTTGTGCCGCAAGTAGAGGCGAGGCAAGTCGGAAAGGGGATTGTTTGCTCCGATACTATCAACCCGACTTGCCTCGCCCCTGCTCCAGCGCTCGCCGAATCGCCCGGACTTCGGTCAGCATCGCGCTCAAGGTATTGATCGAGGCCACGGCCGGTTCGCCCTCCACTCCGGCGGCCGTCGGGGCCATACTCCCCCGGAAACGTCGCAGTTCTGTTACCACGATCTCATAGACCTCTTGAACGTCGGTCAGGCCCACCAGGCTCTCCTCAGCACCGGTCGTGCCGCTCATGCCGGCCGTCTGGATGTTCAGTGTGCCGATGCCGAGCCAGCGATCCAGGATGCCCCGCTTGATTGTCAGATTGGTCACTGTGCGGTAAGGCACGTGCTTGACCGATTTGGTCCAGATGCCCGCCTGCACGATCACCTCGTCGTCCTGAATCTCGTAGGCCAGGCTGCGATAGTAGGGGCCGGTCAGTATCAGCGCTGGCAGATACCAGACGGCGTCAACGACGGCGGTGACGATGGCGACAATCCTGGCGCCGTCCGCGCCTATTTTCGGGTCGGTGCTCATGAGCCAACTGATCAGGGCGCCGCCGGCCAGGATCAACAACGCCACGAGCGTGATGACCAGGCGTAACTTGGTCAGATACTGGGGACTGGGGTTGAAACTTCTGGTTTGCATCTCTTGTACCCTCCTCGTATTTCGGGCCATCGGTTACATTATATCAGAGTTTGTTCTGCTTGTCATCGGGCCCGCGACCGAAATTGATCTTGTACCCAGGTACAATTACCGTAAGCGTTCACCCCTCCCTCCCAGGGAGGGGCAGGGGGAGGGTAAAGTCTGCAAAACTGGCGAAACTCCACCCTCACCCCAACCCTCTCCCTGCCAGGGAGAGGGGGCTGAACGCTTACCAATTACCTTCTATATCCACAGCCGGTAGACACGGTAACGTTTATAGAGTCTGGCTCCCATGCGCCTGGCAAGGGTGGGCGTGTTCGGATTATCCTCTGATGTGAGTGATAAGTCAAGCCACTCGAACCCCTTGGCCCTGGCGCGCTTGCCCATTTCGGCAAAGAGCAGCACACTGACACCGGTACCCCAATACTCAGGCAATACGAGGACGCTCTTGATCGCCAGACATTCAGGTTGGCGGCGCATGTGCCACCACAGTTTGGCGTAATCCCAGGGATAGCGCAGCCCGTTGGCGCGTTGGAGCGGTTCGTTCAGGTTGAGAACACGATGGCTGCTCCTTTAGAACTCTGGTTTCAGGACAGCAACGGACTTCTCACAGCGTCACGATCCGTTACTGTCCTGCAGTCCGAGTTCTGAGAACAGGATCATCTGTTTCACCACAACGGCTCTCGCGATAGCATCCAGCACACCAGGAATAGGATTCCTGGCGCTGCTACGAGCGCAAAGTACGGGCCACGCGGAAACCGGCCATCCGCGATACGCAACGTCGTATAGAAAGCCAGAAGGCTGCCGACAGTAATGCCTCCTCCCAGCCCTTCCCGACGCCAGGCCACAATCATCCCCAGGCAAAGCCCGCAGGGGAAGAAGAGCAGTCCAACCAGGTCACGGAAGACAAACTGCGCCAGGTTGAATCCCTCTGCAAGGCCGTTTCCGATGAACATCAGCAGGACAAACCCAATACTTGCGATGCTCCAGAGTCTTGCAATCCAACGAATGATGGTTACACCACGTTTTTTTGAAGTTCGAGTTTCGTTCATGACCAATCTCCTTTGTTTCTTTTTGGGCGCCATGGCGCCAAATATCTTGACGACCTCATTGCGTCCGGCCTTGATTGGCCGCCGGTAGCGTTCCTTGTCGGCGGGGATTCTGAAACACGAAGATCACGAAGCGGCACGAAGACCGCGAAATTCCCCTTTCGTGCCTTTCGCGTCAATTCGCGCCATTCGTGTTTCAAACACCCCTCCGCTGATGAGCATCGAACCACTTCTGGTCTGCTAGAACCACAGAGGTTTCGATTTGACGTTCAGGGACCGACCAGTATTTTCTCAGCAACCGGTCTTTCTCTTCCGGGGAGACCAGTCGAAAGCCGTGTTTCTGGTAGAAGCGAACTGCCCAGACAGCATCCCGCCAGGTGCCGATCAAGGTCGGACGAGTCGCCTGGTTTCGAAGATGGGATAGCAGTTTCCACCCTATGCCTTGATTTTGCTTGGCCGCGCGAACGTAGGCGTGTCTGATGAGGGTCACATCTTGAATGTGTTGGATGCCCATCACGCCAATCAGTTCGCCATCCTCTTCATATCCCCAGAATGTGATACCCTGCCCCATCTCATGCCGAAGTTCGTCTTGGGACATGTAAGGTTCTTTCCAACGGTCCGCAGGGATCACCCTTTTGTATGCCTGGGCAGCCTCGTTGATGATTTCCCAGATCACTTCGGACTCGCTGTCGTCACACTGACGAATCACCGCTTTTTTCCTTTCCGCTGTGTCTACTCACGATTATACCCTCTTCCGCCGCGCACGCCAAACGATGGAACATTCCCCGCACCTGTGGTAGAATAATGCCCACTATGGAGCCTGAGATGTCCACTGTCATCACCGTGGTCGGCGGAGGGCTGGCCGGGAGCGAGGCGGCCTGGCAGGCCGCCCAGCGGGGCGTGGATGTGATCCTGTACGAGATGCGCCCGCATAAGTCAACCCCGGCCCACGTCAGCGACTACCTGGCCGAACTGGTCTGCTCCAACAGCCTGGGCTCTGACCTGCCCGACCGGGCTGCCGGGCTCTTGAAGGCGGAACTGCGCTACCTGGGCTCGTTGGTGCTGGCCTGTGCCGACGGCGCACGAGTGCCGGCCGGCGGCGCGCTGGCGGTGGACCGGGAACTGTTCGCCGCTGAGGTCACCCGCCGCATCAAGGCCCACCCGCACATTCGCCTGGTGCGTGAGGAGGTGACGGCGATACCCGAGGGGCCAGCCGTCATCGCCACTGGCCCTCTCACCTCCGACGCGCTCGCCGGGGCCATCGCCGCGCTGACAGGCCAGGAGCACCTGTACTTTTACGACGCGCTGGCGCCCATCGTGGCCGTCGATTCGGTTGATATGTCGGTCGCGTTTCGTGCTTCCCGTTATGGACGGGGGGATGCGGATTACATCAACTGCCCGATGACGGAGGAGGAGTACGGCCGTTTCGTAGAAGCGCTGGCGACAGCGGAGCGTATCCCGTTGCACGGTTTCGAGCGGGAGGATGCCCGTTTCTTCGAAGGTTGTCTCCCGGTCGAGGTGCTGGCCGCGCGGGGGCGGGACGCACTGGCCTTCGGGCCGCTCCGCCCGGTGGGGCTGACCGACCCGCGCACGGGGGAGCGGCCTTATGCAGTGGTGCAGTTGCGGCAGGACAATCTGGCCGGGACGCTCTACAACCTGGTCGGTTTCCAGACCAACCTGCGCTACAGTGAGCAGGAGCGGGTGTTTCGGCTCGTCCCGGGGCTGGAGCGGGCGGAGTTTGTGCGCTACGGGCAGATGCACCGCAACACGTTTATCAACGCGCCGCTCTTGCTGGAACCGACGCTGAGGCTGAGCCCAGCGGCGGATCTTTCAGGCCGCTGCGGCGGGGGCCTCTTCTTCGCCGGGCAGATCACCGGCGTGGAGGGGTACGTGGGCAGCGTCGGCAGCGGGTGGGTGGCGGGGGTCAACGTGGCCCGCTTTGTGCTGGGGCAGGAGGGGCTGGTCTTGCCGCGCACGACGATGCTGGGAGCGCTGTGCCACTACGTGAGCCGCGCGGACCCGGCGACGTTCCAGCCGATGAAGGCCAACTTCGGCCTGCTGCCGCTGCTTTTGCCGCCGGTGCGCAACAAGTGGAAGCGGTATAGGGCCTACGCGGCGCGGGCGATGGCGGATTTGAATGAGCAAATGAGAAATGAGAAACGAGGCGTCTTCGTGTAGTCATTATGATAGGTGGAGGAAGATGGTGATGGGGTGTTCGCAGAGGCGGTATCAGGCTATGCGAATAGGGGCGGTGTTGGCCGCTCTCATTGTTTTGCTTGCCGGGTGCGGCGCGCCGGAGCCGGAACCTTTGGTTTTCGACGGCGAGGCGGCCTATTCTCACGTCCTGGCCCAATGTGACCTGGGCTTCCGCCCCACCGGGTCGGAGGCCGGCTGGGCCACCGGTGACTACATCATCGCTCAACTGGAGGAGCAGGGCTGGGCGGTCGAGACGGAGGAGTTCACCTACCGCGAGACGCCCGTGCGCAACGTCGTCGGTCGGTCTTCGACGGGCTCAGACCAGGGAGTGGGGGAGGGGCCGGTGATTGTGCTGGGCGCTCATTACGACACCCGCCTCAGTGCCGATGAGGAGGATCCCAGCGTTCCCGTGATGGGTGCCAACGACGGGGCCTCCGGTGTGGCGGTGCTCCTGGAACTGGCCCGCACGCTGGACCAGGACAAACTGCAGCACCAGATCTGGCTGGCCTTCTTCGACGCCGAGGACAACGGTCGACTCGACGGCTGGGAGTGGTGTGTAGGTTCCAGTTATATGGCAGCCCACCTGGAGATCATGCCCGAGGCGGTGGTCGTCGTGGATATGATCGGCGACGCCGACCAGCAGATTTTTCTGGAGCGTAACTCCGACGCGCCGTTACAGACCCGGTTGTGGGAGATCGCCGCGACGCTCTCGTACACCGATACGTTCATCTCCGAGTATCGCTGGGCGATCTACGACGATCACGTGCCCTTCGCCCAGCGCGGTATCCCTGCTGTGGATATCATTGACTTCGATTACCCTTACTGGCACACCACCCAGGACACGCCCGACAAGGTGAGCGCTGAGAGCCTGGAGCGGGTGGGGCGGGTATTGGAGGTGTGGTTGGAGCAGGGGGACAAAGTGACAAGGTGAGCAGCAGTTCCCGCTTTGGGAATTTTGCTCAAGCGCATCGGCCTAAAAGAGCCGATGCTGGGACAAAAAGCGACCAGCACCGTCTGTTTTACGGCGGTGCGACCTTAAGGTAAACGGTTGGGCGAAGGTCTCCCGACCGTTGGGCGAAGGTCTCCCGACCGTTGGGCGAAGGTCTCCCGACCGAGCCCCCCTATGTGCGCAGTTGAAGATGCCTCGGTCAGGAGACCTTCGGCGAACAAGGGACCGGGACCTTCGGCAAACAAGCCTCTCGTAACCAAATTGTAACCTCTTTGCTGTGCGCAGTTGAAGATGCCTCGGTCAGGAGACCTTCGGCGAACAAGGGACCGGGACCTTCGGCAAACAAGCCTCTCGTAACCAAATTGTAACCTCTTTGCAATCCCCAGGTGTGATTGTCTGTGGTATGCTGTATTTGTCTTTGTGCCGTTTGTGCCCAAAGGCGGTGTCCGGCTGGCGCGTTGGTAGACATAAGCGACAGATGGACTGCTATTATGGGATAAAATGGGGCGTTGGGGAGGCTAAAATGGGTCATTGTCCCATAGACATGACCTTCGTAAATTGGTATACTATTCTTGAGCGTCAGATGCCGACGGGGGGGGTATTCCTTATTGGACGCCTGGCGGGGCCGGAGTACTGCCCCGAATCTATCTGTACAAGGAGGACGAGATGCAGATCAAAAGTGGACAACTGACGAGAAGGGATTTCCTCAAAGCGGTTTCAGCATCTGGTGTGGGGCTTTCTGCTATAGCCCTGTTGGGGTCGTCCTGCCGGGCCACACCAGCCCCGACGCCAATTGAGGAAGAGAAGCCCGCTTCCACGGTTCCGGCGGCGGCGGAGCCTACTGAGGCTCCAACACCCGTTGAGCCGGCTGAGGAAGAGAAGACGACACCTACGTCTGCGGCTGAAGCGCCGGAAGTGCTTTCCGACGGGAAGGTGTTGGTAGAATGGTTGGGACACGGCAGTTTCAAGTTCGAGACCCCAGGAGGAAAGGTTGTCCTTCTGGACCCGTGGCTGAGCACCAATCCGAAATGTCCCGCCGAGTACAGGACGATGGGGGGATTCTCCAAGGTGGATATTGTCCTCTTCACGCACGGCCACGTAGACCACTTCATGTTGCCTGACACACAGGACATCGTCGAGCGGTACAGCCCCAAGATCATTGCGCCGTGGGAATTGGAGTTCTTTATCAAGGCTGAAATTCCCAAGGCGGACACGCTCACCTTCGAACTTGCCAACAAGGGAGCAACCAGTCTAATCGAGGGGCTCAAGATTGCGATGGTAGGCGCCGATCACTCTTCCGGAGCCCAACTGACTGGCTTCGAAGGCATCAACAAGTACGTAGGCGAGCCCGTGGGTTACGTCATTGAGTTCGAAAACGGGTTCAAGGTCTATCACTCAGGCGATACGGGGTTGATGGCCGACATGGAGTTGGTCATTGGCAATTTCTACGAACCTGACCTGGCTATCTTGCCCATCGGCGGAGTATTCACGATGGGGCCGAAGGAGGCTGCCTATGCTTGCAAACTGATCCGGCCCAAATACGTGATCCCGGAGCACTACGGCACGTTCCCGGTTCTCGTTCAGACTGCTGAGGATTTTGTCGGCTGGGTCGAACACTATGCGCCTGATACAGAACCGTTCGAACTCACGCCTGGTGAGCCGATCGAGATGCCACCCGGCAGCGCGTAGGGTCTTGCAGCCGCTTCGCGTCCCAGTGTGCCACGCTTCGGGGTGGGGTACTGGACGCTGAAACAATGGGGAACGCGATGACTCTCTTCAAAAGGTTGATGGTAGGCAGCATCCTGCTGGTCAGTGTGGCCGTAGCGATCAGTACCGTCCTGGCGATCACTGGACAAGCCAGGGTCTTGAACGACGAGTTGATCGGGGGGGGCAGACTCATAGCAAGGCAGATCGGGCTGAGCACGCGGGAGGCGTTTGGATCTCTGAGCTGGATCTCCGTTGAGAATGCGATCCAGGACGTTGCCATCGCCAGAGACATCATATCCTGCAAGGTCGTCATGCCCGATGGAACAGTCTATCTTGCCGACGACAGGGAATGTTATGGAGAGCGCATCGAAGCGGATATCCTGGATGTGGAGTCTTCTCTGATCGAAGACTACGTTGACCCGCGAACGGGCAGGCGGGGCACGCTGATCATCGAGCAGGTCGAGATAGGCGAAGAGACGTGGTGGGTTTTGCTCGCGATGTCGCTTGATAGTGTCAATGAGGCCACCCGTTCCGTCTTGCGCAATAACCTGCTCCTGGCGATTGCCATTATGGCCCTTGCTGTTGGGGGAGCGCTGGTTCTATCCAGGGGAATTTCCGATCCAATCGTCCGGCTTGCCGACGCGGCGAAGGCGTTTGGCGCAGGTCACCTGGATCATCCCATTGATACCAGGGCTACGGGAGAAGTGGGAGTATTGGCCAGAGCCTTCGATGAGATGATCAGGGAATTACGCGCCTCCCAGGAGCAACTTGAGGACTATAGCAAGGGGTTGGAGACACTGGTTCAGGAACGGACCGCGGAATTGGCACAGGCCAACGAGGCGTTACAGGATGAGATCGCCGAGCGTAAGCGGGCGGAGGAAGAGGTGCGCCGGCTGAATGAGGAACTTGAGCAGCGAGTGATCGAGCGCACCACGGAACTTCGGGCCGCTAACAAAGAACTCGAGAGGTTTGCGTATTCGGTCGCGCATGAGCTGCGTTCACCATTGCGCGGCATAGATGGCTTTAGCCTGGCGCTGCTGGAGGACTACGCTGGCAGTCTGGATGCCGATGGCCGAGACAGTCTTCAGCGCGTGCGTGCGGCCAGCCAGCGCATGGCGCAACTGATTGACGATTTGTTGCATCTGTCGCGCATAACGCGGCGTGAGATCCACCGTGAGACGATTGGCCTGAGTGCATTGGTACGGGAGATCGCGGCCAAACTTCAGATGGCGCAGCCGGAGCGCCGGGTGGAGTTTGTGATTGAGGAAGGACTCGTCGCCAATGTGGATGTGCACCTTCTGCGGGTGCTGTTGGACCACTTGCTTGGCAATGCCTGGAAGTTCACGGCCAGTCGTTCATGTGCCAGGATAGAGTTCGGGGTCACACAGCGCGATGGCGAGGCGGCCTATTTCGTGCGCGATGACGGTGTCGGCTTCGACATGGCCTATGTCGGCAAACTGTTCGGTGCCTTCCAGCGGTTGCACGCAATGACCGAGTTCGAGGGCGCCGGCATTGGGCTGGCGATTGTGCAGCGTATCATCCATCGCCATGGTGGCCAGGTCTGGGCCGAAGGGGCGGTCGAGCAGGGCGCGACGTTCTATTTCACGCTTTAAGACTTCGGAGATCTGAAGAAACATCAGAGGTCTGAACAAATGCAAGGAGGAACTGCGTGGACAAGAGAGTCATTCTGTTGGTGGAGGACAATCCCGACGACGAAGCGCTGACCTTGCGCGCATTCAAGAAAAACAACATTTTGAACGAAGTGGTGGTGGCGCGCGATGGGGCTGAAGCGCTGGATTACCTGTTTGCCACCGGCCCGTATGCCGGCCGTGACACGAGCGTGATGCCACAGGTCATCCTGCTGGATTTGAAACTGCCCAAGGTGGATGGCCTGGAAGTGTTGAGACGCATTCGGGCCGGTGAGCGGACAAGACTTCTTCCCGTCGTCATTCTCACCTCATCGAAGGAGGAGCAGGACATCGTTAGTGGTTACGACCTGGGCGCCAATAGTTATATTCGTAAGCCGGTGGACTTTACGCAGTTTAGCGAGGCGATGCGGCAAGTGGGGATGTATTGGTTGGTCTTGAACGAACCCCCGCCGGGATGATGACCAATGAGAAATGACCAATGAACAATGAGCAGCGAGGGAAGATGGGCATATCACTGCGCGTATTGATCGTTGAGGATTCGGAGGACGACACGTTGTTACTGGTGCGAGAGTTGCAGCGTGGTGGCTATGATCCGACGTTTGAACGGGTCGAAACACTGTCCGCCATGAGCGCGGCGCTCAATCAGCAGACCTGGGACATCGTCATCTCTGATTACGCCATGCCGCACTTCAGCGCGCTAGCCGCGTTGGCGCTGTTGAGGGAAAGCGAACTTGATCTGCCATTCATCATCGTATCGGGCGCTATCGGTGAGGAGACCGCGGTGGCAGCCATGCGCGCTGGCGCGCATGACTATCTGATGAAGGACAACCTGGCGCGCCTGGGACCTGCCGTTCAACGGGAGTTGCAGGAAGCGGAGGTGCGCCTGGCGCGCCGGCAGGCGGAGGAAGAGATCCAACGGCGCACGGCTCAGTTGGAGGCGGTGCGCCAGGTAGGGCTGGAACTCACCGCCGAGTTGGACCTGGATGTCCTTCTCCATTCCATTATGTCCCGGGCCGTCGAATTGCTGGGAGGAACCTCGGGAGGGCTTTACCTCTACCAACCGGAGCAGGATGTGCTGATGTTGAGCGTAACCGCTGGTTCGAACGTAGTGCCTGTTGGGACCACCCTCCATCAAGGCGAGGGCCTCTCCGGCCGGGTCTGGGAGACCGGCGAGCCGCTTATCGTGGACGATTACCAGCGCTGGGAGAGACGGTCACCCTCCCGAGCGGGCTATCCCAATGCAGCCATAGTGGGCGCGCCGATCCGCTGGGGCGCGGAGTTCCTGGGGGTGCTGAACGTCCGCGCGGACCCCCGGCGCGCTTTCTCTCCGGCCGACGCGGAACTGCTGGGCCTGTTCGCCACTCAGGCGGCCATCGCCATTCGCAACGCCCGGCTGTATGCGATGGAGAAAAAACGCGCCGCCGCGCTGGCCCGCGCTTTGGAGCAACAGCAAGAATTGGATCGGCTCAAGGACGAGCTCATCCAGAACGTGTCCCACGAACTGCGCACCCCGCTGGGCATCACGCTGGGTTATGCCGAGTTATTGGAAAGTGGCGAACTGGGCGAGTTGCAGCCTGAGCAGCAAGAAGCGGTGACCGTCGTCGCTCGCCGCGCGCGTATGTTGAAAGAGATAATGGACGATTTAATCATCATCCTGGAGGCGGAAAGGCGCGAGTTGAAGCCAGAGCAGGTTGATCTGGCGGACCTGATCCACACGCTGATGGCTGATTTCCAGGCTGCCGCAGAACAAGTGGGGCTGGCATTGGCGGCGGAGGTCGCGCTCGACCTGCCTCCGCTGTCCGGTGATCCTCATCACCTGCGCCGGGTATTGGACAACCTGCTCGGTAATGCTCTCAAGTTCACCCCGGCCGGTGGTACTGTGACCGTGCGGCTGTGGCGGGATGGAGGTGAGGCCGTGCTGGAAGTGGCCGACACCGGTGTCGGCATTCCGCGCGGCCAGTTGGACCGTGTCTTCGAGCGCTTCTACCAGGTTGATGGTAGTATGAGCCGGCGCTACGGTGGCACCGGGCTGGGGCTGGCGCTGGTCAAAGAGGTCGTCGAGGCGCACAGCGGCACTGTGGAAGTCGAGAGCGAGCCAGGTCGGGGCAGCACTTTCACGGTCAGACTGCCTCTCGGTGGAGGGTGAGACAACACACCGGAATCCCGAACTTGTTCGGGATGGTGACGAATACTCCCAACAAGTTGGGGTCTCCAAATTGGCGTTAGGCCTGAATATAGGGGGAGCGATGGGCTGGCAGTACAACGCTTATGTACCACCTTTGGTCGCGGCAGCGGCTGTTTCGGCAGCGCTCGCGCTCTTCGTTTGGCGACGCCGCCCTGCACCCGGTACAGTGCCGTTCGTTTGGCTCATGCTGGCTGTGACTGAATGGTCGCTGGGATATGCGCTGGAACTGGGGAGTACCGACTTGCCGGGCAAACTCCTGTGGGCCAAGGTTCAATACCTGGGTATTGTCTTCGTGCCGCTGGCGTGGTTAGTCTTTGCACTACAATATACCAGGCGTGACAAGTGGCTGGCACGGCGCAATCTGATCTGGCTGTCCATTGTGCCTTGTTTCACATTGCTGCTTGTCTGGACCAACGACGTACACGGTCTGATCTGGAGCAGCGTCAAACTGGACAACAGTGGCTCGTTCCCGATGCTAGACTTGACGTATGGTGCGTGGTGGTGGGTCAATTTTGTCTATTCCTATCTGTTGCTCTTGCTCAGTACATTCTTGCTTGTCCAGGTGCTCGTTCGTTCGCCGCACCTGTACCGTGGACAAGCGGGCGCTTTGCTAATCGGCGCGTTGGCGCCATGGGTGGGGAATGTGTTGTACGTCTCTGGCTTGAGCCCACTCCCCTGTCTGGACCTGACCCCCTTCGCTTTTACTTTGACTGGCCTGGCAGTGGCCTGGGGTCTCTTTCATTTTCAGTTGTTAAGAATTGTGCCGGTGGCGCGCGACGCCGTCGTCGAAAGCATGGGCGATGCCGTGATCGTGCTGGATATGCAGGACCGTATCGCGGATCTCAACCCGGCCGCACAACGGCTCTTGGGCCACGCGGCCTCAGAGATCATCGGGCAACCGGCATCCCATGTGCTGTCCGATTGGCCTGACGGCTCGACTGAGCTCGCCGAAGTCCTGGTCGAGCGGTACCGCGATGTGAGGGAGGCCTATTCGGAGATCGTCCTGGGTGAAGGCGGGGCGCAGCGTACCTTCGACCTGCGCATCTCGCCCCTGTATGACCGGCGCGGGCGGTTCACTGGTCGCCTGGTTGTTGCGCATGACATCACCGAACGCAAGCAGGCGGAGAGACGGCTGGGTGTTTTCTACGAGGTGGCTACGGCGGTGATGACGTCGGTGCGGCTGGACGAAATTCTCAACCACACCTTGTCCGCGCTACAGAAGACGCTGCGGCCGGATGACATCGCGATCCTGCTGGTGGAGCCAGGGGCGCAAGGAACGGCGAATGAACTGGTCATCCGCGCCCACAGCGGCTTCCCCGGCGGGCCAAAACTGAAACGCCGGCGTATCGGTGTCGGCATCCCCGGCTGGGTCGTGCAGACCGGGCAGCCCGTCCTGCTGGACGATGCGCGCGAGGACGAGCGCTACCATGGCCTTGATCCCGATACGCGTTCTGAACTATGCGTGCCGCTGCGGGTCGGCGAGCGAGTCACCGGCGCGATCAACCTGGAGAGTCGCCGGCTGGCCGCTTTCAGCGAGGAAGACTTGCACCTCCTCTCCATCCTGGCTGGTCATCTGTCCACCGTCATCGAGAACGCGCGCCTCTTCGAAGAGACGGAGCGTCTGAAAGTGTTCAACGAAAGCATCGTGCAGGGCATGGCCGAGGGGTTGTGCATCGAAGACGCAGACGGCATCATCACCTTTGTCAACCCGGCAATGGAAGAGTTGCTGGGCTACGGTGTCGATGAACTGGTGGGCCAGCATTGGCGGACAACAATTGTGCCAGATGAGATTGAACGGGTGCAGGAGAAAACGTCTCAGCGCCCAGCCGGCGTCAGCGAGCAGTATGAGGCGCGAATGCGGGCCAAAGATGGTCGCGAGATACCCGTCCTGCTCAGCGCCCGGCCACTGTTTGAGGATGGTGAGTTTACCGGCGTCCTCTCGGCCTTTACTGACATCAGCGAGCGCGAGACTCTGGAGGGAATGTGGAGGCGATACGAGTTCATTGTGAATACCTCCAGGGAATTCATGACTCTCGTTGGCAGGAACTGCGTTTATGAGGCGGCAAATGAAGCGTACTGCAAGACGCATAACAAGACACGGGAGGAGATCATCGGTAAGACCGTGGTCGAAGTTTGGGGAGAGGACGTGTATAACGCAAACATAAAGGAATGCTTAGACAAGTGCTTTGATGGGGAGGTAGTGCATTACACGGGATGGTTTGACTTTTCCACGCTTGGGCCGCGGTGTATGGATGTGACCTACTATCCCTATTACGGCGGTGCAGGAAACGTTACCCATGCTGTTGTCGTCTCTCGCGATACCACCGAACGCCAGCGGGCAGAGGATGCGCTGCAACGACGTAACCGCGAGTTGACCACGCTCTACGAGGCAGCTACCGCTGTCAGTTCCTCTTTTTCTCTGCCTGCCGTTCTTCAGGCTGTAGCCGGGCAGATGACCAAAGCCCTCAATCTAAGCGGGTGCGTTTTGTCGCTCTGGGATTGCGAGCAGAGCCAGGTCGTGACGATGGTTGACCATAGTGTGGCCTGGCCTGACGAGGCGGAACCGGTGTGCACCACTCACGATCTGAGTGATTGTCCCGCTATGCGCTGTGTGCTGGAGACTCAGCAGCCGGTAGTAATCCGGCGTGACGATCCGATGGTTGACGAGGCAGACCTGGCATGGATGAAGAAGGGGGCACTGGCTTTATTAACGTTGCCCCTGGTAGCCCGCGACCAGGTGTTGGGCCTGGTGGCGCTGTCTACGGAGGCGCAAGGCTACACGCCGGAGGAGATTCGCCTGGCCCAAAGCCTGGCTACACAGGCGGCCATTGCCATTGAAAACGTCCGCTTGTACGAGCAAGCGCAGCAAGAGATTACCGAGCGCAGGCGCGCCGAGGATGCGCTGCGCGAGCGTACCGCGCAACTGGAGTCCACTAACAAAGAACTCGAGGCTTTTGCTTATTCCGTCTCCCACGACCTGCGCGCGCCTTTGCGCAGCATAGACGGCTTCAGCCAGATACTGTTGGAAGACTACACCGACGAGTTGGATGCAGAGGGCCAGGACTACCTCCGCCGTGTGCGGGTGGCCAGCCAGCGCATGGCGCAACTGATTGACGATTTGCTGAAGTTGTCCCGCATAACGCGCCGCGAGGTGCGTCGCGAGAGGGCTGACCTGAGTGTCTTGGCGCGGGAGATCGCGGCAGAACTAAAGCAACGCGAACCGGACCGCCAGGTGGGGTTCGTGATTGAGGAAGAGGTGACGGCAGATGGGGACGCGGGGCTGCTGCGGGTGGTGCTGGAGAATCTGCTAGGCAACGCGTGGAAGTTTACGGCCAGGCACCCACGTGCCAGGATAGAGTTCGGGGTGACACAGCGCGACGGCGAGACAGCCTGTTTTGTGCGCGACGATGGCGCTGGCTTCGACATGGCCCACGCTGACAAGTTGTTCGGGACCTTCCAGCGGTTGCACTCGGCGACTGAGTTCGAAGGCACCGGCATCGGCCTGGCGACGGTGCAGCGCATCATCCATCGCCACGGCGGCAGGGTCTGGGCGGAGGGGGCAGTGGAGCAAGGTGCGACATTTTACTTTACGCTCTAACTACGTAACTGGAGTCTGGCAAGTACGGTGTGGCAACTGGTGAATCACAAGATATGGGGGTCGTAGTGGCGACTTCAGTCGCTCTGGCCTCGCTTTGAACGACTAAAGTCGTTACTACGAGCAAAATTGCCCGTAAGCAAGGAGGAACCGTGTGGACAAGAGAGTCATTCTGCTGGTGGAGGACAATCCCGACGACGAGGCGCTGACCCTGCGTGCATTCAAGAAGAGCAACATTCTGAACGAGGTGGTGGTGGCGCGCGATGGGGCTGAGGCGCTAGATTATCTCTTCGCTACCGGCGTGTATGCGGGCCGCGACACGAGCGTGGTGCCCCAACTCATCCTGCTGGATCTGAAACTGCCCAAAGTGAATGGCCTGGAAGTGTTGGAACGCATTCGGACCGACGAGCGGACAAGACTTGTTCCTGTGGTCCTTCTCACCTCGTCGAGGGAAGAGCAGGACCTGATTGAGGGGTACAGCCTGGGGGCCAACAGTTACATTCGCAAACCGGTAGACTTTGTCCAATTCACCGAAGCGATACGAAATGTAGGGATGTATTGGCTGGTCTTAAACGAATCCCTGTTCAAGACCTGAAAGGTTTTTGCAGCGGATTCTTTGACATAAAAGCGCTCTCGGAAAACCTGTCAGGTCTGGCCTGATCGGTCAGGTCTCCTGACTGCCGCCGCTGCCGGCCAATGAGCGATGAGGAAAGATGGGCACACCACTACGCATATTGATTGTTGAGGATTCAGAAGACGACACGTTGTTGCTGGTGCGAGCACTGCGGCGTGGCGGCTACGAGGCGACGTTTGAACGGGTCGAAACAGCCGCAGGTATGGCCGGTGCGCTTGCCCAGCAGACCTGGGACATCGTCATCTCCGATTACGCCATGCCGCACTTCAGCGCGCCGGCCGCTTTGGCGCTGTTACAGGGAAGTGGTCTCGATCTGCCTTTCATCATCCTGTCCGGCGTGATCGGCGAAGAGACGGCGGTAGAGGCGATGAAGGCGGGCGCGCACGACTACATCAGGAAGGGCAGCCTGGCACGGCTCATCCCCGCCATTGAGCGCGAATTGCGTGACGCGGAGGTGCGCCGGGAACGCAGGCGAGCAGAGGAGGCACTGCGAGAAAGCGAAGAGCGATACCGCACGATCTTTGACCACGCCGCTGACGGGTTGGTAAGGATAGATAGGAGCGGTGTCGTAACCGACATCAACCAGCGGTTGGCGGAGATGCTTGGCTTGCAGGTAGAAGGCTATGTGGGCAAACGATTCCTAACACTTGGGCGTCACTTTCCGAGAAAGAGTTTTGGCATCGTCCTCAAACGTTTTGCGGAACGTATGGCGGGCAAAGAGCTGGCACCGTATGAGGTGCAGATAAGGCGGGTGGACGGGAGCCTCATTGACGTCGAAATTAACGCCAGACCAGTCAAGAGGGAGGGGAAAATCACTGGCGAAATCATCGCTATCCGCGACATCATGCAGCGCAAGCGGGTGAGGCGATTGCTGCAGGCGCTGAACGAGGCGGCTCGAAGCATGGAGCAGGCTCTGACGCCGGAAGAGATATGTGTCACTATTGCGGAAAAGTTCGCAACGCTCGGCTTCATCTGTATAGTTTTATTCACAGACGAGGACCAGAAAGGACTTGTAGTCAAACACGTCTCCATCGAGGAAAAGGTCGTCAAGGCCGCTGAGAGGCTGACGGGCCTCAAAATGGAAAGTTTTGTCATACCTATCAAGAGTGTGGATGTGTATAGAAAAGTGGTCTGGGAGAGAAAGTCATGCCTGGCGGAGAGTATAGAAGATGTCATGCAACAGATGTTGCCCAGGCATGTAAAGAGGTTCGCTGCCCAGCTAGTGAGGATTGTGAACATCCCAAAAGCCGTTCTCGCTCCTCTCATAGTGGATGATAGAGTCCTCGGCGTGCTCTCGGTCCACTCGGATGACCTGACCGCAGGCGACACACCGACCGTCACCGCCTTCGCCCATCAGATGGCCGCCGCCTTGCGCAAGGCCAGGTTGATGCAGGGCTTGGAAAGCAGCCTTGCCGAGCGCAAGCGGGCGCAGGAGGCTCTGCGGGAGAGTGAGGCGAAATACCGCGCCATTTTCGAGCAGTCCACAGACGCGATCTACGTCACCACCCGAGAGGGTAGGTTCGTCGACCTCAACCAGGCTGGGTTGGATCTCTTTGGCTACACCAGGAAGGAATTGGAAAGGGTTAACGTCCGGGAACTATGTGCTGATCCCGCTGACCGGTCCGGATTTCAGCAGGAGATAGAGCAAAAGGGGTTTATCAGAGACTTTGAGGTGAAGTTACGTAAGAAGGATGGAACGGAGATGGACTGTCTGCTTTCCTCGACTGTGCAGCGGGATGGTGACGGAACCATTCTGGGATACCAGGGCATCATCCGTGACCTCACCGAGCGCAAGCGTCTTGAGCAGCACATGCGCCAGCAGGACCGGCTGGCGTCCCTCGGCCAACTGGCGGGGGGCATCGCCCACGACTTCAACAACGTCCTGATGACCATCATCCTCTATACTGAGATGGTCCTGGGCGAGTCCTCCCTGCCACAAGACTTGGCGCCGGACCTCGAGTGTGTCCTCGACGAGGCGCAGGAGGCCGCCCGCCTGGTGCGACAGGTACTGGACTTCAGCCGCCGCTCCCCGATTGAGACCCGCCTCGTGGACATGAGGGCCTTTACCCAGGAAAGCGTTGGCATCCTGCAACGCACGCTGCCTGAGACTGTCCATTTCCTGCTGGAGGTGGGACCTGGCGAGTACGTGGTGGACGCCGACCCCACGCGGGTACAGCAGGTGCTGATGAACCTGGTAGTCAACGCGCGGGACGCCATGCCGGAGGGGGGAGAACTGCGCATCAGTTTGTCCAGGGTGGAGGTGGGGCCGGGCGAAGAGCCTCCGCGGCTCGGTCAGAGACCTTCGCCGAACGGGGAATGGGTGTGCCTGGCTGTGTCGGACACGGGCACCGGTATACCGCCAGAGGTGTTGCCCCGTATCTTCGAGCCTTTCTTCACCACCAGGCCCAAGGGGGAGGGAACGGGGTTGGGGCTGGCGCAGGTATACGGCATCGTCAAGCAGCACGGGGGACACGTCGGGGTGGAGACGGAGGTGGGGCAGGGAACGACGTTCCGCGTCTATCTGCCGGCCCAGAGAGCGACGGAGGTCGAGGAGGCCCCGCTGGAGGAACCGGCTGCGGCCGCTGTGGGGGGGAAGGGGGAGACTATCCTGGTGGCGGAGGACGAGGAGAGAGTGCGGGATTTGAGCCGGCGAATCCTGGAATCGCTGGGCTACCGAGTATTGACAGCGGAGAATGGGCGGAAGGCGTTGGAGGTCTACCGGTCGGCGGAGAGCGCCTGCCCTGAGCAAGGCCGAAGGGTGGACCTGCTGCTCACGGATATGATCATGCCAGAGATGGGTGGCAAGGAATTGATCCGGGAACTGCGCAAGGTGGATCCCCATCTGAGGGCGGTGGCTATGACCGGCTACGTGCTGGCAGAGGATCTACGACAATTGAAGGAAGAGGGAAGCCTGGAGGTTGTCCAGAAGCCCCTCGACACGGACACGCTGGCGCGAATCGTGCGCCAAACTCTGGATAGCGGCTGATTGCAGATTGTAATATGTCACGTTTGACGTTTGACGTTTGACGTTTCACGTTTCACGGTTTACACGTTAAGGAGGCCAGTGATGGAACATAAAGCATGCATCCTTGTCATTGACGACCGCGAGCGTACGGTGAGGGTTGTCCAACGCCTCCTGGAGAAGGCAGGCTACGAGGTTCTCACCGCCTTGGATGGCGTGAGCGGGTTAGTGAAGGCGCGGGGGGAGAAGCCCGACCTCATCATTCTGGACATCATGATGCCCGGAATGAATGGATACGAGGTCTGTCGCCGCCTGCAACGGAATCAGGTCACCGCTCGCATCCCGGTGCTCATGCTCACCGGCAAGGGGCAAATTGATGTCCCCAATATAGATGACGAGACTATTGATATTTGTATCCAAGAGCGGATGGAAGGTTTCGAATCTGGAGCCTTAGAGTTCTTGAGTAAGCCGGTTACGGCAAAAGGGTTGTTAGACCGGGTGAGAGCTTTGCTCTGGTTCGGTAGCCTCCCAACTTGACCAGTTCTTTTTGAAAAACCGCGGTTAGATGCCCCAGCACTAAGGAACTCGAAGCCTTTGCGTATTCCATTTCGCACGACCTGCGCAGCGTAGGTGGCTTCAGCCTGGCGCTGCTGGAAAACTACGCCGAGATTGCTGATTGGAGGCTGGTGATGGAACATAAAGCATGCATCCTTGTCATTGACGACCGCGAGCGTACGGTGAGGGTTGTCCAACGCCTCCTGGAGAAGGCAGGCTACGAGGTTCTCACCGCCTTGGATGGCGTGAGCGGGTTAGTGAAGGCGCGGGGGGAGAAGCCCGACCTCATCATTCTGGACATCATGATGCCCGGAATGAATGGATACGAGGTCTGTCGCCGCCTGCAACGGAATCAGGTCACCGCTCGCATCCCAGTGCTCATGCTCACCGGCAAGGGACGGCTTGACTACGACGGTTCGGGGTTCAGGAAACGTGTCGGAGAGCAGGTCGATGCTTACGACGCCGGAGCCATGGAGTTCTTGACCAAGCCGATCAGGGGGAAAGAGTTGGTAAAGCGGGTGAAGGGGTTGCTCTGGATGAGTGGTTCCCGAAGTTAATAGGGGGAAAGCGCCAATTGCGATGGGCGAAGGTCTCCTGACCGAGCCCAAGGGCCTTTCGCCTCGGTCGGGAGACCTTCGGCGAAAAGTTGATAGGGGGAAAGCATGAGTGAGACAACTGCCCAACAAAACGTTCCTTTGGTCCTGGTGGTGGACGACGACAAGGCTGTGCGGCTATTGTTGCGCCGCGTCCTGGAACCCGGGGGCTATGCGGTGGAAGAGGCCGAAGATGGAGTGCAGGCGCTGTCTGCCTATGAACGCTTGCAGCCGGATCTCGTCTTGCTCGATATCATGATGCCGGGGATTGATGGTTTCGCTACCTGCGCTCGGCTGCGAGCCCTCCCCGGCGGCGATCGCACGCCGGTGCTGATGATCACCGCCCTCGACGATAAGGAAGCGGTTGATCGAGCGTTCGAGGCGGGTGCCACCGACTATATCACCAAGCCCCCCCACCTGGATGTGCTGCGTCACCGCGTGGCCCGTCTGCTGCGTGCCAGGCAGGCGGAGGAGGCGCTGAGAGCAAGCGAAGCGCATCTGCGGGACATCTTTGAGGCTGCGCAGAACATCTCGTTCATCACGACGGGCCTCCTAGGAACCGAGGCCAGGATTCTGGAGTTCAGCCCAGGCGCTGAGCGCATCTTTGGTTACAGCCGTGAGGAGGTCATCGGCAAGCCGGTTGCTATGCTACATCTACCGGAAGATATGGCCAGGTTTCCCGAGATTATCGAATCCATGTGCCAGAGACAAGCAGGGTTCGCCGGGGAGACGACCTTGGTTCGGAAATCTGGAGAGCAATTCCCGGCCCTTTTCACCACGCACCCCATCTTTGATGCCGAAGGCGATATAACCGCAACCTTGGGCGTGTCCATTGACATCACCAAGCGCAAGCGGGCGGAGGAGGCACTGCGCGAGAGCGAAGGGCGCTTAAAGACCATATTGGATTCCATGCGGACCGGAATGGTGATTATAGACGCGCAAACACACGTCATCGTTGATGCCAATCCCGTGGCTATCGAAATGATCGGTGCTCCCAAAGAACAGATTGTCGGTTCCGTGTGCCATAAGTATATCTGTTCAGCGGAGAAGGGACGGTGTCCCATCACTGACCTTGGACAGAAGGTGGACAACTCAGAGCGGGTGCTACTGAAGGCCAATGGTAAGAGCGTGCCGATTCTCAAGACGGTCGTTTCTGTCATGCTGGACGGACGCGAACATCTGCTCGATAGCTTCGTAGACATCACCGAGCGCAAGCGTCTTGAGGAGCAGGTGCAGCGGCAGGATCGGATGGCTGCTCTCGGGCAACTGGCGGGCGGCGTCGCCCACGACTTCAACAACATCCTGATGGGCATCACGCTCTCCGCTCAGATGCTCCTGGACCAGCGGAACCTGCCGCGAGACCTGGCGCCGGACCTGGAGGACATCCTCGCCGACGCGCAACGGGCCGGCCGCCTGGTGGAGCAGATTCTGGACTTTAGCCGCCGCTCCTATTTCGAGACTCGCCCTGTGGACCTGAACCGCTTCATCCAGGAGAGCGTCGACATGCTGCGACGGACCCTGCCGGAGGACATCCGCATCCTGCTGGAGGTGGGGCGGGGCCGGTGCGTGGTGAACGCCGACCCCACCCGGATGCAGCAGATGCTGGTGAACCTGGCGACCAACGCCCGGGACGCCATGCCGGGTGGGGGGGAACTGCGCATCGGGTTGTCCAGGGTGGAGGCAGTGCCGGGCGAGGAGCCTCCGTGGCTCGGTCAGAGACCTTCGCCCAACGGTCAGAGACCTTCGCCCAACGGTCAGAGACCTTCGCCCAACGGTCAGAGACCT
>CAYLPU010000068.1:27006-27777 GCA_964385635.1 uncultured Anaerolineales bacterium
TCGCCCAACTGGGTGTGCCTGGCTGTGTCGGACACAGGGAGCGGGATGCCGCCCGAGGTGGTGTCTCGTCTCTTCGAGCCTTTCTTCACCACCAAGCCTGTCGGGCAGGGGACGGGGATGGGGCTGGCGCAGGCGCACGGCATCGTCGAACAGCACGGGGGGCACATCGGGGTCGAGACGGAGATGGGGCGGGGGACGACGTTCCGCGTCTACCTTCCGGCCCACGACGGGCCGGCCGAGGCGGAGGAGGCCCCGCAGGCGGAGGAGGTTTTGGCTGCTCCGGAGCGGCAGCGGGAGACGATCCTGCTGGTCGAGGACGAGGATAGAGTGCGGAAGTTGTGCCGGCGGGCGCTGGAGTTGTTGGGCTACCGGGTGCTCACGGCGGTGGATGGGCGGAATGCGCTGGAGGTCTACCGGTCAGCCGAGAGCGTAGACCTGGTACTGACGGACATGGTGATGCCGGAGATGGGGGGGCGGGAGTTGATGTGGGAACTGAGGAAGATGGACCCTCGTGTGAAGGGGGTGGTCATCACCGGCTACGCGCTGGCTGACGATCTGGAGGAGTTGAGGGAGGAGGGAATTCTGGATGTTGTCCACAAGCCCCTCGACGTGGGTACTCTGGAGAGGGTCGTGCGCTGGGCGCTGAATGGGGAGTGAACTGGTGTCTCACTCATTGCCTTTTGGCCCTGGATATGGTATAGTAATTAACGATTCAGCGTAACTGCTCAGGCTCTTCCCAAAACAGGCACAAATAGCACACGGATACACACA
>CAYLPU010000069.1:0-27644 GCA_964385635.1 uncultured Anaerolineales bacterium
GTGTTGTCGTGCTCATTGACCCGGTCATCCTGCCGCCAGTCTGGCTGTGGGTGGTGCGGCTGCTGCACTGGCTGGGGTGTCGACGACAACTGCCGCTGGTCCGGGGAGCCCTGCGCCGCCGGCGGACCTGGCCCAGCCGCCGGGCCTGCTACGAGCATTACAGCGGCAAGCCGCTCTTTGCAGCCTGGCCTGACGCCAGCCTGTGGGCCTATGTGGAGGCAGGGACGCGGGAGCGGGCGGACGGCCAAGTGGAGTTGGTCTACCCGCCGGAATGGGAAGCGCACATCTTTGCCACCGCGCCGACCGACATCTGGCGGGCCGTGCCGAAACTGCGCGTTCCGGCGCTTGTCATCCGAGGCGAGTGCTCGGCCACTTTCCGACCGGAGAGCCAGGCGCGGATGGAGCGGTTGCTCCCTCAAGCGCGTTTCGTCGTCATCCCCGGTGCCGGTCACCTGCTGCCAATGGAGCGCCCGGCGGAGACTGGCGCGGTGGTCCGGGATTTTCTGGATGTGTTTAACTCTAGTTGATATGTGTGAGGAGCACCTTACGACAGTCCATCGTATATTTCCCTATTCGAGGTAATCTTCCAGGAGGTAAGCCATGTGCGGAATCGTCGGTTACGTGGGGCCGCGGGACGCGACCCCCATTATCCTTGAGGGCTTGAAGCGGCTGGAGTACCGGGGCTACGACTCGGCTGGTCTGGCGGTCGTGCAGGCGGATGGAACCATCGCCGTGCGGCGCGAAGCCGGCAAAATTACCGGCCTGGTGGAATTGGTGGCCGCCGAGCCGGTGAGCGGGCGGGTCGGTATTGGCCACACCCGCTGGGCCACCCACGGTGAACCATGCCGCCGCAACGCCCATCCCCATGTCGGTGCTACCGGCGAGGTCGCCGTTGTTCATAACGGCATCATCGAGAACTTCCTGCCGCTGCGGCAGGAACTGGAGGCCGAAGGGCGGAGATTCGCCTCGGAGACTGACACCGAGGTGGTGGTGCATCTGGTTGAGCGGTACATGGCAGGCGGTGCTGATTTGGAAACAGCGGTGCGCCGGACGCTGCCCCGCGTGAAGGGGGCCAGTGCTTTCGTCTTTCTCAGCAGCCGCGAGCCCGACCGGCTGGTGGTGGCCCGCCTCGGTAACGCTGGCGGTCTCACCATCGGGGTAGGGAAGGGGGAGACGTTCGTCGCCTCCGACATCCCGGCTATCTTGGAACATACCCGCGACATGATCTTTCTCGAGGATCGGCAGTTGGCGGTGGTGACGCGGGACGGGGCGCAAGTGACCACGTTGACCGGGAGGCCAGTAGAGGAGCAGTTGTACACCATCCCATGGGACCCCGTGGCGGCGGTCAAAGGAACGTATCGGCACTTTATGCAAAAGGAAATCTACGAGCAGGCTCGCTCCGTCACCGACACCATTCGCGGGCGGGCCGATTTTGAGGCTGGGCGGGTGCGACTGGAGCACCTGGAGTTGGCGCCGGAGGATGCTCAGGCGCTGGAGAAGGTGATTATCGTCGCTTGCGGCACCTCGGCCTACGCCGGATTGGTGGGTAAGTTCATCCTCGAGGCGTTAGCCCGCGTGCCAGTCGAGGTGGACTATGGCTCCGAGTTCCGCTACCGTGATCCCATCATCAACGAGGGCACCGCCGTGCTGGCCATCACCCAGAGCGGTGAGACAGTGGACACGCTGGCGGCGATGGAGGAGGCGCGGGCAAAAGGAGCGCGGCTGTGGTCCATCGTCAACGTCATCGGCAGTCAGGCGATGCGTGTCTCTGATGGCTATATCCTGATGCACGCCGGCCCGGAGATTGGCGTGGCCTCGACCAAGGCGTTCACCGCCAGCCTGGTGGACCTCTATCTGCTGGGCGTCTGCCTGGGAGAATTGCGTGGCACCCTGACCGGCGCACGGCTGCGGGAGGCGGTGGATCACCTGGCGCGGCTGCCCGACCTGGTGGGGCGCGTGTTAGAGCACGACGACGAGCACAAGGCGCTGGCGAATCGGTTCTATGACCGGGAGCACTTCCTGTACCTGGGACGGGGCATCAACTATCCCATCGCCCTGGAGGGGGCGCTCAAACTGAAGGAGATTTCATACATCCACGCCGAGGGCTACCCGGCCGGGGAGATGAAGCACGGTCCCATCGCGCTGATTGATAAGGCGATGCCTGTCGTCGCCATTGCCGTGCGCGACCACGTATACGACAAGATGATCAGCCAGATTGAACAGGTCAAGGCGCGGGGCGGCATTGTCATCGCGCTGGCGACTGAGGGGGATGAGGACATCGCGGCCAAGGCCGACCATGTGCTCCACGTCCCGCCAACGCCGCCGTTGCTATCGCCGGTGGTTAACGTCGTGCCATTGCAACTGTTGGCCTACGATCTGGCGGTGCGGAGGGGCTGCGACGTGGATCAGCCGCGAAATCTGGCGAAGAGTGTTACTGTGGAGTAGTATCCGAAGTCCTATGTCCGAAGTTCAACGTTAGACTCTGGACATCGAACTCCGGGCTTGGGGGTGGGCTATGTGCGGAATTTTTGGCATCGTCGCGGAACAGGAGCGGCCACTGGGTGAGATCTTGACCGGGGCCGGACGGAGGCTTTCCTACAGAGGATACGATTCGGTAGGTTGCGCCACGCTGCAGGATGACGGCACGATTGATCTGCGTAAGGATGTGGGGAAGGTAGATGAGGTGGCGGCGCGGCTGGGATTCGCCGGGATGGTCGGACGTCGAGGCATCATCCAACTGCGCTGGGCCACCTTCGGCGCCCCCTCCCGGGTCAACGCCCAACCCCACCTGGACTCCGATGGTGACCTGGTGGGCGCGCACAACGGCAATGTTGTCAACAACGTCGAACTGCGCCGGCAGTTCATCGCCGAGGGGATGATGGTGCGCTCGACCAACGATGGTGAGTCCTGCGTCCACGCCGTGGAGCGGTACGTAGACCAGGGGTACGACATGGTGGAAGCGATCCGCCGCGCCTACCATGACCTGGAGGGGGACTATACCTTCGTCATCGGACGGGTGGGGGAGGACCGGCTGTATGCTTTCAAGAAGGGCTCCGGGCTGGTGGCTGGCCTGGCCGAGCGGTTTACCTGTGTCTCCTCTGACTTGCCCTCGATCCTGCCGCTCACCCGCCGCGTCATCCGCGTGCAGGATGGCGAGATCGTCGTTCTCTGGGCCGACCGGGTGGTCTTGTGGCGGGTGGAGGACGGGAGCCTGGTCGAGCGGGGGGTGGAGAAAGTGGCCGAAAGCATGGAGGCGGCCGAGAAAGGGGGCTATCCTCACTTTATGCTCAAGGAGATCCATGAGCAGCCTGACATAGTGGGAGAGTTGATCCACCTTCTGGAACCATCTCCCCACGTCTTGCCGACGGTCGAGCGGATGGCCCAGGCCCGCCACCTCTACCTGGTCGGCTGCGGCACCAGTTACCACGCCTGTATGCTGGGGGCGGTCTACCTGGCCCGCCTGGCCGGCCGTGCCGCTATCCCTATCCTGGCTCCCCAGTTTATTCCCCAGTACGGGCCGGCGGTGGGGCCGGAGGATGTAGGGGTATTCGTCAGCCAGAGCGGAGAGACCAAGGACGTGCTCAACGCCGTCGAGGTGGCGCGTCAACAGGGGATGGGGATCCTCGGACTGGTCAACGTCCTGGGCTCTACCCTGATGAACGAGAGCGAGTATTACCTTCCTCTGGCCTGCGGCTACGAAATCAGCGTTCCAGCCACCAAGACCTTCACCAATCAGGTGGTGGCTTTTTTGTTCCTGGCGCTGCGGATGGGGAATCATCCCACTGCTAACCTGGCTCGCCTGCCAGGACTGCTGGAGGAAACGCTGGCGACAGTCGAGCCGCAGGTGGCGGCACTGGAGCCGGGCCTGGCTCACCAGGACGATCTCTACTGCCTGGGCTATGGTCTCACCTACCCCATCGCGCTGGAGGGAGCGCTGAAACTCAAGGAAGTCACCTATGCTCACTGTGAGGGGATGCTCTCCACCGAGTTCAAGCACGGACCCCTCTCCGCCGTACGCGAGGGTTACCCGGTCATCTTCGTCGCCGGGCCGGAGGACGTGTCGCTTTTGGTAAGCAGCGTCAACGAGACTACCTGCCGGGGCGGACGGGCTATCGCCATCGGGGAGGAGGATGACTTGCTGCAGGCCAACGCTCATGATCTGATCGTGCTGCCCCAGGTCGGCCCGCTCTTCAACCCGCTGCTGGCTGTGCTGCCCCTGCAACTGTTGTCCTACCGGCTCAGCCTGGGCCGTGGCTACGACCCCGACTTCCCCCGCAACCTGAGCAAGACGCTGACGGTGGATTGAGTATGAACATCGTGGTGATCGGCCCCTTCGGGCTGCGCCCCCGGACTACGATGAGTGTGCGGGCGTTACCAATGGCGAAAGCGTTGGCCGCGCGCGGGCATACCGTGACCTTGCTCCTCCCTCCCTGGCAGAACCCGGAGGACGCCGGACGGTGCTGGGAGGAGGACGGCGTCGCCATCGAAAACATCCCTCTGCCGCCACGCATCCCCGGTCTCTTCCATCTGCTGACTGCCTCCCGGCTGGCCCGCCAGGCACTGGCACTCCGCCCCGACGTCGTGCATCTCTTCAAACCCAAGGCCTACAGCGGTCTGACTCATTGGCTGCTGTTTTGTCTCCCTCGTGCCCGCCGCCCCTGCCTGGTGGTGGATACCGACGACTGGGAAGGGGCCGGCGGTTGGAACGAAATCGGCGGCTACGCCCTGGCTCAGCGCCACTTCTTCGCCTGGCAGGAGCGCTGGGGCCTCACCCACGCGGACGCTGTCACTGTCGCCAGCCGCACGCTGGAGAGCCTGGTCTGGGCGATGGGTGTCAATCCGGAGCGCGTGTTCTATGTGCCCAATGGCGTCGGGCATCAAGTATCCAGCATCCAGCATCGAGCATTGAGTACCAAGTACCCGGTCATCCTGCTGTACACAAGGTTTTTCGAGTTCCCCGTCTCCCGCGTCATCGAGGTGTTACAGCGCGTGCGCGAGCGAGTGGCGGATGTGCGATTGCTCGTCGTGGGCAAAGGGCTCTTCGGCGAGGAAGAGGAACTGTTCCGTCTGGCCGTCGAGTCTGGCCTGACCGTACAGCGAGATGCGTCTCTCTCCTTGTCCCCTGGTCCCCTTGTCTCCTCCTCCTCTGCTGACATACTCTACACTGGCTGGGTTTCGCCTGCTGATTTGTCCACTTATTTTGCCCATGCCGACGTCGCCATCTACCCCTTCGACGATACACTGGTAAACCGAACCAAGTGCGCGGTGAAGTTGCTGGACCTGCTGGCGGCGGGGGCGCCGGTCGTGGCCGAGGCGGTGGGGCAGAACCGGGAAATGATCCGCCACGGCGAGACCGGCTGGCTGGTGGCCCCCGGCGACGTGGCTTCTTTCGCTGAGGTGGTGATGCGGTTGCTGAAGGATGCGCAGTTGCGAGAGCGGTTGGGCCGGGCGGCTGCCCGCGACGTGCGGGAGCGGTTCGCGTGGGTGAGTCTGGTGGGGACGGTCGAGCGGGCTTACAGGGTGGGGCGGTGAGACGGTTTCTCTGGTACTGGCTCCCGCCGCTGGCCTGGATGGGGTTGATCTTTGTCCTCTCCGCCCAGCCGGATCTCCCGCATGCTCCTGGGCCGTGGTTGGACACGCTGCTCAAGAAGACCGGCCACGTGGTGGTCTATGGTGTGTTGGCTTGGCTCTACTGGCGGGCGCTGTGTCGCTACTTCTCCGCAGGCATCGCTCTTCGCATAGTCACTATTGGACTAACAGTGACTTATGCACTGAGCGACGAGTACCACCAGACCTCTGTGCCAGGGCGCAGTGGCCGGCTGGTGGACGTGGCGGTGGATGGGGTGGGAGCGTGCGGGGCTATGCTGCTAGGCTGGTGGTGGGAGCGTCGGCGGGCGCTGTTTCGGCAGATGTCTGGCGATCGATGATGATCTCATCGAACGGTCGTTCCTGCCGCACCTGCACCCGATCCTGTTTGATCAGTTCCAGCAGTGCCAGCAGGGTTATGATGATCTCTACGCGGGTGGTGGTGTCTGAAAGGATCTCGTGGAAGCGGACCTGGTGTCGCTGAGCCAGTTGCTCCTTGATGCGGGCGATTTGTCCTGCGACGGTCACCGTGATGGTGGCGACGATCTCCCCGACTGGCAGGGCGGGCCTGGCGTCCAGCGCTTCCCGCACAGCGGCCAACAGGTCCTGGAGTGTCACGTCACCCGGGTCGAGTTGCGGCTTGAGGCGGGTAGGAGGGGCGATACGCACGTAGCCGTGCAGTCCTTGTTTCTCCCGTTCGTGCAGCAGTGCTGCAATTTCCTTGAAGCGTTTGTAGACCTGCAACTGGTGCACCAGTTCGTCGCCCACATCTTCGGCTTCGGGAGCCAGTGCCGGGGGGCGCGGGAGTAGCGCCAGCGACTTGATGAGCAGGAGTTTCGCTGCTACGACGATGAAATCCGCCAGTTCTTTTACCTGCCGTCGTTCCAGTTTCGCCAGGTGGGCCATGTACTGGTCGGTTACCTGGGCCAGCGCGACCACGGTGATGTCAAGTTCCTTCCGCTCAATGAGGTGGAGCAGCAAGTCTAGTGGTCCCTCGAAGACGGACAATCGAATCTCGTACTGTAGAGACATGTTATGATTATAGCATAAATGGGCTGTTTCTCATATTTCCCCCTGTCCATGATTTGTGGTATAATTTTAACCTGGCAGCCGGTCCCGGTGCTGGAGGGTTGGGTTGACCGGGGTAATAACTTGTGTGTAGGAGATGTTTGTGTTCAATCCCATTGATGCCTTTCTTGGGCTTTTTTCCCTCGACGTTGGCATTGATCTCGGCACTGCGAATACGCTCGTTTACGTGCGGGGGAAAGGCATTGTTATCAATGAACCGTCCTGGGTAGCCATCGAGCGAAACAGCAGGAAGGTACTTGCCATTGGCTCCGAGGCGAAGGAGATGGTCGGTCGCACGCCCGCCAACATTGTCGCTATTCGCCCTCTGCGCGATGGCGTTATCTCGGAGTTCGACATAACCGAGGCGATGTTGGACTACTTTATCAAGAAGGCGCATAGCCAGTTGCTGCTTCCTTTCCCTCGTCCCCGCGTTGTCGTAGGTATTCCCAGTGGTGTGACCGAGGTCGAGAAGCGTGCGGTGTACGATGCCGCCCTCTCTGCCGGTGCACGGGAGGCTTTCCTGATTGAGGAGCCGATGGCGGCGGCCATCGGGGCGGGGATGCCGGTTACGGAGGCGCGCGGTAGTATGGTCGTGGACATCGGTGGCGGTACGACCGAGGTGGGTATCTTTTGCCTGGGAGGTATCGTTGTCAGCCGTTCCCTTCGTATCGCTGGCGACGAGATGGACGAGGACGTTATGCAATACGCTCGCCAGAAGTACAACCTCTACATTGGCGAGCACATGGCCGAACGGGCTAAGATTGATATTGGGTCGGCGTATCCACTGCCTGAAGAGATGACGATGACGCTGCGGGGACGCAACCTGGTCACTGGGTTGCCTGAGGCGATCGAGGTCAGCAGCATTGAGATCCGGGAGGCGTTGAGCGGGTCGGTCGGCATTATAGTAGACCTGGTCAAAGATGCGCTGGACGTGACGCCGCCCGAGTTGGTGTCCGACCTGATGGAGACTGGCATCTGCCTGGCCGGTGGTGGTTCTCTGTTAAAGGGCATGGCTGAGCGGATTACTGAAGAGATGAACGTGCGAGCCTGGGTTGCCCAGGACGCGATGACCTGTGTGGCCCGTGGCGCTGGCAAAGTGCTGGAGTCGCTTGACGTACTTCGCGAGGTGTTGGTCAGTACCGACGACCGGCGACCCAGGAGCCCTGATTTTTGATTGGCCTCCGTGTTGATCGAGGAGGATAGCCGGCGTCTGATCGCCGGTTGGGTGGGATTATGATGGAGTCTCCCCGCCGTTCCTGGCTTCCCCTGCTGTTGGTCGTTCTCGGATTACTGCTTCTGGTGCTCCACGAGTCCGGCTATCTGGCCCCCGTGGAGAGTGCACTGCATTATGTGCTTGACCCATTGCAGCGCGTGTTTTCGAGCGTGGTGGAAGTCACGGGGGGGCTGTTTCAGACGGTGCGCGAAGTGCGTGAATTGCGGTCTCAGGTCGGGGAACTGCAGACACAGGTGGATGCGCTGACGGTCGAGAACGTGCGCTTGAGGGAGTATGAGGCCGAGGTCCAACAACTCCGCACCCTGCTGAACTTCGCCAGCGAGTATCCGATTTCAGTTCCTCTGGGTGCCGACGTGGTCGGGCGGGATATCTGCGACACCTTCCCGTGTGGAGAGGTGGTGGGCACAGAGCCGAACCCCTACCTGCGCTACATCACCATCAACGTCGGGGCACAGCAGGGGGTCGAGGTGGGAATGCCGGTCGTCAGTGGTGGCGGTGCTGGACTGGTGGGGCGTGTTGCGCAGGTGGGCCCGCGCACGGCCAAAGTACAACTGCTCACCGACCCCGGTAGTGCCATCGCTACCCTCCTTCAGTCATCCCGTCTCACTGGCCTGGTCGTGGGGCAGCACGACGGTACGTTGCGTATGGAGTACATTCCGCAAGAGGAGAGCGTTAGCATCGGCGACATGGTGTTGACCTCCGGGCTGGGTGGCTTTATACCCAAAGGATTGGTCGTCGGCCAGGTGACCGAGGTGCAGCAGGTGGACTACGCGCTGTTCCAGGCTGCCATCGTGCGGCCAGCAGTGGACTTCTCGCGGTTAGAACCGGTGTTGGTGATCACTGCGTTTGAGCAGATTCCTCTTGAGGAGTCTCTGCCCGAGGAGCCGTAGTCTCGCAGGAGGTGTGAGATCAGCCTTTACCTGAGCATCCCTCTCCTGACCGGCATCGCCTTGATTCAGAGCGTGCTGCTATCACGGGTGAATCTGTGGGGGGCGCGACCTGATTTGATGTTGTTGGTCGTGCTGGTCTGGGCTGTGGTGCGTGGTATGGATGAGGGGCTGGTGTGGGGTTTTATTGGTGGGTTGATCATTGATCTACTCTCCGGAGGGCCGCTGGCTGCGACGGCGCTGGCCCTATTGGCGGCGGTGTTCCTGGCTGGACAGCCGTGGGGTCAAGGTTTTGGTTCGCCGGTGGTACGTCTGATGCTCCTGGCGACTCTCGGCGTCGTGGTCTATCATCTGGTCCTGTTGATCGTTCTGGCCTGGGCGGGGCATACAACAGTGGATTGGGGGTTCGCGCTGCTGCGGGTGGTGGGTCCGTCGACGCTGTTGAACGTGGTGTTGGCTCCGTTCGTTCGGCAGCCGCTGGCCTGGCTGGATCGGGAAACCCGGGAGGAGAGGTTCGCGCTGTGACATCGCACGAAGCACAACAGCAGGCTGCTCCACAGGGCTGGCAGGCACGCTGGGTGGCAATCAAGGGGGCGCCGCGGGTTGTCGCACTGGGTCTGTTGATCCTGTGTCTCTTCGGGGTTTTCAGCCTGCGATTGTGGAATCTGCAGTTCGTACAGGGCGGATACTACCGTGAGCGAGCGGATCGGCAGCGGTTGCGCCTCGTTACCATTCCTGCTGCTCGGGGCATCATCTACGACCGCAATGGCACAGCGCTGGTGCGCAATGTCCCCAGTTTCGACGTTGTCGTCGTCCCTGCCTATCTGCCTGACGACGAGGATGAGGCGGAGGTCGTGCTCATCCGTCTGGCTGTGCTGCTCAATATGCCCTACAGCACGGCTGGGGTACACGGGGGTGGAACGGAACCGCCGCCCGGCTTGCGCGAGATAATGGAGGCGGTGCCTTACACGGCTCGCTATCGCCCGTTAGTGGTCAGGTCAGAAGTGGAGCGGGATATGGCCTTGCTGGTGGCACAGGAGGCCATGACTTTGCCCGGTGTGTCGATCCAGGTGGAGTCGGTACGTGATTACTCTTATGGCCCACTGGTGTCGCAGGTGCTGGGATATCTGCTACCCATCCCTGAGGAGGGCGAAGAGGAATACGTCGCACAGGGCTATGATCCGGCCACGGATCGCATCGGTGTCGCCAGCGTCGAGGCGACCTACGAGGACAGTCTGCGCGGGAGGAAAGGCACTCAACTCGTCGAGGAGGATGTGATTGGCCGGGTGGTCCGCCTGGTTGAGGAGCAGGCCGCGTCTGTGCCTGGGGGCAACGTCTATCTGACACTCGACCTCGACCTGCAGCAGTTTGTCGAGGAGGCGTTGTGGCGTGGGATGACGCAGCCGGATGTGAACTCGCCGCGCGGGGTGGCGATTGTGATGAATCCGCAGACGGGCGAGATCCTGGCGCTGGTCAGCCTGCCGACGTACGATAATAACATCTTCACCCAGGGGATCTCGATGAGTGATTGGCAGCGTCTGGCAGATAACCGGCACCGACCACTGCTCAATCACGCTATCTCGGACAGTCTGCCGCCCGGGTCGGTGTTCAAGATCGTCGTAGCGTCGGCTGCGCTCCAGGAGGAAGTGCTGACCTCGCGCACGCGCCTTTCCTGCCCTGGAAGAATCATTGTGCCCAACAAGTATTATCCCAACGACCCTGGCCGTGCACAGCCTTTCTACTGCTGGAACCAGTCTGGCCATGGCTCACTGGATGTGGTGGGTGGCATTGCTCACTCGTGCGATATTTTCTTCTACCAGGTCGGTGGGGGCCTCGAGGAGACCGGCTTTGAGGGTCTGGGGGTGGATCGTATTGCTCACTACACTCGGCTGTTCGGCTTTGGCGAGCCGACCGGTGTGGAGTTGCTGGCCGAGATCAGTGGCATAGTGCCCACGTCGGCTTGGAAGCGGCGAACGTATGGCGAGAGTTGGTCTACCGGTGACACGTATAACGTATCCATCGGACAGGGTTATGTCTCCGTCACGCCGCTTCAAATGCTCAACGCTGTCAACGTCGTCGCCAACGGCGGCACCCTCTACCGCCCGCGTATCGCCCACCACGTCACCGATGCTCAGGGAAATGTGATTCAGTCTTTTGAGCCGGAGATTATCCGCACGCTCCCGATTAGCCAGGAGAACTGGTCGTTGATCCAACAGGGAATGGAAGGGGCTGTGGCTTACGGGACAGCGCCACGTGCGCGGATCGAGGGACTACGCGTGGCCGGCAAGACCGGCACGGCCCAGTATTGCGACGACATCGCGCTGGAGGAGGGGACCTGTGGTGTGGGGTATGCCCAGCCGGAACATGCCTGGTTCGCTGCCTTCGCGCCGGTAGAGGAGCCAGAAATCTCCGTCATTGTTTTCCTGTACAATGGAGGCGAGGGCTCGACCACGGCGGTGCCGGTGGCTCACGACATTCTGGAGTACTATTTCAGCCGCGATGAGGCTGCATCTGGATGACTTACTTCGTGTAGCAGGAGTCGGCGGGGCGGGTGCGATTTGGGGGCTGGGCTTGGCCCGCCTGGCGGCGGAAGCGGGTTTCTCGACACTGCTCTATGATTCCTCTCTGGCCGTCGCCGGAGTGGCGGCCGTTTGTGCTGTGATCGTCGTTGTGCTCCGATCCGCCAATTCTGCTAATCCGTGCTCTTCGGCCTTCATCCCCTTGTCTTTTCCCCTGCTCTACGTCGTGGGTGTCGTCTCGTTTCCCCTGGCTGGCTGCGTGTTGCTGATCGGCGGGGCCGCGCTAGCGCTGCTGCTGGCGTGGGGGGACCGGGTGCGCTGGATGCCACCTGCTGTCCTGGGCCTGGCTTCGTTTGTGCTCTATCTGCGCACGCTGCTGCCGTCCGTCGGCCAGGCTGACACTTTCGAGTTCCAGGTCGTCGTGCCGCTGCTGCGGGTGGCACATCCCACTGGATACCCACTCTATGTCCTGCTGGGCAAGTTGTTCACGCTGCTCCCGCTGGGCAACGTGGCCTGGCGTGTGAACTTGGCCTCGGCCATCTTCGCCACCGCTGCGGTGTTGGTGCTTTATGCTCTCCTGCTGCGCCTGACTGCCCTTCGCCAGGCTCAAGACACCTCCCGGTGGCTGCCGGCCTTTCTGGCTGCGTCAGCGTTTGCTCTCTCCTATACCTTCTGGTCCCAGGCGATCATCGCGGAAGTCTACACGTTGCATAATTTGCTCGTAGCGACCATCCTGTGGCTCCTGTTGGGCCAGCCCGAGACTTCGGAGGTCTCCGGAAGACCTCTGGGGTCTGCAGCACGTCGCTGGCGACGGATATCCTTCCTGGTTGGCCTGAGTCTCACCAATCACCTGACGATGGCGCTGTTGCTGCCTGCTGTGGCGCTGGCGCTGCTTTGGGATTGGCCCCGGCTGCGGCTCAGAAACTGGCTGACCATTGGGGGGGTGTTGCTCCTGGGCCTGTCGATCTACCTGTTTATCCCGCTGCGCTGGCCGGCGCTGAACCATGGCCAATGGATGACACTGCGCGACTTTGTCTCCTACGTCACCGGCGGCCAGTTCCACGGCGCGCTGCGGCTCGATGGCTGGCGCGACCCCGTCCGTTGGGGAATCGTCGGACGGCTGCTGCGTGAGCCGTTCGGCTGGGTCGGGCTGGGACTGGCGGCGATGGGCGTAGTGTGGATGGCGGTTCGCCGCAGGCGGGCATTGGCGCTGACCGGCGTGACGTTTCTGGCCTTTGTCCTCTACGGGCTTGACTACTACGTCCCCGACATTTCCGTCTTTTTGCTTCCCGCCCATCTGATCCTCGCGATCTGGATCGGCGCCGGTATTGTCTCCTTCGCCGACCTCACCTCGCGACTCCGTCATCTATCATCTGACATCTGTCATTTGTCATTTATCATTTGTCATTTGTCATTTTCCCTGCTTCCTCTCAGTCGCGTCTGGCTGAATCTCCCGCAAGTGGATCAGAGCCACAATCAGGGTGGTTACGCCTGGGGGCAGTATGTGTTGAGTCTTCCGCTTGCGGCGGATAGTGTGGTGCTGGCCGACGTGGAGAAGTTTGCCCCACTGTACTATCTACAGCAGATTGAGGGGGTGCGGTCTGACCTGGACCTGCTGTTGCTGGGCAACGAGGAGCTCTACCAGGCGGAACTGACAGCGCGCCTGGGGATGGGACAGACGGTCTATCTGGCACGCTATCTGCCGAACCTGGGTGGCCTGCATCTGCGTTCGTTGGGGCCGCTGGTGGAGGTGGCAGTAGATGGGGGATGGCGGGATGAGGAAGAAACGGATGAGGTGGATGCGCGTTTCGGAACGGGGATTCGGTTACTGGATGCCAGGGTGAGCGCCGACCCGCTGGGGCGAGTCTTGGCCCACCTGACGCTCTACTGGCAGGCCGAGACGCACGTCAGCGGCGACTTCGTCGTCCGGCTGCGGCTGGTGGACGCCGGGGGTGAGGTACGTTGGGAGAGTGGCGGGGTGCGGCCAGTGGGCGGGCTGTATCCGACCAATGCCTGGCCCGTGGGTGTGGCGATATCAGACTATCACGAGGTGCCGCTCCCACTCTGGCTGCCACGCGGGGAGTATAGGCTTGAGGTGGGGCTGTTTCCTCCCTTCAGTGATACGGGCCTGGATGTTGGCGATGGGGCGACAGCGTGGCTCGCTCTGAGTACGCTGGAGGTTGACCCGCCATCCGATTCGCTGCCCCCTCTGCCGCACGAGCGGTACTATTGTTTTGCGGGTGGCGCGTGTTTGACGGGCGATAACCTGGCTGATGAGGCTTCCGCTGGCGCGCCATTCGTGGCCGACCTCTCCTGGCGTGGAGTCGAGACGGACGGGGCGGTGCGTCTGGTCTGGGTAGACACGCACGGCTCGATTGAGCCTTCGGGCCGAGCCTCAGGCCGAGGGCTCGCCGAAGTCGGGCGGGAGGTAGGATCAGCCGTGTTTCCCCTGGCCGCCGGAACGCTGCGTAGCCGCCACGTCATTGTCGCACCGCAGAACCCTGGCGACTACACACTGCACGTGGGTCTGGTAGGTGAGACCGCGCGCTGCGGCTGGCTGGCTTCGCTGACTGGCGACTGTCCGCTTGCGGCGATTGAGGTGGTGCCAGCGCAGGAGGGGTTGGCGAACTTCGCGGACCTGGTGCTCTTGTTGGACGCTGAAGTGGGCAGCACCGACGTGCGGCCGGGTGGGACCGTTCCCGTGGCCCTGTGGTGGCGGGCACTGCGGGCGATGGATGAGGACTACACTGTCTTCGTCCACCTGGTGGGTCCCGACGGGCGGCTGCATGGGCAGGTTGACATGTGGCCGGTGCAGGGGAGTCATCCCACCAGTCGATGGACGGTTGGCGAGAAACTGAGTGACCCTTACGAAGTGCGATTGGGCCCCGACGCTCCATCTGGTCACTACCTGGTCGAGGTCGGCTGGTACCTGCTGGCGACGATGCAGCGTCTGCAAATTGTGAATGCGGATGGGCAGCCCATTAACGACACGCTCGTTGTGGGCCAGTTCGACGTCGGTGAACTTCCTTGAAGCCCTTCCTTCAGCAGTTTGGGTCTTCCGGCAATCACACCAGCCACCGTCCGTGACTGCTACGCCCTGGCCCTACCGGCAGCCCAGCGATGGCAATGTCAAAAAGTGTGTAGACTCAACACACGGGCGCAGATTTGCACAGAGGGGCATGTCGGAGTAAAATTGGGCAATAAGCGAACCGTCGGGGTAAAGCGGGCTTGTTCGTTGTGCATACTACTATCTGTGTTATAATCAACCGATGAGGTCTGACGTTCCTTAGGTGGTATTTGAGGTGTCAGAGAGGGGGTACATGGGCTCGGATACGATTACCATCAAGGGTATCCGCCAAGGGCTGCTTGTCGTGCTAGGTGAGGGAGATTGGGACGCTGGGCTGCTCGCATTGGGGGTACGGCTCAGTGCCAATCCCGCGTTCTTTCGCGGTGGCCATGTTGCGCTCGACGTTGGGGCGCGCCAATTGGCTCGCTCTGAGATTGAGGAGGCACGTGTGTTGCTGGCCCATCATGGGGTTGATTTGTGGGCGGTGGTCAGCACGAGCCTCGTCACTGAGACAGCCGCGCAGGAGATGGGGTTGTTGATTGACGTTGGCCCGTCCCATCCGAGCAGGCCAGAGGCCATGACTGAGGAAGGCGAGGTGCCCTCTGTCGAGGGGTTGGTGGTGCAGCGCACGCTCCGTTCTGGCCAGAGTCTGCGCCACCCGGGTCACGTCGTGGTCATCGGTGATGTCAACCCTGGAGCGGAAATCGTGGCAGGTGGTAACATCGTGGTGTGGGGTCGGGTGCGCGGGTTGGTGCACGCCGGGGCATTGGGGGATGATGGGGCCGTGATCTGCGCTCTCGATCTGGTTCCCACACAACTCCGCATCGCCGGTCACATCGCCCGCTCACCAGAGGAGCGACAGCGGAAGCCTGTGCCGGAGATGGTCGCGGTGCGCGAGGGACAGGTTGTGGCTGTTCCCTGGAGTGGCAGGTGAGGTAGAGGCGCGGTTATCGCGCCCTGACTGAGCGGGGTAAGGAGAGTCCATGGCGGCAAGAGTGATTACAGTTACTTCAGGCAAGGGGGGAGTGGGCAAGACCACTCTTGTCGCTAACCTGGGCGTCGCGTTGGCGATGCAGAGGCAGCGGGTAGTGGTCATTGACGCCGATGTCGGCTTGCGCAACCTCGACATGATGTTGGGTCTCGAAAACCGCATCGTCTACGATCTGGTGGATGTGATTGAGGCCCGTTGCCGGCTGCGCCAGGCGCTGGTGCGCGACAAGCGACTTTCGGAACTTTTCCTGCTGCCCGCCGCCCAGACTCGTGATAAGAGTGCGGTTCAACCCGACGACATGGTACGCGTCTGCGAGAGCCTACGGGAGCAGCACGATTTCGTCCTGATCGACTCGCCCGCCGGTATTGAACAGGGTTTTCGTTACGCCATTGCCCCAGCCGACGAGATTCTCGTTGTCACCAACCCGGAGGTGGCCGCTGTGCGTGACGCTGACCGAGTCGTCGGTCTGATCGAGGCAGAGGAGAAAAATTCCGCACAGTTGATCATCAACCGGGTCAACCCGGACATGGTGCGGCGCGGGGAGATGCTTGACATCGCCGATGTCGTCGAATTACTGGCTGTGAATCTCGTTGGTATCGTGCCGGAGGACAGAAACCTCCTGGTGGCTGCGAATCGGGGGCGGCCTCTTGCCTTCTCCGGCGATGGCGCTCTGGTTAGTCGGGCGTTTCACAATATCGCTCGCCGGCTGCGAGGAGAAGACGTGCCATTTATGGCCCTGCGCGAACCGGGCATGCTGGAACGGCTTGCTCGTTTTGTGCACTTTTGGAGGGATTGACTATGGGATTCTTTGAACGCATGCGGGGCCGTCGTCGCGACTCGCCGAGCGGGAAGGTTGCCAAGGAGCGGCTGCGCTTGGTGCTGGCCCACGACCGGGCTAGTGTCTCACCTGCGCTGTTGAACACGCTCAAAGACGAGATCATCGCTGTGATTTCGCGCCATATCGCCATTGATGTCGAGAGTGTCGAGGTGGCCTTCTCCCAGAGTGGGCGCGAGTCGCGCCTGGTCGCTGACATTCCCTTATTGACCCGACGCGGGCGGCGCAAGAAATAGGATGAAAAGGTTTCGAATCTGGCGGCATTTTGACTACTTGCTGCTCGTGGTTACTGTTCTACTGACCACCTACGGTGTGGTGATGATCTACAGCGCTAACCTGGGCAGCCCTGATCCTCGTCTGCAAGACCTGTGGCGGCGACAGGCGATCTTTGGGGCTGTCGGGATAGGGCTGATCTTTCTGCTGGCCGCTTTCCCGCGTAACTACCAGTGGCTCGGCGATTTCTGGTGGCTGGCCTATCTCCTGGCCTTTGTCCTGTTGGTGCTCGTGCTCTTCTTCGGGCAAAGCGAAATCGGCGAGGTAAGCGCCTGGTTCGACTTGGGCTTTGTCAGACTCCAGCCCTCGTTTCTGGCGATGAACCTGCTCATCGTCGCGGTGGGAGCCATACTTGGCCGGCGGCGGCGGCGGCGCGCTTCCTCTGCCTCTCCGCTCTTCGGAGCACCCAAGACGACCATGATCGAGGTGACAGTCGAGCGCCCCGGTTCCGTCAGTTATCTGGCCTCTGCTGTTATGACCCTGGCGCTGGCGGCGTTAATCTTTCTGCAACCAGATATGGCCACTGCAGCAGTGATTGTCGTTATGTGGCTGGCTATGCTGTTGGAATCGGATGCAGCGACGCGATACCTGGTCTTCACTGCGGTGCTGGGGGTGGGGGCGTTGATCCCTATGTGGGACCTGATGGCTCGTTATCCGTATATGCGTCAGCGCGTGTTGGGCTTCTTGAATCCCAACAGTAATCCGAATGTCAAGTACCAACTGGAGCAAGCCTTTATCGCCATCGGCTCGGGCGGGCTGTGGGGGAAAGGGCTCGGCCAGGGCACGCAGAGCCAACTCCGTTACCTGCCGGTGCGCCACACAGATTTCATTTTCGCCGTTACCGCCGAGGAACTCGGCTTTGCAGGCGTGATGCTGCTATTTGTTCTCTACCTGGTGCTATTCCTCCGCCTGCTGCGGATTATTCTGATCGCGCCGGATACTTTCGGACGGCTGCTGGCGACGGGCACGTTAGCGATGATCCTGTTCCAGGCCGTCGTTAATATAGGCATGAACCTGGGGCTACTGCCGGTCGCGGGACTGCCGTTGCCCTTCATCAGTTACGGCCCCGCTGCGCTACTGACGGCGATGGTCGGCATTGGGCTGGCGGAGAATGTGGCGATGCGCCATCGGAAGTTGACGTTCTGAGATAGTCGAAGCGGGCCGGGCGAAGATCGCGTTGGTGCAGGGAGAGAGCCGCCATGGGAACATGGCGGCTGTGCTGGAGGGTATCGCCGACGCAGCGCTCGTTCGTGCTCCATCCCGCGCACTAGCGCCAGTTGGCCTGGCGCCTGGACGGCGTGGAGCAGTACCTCTCAGGTAGGTGAATAAGAACCTATGGCCTGGCAAGAGATGCTTTGTGCAATCTTATTGATCGTGACAGCGGCTAGCTCAGTGGCGTCGGCGCTGTACGTGCGCTTGCGCCGGCCGGTGCCTGGGAATAAGACGGTGCTGTTGATCGCGCTGGCCGGCGCCGAATGGTTGTTGGGGTATGCGCTGGAGTTGATGAGCGCCGATGTAGCGGATAAGATATTTTGGAACAACATGCAATACGTGGGTATCGTCATCGTGCCGACGGCGTGGTTGGTCTTTACGCTTGAGTACATCGGTCGCGGGGAATGGCTGAGGCGTCGCACCCTGGTGTTGTTGAGCATTGTGCCCCTCATCACCTTGCTGTTGGTCTTCACCAATGAGGCCCACGGTTTGATCTGGGAGCGCACTCTGCCGAACACTGACGCTCCCTTGTCGGTGCGTCCTCATGGTGCGGGATACTGGGGCCACACGGCGTACACGTACGCGTTGCTTTTCATCACCGCCTTCTTGCTGATCCAGATGCTGGTTCGCTCGCGCCACCTGTACCGCCGGCAAGCCACTGCGTTGCTGTTTGCCTCTTCCTTGCCCTTGCTGGGGAACGTGCTTATGCTGGCCGGTTTGGACCTCCCACCATACCTCGACCTGACACCGTTGGCGTTTGCCCTGTCCAGCCTGGCACTTACGTGGAGTCTCTATGGCTTGCGGGTGGGAGACATTGTGCCGGTGGCGTCTGAGGTGGTCATCGAAAGCATAAGTGACGGCGTTGTCGTGTTGGACGAACAGGACCGCATTGTGGGCCTGAACCCTGCTGCTCAACGAATGTTTGGTCACACCGCTGCGGAGGCCATTGGACGACTCGTGGACCAGATATGGCCTGGTTGGGCTGGTCTGATTGGACCCTCCGGCGATGGGGCCGAGATGGACGAGGAAGTTGTGCTGGGCGAAGGAGATGCACAGCGCACCTATGACGTGCGCCTCTCCCCTATAGTTGACTGGCGTAGCCGCCTCATCAGCCGGGTGATGGTCCTACGTGACGTCACCGAGCACAAGCGGGCGGACGCGGCACTGTATCAGCGCACCGTCGAACTACAAGCGCGCAACGAGGAATTGGACGCCTTTGCCCACACTGTGGCCCACGACCTCAAGAACCCGTTGGCCCTTATCGTCGGCTTTGCCGAGGTGTTGGAACAGGATTGTGCCACAATGTCGAATGAGGAGATACGGCGTTATCTGCGGAGGATTGCGCAGGGCGGGCGCAAAATGAGCGGTATTGTTGACGGGTTACTCCTGCTGGCAGAAGCGCGCGAGGTGGAAGTGAAGATGAGGCCCCTGGACATGGAGAGCATCGTGGCCGAAGCCCAGCAGCGGCTGGCTCATGAGATCGAAGAATACCAGGCCGAGATCATCTTGCCCGAGACCTGGCCGGTAGCGCTGGGCTACGGCCTGTGGGTCGAAGGGGTGTGGGTCAATTATCTCTCCAATGCCATCAAGTACGGCGGCCGACCGCCGCGCGTGGAATTGGGCGCGACGGTGCAAGCGGACGGTATGGTGCGTTTCTGGGTGCGTGACAACGGCTCTGGTATCCCATCGGAAGATCATGTCCAGTTGTTCACTCCATTTACAAAACTCGACCGGGGTCGTGCTAAAGGGCACGGGCTGGGACTGTCTATCGTGCAGCGTATCGTGGAGAGACTCGGCGGGCAGGTGTGGGCAGAGAGTGAGGTGGGCCAGGGGAGTGTCTTTAGTTTCACTTTGCCGGGTGTAGCCACCAGCCCCACCGTAGCACCAGAAATCGAGGAGAAAACGGCATGACAAATATAGTAGCAGAGGGAAAAACAGAGAAGGGAGATGTAAACATGACCACATCCGATTCTGTCCCCACCTCCAACTTTATTCGGAATATCATCGTGGAAGACTTAAGCACGGGTAAGTACGGCGGTCGGGTTCACACGCGATTTCCACCGGAGCCGAACGGCTATCTGCATATCGGACATGCCAAATCCATCTGCCTCAATTTCGGTATCGCTGCCGAATACGGGGGCCTTTATAACTTGCGATTCGACGATACCAATCCAATTAAAGAGGAGGCTGAATATGTCGAATCGATCCAGGCAGACGTTCGATGGCTCGGATTCGACTGGGATGATCGGCTATACTACGCCTCGGACTATTTTGAGCCGCTCTATGAGTACGCCGTGCAGTTGATCAAAAAGGGCAAGGCATACGTTTGTGACTTGACCCCAGAGGAAATCAAGGAGTACCGTGGTACCCTGATCGAGCCTGGCAGGGACAGCCCGTATCGTGCGCGTTCGGTCGAGGAGAACCTGGACTTGTTCCAGCGCATGCGGGCCGGCGAGTTCGAGGACGGTTCCCGCATACTGCGAGCGAAAATTGATATGGCACATCCCAATGTGCTTATGCGAGATCCGGTCATATACCGCATTCTGCGGGCAACGCATCACAGGACGGGTGATAAGTGGTGCATTTATCCGATGTATGATTTTACCCACTGTCTTTCAGACTCCATCGAAGGGATCACACATTCCATTTGTACGCTGGAGTTTGAGAATAATCGTGCCTTGTATGACTGGTTTCTTGATGAGTTGAACGTCTATCATCCCCAGCAGATCGAGTTCGCCCGTCTCAATCTCAACTACACCGTGATGAGTAAGCGAAAACTGCTGCAGTTGGTAGAACAAGGACATGTCACCGGATGGGATGATCCCCGTGTGCCTACCATATCGGGATTGCGGAGACGCGGCTACACGCCTGAGGCGATCCGAAACTTCTGTGATCTCATCGGGGTGGCCAAGCGAAATAGCGTGGTTGATGTGGCAATGCTTGAGTACTGCATCCGCGAGGATTTGAACCGGCGTGCTCCGCGTGTGATGGGGGTGTTGCGTCCGCTTCGGGTGGTCATTGATAATTATCCGGAGGGCCAGGTGGAAGAGATGGAGGCCCTGAACCATCCGAAAGACCCCAGCATGGGAACGCGCAAGGTTCCTTTTTCCCGCGTGCTGTACATCGAACGGGGGGATTTTCGTGAGGCCCCACCGAGGAAGTTCTTCCGTCTGGCCCCCGGTCGCGAGGTGCGGCTGCGATACGCCTATTTTGTCACCTGCGTGGGGGTGGTCAAGGATGAACAGACGGGCGAAGTGGTTGAACTGCACTGTACGTATGATCCAGCGACGCGAGGCGGCGCGTCTCCCGATGGCCGCAAAGTCAAAGGGACGTTGCACTGGGTTTCGGCGGCCCACGCCCTCAGGGCCGAAGTGCGCTTGTACGATCGTCTCTTCGTGAAGGAAAACCCAGATGACGTGGAAGAGGGTGCGGATTTCAAATCAAATCTGAATCCGGACTCGTTGGAGACGTTGACTGAGTGCCGTGTTGAACCTGGCCTGGCGGGCGCAGCGCCGGGCAGTCGCTACCAGTTCGAGAGACAGGGCTATTTCTGCGTCGATCCCGATTCATCCGACGGGGCGCTCGTGTTCAATCGGACAGTGTCGCTACGTGATTCGTGGGCCAAGATTGAGAAAGCGCGGGGTAAGAAGTAGGGAGTAGGGAGTAGGGAGTAGGGAGTAGAGAAATGACAGTTCGCGTTCGTTTTGCGCCTAGTCCCACCGGCGAGCCGCACATCGGCAACGTGCGGACAGTGGTATTCAATTGGCTCTTTGCCCGCAAGATGGGTGGTCAGTTCATCCTGCGCATTGAGGACACCGACCGGACGCGGTACCAGCTGGAGACAATCCCGGCTATTATGGAGGGGTTGCGCTGGCTGGGGCTGGATTGGGACGAGGGGCCAGGGCTGGAGGAGTTGCAACGTTCGGGCGTGGAGAACGCCGAAAGGTACGCCGTCGGCGGGCCGTATGGGCCGTACATCCAGTCGCAGCGGCCGGCGCTGTATAAGGAAGTGGCGGAGGGATTGATCGAGCGGGGCTGGGCCTATCGCTGCAACTGTACGCCGGAGCGTCTGGAGCAGGTGCGTCAGGAGCAGCGCGCACGCAAGCAGATGGTGATGTACGACCGCCATTGCCGTGATCTTGCGCCGGGCGACATCTCCCCCGATGAACCCCACGTCGTCCGGCTCAAGGTGCCGCTGATGGGCCAGACGGTCGTCCACGATGCCATCAAAGGGGACGTGGTTTTTGAAAATGTCGGGATAGACGATCAAATCCTTCTCAAGTCGGACGGTTTCCCCACGTACCACCTGGCGGTGGTGGTGGACGATCACGCTATGGAGATCACTCACATCATCCGCGCCGATGACTGGATCTCCAGTACCCCCAAGCGCGTCCTGATCTACCAGGCACTAGGATGGGAAGCGCCTGTCTATTGTCACGTGCCACTGGTCAATGGCCCTGATGGCAAGAAACTCTCCAAGCGGCACGGAGCGACCTCTATCACCGAATTTCGCAAACAGGGATACCTGCCAGATGCGCTGCTCAACTTTCTGGCGCTTCTGGGTTGGGCGCCGGGAGAGGGAGAGGAGCAAGAAATCTTTAGCCGCGATGAATTGATCGAGCGGTTTGACTTGTTCCGGGTCAACAAAGCGCCGGCGGTTTTCTCCTACAAAAAACTGGACTGGATGGACGGCGTCTATATCCGCAATTTGTCGGGGAAAGAGTTGCTGGAACGGCTGTTGCCCTTCTGGCAGAAAGCCGGCCTGGTCCCAGACCCGTGCTCGGAGGAGGAGCGGGAGGCGCTGCGGCGCATCGTGCCGCTGGTGCAGGAGCGGCTGAAACGACTGGAGGATGTCGTTGAGTGGACGGCGTTTTTGTTTGAGGAGGTCGAGACTCCTCCGGCGGAGAAACTGGTAGGTAAGAAGATGGCACCGCGGGAGAGCCTGGTGGCGTTACAGCGGGCGCGGGGTTTGCTGGCGGTGGTGGAGCCTTTTGAACCGGAGGTCATGGAGACGCCGATGCGAGCGTTGGCGGGGGAACTGGGCCTCAAGGCTGGGCAACTGTTCGGCATCGTGCGCTGGGCGGTGACGGGGCAGAAGGTTGCGCCGCCGTTGTTCGGGTCGTTGGCGATCATGGGACGGGAGCAGGTGCTAGCCCGGTTGGATGCGGCGGAAGCGGCCCTGGCAACGTTGGTGTAGGATGCTTGCCAGGCAGAGTGGTCTGTGGTAAAATGAGCAGCACTCTGGGGGATCGTCTAATGGTAGGACAGCGGGCTCTGAACCCGTCAGTTGAGGTTCGAATCCTCATCCCCCAGCCTGACCCAGTATTTTCTCAATAAACTGGGGTTTGACAGATGAGAAACCGGGTTTTTCAGAAAAAACCCGGTTTCTTTCCCCGAAGTTTTGAGAAGATACCTGACCCTCGCGTCTGTCCGTCCGACCTTCTAGAGCGCCAGCGATTCCTCTATTCTGCTGTAGAGCAACGGTTTCCAATGGCCGCTCTGCTCCGACGCCCAACCGGGGCAAATCGTCTGTGCATAGTCCCTGTGTCCGGCTATCTGGTCAATGCGGGTGATGCCGGGCAACATGTCTGACTGGATGGCCCAGGCTGCGACTCTGGTGGCCGCGTCCAGTTGTGCGTCCGGCGGTCTGTGAATATGCAATGACCCGGCGAGACCGACGGACAGGTGTGTGTTCTTGTGTCCTGTGTGGTCGTGCCAACATCCCTCCTCCAGGTCCAGGCACCACAATACCTCGCCTGTCTGCGTGACCCAGATTGTGTACGGGATGCTCGGCCGGCCGCTACCTTTCTGGATGTAGTAGCCTGCGGTGGCGTGTGGGCTGTTGGACAGTGTGTGGTGGAACGTCAAGCCGTCGATCTGGTCCAGCCCGCGCTTCCACCATCCGTTACTCAGTAGACCGGGACACTGATCGTTAAGCGGCAATTCTGCCCGGATGTCCCTGTCCCACGGCAGGCGGGGGGGCTGTTTCTCCAATTGCTCGACTTGTATGTCATTGGCGGTGATCTGGTATTCGTTTGTCCCATCTGTGACTACGAGGGTCACACTGCCACTGAGGTCTAGTGTTATGTCGCTTGCCATATTTCCTCCTGTCTTTTGTGAAAGGTGCACACCTTAGTCGTGTGCTACATCCCACATCCTGGCTCCCATCACTGTGCGCGCCACTTTGGTGCTTCTACCCTCTCTCAGCGCTGTCTCGTGGAGCCAGATCGGGTTGAAGTACGTGAGCACGCTGGTGTATGACCCGGTCCAGGGGTCCATGACCAGCAAGTCATCCTCGATTCCGTCAGCCGGGTCGGGTTTGTAGTCAATAGCCAGCACGAAGTGTTGGTCCACCCGCGGCGTTTGTGGCTTGAAGTCAACCTCAACGACGACCGGCTGCCGTTCAAGAAGTGTCTTCAGCAACCCCAGGTCAACCGCCCGGCTTCGCCAGTCAATGAAAGAGGTCTCATTGCGATTGTACATCGGCGACCAGAACACCCTGTCCTTATGCCACACGAGCCGCTCGCACGCCCTGGTAACTCGGGATGGGTGGCCGAGCAGGTCACCGACGAATGCGCCCTCTTGGCCAATCTTCTGAGCGAAGCGCCTGGGGTTGGTGTCATACCCTGCCCACATGGCCAGCGAGGCCAGCGCGGTGACAAGACACCCCGCCTGGCAGAACGTGAGTGTGCCATCCGGCGAATATCGCTGGTTTCTCCACGGATCCGAGCACTGCCCGAATTGCGGTGGCTTCTCTGTCGCCAACTCCTCGACTATCCGTTCGACTTGTATGTCACTGGCGGTGATCCGGTATTTGCTTCTTCCGTCTGTGACCACGAGGGTCACGGTGCCACTGAGATCTAGCGCTATTTTTCCCATGCTTCCTCCTATTTCTTCCGCAAGGCGTGTTGCTCAGCCTGTCGAGCACGGTGCGAAGGGCTTCAATGTATGTCATTCGTGACTGCCCTTATGACATCTTCGCCCAGACCGATGGACATCAATGCTGATGACTGTTGACGCTGGTACTTTGGAGTTTTGCTCCCAAAACAGCGATTGTGCCAGAAGCGGCCCAGGCTCAAATAGTGTACCAGCGTTTACCGGACCTGTCAAATCACTCACTGCCTGCTCCGGTCCCTCTGCGGCGCGGGGCTTATGTCGTCAGTATCCCCTGGACGATTAGACGTCGTTTCCGAGCTTGACTGCCCGCTTCTGCCGCACCACTTGGTTAGCCTCACAGGGCATCATTGGGCACACCGCCCTTCCTGCGGAACGTGATGATGGGCAGCCAGCCCGATGTCCATAGGCAGATCCATCCGGCCCACTCGAGCGCTTGGGAGCCCGGTCGGCGAAGCAAGAAGGCCAGGATGAACTGCGCGACCGTCAGCGGGCCTGAGATGGCGCACAGCAGATAGGGATGCAGGCCCTGCCAGCGCCGGGGTTTTGGCGTCGCCAGACAGCGGCGTCAAACCGCCGCGATTGGACAAACTCACTGAATTGGAGTACATTACCCCCATCTATTCGCTCACCGCCAACCGTGCCGAGGAGACCCACGATGAGTCATTGCCCCAGTTGCGGACGGTACGTCGGGCCGCACGAGGCCTGTCCCTACTGTGGTGCCCGCCTGACCGGGCGGATTCCCATCCGCATCGTCAAGATTACCGCCGTCCTGCTCGCCACCGTGGGACTCGCCGCCCTCTGGTTCGCCGCCACCCGCGCCGAGGTGCCCCTGATTCAGATCGGCCAGGCCGGCGCGACGATGAACATGGCCTACGTGCGCATCCAGGGATACTGCACCCGCGCCCCCTCCTACGATCCCGAAAGCGGCTATCTCAGCCTCTGGATCGAGGACGACACGGGGGAGATATACGTCTCGGCCTACCGGGCGGAGACGCAGCAGATCATTGAGCAGGGCCGCATACCCGCGCTGGGCGACCAGGTCGAGGTGGCCGGCACTCTGCGCATACGCGAGGAGTTTCTGTCGCTCACCATAAACGTACCCGAGCAACTCAAAATCACCCGCGCCGAACCGGTGGACCGCGACATCGGCACCATCGTACCGGGGGACCAATACCTGCGCGTGCGAGTGCGCGGCCAGGTGCGCAGCATCTACGAGCTCTACCAGGGGCTGACGCTGATCACCGTCCGCGACTCCACCGGCTCCATCCCCATCGTTGTGACTGACGACCTGATCGCACTCGGCAGTGTCACCCCCACCGTTCGGCTGAGCCCTTCGGCGCTGAGCGCTCAGGGCGAAGCGGCTCACGGCGAAGCCTTGACCACGGGCCAGTCTGTCGAGGTCGTGGCGACCGTCTCGCTGTACGGCGACACGCTCCAACTCGTACCCGCCTCCGTCGCCGACATCGTGCCGCTCAGCCAACCGGTGGACATCGCCAGCGAGAGACAGATCGGCGAACTGACAGCGGCCAACGTGGGCCAACTGGTCGTCGTGCGCGGCACCGTCACCGAGGTGGACCCCTTCTCCTCCGGCGTCAGGATCACGTTGGACGACAACACCGGCGCGATCATCTTGCTCCTGTGGCAGTCAGTCTACGACGGGATGCGCAATACGGCGGAGCCAGAGATCGGCGCGGAGGTGCAGGTGCAGGGGGAGATCTCTCAGTACCGGGGTGAACTGGAAGTGGTGCCCGAACTGTCCCAGGACGTGCAGGTGCTCGTCGCCGCCACCGCCGACACTCACACGCCTGAACCCACCCCCACGTCAGCCAACACACCCGCGCCGACACTCACCCCCACGTCAGCCAACACACCCGCGCCGACACTCACCCCCACGCTGGCTGCGACCCCAACGCCTGCGGTGACCCTGATGCCCATCGGGTCCATCGCCGCCGGCCGCACCGGTGAGGCGGTGACGGTGGAGGGCACGGTCGTCGGCACGGCAAGTTTCTCGGCCGGCTTCAGGTTCACGCTGGACGACGGCACGGGTCAGATCGTGCTCCTGATGTGGCACAGCGTCTACGACGACTGCTGGGACGCACCGGAGATCAACCTGGGTGCGAAGGTGCGCGCTACGGGTGAAGTCGGCCAGTACGAGGGGGAGTTGCAGATCCAGCCATATACCGGGGAAGACGTGAAAGCCATAGAGGGTGCAGCCACCTGGGCCACCCCGCGAGAGACCGGCTCTCTCACAGACGCCGACGCGGGCCAGCGGGTGATGATCGAGGGGGAGGTCGTCCGCGTGGAGGGGCTGTCCAGCGCGGTGAAGGTGTTCCTCAACGACGGCACTGGCGAGGTACTCGTCTTTGTCTGGCGTACAGTCCTCGACCGCATCGCCAATAACGCCGCGCTGGGCACGGAGGGCAGCCGCGTGCGCGTCGTCGGCACAGTGGAGGTGTACAAGGGCGATCTGGAGGTCGTGCCAGCGCTGCCCAACGATGTGGTGGTATTGGAGATACCGTAGCAGGAGAGCAGGGAAACGAGGTATCTTCTCAATATCTTGGGGCAAGGGCAGCGTAGGGCGGTTTTGCTAACCGCCACAGGGTCGGATAGCAAATCCGACCTACTGCTCCATGCGGCTCACCATCTTCTGCAACTCAGCGTTGACCCGGCGTAGGGCGGAGAGCAGATGGGGCTGCGCCTCTTGCCAGGCCTGTTCGCCCGCTGCGCGAGCCGATTCAGCCGCCTTCTCCACCTCACCACACATCCTCTGCGCTTCCGGCGTGGTACTGGCTTCCTGGGTCGCCTGGTGGATTTCGCTGGCCATCGCTTCCAGGCCATCTCGCATATCTTGCACGTGTTGGCGATTCTCCTCGCTCTCCCAGGCGGTGTGGAAGGCGGTGGCCAGGCTCTCGCCCAGCGCCCGGAATTGATCGCCGACTTCGCGCCATGTTTCGCTGACAACCTCTTGCTCACCGGTCATAACACGCTCCTCATTCTGCCATCCACCCCTCCAAACCATGACACTATCATGTGTCAAGCACTACCTTGCATGGGCCGCCCCCGAGACGGGGACTG
>CAYLPU010000070.1:0-16891 GCA_964385635.1 uncultured Anaerolineales bacterium
CGCCAACATCCCCACCGAGGAACTGCGCGACTTTGTGGCCCAGGACGAGCACGCGCCCCAAATCCTCCGCTACCCCCGCGACCCCTCGCTCGACCCGCAACTGGTGTGGCAAGGCAAGGACGACCAGGACGGCGAGGACCTGGCCGTGCCCGCCGTGCCCGTCTACATCCAGGAGAAAATCCACCCCCAGGCCATCGTCGAGGACGTGCGGGCGCAGGCGAAAAAAGACCAGCCCGCCCAACTGGCCCTGTTTGCCGACTTCAACGGCCTCGAATTCGAGGACCTGATCGAGTTCTACCAGCACGAGCAGAACTGGGCCAACCGTATGATCCTGGGCGACTCGCTCATGGTGATGACTTCCCTGGCCGAGAAAGAGGGGCTGAAGGGCCAGGTGCAGATGATTTACATTGACCCGCCTTACGGGATTAAGTTTGGCTCCAATTGGCAGGTCAGCACACGCAAACGACAGGTGCGAGATGGCAAGGCCGAGGATGTGACTCGACAGCCGGAGCAGGTCAAAGCGTTCCGCGATACGTGGGAGTTGGGTATCCACTCCTACCTGGCCTACCTGCGCGACCGGCTGGTGGTGGCGCGAGACTTGCTAACCGATAGCGGCAGCGTCTTCGTGCAGATTGGCGATGAGAACGTACACCTGGTGCGCTGCCTTTTGGATGAGGTTTTTGGGAGTGAGAATTTCATTAGCGAGATTGCTTTCGTGACCACTACAGGGAGAGGTGGACTGTTTCTTGACGGAGTATATGATTCTCTGTTATGGTATGGCAAAGACAGGCAGATAACAAAATATCACCAACTCTTTAATCCAGTAGCACCAGATCAGATAGCTGCTTACTTTCAATATGTGGAATACAACGATGGAACTCCTCAGAGATTAACAACAGCACAACGAGAAGGTAGAAAGCCAATTCCAGAAGGACGACGGTTTGCTTTGCGAGATACATCATCCCAGGGAGAAACTGAATCAGGCTCCTTTGTATATAGGTTCCAAGGAATTAAATTCTATCCTCCAAGTGGCAGGCACTGGAGTACAACCAAAGAAGGGGTAGATAGAATAGCTCGTGCAAATCGGTTGTACAAGTTTGGCAAGCAACTACGAGCAAAGCGTTACGACGATGATTTCCCCATCACTCCCATTAACAACATTTGGGAAGACACTCAACGTGGAAGTTTTGTTGATACCAAAATTTACGTAGTTCAGACCTCGAGCAAAGTTACTGAACGTTGTATTCTTATGACCACTGACCCTGGTGATTTGGTTCTCGACCCCACCTGCGGCAGCGGCACCACCGCCTACGTCGCCGAGCAGTGGGGGCGGCGTTGGATCACTGTAGACACCAGCCGCGTGGCACTGGCGCTGGCCCGCACCCGCCTGATGACGGCCCGCTACCCCTACTACCTGCTGTCCGATTCGCCGGAAGGCATCCGGCAGGCCGCAGAAATGCGCGGGCAGGTTCCACCGTTGCCGCTTCCCAAGACCAAGGGCGACGTCAAGCAGGGCTTCGTTTACCGGCAAGCGCCACACATCATGCTCAGAGATATTGCCCACAACGAGGAGATTGACGACATCCACGAAAAGTGGCAGGCGCAGATTGAACCAGTCCTCCAAGACCTGACAGGTTTCGGAAACCTGTCAGGTCTGCAAGAGTGGGAACTCCCCCGCCAACCGGACGACGATTGGCCTCAACCCGCCAAAGACCTGCTGCAAAAGCGGTGGGACCTGCGCCGGGCGCGCCAAAAGGAGATTAACGGTTCCATCGCCCGCCACTCTGAAAGCGAAACCCTCTACGACCGGCCCTACGAAGACCGCCGCAAACTGCGCGTCAGCGGGCCGTTCACCGTCGAGAGCCTGTCGCCCCACCGCGTCCTCTCCACCGACGAAGAACGCCCAGCCAGCGAGGCCGCCGGGCGGCAGGCCCAGGCCGGCGGGTTCGAGCGTTTGATCATCGAGAACCTGAAAAAAGCCGGTGTGCAAAACACGATCAAGAACGAACGCCTCAAATTCGACCGCCTCGAACCCTACGCCGGTGAATGGATCCAGGCCGAAGGCGAATATACCGAACTTCCCCCCTCTCCCTCCCAGGGAGAGGGGCCGGGGGTGAGGGTCCGCCACGTCGCGGTCGCCATCGGCCCCGAACACGGCACCGTCGGCCCGCAACTGATCAAAGAGGCCGCCAAAGAAGCGGTGCGCGGGCTGGGCTTCGACCTGCTCATCGTCTGCGGCTTCGCCTTCGACCCCCACGTCGCCGAAGAGGCCCAACGCTACGGCAAACTGACCGTGCTCACCGCCCGTATGAACCCCGACCTCGCTATGGGCGACACGCTGCTCAAGAAAACCGGTTCCGGCAACCTCTTTATGGTCTTCGGCGAGCCGGACGTGGAAATCCGCCAGACCGACGGCCAGGTGACCGTCGAAATCAAAGGGGTCGACATCTACGATCCCACCACCGGTGAGATCCGGTCCAGCAGCACCACCGACATCGCCTGCTGGTTCATTGACACCAACTACAACGAAGAAGCCTTTTTCGTGCGCCAGGCCTACTTCACCGGAGCCGACAAACCGTACGAGAAACTCAAGCGTGCCCTGCGCGCCGAGGTGGACGAAGCGGCCTGGTCGGCGCTTTACGCCACCGTCAGCCGCCCCTTCGACCCGCCCGAAACCGGCAAGATTGCCGTGAAAGTGATCAATCACTATGGGGATGAGGTGTTGCAGGTGTACGAGGTGTGAGTGTCCGCTTCAGTGATTCAAACGGGTCTAACGGAGGGGTTCACGAGTTTCACGCGGGAACGTTCGCCGCAACATCGGATGTCCTGGAGATGAGGGGCACTACACGATAAATCAATGGAGGTTCGCTATGGCGCGCAAGACCTGGGTATGGAGCCCGGATTCGGGCGGGGTCAAGATTCCCGATCCCGTTAAGCGCCGGACCGAGGAACGCATTCGGCGCTACGCCGAGCAGCACTTCGCCGGGAAGTACACCCGCCTGGAGATTCGCTTCCGGGGGAAGTTCTGCTACGTTGACGCCTACACTGAGCCGGAGGAGATGCCCGGCTGGCCCCCACCCGACTGGCCTGAGAGCCGGGAGCAATACCTGGAGCGGCTGCGCAACACACCCACCCATCTGTGCCGCCTGCGCTACTTCGGCGACGAGGAGCGCTGGGGCTTCGCCTTCTACACCTACAGCAACGAAAAGTACGAACTGTCTGTCTTCCCATCGGGCGACTTCCACGGCACGCCGGAGGAGGCGTTCGACACGGCCGCAGGGGTGTACCTGACGTAAGGCTCAAGTCTCGACCCCTTGACACGGGCTAAAAAAGAGGAAGTGGGAATGGAACCACGCCGCCGACCATCCACCCAGGCCCACCGGAGGAAAGACCATCATGAATAATACACCCACCGACAAGAAGAAGAGAACAATCATCCTGGCCATACTAGCCGTGCTTCTGCTCGGCACCTGCGGCTGTTCACGTGGGGCGGAGACACCGATACCAACGCTTACTTCTACGGCCGTCCCCACATCTGCTCCCACATCTGCTCCCACATCTACCCCCATCACAACTCCCAGTGCCACGCCGGCCCAGCCCCCGACCCCGACGGACACACTCACACCGACGCCAGCGGTAGCCGCCGTCGTGTTGGCCAGTGGTACCGGCCTGCGTCCGGGCGCCGACACCTGGTGGTACCCGCGTCAAACCCTGCCCGCCGGAACATATCTGGAGTTGATTGGGTACGACCCGAACTTTCCAGACTGGGTGTACGTTCGCACTGTGGATGGAGCGTCAACCGGCTGGGTCAAGATTGCAGATCTGAAGATCAACCGTGAATTGAGCGACCTGCCCAGAACTACCCCCATCCCCACACTGACACCTACACCGCACACACCCCCACCAACTCCAACTCTAGTTGCTGGGTGCGAGGGCGGCCCACTTTGGCTCGATGCCTGGGATGTGAACAAGGTTCGTACGTCGGGCGGCTGGACGGCCACGGTCTTTGTTGAAGGGCATGGAGGAGACTGTGTATACACGTATGCCTGGCAAGGAGAGATCAAAGGCGGGCCGATGTCTGGCTCTATGACCTTCGAACTCAGCAGCGCGGGCTATGGTACTGCTATCGTGGGAGACGTGTCAGTGACTTCTGCTGGCGAGACAGTCACGGTAGAGTTGTTCATAAAGCCGCCATCAGATGGCGGTGATTGAAAGAGCCCCTCGGCGCGCGCTTTATCGCCACCAACCCCGACCCAGCTGGGCCGTCGGCAGGTGGACTGGTGCCCACCTGCGGCGCGATGGCGGCGCTCATCGAAGCGGCCAGTGGTGTAAGCCCCTTCTTCGTCGGCAAACCGAACCCGCTGATGATGCGCACGGCCCTCAACTACCTGGACGTCCACTCCGAGAACACGGTGATGATCGGTGATCGGATGGACCCCGACAAACAAGCAGCACTTGGAGTAGAGCCTTTAGGCGGAAAAACCCGGCTGAAGCCTCAACTCCAGACCTTTAACTGAACGGTATTGGAATTGGAACCCCACTGCCCGCTTTCCTGGAATCAACGGGGCGCGCGGCGAGCCGTGATCTCCAGCGCCCGGTCGGTCTCGTCGTTCAGAATCTTGCGCCCCAGTTCGTCCCCGTATCTGGTCAGTTGGGCTATTTTGCTGGCGTCGTCCATCTCGACGGGCTCGCGCAGGTCTACCTGGAAGCGACGGAAGTCAAGTTGCTCGAAGAAGGTGCGTACCAGGTGCACCTGCTGGTCGTCAGCCGACTGGAGGAACCCGCCCAACACCGGCCAGATCCAATCCCAGGCCCAGAAGCGGTCGGCGTCGCCGGGCTGGAGTCTGTGCGGGTCGCGGCCGGTGCCCAGGCTGATGAGCGTCGTCTCGGCCGGGTCCCAGCCCAGGCAGAAGCGCGCCTCGTAGGCGGCCAGGTAGCAGGGGTTGGCGTACGACCCCACGCCGCCGTCCACGTACCGCCCCTCGACCGTCGGGAAGTAGGCTGGCACCGATGAAGAGGCCAGCACCGCCCGCACCACCGGCCAACCACCGTACTCCTCCTTCCACGGCTTGATGAAGCGGGTGCGGTTTTCCACCAAGTCGAAGACAGTGATGACCACATCGGTGGGTGGGTCGGCCGACCAGACCTCGCCCATCGCCATCTCGCCGATGTGTTGCCTGAGTGCGGCCTCCAGCGGCCCATGGGGGTAGCGGTAGCGGGTGAGCGGCCACAGCCGGGCGCGACAGGTCTTGCGGAAGACGGTCGCGCCCAGTTCGCGGTAGAGCCGGTGTATCTGCGCGCCGCTCAGCCCGGCCCCGACGCAGGCCGAGATGATGGAGCCGGTGGAGGTGCCCGCCGCCAGCCGGAAGACCTCATGGGCTGACTGGCCCAGGTGATCCTCCAGAATAGCCAGCGCCCGGGCGACCATCACTCCCTTGATGCCGCCGCCGTCAATGGCGATGGCCACGTGGTTGCGGAATGGTTGCACGCTACCACTCCCTCGCCACGTTCCACTCCGGCTCCTTATTCTTCCAGTCCGCCATCAACTCCGCCGGGTCGAAGGTCTCCTCGCTCAGTTCGACCCCCATCACCCGCCCCAACCGTAGCGAAACGGCGCTTTCGTGCTCGTAGGAATAGGCCCACACGTAGTCATTGGCCTTCGTCGCTGGCGTCTTGCCCGGCTTGACGTCCAGGGGAGCGACCAGGTAGGTGTCCACCGGCCCCGCCGGGTCGGATTGGTAGCGCACGTACACCTTGTGTTTGCTGCGAACGGCACTCTTCACCCGCTCTATCACCCGGTTGGCGTTCAGTTCGACCGCTATTACGACGGCTGCCTGCACCTGGTCGGGATTTTCGGCCTGGAGAATCTGTGCCCGCGCTGCCTCTGCGGCGTCCCGATCCTCGATCTCGTTCATCTCTCCCAGTGCCCGCGCTTTGATCTGGTCCAGCGTCGCTTCCATGCCGGCGGGGGAGACCTTGAGCCGGATCAGCCGGTCAACGACCAGCAGCAGCAACAGCCCCGCCATCCCCGCGACGATGATCCACACCCGACCGCTCGTCAGTTCCTGCTCCCCCAGCCCCATCGCCGCCTTGTACAGCACGAAAGCGAACGCCAGGAACACCAGGAACTTGAGCGCCACCACCGGCAGCCACTCTTGCAGTGGCCGCTCCTTCTGATCTAGCCTTTCGTTGGACATTGATTCACCTCCTTAAAGTGCCTGAGTACTTGCTACAATTATACTCATCCTCGCGCAATGCGCAATCGAGGCTGCAGTGCACCCACGCCGTCATACTTGCCCTGACATGTGTCTTCTCAATAAACTGGGGTTTGACAGATGAGAAACCGGGTTTTTCAGAAAAAACCCGGTTTCTTTCCCCGAATTTTTGAAAAGATGCCCTGACATCCTATGCTGCGAGCCCTCAACCGGGAGGGCCAGACTTTCATTACCGTCACCCACGACCTCCGGATGGCAGCCCAGACCGATCAGACCGTGCACTTGCGAGACGGGCAGATAGTGCGGGAAGAGGAGGCGCCCTTGAGCGGCTCAGCGCACGATTAGCCACATTGCACTATTGACAAACACAGTCACTTGGGTTAAGATGTGAAGCAGTATTGGCTCGAAGTAAGCGTTCAGCGAAGCTTCGTCTCAAGCCAACAAGCCAACGTCGTTCACCCATCGCAAATAAACTATGCCAGGAGGGAATACAATGCGATACGAAATTAGCGGAACGTTGTTGCAATCAGTTGACGTCTACCTGAGCCAGGGCGAGTCGGTCTATACCGAGTCGGGCGGAATGGCATGGATGCGCGGCGCTATTGAGATGAAGACCGGCACCAAAGGTGGGCTGATGGCTGGCCTGGGCCGGAAGCTGGCGGGCGAATCGCTCTTCATGACCACATACACCTGCCGCAGTGGAGAGGGATTGGTCGTGTTTACACCCGAAGCACCGGGTAGGGTACTCGACTTTCAGCTTGGCGCCGGTCAGAGCCTCATCTGCCAGAAAGACGCCTTTATGTGCGCCGAAGCCTCGGCGAAGCTGGAGATGCACTTCCGCAAGAAGATTGGAGCGGGTCTCTTCGGCGGTGAGGGCTTTATTCTGCAGAAGATCACCGGTCCGGGCACCGTCTTCCTGGAGATTCCAGGCGAGGTGCGGGAGTACACGCTGGCAGCAGGTGAGGTGATGCAGATAGATCCGGGCCACATCGCCCTGTTCGAGCCGACGGTCAACTACGACATCACTCGAGTAAAAGGGATGGCAAATGTCTTCTTCTCGGGTGAGGGGCTTTTCCTGGCGAAGATGACCGGGCCGGGCCGGATATGGCTGCAAACTATGCCGCTGTCGAACCTGGCAGGGAAACTGGCCCGGTACATGCCGGCGAAGAGTTAAGCCTTTTGAGGCCAGACCACGGTATCGGCTAGCCGACTCGACATTCAGTTCGCTCATACCCAACATACCTGAGATCAGCCGTGGGCACACGCGGAATATCGCTTTCCGTGTTGCCCACGGTATCTTTCCCTCCTTTGCCTTGCTAATTGGACAGCAAGAGAGTAAAATAGGGACATCCCGGCCTGACATGGACAAGGGAAGAGCCACGACGCCACTCACCCGTACCCAGGTTTCAGGAGGGAGGGAAGAACGATGACAGGAAAGAAACAAACTCAAACCGGGGAACCCAGCGAGTCCATTGATCTGGATGATCCCAGCCTCTACATCAACCGGGAGTTGAGCTGGCTCCAGTTCAACTGGCGGGTGTTGGAGGAGGCGCTAGATGAGCGCCATCCGCTGCTAGAGCGGGTCAAGTTCCTGTCCATCTTCGCCAGCAACCTGGACGAGTTTTTCATGATCCGCGTGTCTGGCTTACGCCGGCAGTTGGCCGCCGAGATATTGAAAACCCCTCCCGATGGTATGACGCCGGCCGAACAATTGGCGGCCGTGCGCCAGGAATTGCTGCCCCAGTTGGTCCGACATTCAGAGTACTGGCACGAGGATCTGTTGCCCAAATTGCGAGAGGCCGGGATCCAGGTGCTCAGGTATGACGAGTTGAAACGCAAGCAGCGCAAACTGCTGCGCCGTCACTTCGAGCATGAGATTTTCACGGCCCTCACACCGCTGGCCTTCGACCCGAGCCATCCCTTCCCCCACATCTCGAATCTGAGCGTCAACCTGGCGGTAGTGATCAATGACCCACAGTATGGCGAGCGGTTTGCCCGCCTGAAGGTGCCCAGCATATTCCCCCGCCTGCTGCGCATCCCCAGCGAGGATAAAGCCGAAAGTTACGAGAGCCTGGGGCTGACGGAAGTGATGGCCAACAACTTCGTGTGGCTGGAAGAGGTCGTGGGCGCCAACTTAGACCTGCTTTTTCCCGGCATGGAGATTGTGGCGGCATATCCTTTCCGCATCACCCGCGATGCGGACCCGGAGATCGAGGAAGACGAAGCAGCAGACTTGTTGCTGGCTATCGAAGAGAGCGTGCGGATGCGCCGCTTTGGTTCCGCGGTGCGGCTGGAGGTAGACACCGCCATGCCGGAGCGGATACGCGACATCCTGGTCAGCAACCTGGGGCTAGCGCCCTACCAGGTCTATACGATGGATGCGCCTATCGGCATGGCGTGCCTCATCGGGTTGACGAACATCAACCGTCCCGATCTGAAAGATTCCCCCTTCCTGCCAGCAGTGCCCCCACCTTTGAACACCGAGGAGAGTTTCTTCCCTGCAATCAGGCGACAAAACATCCTGCTCTACCACCCTTACGACAGTTTTGCCCCGGTGGTGGATTTCATGCGCCAGGCGGCCCGGGACCCCAACGTGTTGGCCATCAAACAGACGCTGTACCGGGTCGGCCCGGATTCGCCGGTCGTGGCCGCGCTGATGGAAGCCCGCGAGAACGGAAAACAGGTGGCCGTGCTGGTGGAATTGAAAGCCCGTTTCGACGAAGAAAGCAACATCGGGTGGGCGCGGGCACTGGAGCGAGCGGGTGTGCACGTGGTCTACGGCCTGGTGGGCCTCAAGACGCACACCAAACTACTCCTGGTGGTGCGGCGAGAGGGAGACGGCATCACCCGCTACGTCCACATGAGCACGGGTAACTACAACGACGTCACCGCTCGCACTTACGCGGACATCGGCTTTTTCACCAGCGACCCGGACATCGGCGCTGACGTGTCAGACCTGTTCAATGCGCTCACCGGGTATTCGCGCAAGGATGAGTACCGCAAACTGCTGGTGGCCCCAGGCAGGATGCGAAAGCAAATCCTGGATCGCATCGAGCGCGAGACTGAGCGGCATCAACAGAACGGAGACGGCTACCTGGCCTTCAAGATGAATTCCCTGGTGGACAGGAAGTGCATCCAGGCACTCTACCGGGCCTCGCAGGCGGGGGTGAAAGTGGACCTGCAAGTGCGGGGCATCTGCTGTCTGCGGCCAGGTGTGCCGGGAGTGAGTGGGAACATCACCGTCACCTCTATCGTAGGGCGCTTTCTGGAGCATCCCCGCATCTTCTACTTCCGCAACAATGGTGAGGAAGAGATACTGCTGGGCAGCGCCGACCTGATGCCCCGCAATCTCGACCGCCGGGTGGAGCAACTGTTCCCGGTGGGAGATCCAGACCTGCGGGAGTCGCTATATCAGCACATCCTCCAGGTTCATCTGAGAGATAACATGCAAGCCCGGCGGCTGTTATCCGACGGCAGTTATGAGCGGGTGCATCCCCAGGAAGGTGAACCGGAACTGAATTCGCAACTGTGGATGGTGGAACACCGGGGGCTGTGGAACGAAGAGGATTAGAGAAAGAGGACTAGAGAATGAAAGTGGCGTTGATCGGGGACGTACACGCCAACCTGCCAGCGCTGGAGGCGGTGCTGGCCCACGCCCGTGAGGATGAGCAGGGCGTCGAAGCGATCTGGAACGTGGGCGACTTCGTGGGATATGGCGCCTTCCCCGACGAGGTGGTGCGGCTGCTGCGAAAGGAAAACGTGCTAAGCATCGTAGGCAACTATGATCTCAAAGTGTTGCAGTTCAAACAAAAGAAAGACAAGTGGCGCAAGAAAAAACGATCGGAGAAGTACCTCGCCTTCAAGTGGGCCTACGAGAACCTTTCGAAAAAGAGCCGCAAGTACCTGCGCTTCCTGTCCCAAGAGATACGGATGAAGGTGAAGGGCAGATGCATCTTACTGACGCACGGCAGCCCCGCCTCGAACGCGGAGCCTCTCACCCTCGACACGCCAGACAAGCGGTTGCGCGAGTTGGCGAAGATGACCAAGGCAGATGTGATTATCTGCGGCCACTCGCACCAACCCTTCGCGCGCGAGGTGGATGGCGTGTGGTTCATCAACACCGGCAGCGTCGGGCGGCCCGACGACGGCGATCCCCGCGCCTGCTACGCCATTTTGCAGATCGACTCGAAACAGATTCAGGTGCGTCATTACCGGGTGGAATACGACGTGGAGAGAGCGGTCGCCGCGATCCGCGAGCACGAGTTGCCGGAACCCTTCGCGCAGATGACCCTGAAGGGGCGCAGTCTGGACGCGGTGCTGCAAGGGGCGGAAAAATAGGAGGCGTGGAACACATAAGGGGGCACCACTTGATGATGGAAGAGGAAGTCCTACCCCGCGCTGCAGTTCAGACAAAGGGGCTAGGGGTGGAGTTGTGAAAGGTGGTGTTCATCCCACACCAGATGAGGTCCATCAAGTAGTATAGGAACCATGTTCAACACGTTGCGGCCAAGGACGCCCCACGCCTGGTCAATCAACAGGAATTGCCCACGGAATGTTCGGTTACAGAAGATGAGTTCCAACTGAACGACCGATGCCAAACTTACGCTGCCGTCGAAGCCTGTCAGTTCATACTGTCTATCTGGAACAATCACAACTTCCAGTAAGTCTACGATTGCTTGCGGGATCAAGGTTACATCAGCGCCGGAGTCCAACAACATCGGCACGTCCGGCCGGATCGCACCGTTGTCTGGGTTACGCAGTGTCACTTGTGCCAATGGCGCAGGAGGATCAAACTGCGTGGCGTCGTACGCTGGCATCAGGAGACTCCTCAATGACTTCCAACTCGAAATCCATTGCCTGTTCGGGGTGCGCCAGGCGTGGACTAAAGACACGAGCGCCCCTCTCGATCTGAATATCGGGGATTATCACGTACACTTTCGCTTGCTCTGGCAAGCAAACACCGGCTTTCAACCGTATCTGACCGTGTTCTACTACACCCTCAAAGGTAAGAATACCCATAGTGCACCTCCTGCTTCTACACCCTCAGTTCCATCTCTCACACCTGCTCAACCTTGGTCATGGGTCGGTCAAGTTGCCGTGGCTCCATTATACTTGACGGATATGCGGCTGGCAAATCCTGCCCAAGCTGCGAATCCATGCCAACCGGGTCTTAGGAAAATGCTCGCTCCCACATCGCTGTCAATTCCCCAATGTCCACGCATACCAGATCTGGCTTCACCGGCGAGGCAGCCAGGTCGGCCTTGGTGGTGATCCCCGAACAGTGGCAACGAACATCAGGCAAGGTCTCCGACCAAGCCCCTTTCGGCGGCGGTCAGAGACCCTGCCGAACTTGGAGTGAGCGAGAACTACTTCTTCTTGCCCTTCTTACCCTTCTTGTCCTTCTTGCCCTTCTTGCCTTTTTTGGCCATGTCACTTTCTCCTTCCTTGGGTTGGGTGCCTGCGATACGCGGCTCCGACGGTTGATAGTTGAGCTCCTTGCTCAACAGCTCGACAAGGGTGCGCAGTGTCTTGACCCGCGCGAACCACTTGTCGTTGCCTTCTACTATCGTCCACGGCGCGGTGAGGGTGCTGGTTCGGAGCAGCATGTCCTCCACCGCCGCTTCGTACTGATCCCATTTCTCACGGTTGCGCCAGTCCTCGTCGGTCAGTTTCCAGGCTTTGTAGGAGATATCGCGACGAGTCTCAAAGCGACGTAACTGCTCCTCCTGGCCGATGTGAATCCAGAACTTGGCCAGAATCATGCCAAAGTCCGCCAACTGGCGCTCAAACTCGTTGATCTCGCGGTAGGCCCGCTTCCACTCTTCTTCGGTGCAGAAGCCCTCCACCCGTTCCACCATGACCCGCCCATACCAGGTCCGGTCAAAAATGAGGATCTGCTTTTCGTCGGGCGGTTTGAGCCGGCGCCAGAAACGCCACAGGTAGTGATGGGTACGGTCTTCCCCCTTCGGCGCTGCAATGGGGAAAACCTCGTAGCCACGCGGGTCCAGTTTTTCAGTGACGCGCTTGATGTTGCCCCCCTTGCCTCCGGCGTCCCAACCTTCGTACACCATGACCAGCGTTCGTTTCTGCACGTAGAGTTGATAGGCCAGTTCTCGTAACTGCAACTGGTAGCGGATCAGGTTCTGGGCGTATTCCTCCCGCGTCAGGCTCTTGCTCAGGTCTATCGTCTCCAGCATGGCTACTCCTCCTCGTCCGGATCATCCTGATCCTGTCCCTGCGCTTCTGACCCGGCCTGGGGTTCCGATTCGTTCTCAGGCCAGGCTTCCGTCAACGCCTTCAGCAATGCCAATGATTCGATGCACCGCTTGATCTCAGCCAGGCTCTTGAGGCCGATGCCGTCCATTTTCAGCAGCCCCTCGTCCCCCTCGGCCAATCGTTTTATCACATCCCCAACGGTTGCCAGCCCGGCCCGCTCCAGGTGGCCCAGCACCCGGCCGCTGAGCCCTACTTCAGCCAGTGGAGTCTCGTAGTCCTCTTCTATGTCCAGTGAAGCCAGCTCTTTGCCATGTCGCCCTTCCGGCAACGGGAGGCCGCGTTCCTGCAAAGCCTCTTCCAGGCGGTGAACGATCGTCTCGAAGATCTTGACCCGCGCCCAACGGCGATCGGTCGCCTCGACAATCGTCCACGGGCCCCACTCCGTGTCGGTGCGTTCCAGCATCTCCTCAACAGCCAACACGTATTCGTTGTACTTGCGGTGATGCTCCCAGTCTTCTGACTGGACGTGCCAACTCTCTAGCGGATCCTTTTCCAGGTCTTTGAACCGTCGCAACTGCTCCTTTTTGCTGATGTGCAACCAAAACTTGATCATCACGTAACCGTCGTCGGCGATGTTGCGCTCGAAATCTGCAATGTCCCGGTAACCTTTGCGCCATCCTTCCTCTGACGTCAACCCTTCCACGCGCTCGACCAACACGCGGCCATACCAACTGCGGTCGAAGATAGCCATCTCGCCGTAGTTAGGCAGCTTGAGCCAGAAGCGCCACAGCCAGGGCATGTGCGTCTCGTACGTGCGTGACGCTTGGATGGCATACAGTTTGAAGCCGCGCGGATCGAGCCGCTGGGTCAACAGATTGACCGACGTGCCTTTGCCCGCGGCATCCCAGCCCTCAAAGAGGATCACGCTAGGAATGCCAGCGTCCCAACACGCCTTCTGCAGGTCGGACAGCCGGCCGCGCAGGTACGGCAGCCGCTCTTTGTACTCTTGCTTGGACAGGCTCTTGGTCAGGTCTATCTTTTCCAGCATGATAACATCGCTCCTCCGTCATTCAACGCTGGCAACGGCAGCGCGCAAATCGGCCTCGACCGTGTCTATCGGCTGGTCACCATCCACCTCTACCAGCACCTCCTGGCGACGATAATAGTCAATCAGTGGGCTGGTCTGTTCCCAGTACACCTCGAGCCGCTTGCGAACCGTCTCCGGTTCGTCGTCGTCGCGCTGATACAATTCGCCGCCGTCCTTGTCGCACACCCCTGGCTGTTTGGGGAGATTGAATTTGATGTGGTACGCCTCGCCACACACCCGGCACAGCCTGCGCCCGCTCACACGTTCAATCAGTATCTCGTCGGGCACCGCGATGTAGGGCACCAGACTGATCTTGTACCCCCGCTCAGCCAACGCCCGATCCAGCGCCTCGGCCTGGGCGATGGTGCGTGGAAAGCCATCGAGCAGCGCACCGCCCGCACAATCAGGCCGGCTCAATCGCTCCATGACCATCGCTATCGTGACGTCGTCGGGCACCAGCACTCCACGATCCATGTAGCCCTTAGCCTTCAGACCCAACTCGGTCTCATTTTTGAGATTCTCTCGAAAGAGATCTCCGCTGGCGACGTGAGGCAGATTGAGCACCTCACGCAACCTGGCCGCCTGGGTGCCCTTACCCGAGGCCGGCGGACCGAGGAGAACGACGAATCTCGGTTCCGTCGTCATATTCTATCCCCCTTTCCGATCCAGGGTAGCAGGCCAATCACATTGGCCGTCTATCCCCCTTTCCAAGCCAGGGTAGCAGGCCAATCGCATTGGCCACCCCGGGCCGGAAAACGCCCAACACGGTTGGGCTACTACCATTTTCCAAGGTTGGGCTACTACCCTTGGCTACAACGCCGCTAATGCCGCTACCACCAGTTGACTGAACTCCGGCCTTTGAATCCGCGCCCAGGCCTGGGGAAAAGTGTCCAACAGATGTTGAAGTTCGATCTGCCTGGCGGTCAGATAAGCCGCCACACCAGGCGCAATGATGGGCTCTGTCGGCAAGGACTCACTTCTCCCCTCAGTCTGGGCGTGGCCCCAGGTACCCCAGGTCAAGAAGTCGCGCAACAGGTTGCTGGCCACAACCGCATCCTGGAGGTCCCCCAGGTGGTCTTGCAAGCCCTTCATCTCCTCAATCGAGGTTTTGGCTTCTGGTCCCAGCACCTCACGGAAAAACTCCAGTGTGTAGCGCAGCCCCTTGGCGGCTATCCGGAGCCGATGTAGCCGCCCCAGCGGCACGTCCGGCCCGGTCACCCATTCATCGTAAGCCCGCACGGCCGCCAACCGCTGGTAGACGGCCACCGGCACCACATGTCGCAACCGGTGGGGCAGTGGCTCACCCTTCTCCGAGATCACTGACAACGCTCCAGCGCCGGACGTTTGTAGAAACTGGCCAAACCGCTCTTTGAACCGGCAGTAGCGGTCGCTGTCCAGGTAAGCCAACATCCGTTCCCGGGCTCGCTCGCGTTCCGCTTCCCACACCGCTCGCAGCGGGTCCAGGTCACCCTGCCGCGCTGGTGGTAGCGTGTCCAGGTAGCGTTGGGTCTTTTCCCAGAACACGTCCAGGTCTCGCACAGCGCCCAGCGTGCGGCCGGTGCGCCGCAGACCTTTGACGAACGGTTTCATCTGCTCCAGATCCAGGTAGTCGCCAAACACCCGCAAGGCGGCCCGCATGCGCCGGGTGGCCACCCGCATATCGTGTAGTTCTTCGATGTCCTTGCCCTGGCGAGTGCCTGGCTCGTGGTACACCATGCGCTGAAAGTGGAAGAGGAACGTCTTGCGGGCGGCTTCGGCCATCGAGTCGTCTGCTTCCAGGCCCGGTTTGGAAGGTAGTGTGGTGGCCACTGGTGCAGGCGGCTCTGCCACCTCCAGGGGCTCCTCCGGCGGCTTGAATCGTAAGTCCGTTTCGAACAGCAGCCGCCACAGATCGCTCTTCGCCTGTGCCCGCTCGGCATCCACCGCAGCATCAGGGCCTGCCACCTCGATCTCGACGGTTCCCTCCCGCTGTTGAACCTGCCCCAGACGACTGCCACCGGTCTGGGTGTAATCCAACCCATCTGCCATACGTACCAGGGCAGCCAGGGCCAGTGTTTCAGTCTGCACCGGCGCGGGCAGGTCGGCGAAGAGGGACTGCTGGGCCAGTTTGTCCAGCCTGTTGGGAGTGATCCGCTTGCGGTGCAGGAAGGTGGTCAGCGCCACCATCCGGCGTTCATCGTCGTCCAGTTCGGCAGGAGGATGAGCCAGCAGAATATCCCGCCCCGCGATGTGGTGACGGTCAGGGTCGGTCTCCAGACCCACGTTGTGCAACAGGGCAGCCGTTTCCAGCAGGGGGCGTCGCTCCGGCGACAGGCCGTGGAAGGGGAGCAAATGGTCAAACAAGGCCAGCGCGTGATCGGCCACGGCGCGAGCGTGCACCTGGTCTACCCCGTAGTGGTCGAACAGGGCGTCCAGCGACCAAGGCTCTGGCGGCTCCTGCGGCTCAGGTGGAGGCTCCGGTTGCAGCGGTGTCCGCGGTATGGGGGGCTGGGACAGCGGCCTAGCCTGCTCCAGGACGTGGGCAGGAAAAATGTCCAACCGCTTCTTTCGGAACGCGGCCAGCCAATATCTCACCGTCCGCTCCGCCCGGCCGGCGCGCTTGCCGGCCTCTACCTGCGTCGTCCCCTCGTCCAGCGCCAACAGGGCCCGCGCTTGCCGGCCGTACATGTCGTCCCGCGTACCGATTTGTTGGCATACGGCGCACTCCTGCGGGGTCAAGAGTGTACTTTCCACAGGCGCTTCCTCCAGAAAGGCCAGCGCTCGCTCAAACTTCGACCGGGGTTCGGGCTCCAACCCCCACTCGTCCTGCAGGCAGGTCACGATCACCGCCAGGTCGTCCTCGGTGCCCTGCGGGGCCAGTTCCATCTCCAACTCAAAGTAAGCCTGCTCTCTATCGTCAGCGGCCAGGTACACCTCGTCCAGGCTCAGTTCGGCCACACACCGCTCGCCCTGGCCCACCCGGCGAACGATCCGCGTTTGTTGCAGGACAAAGAGCACCGTCAGCGGGGCCTCCCCAATCAACTGACGCACCCAGTCGCGCACAGGGCTGGCCGGCCACTCGGGGTGAGCCATGCTGAACCGCTGCGCCGATGGCTGAGCGGCTGGCAGCGAAACTTCCAGTTCCTCGCGCCGATGGACGCCGTCTTCAGCAATCCCCAGCCCTTTGAGGGTGATCAACACGCCCTCATCCCGCTCCCGCCAGCGGCAGGCGTAGCCCGCGGCCTGGACCAGCCGACCGACCGTGTCCAGATAGGTGTCCTGCACCTGTTTGACCTGGCCTTCTGACAGCGAAAAGCCAGCCAGGCAGTCAACCGCCCGCAAGCGCTGGGAGGTTTCCGCATCAGGCACAACGAACTTCGCCTCAATTTCCATA
>CAYLPU010000070.1:16991-26862 GCA_964385635.1 uncultured Anaerolineales bacterium
GCACGGATACATGTGAACCGTACCCGCCAGGCAGAGGGGCTGGGTCATATTATGCCATCAATGGGCCAATTTGTCCAGCGGCAGCAGACCAAAGGGCTCGGTCGGGAGACCTTCGCCCATCCTTGGTCGGGAAACCCTCGCCCATCAACCTGGGTAGTTACTCATCCTTAAATTCTCCGCCGCGGTCTTGACACCCGCAACATTCTGGGTTAAACTGAGATATGGTACAGAGCGTGTGTGACGCAAGACATATTGGGACGAGTTGTCTTCAGCGAGCGAGCCCCACCCCGGACTTCCCGATCAACTACAACGAACCTCCCCAGTTTGTGTTACTATCTATGAGGAGAGAACGATGAGTAGAAGGGGCATGCTGGCATGCGCTGCAAGTGGCCTGGCCATCGCGGGGTTGTGGCTTCTCACCAGCGGGATTGCACGAGCAACCGCCCCACCTCTTGCCCTCCGCCCCGCAAATAACCTTCTGATCCCGCCGGGTGCGGTCCTGACATCCACGGCAAGTATAACGCCCACGACAGGCATAACACCCACAGTAAACGTAACACCCACGGCCGGTCTTACACACACGCTGCGACTCGTCGGACCCGACGGCGAGGCACTGTCCTCGCCGCTAGTCCACTATGCGCTGATGTCGGACCAGAGATGGCAATACCTCCTGTACGTGCACAACCCGCTGACCTCACCGGTCACCATCGTGGCCGAGCTCCTGAATGTTACTGCAGACACCGGAGGACCAGCACCGGCCACGTTGGGCCTTTCGCCAGGAAGCCAACCCGCGGCGGGGGACGAGACAGAGACGTTCTCACTTTCTCTCGTTGAAGGATGGCTGCCGGAAGGGACATATACTGGCACGTTGAGCTTTTCCGTTACGGACGTGGACGTAGAGCCAGTAACTGAGCAGTTTGTGCTGCTGGTATCTCCCTGGCCCGCCGAACTAGAGTGGGCGCAGGATGAATTCATCTACGAAGTTGACGCAGAGCACACCGAGGGTGTAGTCTGGGCTGTGGCCCGTCGTGAAGATGCTACAGACATCCAGGTAGAGTTGACCACGCTGAGAGCGGGGGACGGTGTGACGAAAACCTTCCGTACTGTGGATTTCCTCAGCATACAATCGCCAGACACTCTGAAGCAAGGCGATGTGACCCCACTGGCGCTCAACTTCACCTTCGCCGCCACGCAACTGCCAGCGCCGGGGGCTTATAAGGGCACGCTCCGATTGCGCGCGTCGAACGCTGTGCCCATCACAGCGCCCTTCACGCTGGTCATACCGGACCGCGCCCCGGTATCTCCCTGGCCCGCCGAACTGGAATGGGCACAGGATGAGTTCGTCTACGAAGTTGACGCAGAGCACACCGAGGGTACAGTCTGGGCTGTGGCCCGTCGTGAAGATGCTACGGACATCCAGGTAGAGTTGATCACACTGAGAGCGGAGGACGGTGTAACGGGAACCTTCCGTACTGTGGATTTCCTCAGCATACAATCGCCAGACACTCTGGAGCAAGATAGGGTGGTTTCGTTGACGCTCAACTTCACCTTCGCCGCCACGCAACTGCCAGCGCCGGGGACTTACAAGGGCGTGCTCCGATTGCGCGCGTCGAACGCTGCGCCTATCACAGCGCCCCTCACGCTGGTCATACCGGAGGATCGCGCCCGTGGGGCCTATCGACTTGAGGTCGCCGAGTTGGGAAGGACGCCCAGTATTTCGCCCTCTATCGAAAACTCGCTGACGTTTAGTACGGCGCTGCAATTCAGCGGCGTGCGCTGGTTACCTGGCTCGACCAGCGTGGTAGGGAACTGGTGGCCAATAATGGTTGGTGCGCTGCTTCTCGGCGTCGGACTGGCCGCGCTGGTGGGATACACGGCCTGGGCTCTCGTGGGACACAAGTCGGCTAAGGACGAGTCACGGCTGCCTGCGCAGTGGCAATGGCTGACGTGGGCGGTGAAATGGGCAGCACAGAAACTGTTCGGGAACGAATTCGAATTGACTGGACGCAGGTTGGATATCGCTGGCTTGATAGTGACCGTTGGCCTGGCTGGACCGTTCGCCATATTAGTGCTGGCCATCCTATTCAGCCTGACCCAGGCTCAGCAGGTTGGAGAGCGTACCCTGATCATCTGGGAAGCCGAAGGGCGCGGACCGGTGCGGGACATCACCGTGGTAGGTGGAGAGGTTACCAGCGAGGTCGGCGATACGGGAAAGATAAACATTGGTCAGTACGAGGGAGTGATCACGGCGGGACACGTACTGACTGTGCCGGTCACTGGCATCCAGCATCTCTCGCAGCCGGGCGTCTACCAGGGGCGCGTCCTGATCCAGTCGCCAGACATCGCGGACGGCGTGTTGGAGGTGCCCATCCAGGTCACCGTGCACGACTTCATCCTCTGGCCAGTCCTGGTGATTATGTTGGGCGTGATTTTAGGCGGTTATGTAAAGTACCAGCAGGAAATCGCCAGCCAGCGACTGGAGAAGCAAAGAGACATCGAGATAGTATGGCAAGAATGGGATGATTACATGTTCCGTGACCGCTACCTGTACCTCAAGCGAGACGGCGGGGTGGTCTCGATCAATCCAATATACGCAGACGTGCGGTACGAACTGGATGGCGCGCTTAAGTTGCTTGATGAGGCACCCGAGTGGGGAGCCGCGGATGCGGACCTCACTGTGAAGAGAGTCAGAGAACGGCTGACAAAGTACCAACGCCTGAGCGAGGCGGTCGCTTCCTGGCGTGATGTACTGCTGGCCGAGGCAAGTGAGGCCGGAACAGAACTTCTTGAGAGCATCGGGGGCAAATGGATTGAGGGTGCTGAGCGCACGCTACGTGAGGGGGATCTGCAAGGCGCTACCATTCTCGTAGGTAAGTTGATCAGAGACGTGCTGCCCGGTGGCATTCTCGGGCTTCGTAAGCAGGTTGACGAGGTAAGTACTGACGAGCAGGACGCGGAGAAGAAGAAGGCCATTGAAGAGAAAAAGAAGACCATCCAAGCGCTGCTGAATGAGACTGATGATCTATGCAAAAAAGGCATCTACGGCGAGGCATGGTTGAAGTTCAAGGAAGCGGAGTATCAGCTTCGGGCAGTGGGGAAAATGGTACCACCCTTCGTAAAACTGTGGGAACTGTCGAAGCCAGAGCCGGCGCCAAGAGAGGAAGCACTGGCACTGCGTGGGGAGCATTATGAGATTCAGCCGGTCGTCGCGAGTGACCAATACCTCACTGGAGACACTGTCCAGCTCGAAGTTGTACTACTAGACGAGAGTGGTGAGAGGAAGGATCTGCCCGAGGGGGTAACGTGTAAATGGAGAGCGACCCGCCCTGATGATTCTAAGGCTAACGATGTAAAGTTCAAGCCAGAAGATGGAATCAGTACGAAAGCCACGTTCTATGCAGAGGGGCGCCGGACAGTGCAGGCAACGATTCTTAAGGATGTGGAGGAACCCAGCGAACCTGGGCCCCCGCCGCTCCCCTTCGAGATCAAGCCATCCTTCTTCAAGATCCGGCTACCCCTCCCGAACGTCCGATACCATGCCGAAGAGACCATCCCGCTTGAACTTGTACGCGAGGACGAGAGCGGCAAGATGGAGATGTTACCTGCGGAAGTGGAGTGCAGTTGGAGCGCGACCCTTCTATCAAATGCCGCCGCCACTTATCACTTCAGCAAGGAGGGAACCCACACGACAGTTATGTTCCACGAGGCGGGGGCTTGGACAGTGAAGGCAGTAGTCAAGAAACACGAAGTAGATCTCGGCAGTCCTGAACACTTGTTTCCCATCAAGCCCTCTGCCATAGTGATGATCTACCAGGATAAGCGACGCCATACCTTCAATCGCCGGCTGGCAGCCCTACTGCTGGCTCTGGTTGGCGGGATGGCGGCCAAGCGAGTCTTCGGTCTCACTTTTGGCTCGTTCGAAGAGTATCTGGGCGTCTTCGGTTGGGGTGTGGGCGTGAGCCTCGGCATCGACCCGGTGGCCAATGCATCGCAAAAACTCTCGGGGCTGGTGCAAGGAGCGTTCTCCAGGTTAGAGGGGAATGGCCAGGGCCAGGCTGAGGAACCTGAGAATCCGGATAAGTAGTGTGTTCTGAAACACCTTCAACTACCTGGAGAGGTCGCCATGCTGATAGTGACCGTAGATCACGAAAGCGTGCACATCGGAGAGCGGTTCTCCGTCTCGTTTCAACGCACATTGCGCATCCCTGACGATGGGAGGATCTACCCGCTTCCTCCAGGATTGGAAACGTTCCCGGTTCACCGTGTGGAAGACTACTCAGATCGTATCCCGGTTGCGTGGAAGGAGCACAGCGGCGTGTTCATCCCTATGTATCAGCGGGAGGCATTGTGGCTTGCTTTCAACGCGGCGTACTGGAAGCCTAACGCGGTTAAGATTGGGATCGGCAGGATCAACGCGGTTTCGGGCAGGGCTTGGGACGACGAACTGAACGACGACCCACAGGACTACATCGTCTGCCCAGACCAGCCATGGCTCGATGGCATTAATGCGGGTGATGGCTTCATTCGCCAGTTTGTAGCCATGCCCCTGGGGATGGGATACACAGTGGAAAGCCAGTTGACCGGGAGGGAGGAGTCCGGCGGGATTCAGATTCTGGTCTACGAGCCTAAGCCGGGCAAGTTTCCCGATCGGCCTCCACCAGAGCCTGACTGGGAGACGGAAGCGTTGTTTGTAGAGGAAGCGGTGCCAAAAGCAGAGATGGGACTCGGAGCCGGCGGGAAGATGAAGCAGAAGATCTATCCCGACCCATACGGCATCGACACCTGGGACCCTGAGAACTACGGCGCTGTGTTCGTCCACATCGTGAACAGCGAGCAGTACAGGGATCTGACCGGCCTTGAAGCACCGCCGACGCCCGTCAGTGCCCAGACCTACACAATGTATGGACTGCCCTGGTTTGATCTCTATGACGAAGGAGAGAGGGACGTCGCCGCGAGTGAGAAACTTGTCAAAGTCAAGACGATCAGAGAAAAGGACGCCGAGAAGGGAGGTGATTCTACCGCAGTGGATATATCGATTGATGTGGACGAATCTCAGGTCAGAAAACTGCACCCCAAGCGCGCCAGGAAGTAAGTAGCCCGCCTCACTGCCCACGCTGCTATCTCGGGACTACCTGGCGAGAACACGTATCCGAGTTAAGGAGGAAAATCATGAAGGCGCCAAAGGAACTGATCCGCCAATTGCCCGATCTCGACGCACTGGCAGAACAACTGGAGAGAGAGGCTAGGGCAACTATCTCTCGCGCTTTTCCGGCCGAAGATCGCGGGTTGCGGGAACGGGCAATAGTCGGGTTTGGAGACGCAGCGGACGTAGTGGAGTTACCCGAGATTGAGACCACCCTCGACACAACGCGCGAGCGATGGGTGGAGGCGGGCACGCGCGCCATAAACAGAATCCGCACTGAGGGTGAGGAGGCCGACTTAGACCCAGAGGAAGCCATCGGCTTGGAGGCGATCGTCCTGATCGAGGGCCGGCCCGCGATCCTCATTCAAGATGGCCGCTTCTTCCCGCCTCCCATTAAGTGGCAGATCCTGGAAGAGGTGCGAGACAACATAGAGAAAGCGTTCCAGAGCGTCGGCCGAATCGAGCTGACCGGCCATCCTTCCTACGAGTGGATCGGTACCGGATTCCTCGTGGCTGAAGACGTGATCATGACCAACCGGCACGTGGCGAAGATATTCTGCCATGTAGAAGAGTATGGACAATGGGCATTTGAACCCGAGATGACGGCACGCATTGATTACGTCGAGGAATTCGGCGCGGTTAACTCGGCGGAGTTTGCCATCACAGACGTGATTGGCGTCCACGACACACTGGATCTCGCGCTATTCAGGGTAGAGCGCAAGTCCAGTCGAGGCTTACCATCACCTGAGCCGCTTACCGTTGCTTTCGAGGCCCCCAGCACAGAACCAGGCGGCCAGGTGTATACTGTGGGGTATCCGGCCTGGGATGGACGCCGAAACGATCCTCCGATCATGCGGAAAATCTTCTCGAACATCTTCGACGTCAAGCGCCTCCAGCCCGGCGAGATCATGGAGTTCTTGGAGCGAAAGCGTGCCTTCAAGCACGACTGCTCAACGCTTGGCGGCAACTCCGGCTCGTGCGTCATCGATCTGGAGACCAACCTGGTCACCGGGCTCCACTTTGGAGGTCGCTACCTCAAGGGTAACTACGCGGTAGCCCTGTGGCAACTCACCGGCGATCCACTGCTCAAGAAGGCAAAAGTCAACTTCGGCTAGACTAGATAGGATAGAGACCAAGGGGGGCGAGAATGGAAACCAATAATACAGGGGTGTCCGATGTCGACTTCTTACTCGAGTTGGTACCGCGTCAGTGCCGACTTCAGGAATACGAGAAGATCGATGTGCCAACGTTCGAACTCACCGGGGACTTCATCGCGTACGCGTCGCCCGAATCCACGTATGCAGTGACGAAGAGGCTCATGGACGGAGCGACGGAGTCGATTCTCGTCGGGATCTACGACTTCACGGCGGACCACATGAGAGACACGCTCATCGCGGCAATTAACCGGGGGGTGAAGGTGTCCGTGATGCTCGACCTGGACAACCGGAAGGGCGAACCTGAGTTGTGGGACGAACTCCTGCAGCAAGGTATTGAGGGAGTGCCGGCCCCTTCCTGTGCAAGCAGCCACGCCCGGTACTTCCCGTCGTGCCACGAAAAGGTGATCGTCATAGACGGAACCTGGACGCTCGTCCAGAGCGGGAACTACTCAGACGCCAGCATCCCCAAGAACGAAAAGGATGGCGGCGACCCCAATGACCCCTATGGCTTCGCTCCGGGCAACCGGGACATGGGTGTCGCTATCAAATCAGAACCGCTAGCCACATTCTTCACCAAGATCATACGGAGCGACATGAAGCTGGAGAGCGATGCTCTGGACGTCGAAATGATCCAAGAGGAGATAGTCGAACCTATGGAGGTGTTCCTGGAGGCGGCCAGGCCACCGAAGCAACCCCCGAGACTCTTTCCGAGCAGGCTCTTCAGGCCGCAGGAAAGCATCAAGGTAATACCGGTGCTTTCGCCCGACAACTATATGGAGATTGTCCCGGATTTCCTCGCCTCAGCAACCAGGTCCATTTACATCGAGCAGCAGTACATACGTGGGTACCAACCGGAAATCCGAAAGCTCCTGTCGGCGATCCGTGCCGCGATGGACAAGAACCTCGATCTGGATGTGCGGATCATCGTGGCCTGGCCATACAAACCACGCTCCGATAAGGAGACCAGGTCAATTAAGGTACTGGAGGAGTTCGGGCTTACGCTCGGCACCAACGTCCGCTTCTTGAACCGCAGGTATCTCGTCCACTGCCACAACAAACTGATCATCGTGGACAGGCAGGCGGTCCTGGTGAGCTCTCAGAACTGGTCTGACTTTGCTGTTGCGAAGAACCGGGAAGCGGGCCTTCTTCTTCGCTACCCGCAGATGGCTCGCTACTACGCCGCCATCTTCAACGTGGACTGGAGGACCGGACGCAAGACATTCGTAGAACCGGTGACGCCAGAGTCTGTCGCTGGACTTGAAGCGGTGGACACCGGCAGGACAGTGGCGGCGAACCTGGGCGACTACATCGAGGTGTAGAGCATAACGCGGTCTCCAGCCGCAACCAACGTAGGACAAGATGGCATCTTGTCCCACAGATTCTCACGGACAACGCAAATGTTGTAGGGCAATTCTATACGAGCCTACAAAGTAAGACAAGGAGGAGCGTGCATGATCGCCTGAAGCCAACATAGTCGGAGTTTGGGGTCGAGTAGACACAACGAGGCAAACTATCCTGAAAGGAGCAAAAAAGATGGCTGTACCCAGTTCCTCAACGCCACGGACATCACGGCTGTACAAGGCCCAAAAGGAGTTGCGAGAACTCGACGAGCTCGTGAGAGTCGGAGACAAGACAGAAGAACAGGCTGCAGAAGAAAGGAAGGTGCTGGAGCAGGGATTAAAGAGGAAGAAATGGCGACTGAACCTGTGGCTTCTCCTCGGCATACTGGTGGCGGCTGCCCTTGTCACCGCGATCTTAAGGGCACTGCCAGAGGAGGGAGGGTTGCTCTGGCTGGTCACCATTCCGCCTCTGCCGAAGGAGGTTGGTGAGATCGCTTCGGTTCTGGCTCCCTTGGTTGCGGTAGCGGTGGCCATCGAGCGCTTGCTTGAGACCGTCTTCAACTGGTATGAGCAGTCGATACGAACAGTGTCAGAGGTCGTGACGGGGATTCGGGAACCGATAGACTGGATAGAGAAAGAACTATGGGAAGCCTACAAGGCAGCCGAAGAGGCTGCCAAGCAGACCGGCATCGTAGCGGATGAAGCATCGCTGCAACTGCTCGACAGGGCTGAACAGAGATTGGCCAAGGCCGAGAGTCGGTTATTAGGCTGGGTGAAGGCTCCTGAGTACGTGGCCTGGAAGCGTGCCCTGAGCATTTGGGTCGGGCTCCTCGTGGGCCTGGAGGTTGCTGTCTTGGGCGACATGGGCATGCTCCACACCATCGGCATTCCGTCGCCCCGGATTCTTGACATGCTCATCACCGGCCTGGTGGTTGGAGCCGGCCCTGGCCCAATGCACTCCATCATCGGCATGTTGCAGGGCGGTAAGGATGCGCTGGAGAAGCTGGGTGATCTGGCCGAAGGCAAGGTGGTGCGGGCAGCCGTGGAGGAACTGAAGAAGGCCAAGCAGTAGAACACACATGTCCCGAAACAAATGGCTCATCGTGGCAGCCCTGGCGCTGGCCGACGTGATCGTTCTGGGGGCGATGGCGATCGTGGTTGTCCGTTCCACAACACGCCTGGCATCGGCCCCCACAACCGTCCCGACCACGGTGGCGCCGGCCCAGCCCACCGCCACACCTCCACCCACCTGGACACTTACCTCCAGTCCTACTCCCCAGTCCACCCATACCCCCAGACCCACCGGCACGTCTACTCAGACACCCACCACCTGGCCGACTCCTACCCCCACGCTGCCGCCCACACCTGCTCCCGTGCTGCTCGAAAACCCCGCGTTTGAGGGCATCAGCGAGAACTTCGTCCCCGGCTGGCAGATAGGAGGATTCGTAAACTGGGCTCCGGGCGAGGAATTCGATCCTGCCACCTCCTACGCTGCCCCGCGCTTCCACCAGGCCGATGACCCGCACCAGTGGATCAATGGGCCAACGCTCCAGATTGACACCGTTCCCTGGGTCAAACTGCGGGCCTGGGTGTTTCAGACGGTGGAAGTGGAGCCAGGTAGCCGCGTGCAGTTCCAGGTGCGTGCGATGGGATTTGTCAAGGAGACAGCGGGAGGCTATATCCTAAAGGCAGGGGTGGACTCAGATGGCGGGGAGGGGTGCGAAGCGGCGCGATGGGGAGCCGAGCCAATCGTCAATCAGAATGATGGAGTGATCAAACTTACATCACCGGAGGTAGTCGCGGGCCAGGCAGGCCAGGTGACAGTCTGCATGTTCGCTGAGACGCAGTTCGCGCAAACCTACCACGCCGCCTTTTTCGATGACGCAGTGCTCACCGCGTTGCCACCTGTACGGCCGTGAGCGACACAGGTTTTGGAAAAGCCCCCTGGCTTTTCGCCGGGGGGCTTCGTCCATTCGTTCTAACGTGGAAAATCTAACGCAGGAAATCACGCAGTTTGCGGCTGCGGCCGGGGTGGCGCAACTTCCGGAGCGCCTTGGATTCGATCTGCCGCACACGCTCTCGTGTGACACCGAAGGCACGCCCGACCTCTTCCAGCGTGTGGCTTTCCCCATCCTTAAGCCCGAAACGCATTTCCAACACCTCGCGCTCCCGTTCGCCAAGCGCATCGAGGATGGAGCGCACCTGTTCCTTGAGCAGTTGGCTGGAGGTTG
>CAYLPU010000071.1:0-26847 GCA_964385635.1 uncultured Anaerolineales bacterium
AACTTATCTTTCAGGAGATGACAGAGGAATGGAAGGCCGCATACGAGGCCGGTGTTTTTACCGAGTTCATGGAGCAACGATCTCCCGGTCACACCGTCCTGGATGATAAAATCTACCGTAGAGGGTTCCTCGATTTCAAGCGAGACATACAGCAAAGCCTGCAAAACCTGGATTACCTGAACGATCCAGAAGCCTATAACAAACAAGAGCAACTCAAGGCCATGCGTATCTGCGCCGACGCGCTGATCCGTTTTGCGGGACGGCACACGGAAAAAGCCCAGGAGTTAGCACAGCAGGAGACGGATCCTCGGAGAAAGAGGGAACTGGAACACATCGCCGAGGTCTGTTCGCGCGTGCCGGTCCACACCCCCCAGGACCTATGGGAGGCGTTGCAGTACTACTGGTTCGTCCACCTCGGCGTGACCACAGAACTGAACCCCTGGGACGCCTTCAATCCGGGCCGGCTGGATCAGCATTTGTACCCCTTCTACAAAAAGGGATTGGAAGAGGGAACACTCACCCGCGAGCAGGCCGAAGAGCTACTGCAATGCTTCTGGATCAAATTCAACAACCAGCCGGCGCCACCCAAGGTCGGGGTCACCGCAGCAGAGAGCAGTACGTACACGGATTTTGCCCAGATCAACACGGGAGGGCTGCAAGAGGACGGTTCCGACGCCGTCAATGAGGTCACTTACCTGCTCCTGGACGTGATAGAGGAGATGCAACTGTTGCAGCCCAGTTCCTCCATTCAAGTCAGCAAGAAGAGCCCCGACAGATTCGTCAAGAGAGCGACCCGCATCATTCGCACCGGCTTTGGCCAGCCCTCGGTATTCAACACCGACCTGATCGTCCAGGAACTGGTCCGGCAGGGCAAATCCATCGCCGATGCGCGAAATGGCGGCTCAAGCGGTTGTGTGGAGGTCGGCGCGTTTGGAAAGGAGAACTACAACCTGTCGGGCTACTTCAACATGCCCAAGGTGTTCGAGATCACGCTGAACAATGGCGTTGACCCCCGGACGGGCCAGAGAATCGGCCTGGAGACGGGAGACCCTGCGCAATTTGAGACCTTTGAGGCGCTGTTTGAGGCTTACGAAAGGCAATTGAACCACTTTGTGGACATCAAGGTGCGGGGGAACAACGTCATCGAAAGGCTGTACGTCCAGTATATACCTGCGCCGTTTTTGTCCCTGCTGATCAACGATTGCATTGCCACAGGCAAAGACTACCACGATGGCGGCGCGCGGTACAACACCACGTACATTCAGGGGGTGGGCCTGGGCACACTCACCGACGCTATGACCGCTGTGAAATGTCACATCTTCGACAAGAGGACTCTGACTATGGAAGCGCTGCTGGAAGCCCTGAGAGACAACTTCGCAAGCCACGAGAGGGTGCGCCAGACGCTGTTGAACAGAACGCCCAAATACGGCAACGACGACGACTACGCTGACGACGTGATGGTAGCCCTGTTCGAAGCCTATTTCGAGGCCATAGATGGCCGCAAGAACACCAAGGGAGGGACGTACCATATCAACCTGCTGCCGACCACGGTTCACGTATACTTTGGATCGGTCATCGGGGCCACGCCCGATGGGCGAATGGCAGAGACCCCCCTCTCTGAAGGCATATCACCTGTGCAGGGAGCGGACCGGCATGGCCCGACGGCGGTCATCAAATCGGTGGCCAAGATGGACCACGTCCGCACCGGCGGCACACTGCTCAACCAGAAATTCGCGCCCCAGTTGCTCGAGAGCGATGATGACCTGGACAAGTTCGTTCAACTGATACGAACCTATTTCAGGCTGGACGGCCACCACATCCAATTTAACGTCGTAGACGCTGCCACGCTGCGCGCCGCGCAAGAGAACCCTGAGCAGTACCGGAACCTCATCGTGCGCGTGGCGGGCTACAGCGACTATTTCTGCGATCTCGGCAAAGTGCTGCAGGACGAGATCATTTCCCGGACAGAACATCAGTCATTCTAATGAACCTTGCTACGCAGATCGAACATACCATTCGCCACCACCGGCTCCCCGGCCTGGAGGAACATCTGCCGGAGGAGTTAATCCTGCCCCACTACGGCGGCTACTCCATCGCCAATCTCCCCGCCACCATCGCTGGGTTGTTGGGCGTGGAACTGGCCGACGCCGCGCCGCCGCTCCCCACCCATCTCTGGGCCGACCTGGCCATGGGCGTGCGCTGCGTCGTGATCGTCATACTCGACGCGGTGGGCTACCTGCACCTCCAGCGCATATTGGCCGAGGAGGACTCCGTCCTCCGCCGCCTGGCCCAGGCAGGCCGGCTCGTCCCTCTCACCTCTGTCTTCCCCTCCACCACCGTCGCCGCGCTGACCACGCTCTGGACCGGGCGCACGCCCGGCGGCCACGGCTTCGTTGGCACCAAACTGCTGCTCTCCCAACAGGGCCTGCTTGCCAATATGATCGGGCTCGCCCCCGTCGCCCACAGGCAGCCTGAGGAACTGCTGGGTTGGGGCTGGGTGACGGAGGAGTTTGTCACCGTGCCCAGCCTGGCGCAGCAGTTGACCGATGGCGGGGTACAGACCGTCGCCCACACCCACCTGCCCTAACATCGGAGGTGGCCTCTCCCGCATCTTCCTGCGCGGGATGGCGAGCGTGCGGGGCCACGTCGGTTTCAGCGATATGTGGATCAACCTGCGCCACACCCTTCTCCAGCGGTCCGAAGGACCACTCTTTGTCAGCGGCTACTGGGCCAACACCGACACCACCGCCCACGTCTATGAGGGTGTTTTAGAAGTTATGTAAAGGCTACACATCCGGCCCCTTTCTGGCATAATGGGGGGCATGAGCAGGAAGCCATACCCCAGTGATTTGTCCGATGCCGAGTGGCTTATCCTGGAACCACTCATTCCGCCAGCCAAAAGAGGAGGCCGTATCCGCAGAGTGAACATGCGAGAAATCGTCGACGCCATTTACTACGTCTTGCGAAGTGGTTGTGCCTGGCGTATGTTGCCCCATGACTTTCCTCCCTGGCAGACGGTCTATGGCTACTTCAACACCTGGCGCAGGGAGAGTGTCTGGGAAACTATGAATGATGCCCTGCGTGAAAGCGTGCGCCAGGAAGCGGGTCGTGAAATCGAACCCAGCGCGGCGATTATCGACAGCCAAAGCGTCGAGACCACGGAGGTGAAGGGAGAACGTGGGTATGACAGCAACAAGAAGGTCAAGGGGCGAAAACGGCATATCATGGTGGATGTGCTGGGCTTGCTCCTGGCCGTTGTCCACGAGGCGAGTATCCAAGAGCGGGCTGGCGCCAAACTGCTGCTCCAGCGAGCCGTACTGAAAGGCTTCGACCGCTTGGCGCTGATTTGGGCGGATGGTGGCTACAGTGGGCAACCGATGAGCGATTGGGTCTGGCAACTGGCAGGCTGGGTTTTCGAAGTGATCGAACGTACCGAGGAGACGGTCGGGTTTGTTGTGCTCCCACGCCGCTGGGTGGTCGAGCGGACGTTTGCTTGGCTGGGACGCTACCGGCGGTTGAGCAAGGACTACGAACAACTGCCGGAAACCAGCGAAGCGATGATCTATGCGGCAATGGTTCGCATTATGCTGCGTCGCCTGGCAAGTAACCCGTATGGATCAGATGTCTAGACAGGGGTATACCGCCTCGCAGATCGCCTCCGAGGTGGGATGGGCAATCCCGACTGTGCGGAAGTGGCGACGGCGAGCGCGGCGAGACGGGCGCAAAGGATTGGCCTCGAAGATGGGTCGCCCGGCCACTGGTGCTTTGAGTTCCTATCCAGTTCGGCTCCGTGAAACGCCGCACGCCTGGCGTGTCGCTCATCCGGATGGGGGCCGAAGACCTTGCGCGCCGAATTGGGGGCGGACGAGCGTTTCGAAGGGCAACGGCTGCCTCCTCTGTCGGGCATCGCGAGCTTTCTGAAGGAGCAAGATCTGCCGCGGCCCTATGAGCGGCACAGCGAGTTGCCTCAGTCCACATCGCAGGTGGCCAGCGTGCCTCACGAGGAGTGGGAGATGGATAGCCGGGGGCAGGAGCGTGTACCCGACATAGGCATTGTTGCCTTGGTCAACCTGTGTGACGTGTTCAGCAAGGCCAAGATCAGGAGTTATCCCTGCGTGGTGGGCCAGACACGGGCCACGCGCCGTCCTCGGACTGAGGATTACCAACTGGTGTTGCGTCTGTCTTTCACCGAATGGGGATTGCCCGACCGAATCGCCGTCGACCACGACAGTGTCTTCTACGACAATACTTGCAAATCCCCTTTTCCCACGCGCTTTCACTTGTGGTTGCTGGCCTTGGGTGTTGACCTGGCCTTTGGGCGACCTGGCCGACCGACGGACCAGGCAACGGTGGAACGCAGTCACCAAACCTGGGCCTGGCAAGCTCTGGAGGGACAGACCTTCATTGAATGGGACCGATTGCACGCTTACCTTGAGCAACGTCGCCATTTCTTGAACTACCAACTGCCTTGCAGCACATTGGGAAATCTGCCTCCCCTGCTGGCCCACCCTGAAGCTCTTGAGCCTCGGCGATTGTATCGACCGGAATGGGAAGTGGAGTTGCTGGACCTGTCGCGGATCTACGCTTATCTGGCCAAGGGGCAGTGGTTCCGCCAAGTCAGCAAGGTTGGCACCGCTTCCTTGGGGCAACAAACCTATGGCCTGGGAGTGCTGTGGAGCGGAGAGTCCGTGGAAGTCACCTTCGACCCAGAAGACAAGCACCTGACCTTTCGCTCGGCGGACGGCGAGCGAAAAAAGCGATTGCCCCTGAGAGGAATCAGCACCACCAACTTGGTAGGTGAAATGGGTCCCTTGGTCGATCTGGATTGCTTCCAACTTGCGCTTCCTTTCACCTGGGACGAGTGGCGAGTGATACGACTTTGTGAGACTCTGGGGGGTACGACTTAAATGGAATCGTCAGGAGGGTGTTCTACATGTCGAGCCGAGAGGCGGAAAGCGAGAGGTATTCCCGCTCGACGATATCGGACGGCTTGCCTGGCAGCCCGAGGCCATCGCTACCCGCCGGGCATACCTCAAGCGTTGGCTGAAGCGACAACTACCGGTACGGCTGGCAAACAACACGGGCCTGGCGAGCCTGATGCCTGGCGGCCACGTGGCCGTTCACTACCTGCAGTTCTTGCTGGAGATTGACCACCGGCTGGCGGTGCTGGCCCCGGCTCTTCGACTTTGCTCAGAGCAGGCGCTGGCACGAGCCGGTGGAAAGGATGCGGTAGATCGCGACGTCGCACTTGAGGCCGTCCGCGGCAGCGATGGCCTGCTACGGGCCTGGTGCGAAAGCGCCCGCTTGGGCGTAACAAACTGACAAACTGAAATGACAGGAGGACATCGTAGATGAGTAGTACAACTACCACACACCCCATACGCAAGATGAGTGTCTGGGAAAAGAATCTGTTGGGAGTGACGGTTAATCAAGTCCCCTCGCTGCTGCCGGGCTTGGCGGCAGCCGTCTTGCTCGCCTGGCTGAGCATCTGGCTGAGCAAGTTTATCGGTGTTACGTTGCTGGGATTTGACAAAACTCCGATTTCGGCGGTGATGCTGGCCATTCTTCTGGGCTTGATCATCGGCGCCGTCGTCCCGATGCCCAAGGTGCTCAAGCCCGGCTTCAAGTTCGCGGTGAAGAAGATCTTACGCCTGGGTATCATCATGTTGGGCATTCGCCTGACCATCTTTGCCGTGTTCGAGTTGGGCGTATATGGTGTGCCCATTGTCATCATCTGCATTGTCGGCGCGTTGTTTTTCACCACGCGCATCAACAAGTGGCTCAATCTGCCCGAGCGGCTAGGCACCCTCATCGCCGTCGGCACCTCCATCTGTGGTGTCTCGGCCATCGTCGCCACTGGCCCGGCTATTGATGCCGATGACGAGGAAGTGGCCTACGCCGTGGCCGTGATCACCATCTTTGGTCTGCTGGCAACCCTCGTCTATCCCTACGCCAGTCACGCGATCTTTGCCAGTAACGCGCTCAAGGCGGGACTTTTCCTGGGTACGTCGGTCCACGACACGTCCCAGGTAATCGGCTCGGCCAAGGTGTACGCCGACGTATTTTCGGCACCGCTGGCCCTCGACGTGGCCACGGTCACCAAACTGGTGCGCAACGTGTTCATGGCCGCCGTCATTCCCCTCATGGCCCTCTACTACGCCCGCAAGACACAGAGCGAGTCGTCCGGCAAGAAGGTCAGCTTCCTCAAGCTGCTGCCCCTCTTCGTCCTGGGGTTTCTGGCCATGGCCGTGATTCGCTCCATCGGTGACGCGGGCATCAACGCTGGCGGCAACGCATACGGGCTGTGGAACAGCGCGGCCTGGAAGGGCATCCACAGCTTTATCAAGACCTGGGCCGGGAACTTTTTGGTCGTGGCCCTTGCCAGTGTCGGGTTGAGCACCGATTTCCGCACCTTCAAGGGCCTGGGGATCAAACCCTTCTTTGTTGGCATGGGCGCAGCGCTGGTGGTCGGCGTTATAAGCTATATCGCCATCTCCTTGCTGGGGAGTTTCGTGACGCTCTGACGTGATACGCGATACGCAAACGGGAAGGAGTTTAGACATGGTAAAAGTAGGAGTAGTAGGTTTCGGCACCATTGGTGAGCGCATCGCCGACGGCATCGCCAAGCAGAAAGATATAGAACTGGTCGGCGTGGCCGATGTGGCCCCTACCTTGCCGGTGCGCGCCTTGGTCGAGTCGGGCCGGGGGTATCCGGTCTATTGCAGTCTGCCGGAGCGCATCCCAACAATGGAGAACGCTGGCATTCCCATCGCCGGGACACTGGACGACCTGCTGGAGCAGGTGGACATGGTCTGCGACGCCACCTCGCCCGGCATCGGGATGAAGAACAAGGAGATTTACAGCAATTCCCGTTCGGGACAGAAGCACATAATAGGTATGGTGACAAACATCGTACAGTAAGGCCCCAAGTAACTTCGTGGCAGTGGTCATGCTCTACATATTGGGGTAAACAACTTCCATAGCCCAAGATACGGGGATTCCTCAATCTACGCTACGGTTCTCAGCATATCGGGGGCCAATTTGACTTAAAGCGTCATTCATCTCGGCTTTCGCTAATATTATGACAAGTTCAGTAATTAGACACCGGCGTGCGAAACGCAATTTCATAAATTGTCTCGGGGACGCTCATCAAATCCAGGATGCGCCGTTGCAAAGGGGTGAGGGGTTCCACGCTCGTGCCCTCGACGTGAGTCTCGGTGCACTCGATCGTCAGGTGCAGATTCTTGAAGCGGGCCAACAGGCGCTCGGCGCTTGGGCGAGGGGTCTTCATTTTGGGGTTGCCGGGTACCAGTCCGGCCAGCGTTTCCCCGCGTTTCGCCAACTCGCGTTGGGCGACAAACTCCAGCAGGGTGAGAGCTTGCAAAGCAATCAGCAGCAACAACATCAAGCCCCTTGTCCGCTCCTGCAAACGGACCCACAAAGGCAAGGCGGGCAGGCTGCCCCGTTTGAAGCGATGATACCCACGTTCCACCAACCACTCATCCCGGTAGTAGGTGATCGCTTGATCCCGCGAGAGCGTTTCCGCAGACACATTGGTCACGTAAATCCGCCAACCAGCCAGCGTCAAGACCTCAGTCAGAGCGGCTTCATCGTGCTCGAAGGTCACCCGCAGATGGCGTACCTCCCGCAGTTCATAGGAGCGGCCAGGGCCAGGACGACCGGGGCCAATGTAGTGTTTTTCCTGCGTGATGGTTTCGTGAACCTGCACGGTGAGAATGTCCATCATTTTGCAGCGTTTGACGATGCCTTCAGCGCGAGCCAGCAACGCTGCGGTGCTTTCCTTCTTTTCGGCCTTCAGGCTGGTCAGTTCCGTCTCAGCCCGTTGCAAACGATTCAGCCAGGTTTTTTGCTTTCGCTTGGCCAACGCATCGCTGCGGGTGACCAGCCAACGTTCCGTCCATGTGTGTTGTGTACCGTCATCCAGCGCAGCTGTCATTTTCTTTTCCACCTCGAAACCGCTGCCTACGACTTTAGGTTGCCCATCAGACGTGGTGATGTCCACCAGGGTGATCGGTTCCGGGGTGACTGGTGGGGCGAGCACCAAATCACGCAATGTCTCCGGTACTTTTCCCGTCATAGGCAGAGGGAACAGGTAGTTCCCATCCCCACGGCTTATCTCAGCCCGGGTCCCCAGAGCCGCAGCCTTGCAGTCCGCGACGAACAGAAAATGAGGATGGCCAATGGTCTGCACCATTTTCCGCCAAGCGGGTACGTACAAAGGGTCGTCAGCCACCTGGCCCGCTATAGTCTCGGTCAGCAGTGGTACACCCGCAGGGTCGAGGGTAGCCAGGCTTTGCTTGAATTGCAGCAGTTCCGGGTGCTTATCCTTGCTGTGCCCTCGCGCCAACAACCCTTGCGCCGCCGTGCCATCTGCTCCAGGGACATGGTGGACGCTGAAAGTCGTCGTGTCATAACGGGCGATCTCCGTTGGCAAAGCGTAAGCCTGGATCAGGTGTTGGCCCAACTCGCGTTGCAATTCATAACCCCGTTCCTCGTCCTCGCCCAGCGCCGACAGCAAGTCACCCAGACGGTCGACGGTGGTCTACTATCCACTCTTCCACGGCGCACAGACGATGGTTGCGCAGGTACAGAACGTAGGTCAGGAAGAGGATAGCCAACTGTCCGTAACTCAAACCCTGGTGGTTAGGATGTGGATGGGGCAAGACGCGGTCAATGATCTCAGCAACACGCATTTTCAGCAACCAGTAGATGATCAGTGGGATACCGTCTACCCGTTCAATCTTCTTGTCGCTCATACGCACCTCCCGTGGTACGGTTTGCACACTAACTGTACCACAGAGATGCGTCTGTGTCACGTCACGTGAGTTAATTGCAGGAGTTTACATAAAGTTACCGAAAGATGAGTTAACAACTCAAATAGTATTGCACTCTCCGTCTAAATGGGTGTATACTTCGCCTGGGAGGGCAGGAGTGGCTATCAAAGCAAGATGAGGAGCTATTGAAGCTGCCTCTACCCTGAGATTGTCATCCTCCCCGCCCAGGAGGCCCGATTAGGAACATTGGGGATTGTCTGCGGGCGATGCCCCTAATCAAGAGCAAGCTTGGGAGAAGCTATGCACGCCTCTGGACCTGGGCACTGACGCCACTCGTCGCCTTTCCGTGTATTGGTTGTGGTGCACTAGACAGAAGAAAGGAGTTCTGAGATGCGCACTTTGGGGATTGACCTGGCCGTCGCCGCAGCTCACAAAGCGATCGTGGTGGACGCAAACGGGAAGTTCGTGCCACCAACACTGTCGTTCCACACACGATGGGACGACATCGAGAGAGTGGTTGCACGGGCACGGGAGGGGGTAACTCCCGACTGCCCATTGCGGGCAGTGCTGGAACCAACTGGGATGGCTTGGTATCCGGTGTCCGTGGCTCTCGATCAACTGGGTGTCATCCTCTATATGGTGAATGGCCAGAAGGCGCACGACCTGCGGCGCTTCTACAGTCGTCGTAGCAGCAGCGATCGCATCTCCGCTCGTGTGTTGGCCAAGATGCCTTTCGTGGACGAGGAGTCTCTGTACCGACTGGGGATCCCGTCCGACACCCAGCTTGCCTGTCAGCGGGGGTGCAAAGAACTCGATCGGTTGCAGACACGAATCACGGCCATCAAGAACCGGCTGTGAGACACCGACCGCTTCACCTGGCCTGGACTGGAAGGAATCTTCGAGAACATCTACAGTCCAACTACTCGGCTCTTCCGAGAGACTTGGTATGACCCGGCCCGCGTGGTAGCTGCTGGTGCGGAGGAGGTGTGGGGCACCTTCGAGGCCCTTTCTGACCAGGAAGACGGCCTGAAATGGGTAGATTACCTGGTCAAACTGGCCACTGAGGTGATCCAACTGTACGGTCCGGCTTCACCAGACTATGCCCTCTTGCGAGAAGAAGTCTCTCGTGAGCAGAAGCAGTTGGCATACCTGGAGGCAAGAGAGAAAGCCGTGTGGCGGGGCACCGTTCGCCCTCTCTATCGCCAGTTGCATCCCAGCCGTCATCTGGAAACCCTGCTTGGCGTAGGAGAGCGTGGAGCAGCAGTCTTTGCCAGCTTCACCGGTCGCGCAGGGCGCTTTCCCGACAATCGCCACTTCCGTGGTTGGCACGGGATGATCCCTGACAGCCGCCAGAGCGGCGCTGCCGAAAGCAAGGGGCTGCACATCTCCCAGGCCGGGCCAGACCTGGTCAAGAAGTTTGGGTTTCTGGACGCCGACGTCGGCCGCAAGTACGACCCACAAATCGCCGTCATCTATCACGACCAGATGATGAACAAGGGCAAGCATCACACCCAGGCGGTCTGCGCCTGCGCCACTCATCTCTTGGATCGTGTCTACGTGATCCTCGAGGAAGATCGCCCCTACGAACTGCGGGACGTGGACGGAACGCCGGTCACCCGAGAACAGGCCAGGGCCATCATCGCCGAACGTTACACCGTGCCCGAAGAGGTGCGCAAGCGCAACAATCGCCGGGCTCGCAAAGAGCGGGCTGAACGGCGGATGGAGCGCAAGCAAAAGCAAAGGGAGAATCGCCGAAGGAGGTAAGAGGCGAGCCGTAGCTCCCTCATACTTCAGTCAACTCTCCCCTGCCTGGTGTCTTCATTATACGTGACACTGGGCTCGTTGTCAACTTTCGAAACCCCGTTTCGGCGTGGGAGGGGTTTGTGCGTCCTATGACCAGTTGGCAGAGAGGTCAACGCCTATTCGAGAATTTTAAGGTTCAACTACTTGACAAAACTTAGAACATCTCAGAGCAGGCTCCTTCGGCCCTGCTCAGGGCAAGCCCTTTCTGCTGTCCAACCTGCCCCTGGACACACCTGACGGGCCTGTCCTGAGCCACGCCGAAGGACAGGACGTGCGCTGGTGGTGGAGCCGGTGGTACGAGCCGCTGCGGTCCAGCGCCTACGTCAAGACCACCGGTTCTACCCAGGACTACGGGCCGAAGGCACGGCATGTGTTCCGCGAGTGAGGGGGAGGAGGATCGTCAGATCAACAAAAACACCGTAGCCTGGCGGTCTACGGTGCTCTCAAGGTAGCGGGGCCAGGATTCGAACCTGGGACCTCCGGGTTATGAGCCCGACGAGCTACCTCTGCTCTACCCCGCAATGCGTCCGCATTATACAACGATTTGCTGACTGCGTCAAGGGCGCTCGGCCGGCCCGAAGACTAGTTCCCACAGTTCGACCCAAAATGGCCTGGATTCGGGCGTGGGGGTCGGTGCAGGCTGCGCGTCAACGGTTGCTTCCTCCCCTGGGCTTCCGAGTGGCACGACGGCCACTTCGCCCGGTTTGGCCATCTTTGCCTCTTTCCGTGCCCAGTACTCCACGTACTCGTCAGATTTGACGTACTCCAACAGCGCACTCAGGTCGTCGTGGCGGGCCTGCTCGGCTACAATTGCCTGTTCCAGCCGCAGTTCTTCCGCTCGCATCTGCCGCGTGAGTGCCAGTTGCTGGCTGAACCCCCACACAAGACCGCCCACTATTGCGAGGGCTATGACGATAACGACGCCAGCGGTGAGTTGGTTGCGATTAGGCTGGGGGAGCACTGTACGGTACCTCCTATGCAAAGGCATCGGTGGAACGCGACGAGACTGTTCTTATGATACCTCGATTCTCTTCTAACGTCAAGTCCGACTCGTTCCTATAGAATTACCCTACAACGATTGCGTTGCCCACGAGAATCTGTGGCACAAGATGCCATCTTGTCCTGCGTTGGTTGCGGCTGAAGGCCGCGCTATGCCGGGATGCAAGAACCCCGAGGCAGACACTTAGCCTCGGGGTAGTGGGGGGAGGTGCCGAAGGTGGGAGTTGAACCCACATGGGCATAAAGCCCACTGCGCCCTGAACGCAGCGCGTCTGCCTGTTCCGCCACTTCGGCCCGGCTCACTCCTCGTCGGAGTGGGTACCATTTTACATTAAATGACCATATTGTCAAGGGCGACCAGCCTCCGACTCGCTTACGAGGACACGGTGAGGGACGATCCACCACTTGGAGATGGCGCGGAAGCGGTCGGATGGGTGCATCAAGGGGCCAACTTGTACGTCGTGAATGCGCTCGTCTACGCCGTAGGTGTAAACTGGTACGTAGAGTAGCAATGCGGGTACTTCCTGGGCGAAGATTTCCTGGAATTCGCGGTATAATTCCTGGCGCCTTTCGCGGTTGACAATGACCCGCGCCTGCTCTATGGTCTCGCTGAAGTGGCGATGAGCGAACCCGGCGTAGTTCTGCCCGCTCTCTATCTGTGTTTCGTGCCAGAAGGGGTAGGGGTCGGGATCGCCAGACAGGGCCAGGTGAACGAGGACTGCTTCAAAGTTGCGGTTCTCCAATGCCTCGCGCACTTTCAGAGGCGAAGCGGTCTCGACCGTGACTGTGACCCCGATGGTTGCCCACTGCTCGGCGAGCATCTGTGCTACCCCTGTTCGTTCTGGCTCACTCGATGTGAGCAGCGTGAACGCCAACCGGTGCCCGTCCTTGCTCCGTAAGCCACCGTCTGCTGTACGTTGGACCCACCCGGCATTGTTCAGTAGCCCGTTGGCCCTGCCCGGGTCGTATTCGTAGTGAAGGATATCATCATTGTACGCCCAGGTGCCGGGGATCACGGGGCTGTGGGCGACCAATGCCTGCCCTGCCAGGACTTCGTCGATGATCTGCTGCCGGTCGAGCGCATACAGCAGTGCCTGCCGCACTTCCTGTTCCTGGAAGAAGGGTAAATCATCGGGTCGTCCCAGGTTGAGAAACACAAGGCCATATTCGGCGGTCTGTGCGGAGAAGAGATTAAGGCTGGGGAAGGCATAGGCGCACGGTAGATCGGCTGTCGTTATTTTGGCAACCCCATCCACTTCTCCCGCTTCGTAGGCGTTGAAAGTTGTCTGGTTGCTGGGGTAGAAGCGAAATTGAATGCGATCCAGATAGGGCTGGGCTCCATAGTAGCGCGAGAACTGTTTTAGTACGATGGCGGTGATTGCCCCGGTCTCGACCTCAATCTCCTCCAGTTGGAAAGGACCGCTTCCGACGGGGCTGAGGTTAAATTCTACAGCCGGCAGGTCGGCAGCCATGATGCCGGTCATCAGGTGGGCGGGCAGAATACTGACCGTAGTGTAATCGAGGAACGGGGCGTACGACTCGGCCAGCGTGAAGCGCACGATGCGCTGGTCTACTTTTTCGACCGTGACTGTCTGCCAGAGGGCGGAGCCCAGATCAGGCGGGCCGGGGAAATTGGGATCCTGTAGCAGGTCGATGGTGAAGATTACATCGTCAGCGGTGAGGGGGGTGCCATCATGCCAATAGACGTTGGAGCGAAGGTAGAAAGTGTAGGTCAGGCCATCGAGGGTGATTTCCCATCCACGGGCCAGGTCTGGTTCCACCTCTCCGCGCTCGTTCAGGCGTGTCAGTCCGCTGAATAGCAGGGCACAGATGTCGCGGTCAACCTCGTTGTACCCGCTCAACAAGGGATTCAGGTAGTGCGGGAACCCGGCGATGCCTTCGACATAGGTTCCTCCCCGGCCGGGGCGAAGCACGGTGGTATAGTTGATGGCCAGGTAGGTCAACAAGATGCCTACCAGCACGGCACCGAGAATGATGAGGAGAATTTGCCAGTGGATGTGACGGGGCACGTTCTGTAGGCTCCCTCACATCTGCGATCCTTCGACGAGTCGTCGAGGGGTCACAGAATTAGCCGGTGACTATTACGTTGAGGATGGTGATGATGAAAAACGCTATGGCGAGGCCGACCGTGATGTTGAAGAGTGTGCGTTCTACGCCTCGCCGCGTTTTGTATACAGCGGTTTCTGTACCGCCAAACATCCCTCCCAGGCCACTGCTTCTGATCTGAAAGAGGATAACGACAGTCAATGTGATACTGATGATAATCTGGGCGATGCTGAAGTAGACTTCCATTATGATATTCCTCCAGGTTGGGACAGATTATAGCATGCTACGGGCTTCTCAGCAAGGTCACGCTGGCTGGCAGGAAGAAGATCGGCTTTATTATCCCTCTCCTTGGATGGTGGGGGTGAACAGGCCGGGTGGGGCACTGGGTGGCACGAGGACCCGCAGCGCAAGTGGCACGACTTTCACCCTGACCGGCGTGGTACCGATGGGGTCACCATCTGCCTGCACAGGAGTCGCCCACTCGGTCCACACCTCGATGTGGCGTGCCTGCCGGCGCACGATCTGGGGGTCCTGCAGGTGGCGCCGACTGACGATTTTCAGCAGATGGCGCACGGCGTACTGGAATCCCAACCCCTTGAAGACGAAGACGTCGAGCAGCCCGTCATCCATTCTTGCCTCACGGGCGATGTTAAGCACGCCAGCGTATTGCTGGATGTTGCTCACCAGAACCAGCAGAGTACGGCCCCGCACAACGTTACCATCAATGGAGACCCGTGTCCGCACGCCCTGAAAGTCGCGCGCCACCAGTACGGCGGCGATAGCGTAGGGCAGTGCACCCAGACGCTTGGTGTGTCGGTGGCGCGGTTCCATTTCGGTGGTCACCTGGGCGTCCAGTCCGATGCCAGCCCAGCACAGAAAATAGTGACTGTTCACCTGGCCGACGTCAACCTGGTGGAGGGTTCCCTCAGCCAATCTGGCTGCTGCCTCGCGCAGGCGCAAAGGATTGGTCAGCGTGTAGGTGGAGATGCCCAGTTGCTTGGCCCACATGTTGCCTGTACCGACTGGCAATACGCCCAGCGCTGTCTGCGTGCCCACCAGTCCGTTGACTGCTTCGTTGATCGTGCCGTCTCCCCCGGCCACTATCACCATGTCGCAGCCAGCCTGAGCCGCCGCGCTGGCCAGGGCAATCGCATCTCCCGGTTTCTCGGTCATTTGCAACTCGACTGACCATCCACGCCGTCTGAGGTCAGAGCGCACGTGCTTCAGGGCATACCGGACGTCGCGGGGGCCGGCGGTGGGGTTGTAGATCAGATGGACCTTCATGCTGTCGGGATTATAGCATGTCTTGGCCCTTTGACAATTTCTTGCCGACGGTGCTGATTTGGAGTACAATATCACTGGTATAACTGGATCGGGCTGTGAGGTAAAACGATGGAATCTATGCTGCTCAACAATCGATACCGTCTGCTGGAATTAGTCGGTTCTGGCGGGATGGCTGTTGTGTATAGGGGAGCGGACACGCTGCTCCATCGCCAGGTAGCGGTGAAGGTGCTGCGAGAGGGATTTGCCAGTGATCCGGCGTTTCTGGCTCGCTTCCAGAGAGAGGCCAGGGCCGTGGCTAACCTCGATCATCCTAACGTCGTTACGGTGTATGACGTGGGCCAGGATGGCGACCGTCACTACATAGTGATGGAATATGTGGATGGACAGGATCTGAAGACGCTGGTCCGGCAGAAAGGTCGCTTGAGCATTGATGAAACCCTGAACATCGCGATCCAGGTCTGCGCCGGTGTGGGGCATGCGCACAAGGCGGGCGTCATTCATTGCGACATCAAGCCCCAGAACGTGCTGGTGACCCAAGATGGTCAGGCTAAGGTGACCGATTTCGGTATTGCGCGGGCACTTTCCGAATCGGGCCTCACCGAGTCGGAGACGATATGGGGTAGCCCCCTCTACTTTTCGCCCGAGCAGGCGGCGGGCGAACCGCCGTCCCCAGCATCAGATGTCTACAGCATCGGCATCATGATGTACGAGATGTTGGCTGGGACACCGCCTTTCCAGGCAGAGAGGCCGACGGCGCTGGCGCTGATGCACATACGCGAGGAACCGCCGCCCCTGGCAGCCCGTAATTCTCAAGTCCCGCCTCAACTGGAGTGGATCATTCGCAAGGTGCTGGCCAAAGAGCCCGCGGCGCGCTATCGTACCGCTGACCAGTTGGCCCACATTCTCGAAGAATACCGCAGGCGTGGGGAGCAGGCGACCGGATGGCAACCCGTGGCTCCAGGCCTCGCACCATCCACGTCGCCTCCTCCAGGTTATGCCGCCGAAGTCGAATCTACTCCTGTGTCGGGAGCGGCGCTTGATGGGCTGACCTGGGTGCTGGGAGTGATTGCCTTCATTGCCGTGGTGGGGCTCATCCCGCTGTGGTGGTTGGTCTATCAATCCTACTCCGCCCTGCCGTCTTTGCCGCCTACTCCCATGCCCCAGCCACCGGTTACGTTGACGGCGGAGGTGCAGTTGGTTCCTGTTCCTGGTATGGTAGGGAAGCCGGTAGACGAGGCGCGAGGCAAACTGGAACAGGCGGGGTTCTCCGTGTTGCTGGAGGAGCGAGAAGAGCCGGGCGTCGAGGAGGGGATTGTGCTCGAACAGAGCCCGGCTCCCGATGCGCTGGTGACTGTAGGTGCCGAGGTCTCCATCGTCGTGAGCGTTCCGGGGCGGGAACTGACGATGCCCGGCGTGGCGGGTTACCCGGTGCAGATGGTGCAAGACGGTCTTGAGTCGGATGGTTTGCAAGTCAGTATTGAGGAGGTGTGGAGTACGAAGCCGGGGGGGATGGTGGTAGCGCAGGAGCCTGAGCGCGGAACGACGATCCGCGTTGGTGACACGGTGACGTTGACTGTGAGTGGTGGCGTTGACATCTCTATCCCGCTTGAGGTCAACCTGGCTGATTTGGTTGTGCTGAAGAGTGCCGAGTTGCGGCAGGAGATGTTCAGGTCGGGCGATGTTATCGCGGTCACGTTGCGCTGGCAGGCGTTACGCTCCATTGATCCACATTACGTCGTGTTTGTGCATCTCATCGGTCCTGATGGTCACCTGGTGGCGCAGCAGGACGTGGAGCCGATTACCCCCACTACGGCGTGGACACCGGGTGTGGAGATTGCAGACCCGCACCAGGTCACGATTCCGGCGGATCAGCATGCTGGTCGGTACCAGTTACGCACCGGGATGTATCCCCAGGGACAGTCCGGCTCTCGACTTCCCGTTGTAGACCCGGGCTTCACGACGGTAGAGTCGGGTAGCATACTGATTGTTGAGATTGAGATACAACCTTAGCGGGGACATTTTTCTAGCGTATTTCTAATGCACTCTTGCGTGTTTAATAGGACAACATGGGATAATTGTGGTATAATAATGAAGGTCTGTTCCTGTACGCTCTTCAAGTGGAGAATTCATTGCCGGACAGTTCCCGAACACGAATATCGCGAATTCGTGCCATTTGTGATAGAAATCCGAGCGTTTGACAAAAGTGTCCGGTAGCAAAAAATGGAGGAAAGACGTGGGTTCTAAGTCGAGGGGAAGTCCGTTTATCTATTTGATCATACTCACTGCGGTGGTGTTCCTGGTGTATAGCTTCTATTCCCAGCAGGCGCGGGATGTACCACGGACGCCGTTGACAGAGGTCGCAGCACAGGTACGGGAGGGGATGGTCGCCAGCATTCGGATAGAGGGCGATGATCTGCTGGTGAAACTCAGAGATGGCGACGAGATTGTGTCCCACAAGGAACCTGAGTCCACGGTCGTGGAGCAGTTGCTGGCCCTGGGAGTCACCGAGGAGCAATTGAAGGCCGTCGAGATCGACCCGACACAGCCACCTGACTGGACAACTCTATTGAGCGCTGGTGGTTCGATTCTGCTGGTTGTGGCCATGTTGGTGGGTGGGTACATGATGCTGCGTCAGTTCCAGGGCGCTAACAGCCAGGCGCTTGCTTTTGGCAAGAGTCGCGCCCGGATGTACACCGGCGATCAGCCAACGGTCACGTTCGACGACGTGGCGGGAGTGGATGAGGCCCAGGAGGAACTGCGCGAGATAGTAGAGTTTCTCAAGGAGCCGGAGAAGTTTGTCCAACTGGGGGCGCGTATTCCCAAGGGAGTGCTGTTGATGGGAGTGCCGGGCACGGGCAAGACGCTTCTGGCCAAAGCGGTCAGCGGTGAGGCAGAAGTGCCTTTCTTCTCCATCTCTGGCTCAGAGTTTGTGGAGATGTTCGTCGGTGTGGGGGCCTCCCGGGTGCGCGACCTGTTTGAACAGGCGAAACGACACAGCCCTTGCATCATCTTTCTGGACGAGATAGACGCTGTTGGGCGTCACAGAGGCGCGGGGCTGGGCGGTTCCCACGATGAGCGAGAGCAGACGCTGAATCAGATTCTGGTCGAGATGGATGGCTTCGACACCGACACGAACGTGATCGTGATGGCGGCGACGAATCGTCCTGACATCTTGGATCCCGCGTTACTGCGGCCTGGCCGTTTTGACCGGCGGGTGGTGCTTGACCGACCGGACATCAAGGGGCGTGAGGCGATCTTGAAGGTGCATGCGCGCGGTAAACCTCTGGGCGAGGATGTGGACTTGGGAACGTTGGCCAGGTCCACCCCAGGCTTCGTAGGGGCAGACATTGAGAACATGATCAACGAAGCGGCGATCCTGGCCGCCCGCCGCGGCAAGAAAGTCGTTGAGATGGCCGAGTGCGAGGAGGCGGTTGAGCGCGTGATCGCTGGGCCAGAGCGTAAGAGTCGCCTCATATCCAGCGAGGAGAAACGTATCACAGCCTACCACGAGACCGGGCACGCAGTTGTGGCTCACGTGTTGCCCAAGTGTGACCCGGTGCACAAGGTCTCCATTGTAGCGCGAGGGATGACCTTCGGGTACACCATGGCGCTGCCGGAGGAGGATCGGCATCTCTTGAGCAAGGCCAAGTTCGAGGATGACCTGGCGTTCGCGTTGGGTGGGCGGGCAGCCGAGGAGTTGGTCTTCGGAGATGTGACGACAGGTGCGGCCAATGACCTGGAGCGAGTGACGGAACTGTCCCGCGCTATGGTGATGCGCTACGGGATGAGCGATAAGTTAGGGCCGATGACCTTTGGTCAGAAAGAGGAACTGGTCTTCCTGGGCAAGGAGATCGGTGAGCAGAGGGATTACAGCGAAGCGGTTGCACAGAAGATTGATGCGGAGGTGAGCAAGATTGTCCACGAGGCTTATGGGCGGGCCAGGGACGTTTTGTCTCGCCATCGGGAGCAGTTGGATCGGATTGCGCAGCGGCTGATAGATGTCGAGACGTTGGATGCTGAGGAGTTCACTGCTTTGTTCGAAGGTATCTCTGAGGAAGAGCCGGAGGCCCCGGAGGTCCCAGAGAGCCCGCCCACTGTGTCTGGCGTCAAACGACCAGTCGTCCGGCCAGTTCCCGAGCGACGTAAGCCCACTCTGGACATGCCCCCTGCGCCGGCCCTGGTGTGAGGGGTGATATGGTAGAGGCGGAGGTTGCCGAATACAGAAAGCACTGGGACGTGCGTCAGTTCGTCACCTTCCTGAAGGCGATGGCGGAAGAGGATTGACAGGACCGACGGGGACTGTGTCACGACCAAAGGCGGAGCCAAAAGGCTCCGCCTTTTTGTTATACGCAGGGGGAGGTAAGCGTCACTGCTGTTGCTCAGCCAGTTTCTTCTTTTCCTCCTCGAGTAGCACGCGCCGCAGGACTTTGCCCACCATTGTCATAGGCAGTTCGTCGCGGAAATCAACGAACTTGGGCACCTTGTAGCGCGCCAGGTTCTCGCGACAGAACTCGATCATCTCCTCTTCGGTGGCCGTCTGGCCCTCCTTGAGGACGACAAAGGCTTTCACCCGCTCACCTCTCCCTGGGACCGGGATACCTACCGCGGCGCACTCTCTGACCTTGGGGTGCTCATACAGCACCTCCTCGATCTCGCGCGGGTAAATGTTGTACCCACCTGCGCCCAGGATCATATCCTTCTTGCGGTCCACGATCTGGAAGTAGCCGTCCTCGTCCATGCGGGCGATGTCGCCAGTGTGGAGCCAGCCTTCGCGCAGTACGTTGGCTGTCTCCGTGGGCATCTGCCAATAGCCCTTCATCACCTGTGGCCCACGCACAGCCAATTCGCCGACCTCGCCTGGCGGCAGGTCCCGTGTCCCGGTTTCGGTGTCCACAATCTTGGCCTCGGTGCTGGGGAAGGGCAGCCCGATGGTTCCAATGCGGTTCTCACCGTAGATGGGATTGGCGTGGGTGACCGGCGTGGCCTCGCTGAGGCCATACCCCTCCACCAGCCGCCCGCCGGTGATTTCCTGGAACTTTTGCTGCACCTCGACCGGCAGAGGCGCGGCTCCACTGATGCAGGCTTTGATGGAACTGATGTCGTATTGGCTGATGTCGGGGTGGTTGACGAGGGAGACGTACAGGGCCGGCACGCCGGGATAGAGGGTGGGAGCGTGTTTGTTGACGGACTTCAGGATGTGGATCAGCACGCGGGGGTTGGCAATCAGCAGGAGTGCCTCAGCGGCCAGAATCCCCAGGTTCATGCACGTGGTCATAGCGTAACTGTGGTACAGGGGCAGTGAGGTCAGAACTGTCTCCTGGCCCTCGACCAGGCGGGGGAACCAGGCCCGAGTCTGGACAGCGTTGGCCTGAATGTTCCGGTGGGTCAACTGAGCCCCTTTGGAGACACCGGTGGTGCCGCCGGTGTACATTAGCACGGCAGCGTCCTCCATGCCAACCTCCACCGGAGTAGGCCTGGCTGGTGCACTGGCAAGAATGTCCTGGAACCAATAGGTGTTGGCGTCGCCGGAGATGTCCTGGTAGTGCCCCTCTTTCTTCTCTGTGGCGACAGTGAACAGGAACTTGAGCAGGCTGGGGAAATACTCCTTGATGTTGGTGACGATGACCTGCTTGAGGGAGGTTTTGGCGCGTATCTGCTTGGTGATGGGGTACATCAGGCTGAGGGTGATGATCGTCTCAGCGCCGGAGTCGTTCAACTGGTGCGCCATCTCGCGGGCCACGTACTGGGGATTGCACGGGACGACGATGCCGCCGATCATCAGCGTGGCGTAGTAGGCGATGGGGAATTGAGGGCAATTGGGGAGGTGGATGGCCACCCGGTCTCCTTTCTTGACCCCCAACTGTTGCAACGCGGCGGCGAAGCGGTACGTCAGGTCAAGCAACCTTCGGTAATCCATCTTGGCGTCCATGAGCGCGTTGCCTAGAGGCTCGACCACGTTGCCGAAAATCGTTGCTGTGTTGTTGGGATACTTTTCGGCAGTACTGATGAGGTTTTGAGTGACCGGGTGATCCGGTATCTCCACCTCGGGCGGGACTCCTTCTTCGTAGTGAGACAGCCAGGGCTTTTCCATCGTTATGCCTCCTTTTGTTTATGAGCAGGTGGGGCATCTCCTTGATAGGGAGTGACAGGAGCAGGGCCCCAAGACCAGGGACAATTTTCCTGAACATAGTATAGTGGAATCGGGAGTGTTGTCAAGAACCTGGTAGTCGATTACTCCAGGCTGTTGCATGAGTTCACCCTCACACAGGTGCGTCTTATCTGTGTGAATCTGTGAGTTTGTGCTAGGATAGCAATGTCGGCAGGTGTCACGCCCAGTGGGAGAGATGACGACTATGCAAACCATCACTCTCGAACTTCCTGAGCCACTCCATCGCTTCGCTCGTCAGGTAGCCGAAGCAACCAACAAGCCGCTGGAAACTGTGCTGCAGGACAGTATTGCCCATTTGTCATTGTGGGTGACGATACATCTGCGGCTGTCCGCTGGAACCGAGCATCCAGCGCCCACGTCTCTCCAGGCACGAGCAGCAATTCCCGTTATGGGGTTCGTAGTAACGACTTTAGTCGTTTGGGCCGCGCAACCAGCGACTAAAGTCGCCACTACTATGCCATATCACGTGGCAACGATGCTAAAACGGGAATTGCTGAGGCACGAGCAATGCCAGAATGACGTTGAAGATCACCAGGACAACAGATTGAGTTCTCATGCTTTTTCCTCCTCCACGTTGCGCGGGCAGGTCTGCGTTCGGAGCCTATCCGAATAACTGCAGCCGCCTCTGGTCTGTCTGACATATTCTACCACAAACCGCGTTGTCTGTCTGTAGTGAAAACTTGACGGTTGGTATGGTGGGAGTCCCACAGTTGGTGCCAGGTTGCCCTCTTTGAGTGTTGGGGTATAATTGCCATGAGGTGGAATATGGTCTCCAGAATTGTTGAAGCGGTCTACAAGAATGGAGTACTACAACCAGTGGAACCCATTTCGCTGGTTGAGCACGAGACGGTTCGTCTTGGGATTCTCGAAGACGAGGGAACAGAGCTCCCCCATCCGCACGTCGTCCGCATCCCCGAGATATGCGGAGGGCGCCCGACCATCCGAGGTACTCGCATCTCCGTTCAGACTATCGTCGGTTACTATAAACAGGGCTTCAGCGTGGATGAAATCCTGGCCGGATTACCCCACCTGACGGCTGCCCAGGTCTTCGATGCATTAAGTTACTACCACGATCATCAAGCCGAGATCGAGGCCGACATCGCTGCCGCTGAGCCTGGGAACTTGCTGTCTCGCTATGGATTGCAGATGGAGCCCGATGGTCGCGTCATACCGGCCGGGTGATGATGACTGAAGAGACAAGCGACACCTTGTTCATCCGGCTCTATCTGGACGAAGATGTTTTCAAAACCGTCACTCCTGCCCTGCGTGCTCGGGGTTTCGATGCCGTCAGCGTCCACGAGTTGGGCCACTACGGATGGTCCGATGTAGAACACCTGGCTTGTGCCGCTGCCGAAGGACGAACCGTTTTCACTTTCAACGCTTCTGACTATGTTGCTTTGCACAAGGAGTATCTGACCGGGGGGAAGACGCACGCTGGCATCATCGTCTCCAAACAGCACCCTGTACGCGAAACGATCCGCCGCTTGCTGGACTTGCTCAACCGCGTCACTGCTGATGAGATGAGGAACCAGTCCTGGTGGATATAGTCCTGCCAGAACGCCAAAGCGCCCCGGTGGAAAGGCGCGACAATCTATCCACCAGGGCGCTTGCGCGTCTCGCAGGAGACGGTGTATATCGGTGACGAACGGCTCAGAATGCTCCCGTGAGGAAGACACGGACGACGATGATCAGCATCCCGACTACGACGAGGCGGGAGAAACGGCCGCCACCCGGTGGCGGGAAGTCGTGGGGCACGGCGTGGTGCTCCGTCTGCCCAAGAGCGTGGAGGACGTGAACGATCTGGCGCAGCAGCCGGATGGGGAAGCCGTTAGTTGACGCCAACCCACTCGTTCTCCGCGCGCTGTCCGATCTTCGCCATCGTCGTTGGGTCCCACGCTAAATCCGACGTCGCGGCGAAGACCCGGGCTGTGGCCATTTCCAACGTTGCTGAAGAGGAGCGGTGGCGAGAAGAGTTTTGCAGCGATGCGGGCGCTTGGCTGGGGTGCGCGGTTCAGATTAAGGTCGTTGAAGTGCGGCCATGGGATGACATCACCGTGCCGGGCGGGGAACGAGGGCGCGGAAAAGACTCGCATCTTGGTAGCGGGCAGCGTCACTTCCATGCCAGGGCTTAGTGTAAACAAGGGATGGCTGCTCCACTAGCGCTGGCGACGCAGGTCGAGCAGTTCCGACACTTTGCCACCCCAGTCGGGGATGACTATCAGCCGCGCAGAGGCGATTGAACTTCTTTGTAGTGCGTCTCTGGCAACGACCGCAGCCGCGCGGCAGCCTGCTCCGCCGTCAGGTCGCGCTGGGCCTCGGCCAGCATCTCGTAGCCGACCATAAACTTCTTCACGGTGGCAGAGCGCAGCAGCGGCGGGTAGAAGTGGGCGTGCAGTTGCCAGTGCGGGTAGTCGCTGTCGTCGGTCGGCGCGCCGTGCCAGCCCATCGAATAAGGGAACGAGATCTCGAATAGGTTGTCATATCTGGTCAGCAACCGCTTGAGAATCTGCGCTAGGGTGTCCCGCTCGGCACCGCTTAGATCGGGCAGGCGCAACACGTGGCGGTGAGGCAGAAGCAGTGTCTCAAAGGGCCAGACCGCCCAGTACGGGACAACGGCCAACCAGTGCTCGTTTTCGACAACCACGCGCTCCCGCTGGGTTGCTTCTAAGTTGGCGTAATCCACCAGCAGGGGCAAGCCGTGCTCCTCGGAATAAGCACGCTGCTGGCGCTCCTCTTTGGCTGACTCGTTGGGCAACGCGCTCCCCGCCCAAATCTGCCCGTGAGGATGGGGGTTGGAGCAGCCCATAATGGCCCCCTTGTTCTCAAACACCTGCACCCAGTGATAGCGTTGCCCCAGTTCTTCGACTTGCTCCGCCCACACGTCCACCACCTTCCGGATTTCCTCAAGCGACATCTCCGGCAGGGTCAAGTCGTGGCGGCGGGAGAAGCAGATGACGCGACAGGCTCCCGGCCCGCTTTCCGCGCGCAGCAGGGGATGGGAAGCGATGGACGCCTGTGGCGTGTCGGGCAGGAGCGCGGAGAAGTCGTTGGTAAAGACGTAGGTGCTTTCGTACTCGGGATTGCGGGCACCGCCAGCCCGCTCGTTGCCCGGACAAAGGTAGCAGGTTGGGTCGTACTTGGGACGGACCTCTCGAGGAGGCTTTTCAACCTGACCTCGCCAGGGGCGCTTGGTGCGATGAGGCGACACCAGCATCCATTCGCCCGTCAGCGGGTTGTAGCGGCGGTGAGGATGATCGGCGGGTTGGAATTTCATGGGTTTACTTCCTCAACAGCTCTCACCCATAGGCCAGTAACCAATCACCGTGAGCCTCAATGAGGTCATCCACCAGGTTCCAGATTTGATCCAGGTCGAGTTCGGCAGCGGTGTGAGGGTCGAGCATCGCGGCGTGGTAGATGTGCTCCCGTTTGCCGGTCAAGGCTGCTTCCACCGTCAGCGCTTGCACGTTGATGTTGGTCTGCATCAGCGCAGCCAGGTGTGGGGGCAAGGAACCGATACGGGTAGATTGCACGCCGTTCTTGTCCACCACGCAAGGGACTTCCACAATACAATCCTGGGGCAGATTGTCAATCAGGCCCTCGTTGGGCACATTGCCGTAGACTATGCGAGGTTCACCTGTCTCCACGCTGTGAATCATCAGCGCGGCGTACTCGCCACTCAGCGTCACCTTGTCCATATCCTCAAAGACGCGGACGATGTACTCAGCTACCGTGGGCATCAAAGGTACAGTACTCAACACCTCACGCAGAGATTTGTTAGCAAGCGCATCGGGATTCTCTAGCTTCTCCTGTGCAAAATCCCAGGCTTTGATTTGCGCTTCGCAGCGATAGATGTACTCATCCAGTGGAATATTGAAACGCTCAATCAGATCGGGACGGTCCCGCTTGATGAACCAGGGTGCGTATTCAGCAAAGTGCTCGCTGGACTCAGTAACAAAATAGCCCAGGTGGGTGAACATCTCGTAGCGCACGCGGTTCCATTCCGGTACCCGGCCTTCCTCCACCACCTGGCGGACTAGCGGGTAGAGGTCCTCACCATTGCGCTCAAACTTGAGGTAGAAGGCCATATGGTTGATGCCCGCGCATAGATAGTTGATCTCCTCGACGGGCACGCCGATGTCGAGGGCCAGTTCCTCGGCTGTGAGTTGTACGCTGTGGCACAGGCCAACGGTCTTGATATCGCTGGTTCGGCTGAGGGCCCAGCAGTTGATGGCCATCGGGTTGACGTAATTCAAGTGGAGGACATTGGGGCACAATTCTTCCATATCGCGAGCCATCTCCAGCAACACGGGAATGGTGCGTAGGCCCCGCATAATGCCACCAATGCCCAGCGTGTCCGCGATGGTCTGACGTAGGCCGTATTTCTTGGGGATCTCAAAGTCAGTCACAGTAGCTGGCTTGTATCCCCCCACCTGAATCATATTGATGGCGTAGTCCGCGCCATCTAGCGCTGTCCGGCGGTCGGTCGCAACTTTGATGGTAGGACGAGCGCCTGTGGCCTGGGCGATCTTGTGGGCCGCGATTTCTGTCGTGTGCAGGCGTTCCGCGTCAATATCGTGCAGACTGATAGTAGATTCGGCCAGTTCGGGGAAACTGAGGATGTCTCCTAGCAAGTTCTTGGCAAAGACCGTGCTGCCAGCACCGATGAAAGTGATCTTAGGCATAAGACTACCACAACCTCCGACATATGGGGGACAGCATTACTCCCGTAGAATCCTTACTTCGCGTGGGCCTAGCCGTAGATCTTGGTTCACCGCCTCGTCCGTCAGGGCATCAGCATAACGAGTCGGAAGTGTCACAGTCGCCGGTGCGTCGTTATGGTTGAGCAGGAAGAGCACCCGCCTCGCCGAGCCGACCCGCGCCGCCGCCTCGACGCCGGGTGGGGTATCCAGCAGCGGCCTGACGCCAACCACGGGCAATAGCCAGTCGAACAATGGCCCATAAAAGTCGGCGCCAGCCAGCACGCCGACGTAGATGGCGCGTCCCTCATCCACTTCGCGCAGCGTGGCCGCAGGCCGGTCAGCATAATAGTCGGCCTGGTAGATCGCCAGCGGGCGGGCAGTCGTCGGTGACAGAACCTCGCACCAGAGAGCGACCGGGACCGTGGCCGATGGCCCCTCTACAAATCGCACCCGGTTGACCCGATCCGGCGGCAGTGAGTCGAATTCCTCGACCATGACTCCCATCACATCGGCGAGGTAACCTGGCGGCGATTCGGGGACAAGCCCCAACTCATCCTTGAAACCGGTGCGAGCGGTGGCGATCAACGTCCCGCCCCCCCGTACGAAAGCCGCCAGCCGTTCGGCGTTCTCACGACTTAACAGGTTGACAGCTAGGGCGATGACGACCTTGTAGGCCGATAAGTCGTCGTCGCCGTTGGCAGGTAGCACACACACTGGCACATTGCGCGCCCACAGCGCCTCGTAAGGCCCCATAAGGGCACGCTGAAAGACCCCATCGTCGGCCAGGTCACGATTGTGCGGTTGCAGGTCCAATGACCAGCGCGAGGCGTAATCGTGGAGCAGGGCGACTTGGGCCTGGGGAACGCTGTCACGCAGCAATGGGGCCAATTTGGGCAGTACCTGGCCAATCTCCTGAGCCTCGACGTAGCCGCGCGTCGGCCGACCGCCGTGATCCAGCAGGCCGGAGTGATAGAGTTCCGCGCCCAGCGTCGCCGCCCGCCAGCGGAAGTAGACCACGCCATCGGCCCCG
>CAYLPU010000072.1:0-26057 GCA_964385635.1 uncultured Anaerolineales bacterium
GCCTGGGAAATCGAATGACTGTTCGAGTGGTTACCCCGGATTATTGAGAAGATACGTCAGGCGGGCCAACCCAAGAACGAGGGAGGTAGGAAAGTGAAAAGGAACCTGCATCTTGGTCTTGTGGCGCTCGTCTTGCTGCTTGCCTGTGGTGGTCAAACTGCGGCATCCCCCACGCAGCAAGGGCTGTCCCTTCGCTCCGCGGAGCCGCTCGAAGCCATCGTCGCGGACCTGGAGAGCTTCATCCCCCAGTACATGCGTGAGAAGGGCGTACCTGGGCTGGCCATCGCCCTCATCCACGATGGCCGAGTGGCCTGGATCGAGGGCTTTGGCGTGGCGAACACGATCACGGGGCGGCCAGTCACCCCAGACATGGCATTCGAGGTCGCGTCCAACAGCAAAGTGGTGACGGCTTACATCGCCCTGCGGCTTGTCGATCAGGGTCGGCTGTCGTCCCTCGATGAACCGCTGAACGCCTATCTGACCGAGCCCTGGCTGCCCGACTCCGAGCACCGAGAGGCCATCACCCTCCGCCACGTGCTATCTCACACGTCAGGGCTCGGGCACAATACCACCAGTCGGGAAAGTCTCTTTGCCCCCGGCCGAGGCTATTCCTATTCGGCCATCGGATTTCTCTACCTGCAAGCCGTCATTGAAGAAATAACTGGCCAATCGCTGGAGGACGTTGCCCAGGAGATGGTGTTCGTACCGCTCGGGATGTCGTCGAGTAGTTTTATCGTCGATGCGGAGCGCGAAGCGCACACGGCCAATGGTCACGTGCACGCTATCGCGCCTGTGGCGCTCTTCGCAGGTCTCTACACAGTTGCCGTGGTCATCGTCGGGCTGCTTGGCCTCCTGGTCCTTCGGATTCGGACCGGCCGATGGCGACCCACGCGGCGAATGGCGATTGGCGTCTTCGCAGTGGCATTTGTCGTGTCGCTCGTGCCGGCCTTTATTCTACTCGGGAGCGCCGGCCTGCCAGAATTCGCATGGCTGGTCACCCTGGTCGGCCTTGCTTTGGCAATTGCCTTCGCGCTGGCATTTCTCGCCGGCCACGTCGTCATCCGCCGGCTATTCTCGCAACGAAAAAGGCTTCAGATTGCCTCGACGATTATTTGGAGCGGACTCATCGTGATCGGGCTTGCACTGGGGGTGAGTAGAATCACAAACTTACCCGTACCGCAGCCGTCGACAGTGGATGCAAGTGCGGCTGGCACGCTGCGCGCCACCGCCAGCGATATGGCGACCTTCCTCATCGAACTGTCGAACCCGCAACACTTGGGCCCAGAGACGGCGGCGCAATTGCGGACATCGCAGGTAAAGCTGACCAGCGACATGTCGTGGGGACTGGGTCCTGGGATTCAGCACAGTCGGCAGGGTGACGCGTTGTGGCAGTGGGGGCAGTACCTGCATTTTCAAAGCGTGATGATCATCTACCCTGAACACGGATTCGTCGTCGTCGTCTGCACCAACAACGACTTGCTCAACCCGGATGTGGCCATCGAAATTGCCGGCCGGGCTCTGGGCGGCAAGATCGAACCGATCCGTCGCGCTTCTCACCTGCAATTCAACTATCATGAAGGAAGTTAGTCGAAGGGATAGAGCGAAATGATGAAACAAAAACTGCATCTGACCGCCGTGCTAGTAGTGGCCGCACTCGCTTCGCCGCAGATACCCTTTTCAATGCTGGCTCCATCGCCAAGCCGGTGTCTGCGGCGGCGGCTTTGGCGCTGGTCGAGCGGGGCCTTCTTGACCTGGATCAAGATGTCAATGATAAGCTCGTTTCCTGGCAGGTGCCTGAGAATGAATATACCGCAGAAGAAAAGGTGACGCTGCGGCGGTTGCTGAGCCACAGCGCCGGCCTGACGGATGGTTTCCCCATGCGTTCGAGCAGCGATCCCGAGTTCGACTGGTGGGCGGCATCAGCAGAAGAAACCCCCACCATTACCATCCCGCAGTTGCTGGAAGCACAGCCGCCCGCCGATGATGGGAGCCCCACCCGCGTGACGCGGGTTCCGGGCACTGCCTATCAATACTCGAACTTTGGCTACGGCGTTGTGCAATTGCTGATGACTGATGTCACGCACCAGCCGTTTTCTGAACTCATGCAAGAGACAGTCCTTGGGCCTGTGGGCATGACGTCCAGCACCTTCGAGCAGCCGTTCCCGGAGGAACTCAGGGACAGGGCAACCACGGAACACTATGTAAACGGCCAGCCATTCGAGGGAAGACGGCACCACTTCCCAATCCTGGCATCTGGTGGTCTGTGGACGACGCCCTCGGATCTGGCTCGGTTTGCCATCGAGATCATGCGCGCCCGTGCTAGGGAATCGGATCTGCTGCTCTCGCAGGAGATGGCCGACGAGATGCTCACCTCTCAGATCGAGGTCCATGAATCATCTTCCAGTGATTCGTATGGCCTGGGATTCGACCTGGCCGGTGAGGGTCAGGAATTTCGATTCACGCACACAGGCGGCACCTGGGGCTCCACCTGCATCCTCTGGGTGCACCCTGAGACGGGGCAGGGGGCAGTTATCATGACCAACTCTGCAAGCGGCGAGGGAGCCATCCGGTTCGAGATCTTGCTCAGCATTGCCGCAGAATATGGCTGGCCTCTCGCTGTTCTGCCATTCGAAACCATAGACCTGGCTGTGGTCGTCACCGCCAACCTGTTCAACCTGTTGATGACGGCCATCTTTCTGACCCGCCCCAAAGGGTGGAAACGATTCGAACGGGTCGCCGGGCTGGTCATGGTCGGCATGGCCGTGCCTCTCGGGGCAGCCGTGATCCTGAACCTCCTGGCAAACCGCGAGTGGTGGTTCGTCGTGCTTCCTTTGCCCCTGGTCTTGCACTGCATCGTCGAGTTGTTGCTCGACTACATCCTGAAGCTGGATTTCCGCAAGACCCGGCTGCTGGGACCCTACCTGGCTCTCTTTTACCTGGGACAAATGGGCCTGATTGGCTACGCCTTTATCGTGGAACCGGCCTGCGGCTTTGCCACGCTGGCGACCTATCTCCTCTGCCTGGGTGCTGCGCGCTACGCGCACGCGAAAGGGTTGGGCTGAGCAGAAGAGGTGTGGTCGCTGTCGTGCCGGAGCGGACCGAGCTGGCTGTCCCGCGGGAGGTCGTCGGGCGCGGCTTCAGCTACAAACCGACTGTCATCAACGAGAATAAGAAGGAAAAAGCGATGAAAAAGAAACTGCTTCTCAGCGCTATGGCACTCACTTTGCTGCTTACCGGTTGTGGTCAGCCAGCCGCATCACCAACGCCAACTGAGGTGGCACCGGAACCAACGGCCACAGTCGAACCGACGCCGGAACCAACTGCAACGCTCGAACCGACGCCGGAACCAGTATCCACGTTTGAGGAAGCGCCCTGTTCCTTCGACATGCCCGAAGGCCAGACGGTCGAATGCGGATTCGTCGTCGTGCCGGAAGATCACAGCGATCCCAACGGCCCTACCATCCGGCTGGCCGTCGCCGTCTTCTAAGGACCAGAGCGATGAGCACCAGGCCGACCCGGTGATGGTGCTCTCCGGTGGCCCCGGCGAGAAGACCATGGAGAACGCGCTACTCCTGGCGCAAGTCTTTGCCCCCATCCACCCCAATCGCGATCTGATCGTCTTCGACCAGCGCGGCGCCGGCCTCTCCGAACCGGCGCTGGAGTGCCCGGAATTTGTGCAGGTCTTGTTCGACCTTCTGGACGAGCCAGACCCTGACGTCGCTCTCCAAACGCAGTTCGATGCCGTGATGGCCTGCCGTGACCGGCTGGTGAGCGAGAGGCACAACCTGCCGGCCTACAACACCGTCCAGAACGGCGCCGACGTGAACGGTATCCGCATCGCGTTGGGCTACGACCAGGTCAACCTGTACGGCGGGTCGTATGGTTCGCTGCTGGCGCAGGCCACCATGCGCGACTATCCGGAAGGGATCCGCAGCGTGGTTCTCACCTCGGTACTGCCACTGGAGAAAAGCCTCTTTGTGGAGGGATCCACGACCATCGCCAAAGCCATCATGCATCTGCTTGATACGTGCGCGACTGACGAGGTTTGCAACAGCGCCTATCCGGACTTGCAGGGGGTGCTATTCGAGGTCATCGACCAGTTGAACGCTGATCCGATTCCCATCACCGTCACAAGCCCCCTCGACGGGCAAATCTACGATGGTTTGCTGACCGGCGATGCAGTGTTTGGTAATCTGGTGGGTATCCTCTACCAAACGCCGCTCATCCCTTCACTGCCGCAGGCGATCTACGACGTGTATAACGGAGATTATGAGCTAATAACGCAACTGAGCAGCATCAGACTGGCGCTCCTTGACGCCACTAGCCGGGGGATGACGTTTTCCGTGCTCTGCACCGAGGACCTGATCGGCCGGACGCCAGAGGACTTGCTGACCGTCAGAGCGACACTGCCCAGGCAACTGGTAGGCACTTCCGACCCAGAAGCCATCGTCGAGTACGGTAGCTTTGGCATCTGCGGGAACTGGCCGGTCCAGGAGGCCGGCGCGTGGGTCAAGGAGCCGTTGGTCAGGGACATCCCCACGCTGATACTGGGGGGCGAATTCGACCCGGTCACGCCGCCGGAGTACGGCCAACTGGTCGCCGAGCACCTGAGCCATTCCTACTTTTTCGAATTCCCCGGCGTCGGCCACTTTATCATTGCCGACGAATGCGCCCGGAGTATCGCCGGGATCTTCTTCGACGATCCTACTCGGGCGCCGGACGGTAGTTGTGTAGTCGAGATGCCGGGTGTGGTTTTCGACGTGCCGGGTGAAGCCCCAGAAGTCGTGTTGGAGCCTTTCTCTGACGAAGAGCGGGGTTTCAGCGGCCTGGTGCCTACAGGCTGGACGGAAATCTCGCCAGCGGTTCTCGACCGTCGTAGCTCAGCACTTGACCCGACCTACTTTGTCATCGCGTCCGAGCCACGCACTGCCGATGAGATGTTCGCCGAGTTGGCCAGGCAGTTGGGCGTGGACCCTGAAATGGAAAGCATTGCTCGCACTGAGGTTGGCAACTTTACCTGGGATTTCTACACATTTGAAAGGCCGGGGGGCTATCCGGCCGACCTGGCGCTGACCGCAGATAGCGAAAGAGCCTACTTTGTGTATCTGGTCTCTACGTCGGATGAGCACGAAACGCTCTACGAGCAACTCTTTCTGCCCGCTGTGGAAGCGATGACCCCACTCGCGGCGGAAACCAGAGGTTCAGCGCTCTCAGGCTGGCTCATCCCGATCATTGCTATCGCGCTGGCGTCGGCGGTGTTTGTCCTGGTGATGATATGGCGCTCCAAGCGTGGGCCCAAGTCTTACCAGAACGACCAAAATGGAGGAAGGAAAACGACAAAGGCAATCGAGGTTCATAATCTGACCCGCGACTATGACGGCCTGCGTGCGGTGGATGGGATCAGTTTTTCCGTAGAACCAGGAGAGATCTTTGGCTTCCTGGGTCCCAATGGGGCAGGCAAGACCACCACCATCAAGATGCTCACCGGCCAACTGCGGCCCACGTCCGGCGAAGCGCAGGTGATGGGTTGTGACGTGGTCGAAGAACGGGAGCAATTGAAGCCGCAGATCGGGGTGGTGTTCGACAGCCAGAACATCTATGAGCGGTCGTCGGGCCGCGACAACTTGCGCTTTTACGCCCGGTTGTATAGAATCAAGAAAGCGCGCGTGGAAGAAGTGTTGGCACAGGTGGGCCTGACTGATCGGGCGCGGGACAAGGTAAAGACCTACTCCAACGGCATGAGGCAGCGCCTGGTGATCGCAAGGGCGCTACTCCACAAACCCAAGGTGCTCTTTCTCGACGAACCCACCCGTGGCCTGGACCCCAATGTGGCCCGCGATGTCCGCTCTATCGTTCGGGAACTCGCCGATCAGGGTATGACGGTCTTCTTGACCACCCACTACATGGAAGAGGCCGACCAGCTCAGCGACCGGGTGGCCATCATTGACCAGGGGCGCATCGTCGCCCTGGATACGCCCGAACGGCTGAAGGCAGAGCACGGCGAAGGCGAGAAAACAACATTGGAAGACGTTTTTGGGCATCGTTTCATCCGGCTTGGAAATGATCGGAGATCGCTTTACACTTTTCCAGCGATTATGCCTCAAACGGAGCGCAAAACGGCCAAAAAGTGGCTTCCAGAGGGGTAAAATGGCTGCTTATGTTCACTTGGGCCTGCACTCCGCCCAAAAAGTGTAAAGTTGCTATTTCGGCGATTTGAAACGATGCCCGTTTTTGTCAAACTTACCGGAAGGTATCTCGGACGAGGAGATAACGAATCATGAAAACGCTAATAGAGAAATTGACGAATAGCCTGTACATGGCCTGGGCGATCGGTTCGAAGGACATCATGGAGGCCCTGAAGAACAAGAACACGCGCACCAATATCATCCTGATGATGGGCATGGTGGTGTTCTTTTACTGGGTTTCAACAGCCCGGCCCTGGGATAAGAGTATAGAAGTAGTCGTCTATGATGAGGTCGATTCTGGCCTGTTTGAGGGATCGATCGAGTTATCGGATGGCTATGAGATCCGCCATATAGAGGTCTCATCGCCAGGACAAATGAAAAGAAATATGCGCTATGAACATTGGGGCCTCGTCGTGCCAGCTGATTTCGAGCAGACCCTGGCTTCGGGCGGTGAAGCCACCCTCACCGGTTACATCTTGTGGGTATGGCGCGGAAAGGTGGCTGAACTGGAAGCGTTATACAGCGCAAAGTTCAGCGAACTGCTTGGCCAGCCAGTGCGGGTCGAGATCGGGGAGAACATCGTCATCCCCTCGCCCGACGTGGAAACTTCTGGTGTGCACTTTCACATTCTCTTTCAACCTTATTCGTGGTCATCACCCTGGTGCCCGCCCTGATGCTGGAAGAAAAACGCACCAAGACCCTGGATGCTCTGTTGGTCTCTCCGGCCAGCGCCGGTCAGGTGGTGTTGGGCAAAGCCCTGGCCGGGTTGTTTTACGCCCTGCTGGGTGGCGGTTTGTTTTTTGCCCTCAACTGGGCTTACGTCACCAATTGGGGACTGGCGCTCCTGGCGTTCCTGGGCTGCGCGATGTTTTCCATTGGGTTGGCGCTGGCGATGGGCAGCCTTATCCGATCCCAACAGCACATGGTCATTTGGATGCTACCCGTCATGTTCGTCCTGATAATTCCAGCGTTCTTTTCCCAGGAGCCTAATCTGGCGCCGGGCCTGAAGGCGGTATTCTCGTGGCTCCCGACCTCAGCGCTGGTGAGAATATTCCAGTTCTCGTTATCGAGCAGCGCGCCGTTGGATCAGCTCTTGACCAATCTGGCTGTCGCGCTAGGGGGCATCGTTCTGGTCTTCGCGGCGGTGACCTGGAAGGTGCGCCGGGCGGATCGGTGACTTGAGGAGTAGGAAGTAGGGAGTAGGAAGTAGGGAGTGGACAGTGCAAGGTTTTCCTTTAATCCCTACTCCATACTCCCATCCTCTTCTCGGAGGTAGGAAAAATGAGTACAACCAAAAAGAAATTGACTGACGGTTTGTATATCGTGTGGACCATCGCGTCGAAGGACATTGTTGATTCACTCAGGAATAAGCTCATCATATCCCTGATCCTGGGTATGGGATTTATGCTGTTGATGCCCAAGGTGATGGAGTTGATGTTGGTGCCGCCGGAAACCCCGGTGCTGGTGTACGACCCTGGGGAGTCGCGCCTGGTCGCCGAACTGGAGAACAGCGATCAGTACCAGGTGCGGCGAGTAAGATCACTTACAGAAGTGGAGCAGGTTATCGGGAGTACGGGGTTTGGCCTGGGCGTGGAGTTTGGTCTGGCGGTGCCGGATGATTTCGACCAGGTGCTGGAAGCTGGCGGACAACCCGAACTTGACGGTTACGTGGCCTGGGCCAATCGCATGAAGGCATCCCAGTTGAAAGCCGATTTTGAAGAGCAGATCGAGGAGCTGATGGGTCAGCCGGTGCGTATCAACGTTGAGGGGAACATTGTGTATCCCCCCTCTGATTCAGGGCTGTGGCTGCTCATGGTCACAATAACGCCGGTGACCGTCATCCTCATGATGGGCATTCAACTGGTGCCGACGTTGCTTTTCGAGGAAAAACAGACCAAGACCATGGAGGCACTGCTGGTCTCTCCGGCCAGCATCAGCCAGGTGGTGGTGGGGAAGGCTTTGGCAGGGCTATTCTACGTCCTAGTGAGTGCCGGTGTGGTGTTCGCCATCAACTGGGCCGGGGTGGTCCACTGGGAGGTGGTGCTGCTGTTCGTGCTCGGTATTGGTGTGTTTGGCGTGGGGGTGGGTCTGGTGCTGGGTAGCTTCTTCGAGCGCCAGCAAGACGTGGTTGGTTTGACCATGCTGCTTCTGGTGGTTTTCATCGGCGCGCTATTTGTCAACATGTTGGGCATGGACATTCCCGCGGTTGTTCAAGCCATGCTTCCCTGGGTACCCTCCGTAGCCCTGGCGGAGATCATCCAATTCGTTTTCCTGGAAAACGTGCCGTGGGGGCAAGTCCTGGTGAATCTGGGCAGTGTGTTGGGGGTTGCCCTGCTGCTCTATGGGATCGTGGTCTGGAAAGTGCGCCGGTCGGATCGGTAGTTCGTTGACGTGGCGTGGTTTGGTGTGATAGCATTGCGGGGATGGACGAGATGTGATAAGATAGGCGCATCTGAGATATCTGACTCATGAGTGAACTGGGCCCGCGCAGTGCCGCCAGGGAAAGCGAATTGACTCCACTGTTGCTGACGGTCAATCGAATTCTGAGAGGAGAAGACAGAAGATGATTTCAAAAAGGAGGTCAACAATGGTGTTGATTATTGTTCTCGCAATTATTGTTGCAGCATGTGCCTTGTCGTATCTCTGGCTTAACAAAGAAGTCGTAAGCGCGATCGAGATCCGCAACCCTGAAGGAGATGCGGGCACGGCCCTCGTGGTTTACCACCCTGGGCAAAGCGATTTTCACGATCGGGTAACCTCCGGCTTCGCGGAGGGTCTGGTCTCCAACGGCTGGCGGGTGGAGATCACCACGGCAAGCCCCCAGGCTCCCACCGACCTTTCCGGCTACGACCTTCTGGTCCTCGGAGGCCCCACCTACTGGTTCACACCAAATCGACCCATCCGACGTTACTTGAGCCGACTCGGAGATCTCGGAGGGCAGCGCACTGTCACCATCATCACGGCTATGGGAGCGGGCGAGCGTTCGACCTCCATCATGGAAAGCCTCGTTCGAGAAGCGAACGGAGACCTAGTCAATGGTTTGCTTTTGTACCGGATGCGACCCAACGACGATGACAATTACGTCGATAGTGATCAGAATCAAGTGCTCGCGGTGGAGATAGCGACCCAGGCCGCAAAGGAAATCCCTCTGCCTGGGGAGTAAGAGGACATGGACGAGATCCGTGCTGGCAACCGTCGCTGGGCTTTTGTCCCCTCTGCGGTCACTGCCCTCCGGGTTGCCGCCGCCCCCTTGCTTCTGTACACGTTGAGGTACAATCTGGGAACGTGGACGCTCTGTCTCTTTCTCTTCACGTGCGGCACGGATCTCCTCGACGGTCACCTGGCAAGGAGGCTGGGCGTATGCTCGACCTTTGGGGCGTACTTTGATGCCACAGCCGACTTTGTTCTGGTCCTGACGGCGTTTTCGGCTTTCGTGATGCAGGGAATATACCCTTTCTGGACGTTACTCCTCATCGGCTCAATGTTCTTACAGTTTGTCCTGACATCGAGGCTTGAGCGGCCCCTTTACGACCCGGTGGGCAGATACTACGGCGTGTTTCTCTTCGTCGCCATCGGTGTCACGTTGCTTTTGCCTGACTTCGCTGTCTGCTATACAGTGCTTATGAGCATTCTGGGATTGACTATCGCATCGGTGATAAGCCGTTCCGTGTTTCTGCTCAGTCTCTGGAAGAATGGCGCTCTCATTAGTACTCTCCAGGAGGCACAATGGAACGATATCGCGTGAAACCGGGCAGCCCGATAGATCTAAGCCAGTGGGATCCAAGTGACAAAAGCGCGTTCGGCGGGAGCAAACGGGAAGCACGAGAGGCGCTGCTGGCGCTCAACAAGCGGTTGGAGGCACTGCAGGAGTTGCTTTACGCGGAACACAAACACAAGGTGCTCGTAGTGCTGCAGGCAATGGACACCGGCGGCAAGGATGGCACTATTCGCCACGTCTTTGAGGGCGTAAATCCCCAGGGCGTGAAGGTGGCGGGCTTCAAAGTGCCCACGCCGGAAGAACTGGACCACGACTACCTGTGGCGGGTCCACAAGCAGGTACCGGGCAGGGGCGAGATCGTCATCTTTAATCGCAGCCACTATGAGGACGTTTTGGTGGTTCGGGTGCATAGCCTGGTGCCACCGGAAGTATGGGGCCAGCGATACGCCCATATCAACGACTTCGAGCGGACGCTGGCCGACGAGGGCACGACGATCCTGAAGTTCTACCTGCACATAGACCTGGAGGAGCAGAAGCAGCGTTTTCAGGCCCGGCTGGACGAGCCGCACAAGCGCTGGAAGTTCAGCCTGGGCGACCTGAAAGAGCGCAGGCTGTGGCCGGAATACATGCAGGCTTACGAGGACGTCCTCAGCAAGACCAGCACCGAATGGGCACCCTGGTATATCGTCCCGGCCAACCGCAAGTGGTACCGCAACCTGGTGGTGGCTACTGTCCTGGTGGAGACGCTGGAAGGGCTACACATGAGTCATCCTCAGCCGGAGGAGGGCCTAGACGACGTGCTTATTGAGTGAGCACTCAATAAGGGGGAAGAATGCTGGCCGATCAACTGCTGGTCAACGGACGGGTGTACACGATGGACGCCGGCTGCCCTCGGGCCTCGGCGTTGGCCATTGTCGGGGAGCGCATCCTGGCTGTGGGGGACGACCTGCGCGATCTCCTGGCCCCCGGCGGTGAGGTGCTCGACATGGGCGGCCGCTGTGTTCTCCCCGGCCTGGCCGACAGCCACATCCACTTCACCTCGTATGCCCTGGGCCTACGTGGGTTGGATCTGGCCAGGGCGGCAACGCTGGACGAGATGCTGGCGCTGGTGGCGGGACGGGCGCGGGAGACGGGGCCGGGGGAGTGGGTCCGCGGGCGGGGATGGGACCAGGAACGATGGCCTGACCGCTGCTTTCCTAAGGCCAGCGACCTGGACACCGTCGCGCCGTCACACCCCGTCATGCTCACGGCCAAAAGCGGCCATGCGTTGGTGGCGAACTCGCTCGCGCTCCGTCTGGCTGGCATCACCGGGGACACGCCTGACCCGCCCGGTGGGTGTATCGGGCGCGGCGTGGACGGGCAACCGGACGGGATACTCTTCGAGGACAGCGCGATGAGTTTGGTCGCTGACCTCGTTCCGCTGCCTGGGCCGGAGGAGACCGACGCTGCGCTGCGTGAAACGCTCCCGAGCGCGTGGCGCGTGGGGCTGACGACCATCCATGACATGGATGGAGCCCAGGCCTTCGCCGCCTATCAGCGATTGCACGCCCGGTCTGAACTCGGCTTGCGGGTAGTCAAGTATCTTCCCGCCGACGCGCTCGACTGCGTGCTGGAAGTCGGCCTGCGGGTGGGGCTGGGCAACAACTGGCTGCTGGTTGGGGGGATCAAGGTTTTCGCCGATGGAGCGCTAGGGCCGCGCACAGCGGCGATGTTGGCCCCCTACGAGGGGGAACCGGAGAACGTGGGTGTCCTGACGACGGACGAAGATGCGCTGCGTGCACTGGCCCGCAAGGCGATGTCGGGGGGCCTCCCGCTGGCTGTGCACGCCATCGGCGACCGGGCCAACCGGCTGGTGCTGGATGTGTTGGCCAGTGTGGATGGCGGGGACCACGGCCTGCGGCACCGCATTGAGCACGTGCAACTGCTTCATCCCGACGACGTGACCCGCCTGGCAACGCTCGGCGTCGTGGCTTCAATGCAGCCGATCCACGCCACACAGGACTACGAGATGGCCGACCGGTACTGGGGCAAGCGCTGCGCCACCGCCTATGCCTGGCGCAGCCTGCTGGAGGCTGGCGCGGTGCTGGCCTTCGGCTCCGACGGTCCTGTGGAAGACCTCAATCCCTTTGTCGGTATCCACGCCGCCGTGACGCGGAGCCGCACTGATGGCTCCCCTGGCCCGGAGGGCTGGTATCCCCAGCAGCGGCTGACAGTAGAGGAGGCGGTACACGCATACACGCTGGGCGCGGCCTACGCAGTTGGCCTGGAGGATCGGCTGGGCTCGCTGACCCCTGGCAAACTGGCCGACCTGATCGTCCTCGATCGGGATGTGTTCACCTGCGCTTCCGTGGCGATTGCAGAGGCGCGGGTGATGGCGACGATGGTAGGCGGGCGGTTGGTGCACGACGAGTTAGCAGGATGATGCGACTAGGGGCGCACGAATCGATCAGCGGCGGGCTACACAGGGCCTTCGACCGTGCCCAGTCGGCGGGCTGCGAGGCGGTGCAGATCTTCGTCAAGTCTAACCGCTCTTGGGCGGTGAAGCCGCTGACCGAGGGAAGCATCGCCCTCTTCAAAGCGAAGGCGGAGGAGACCGGCATCCACCCGGTGGTGGCCCACACCTCCTATCTGCTCAACCTGGGCACGGCCGACGAAGCGCTGTGGACGAAATCCCGCGATATGCTGATCATCGAATTGGAGCGCTGCGAGGCGCTTGGCGTACCATGGCTGGTGCTCCATCCGGGCTCGCACGTGGGCGCGGGAGAAGAAGCAGGGCTGGCGCGAGTGGCGCAGGCGCTGGGGGAGGTTCACACCGCCAGGCCAGGCCTCCGCACTCGGATTCTTCTGGAGACCACTGCCGGGCAAGGCACCAATCTGGGTTACCGCTTTGAGCACCTGGCATGGCTCCTGGAGAACACGGTGCAGGGGGAGCGGCTGGGGATTTGCCTGGACACCTGCCACGTCTTCGCGGCGGGTTACGAACTGCGCACGCCGGAGGGGTACGGTGCGACGATGGTGGCCTTTGACCAGGTCATCGGCCTGGAGCGGCTCAAGGCGGTCCACCTCAACGATAGCAAGGGAGACCTGGGAAGCCGGAAAGACCGGCACGCGCACATCGGCAAGGGGTACATCGGCCTGGAGGGGTTTCGCCACGCGTTGAATGATCCTCGTCTGGCAGGGCTGCCGGGCCTGCTGGAGACACCCAAGAGCGACGACCTGCACGAGGACAGGGAGAATCTGGCAGTGTTGCGGTCGTTGATGGGCATTGAGAGGCAATGAGAAGGGGTTCCCATAGGCCCCTGGAGTGATGAGTGTCTTCGACGGATTGGCTTCCGGCTATGACCTGGGGATGCTGCCGCTGGAATGGATGATCTTTCGGCGACTGCGGCGGCGGACGTTTCCTCCGCTCTGCGGGGATGTGCTGGAACTGGGGGCCGGCACGGGTGTCAACCTGCCGCTCTACGGGCTGGGGGCTCGCCTGGTGGCCTGCGATGCCAGCGGTGTGATGCTGGCGCGGGCAGCCTGCCGCCGCACGCGGGCGCCTGTGGCACTGGCCCAGGCTGACGCCCAGCGTCTCCCTTTCGCCAACGGTAGTTTCGACGTGGTGACGGCGTCGTTGTTATTCTGCTCCGTCGCCGACCCGGCGCGAGGGCTGACCGAAGTGCGGCGTGTTTTGCGGTCTGGTGGGCGACTGGTGCTGCTGGAGCACACCCGTGGCAGTGGCCTGGGTGCCTGGCTGACGGACGCTTTCCATCCGCTGTGGCACACCTGGAGCCGTGAGTGTCACCTGAACCGGGAGACGGCCCGAACCGTGATGGAGGCTGGGTTCAAGGTACAGCAGGTGGAGGAGTATGCACTGGGCATCGTGCGGGTGATCGAAGCCACAATCTGAGGAGTGTCTGGTGAAGCGTTTCTGGCGCGAGAATGGAGCCGAGCGTGATGGACGACGTGGGCGGGATACTGGCGATGCGCTATGGCGTGCGCGGCGTGCCCACTTTCGTGCTGCTGGACGGTGCGGGCGAGGTGGTGTTGAAGCAGGTTGGGATGCCTGATCGGGCGGAGATTACGGCGGCGGTGGAGAGGCTGATGGAACCATGATTCCCCACACAGGAGGTAAAGGCATCTACCAATGCTTATGTTCTGCACTTAGAGTACAGAGTTTTGCAATGTCATAACCAAAATGCAACACAAAACCATTGACAAATAGTACTATATATGGTACTATGTTAGACATATAAGGGCCTTGCAAGCGATGACTTCTCCCGACTGGAAGCTGAAGCGAAAGATTGAGCGGAACCCCAAAAATGTCAGATTCAAGGATCTTCAGACCTTGCTCAAGTCCTTTGGGTTTACGCTGAGGACCACCAAGAGTAGCCATTTCTTCGTCAAGCGCGGGGGCTGTCAGCCTTTTGTTATCCCGTTTGCTCGCCCCCTCAAGGAAATCTACGTTAAGAAAGCCATATCGCGGATCAACGAGTTGATTGCACAGGGAGAGTTCGATGACTGAGAAAAGCATTGAGTACTATATGAGCCTGCCCTATCGGGTCGAGATCTACCCTGAACCCAATGGAAGCGGTTATACCGCGTTGATACCGGAACTGCCCGGGTGCATGACCTGCACTGACACCCTCGAGGGACTCTGGAGCATGATCGATGAAGCCAAGAGGGGATGGCTGGAAATCTCGCTGGAAGATGGTGATTACATACCTGAACCGGCACCGGTTGAGGTGGAAGAATACAGCGGCAAATTTGTTGTGCGGCTGCCTACGTCACTGCACCAGCAACTCGTCAAGCGCGCGAAACAAGAGAAGACCAGTCTCAACCAGTTGGTCATGATGCTGCTCGCCGAGGGTATGGCGCGGTGGAGTGCGCGGTCAAGAGTCAGCGTAGTCCGTTCCAGGTCAGCAAAGGCGATCAAGCCGTTTCAGCGTAGCGCGTTCGAGGAGATACGCCGATCTTTGAGCACCAGTGGGACAAAGCAATTGGACCAGGAGTCTATGCCCGAATGGCGGCGAGACATTACTGTCCAGCCCTCCCGCGTGGTGGCATAGGGTAAGGGAGATGCCAATATCAATGATGAGTGAAGAAGTAGAGGCCACAGCGATGCCCCAACACTGTACTGACACTGCCAAAGGAGTAGCAACCTCTACTTTCCCCTTTCAATTGACGGATATCCGCTTGTTCCATGTCAGTACGGAGCGACATGTTCCGGAGCAAGAGGGTGAGGAACCCCCAACTCTGAGCATTCTGCTCATCAAGGGGGAAGAACCGCCTACATCACCAGAGTTTAGCCTCTGGCTCCGACTCGAAGCTGAACTACCTCATGGTGATGCACCGGAGTGTTCGATAGGCCTGAGCATTGAGGGGAACTTTGAGGCGATTGTTGACGCAACCACTCTAAAGCCGGAAGTCATTGAGCGGTTCAAGGTAGCGGATGCTATCCTGCTGCTGTGGCCCTATATGCGTGAAACGCTTCACAATTTGACAGATCGCATGCGCCTACGGCTGCCACCTCTACCTGTCATTGATGCGCGAGCCCTCCTGACCAAGCCGGTGGATGAGTTTGCTATAGAAGAAGGGCTTTTCGAGAGCGAAGCCGGGTAAGTGATCCCTGGCAATTATCCTTTCCACCGGCGCATCACGAAGAAGTGGGCTTCCTACTTCGACAATGTCACATTAACATAAGACATCACTCATTAAGGCTCCAAGCGGGTCTGTGACCCGCGTTCTTGGCTCTCACACGTTGATGGTTGGCCCAAGTCGGGGGTCGCAGACCACCTCCGAGCCTAATGTGACATTGTCAAGCTACTCTGATCCACTGAGTTCGAGACTCACAATCTCCGGCCGGCACAGGAACCGCGCGCGGGGCATTCCGCCGCTCCCGAACCCCAGCCCGCGGCTGATGTACATCGTGGTGCCGCTCTCCTCGAACAGGCCGGCGGCGTACCGCCTGCCGTAGATTGAATTGGTGATGATAGCGCCGTAAAACGGCAGGCGGAGTTGACCGCCGTGGGTGTGCCCGCCCAGGTAGAGGTCTATCTGATGCTCGGCTGCCTCGCGTATCAGGTCGGGCGAGTGGTAGAGCAACAGCGTGAAGGCGTCGGCAGAGACGCCGTCCATCGCCTGGGCCAGCCGTGACACGTCCAGTTCTTGCTGGTGGCTGCATGCCACCCCTATCAGCGTCACCGGCTGCCCACGCACGTCCACGGTCACTGTTTCTTGTTCTAGCCACACGATGTCTGTCCCCTCCACCAGCCGGGCCATGGACTCCAGCGTGGGCTCCACCGACCCGCGCACACCGTAGATGCCGTAGCCCGCTTCGAGTTGCGCGGCAAACTGGCGGAAGTGGGCGGCGGACGTGGGGTCGGAGAGGTACGAGAGGTTCAGATAATCGCCAGTGAGGATAATGATGTCAGGGTGGAGCGCGTTGACTTTCCTGACGGCCGCTTCCTCCCGGAAACTGCTGCGCTCAATGTGGGTGTCGGTGATGTGGACAATGTGTACCGGCGGCGCACCCGCGTCCAGGTCGTCGAAGGCGAACGAGAGTCGCGTCGTTTCCACCAGCAGGGGTTCGACGACGTAGGCATCCACCTGCACGGCGCTGAAGCCCAGGTTGACGAGCAGAAACAGGATGACTGCGGAGCGGGGCCGCACCTCCACGCCCCGACGGTGTGCCCGCCAGCGGGCCAGCAGCGCCGCCCCCATCAACCCCCAGAAGACGAGCAGACGCACGAAGAGACTGGTGATCAGCGGCGGCTCAATGTTGGGGGAAAAGGAGAGGCGCAGACGCGGCAGTGCCCACAGCAAGGCCCAGTCTGCCAGGCAGAATAGCGAGAAGGCCAGCGTCAGTGGCAGCCCCCCCACTGTAAGCACGCGTGCCTCCTGGCGTCGTCCGACCAGGACCAACGTGCCCGCGCCGCCGACGATCCCAGCCACACTGAGCAGGGCGGCGCCGGCCACGATTTCGCCGGGGTGATGCCATATCAGAAACAGCATAACCTGGCGGACGTGGGTCAGCATAGGAGCCTCCGTTTTAGGCCTCGTCTATCCCAACCTGCCAGACCGCGCCGATCGTCAAGACCGATACGGCCGCCGCTATGCCCAGAGGGACCATATAGGGGGTATACTGCCAGTGCATCATGAACGTAGTGTGTATTGCGTGACGCGTGTTGTGCAAAACGCAAGGAAAACACCGCCGGCGCGCAACTCTGAGGGCGTTCCGCGTTTCAACTAACGGGAGTCACCGTCCCAGGTGCATCGGCATGATCACGTGGGTGAAATCCACATCGCCCAGGGGTCGGATGACGCCGGGGCTGGAGGACGTGGTCGTATCCAACGCGATCTGAGGAGTGCTGACCACTGAGAGCACGTCAATCAGATACTTGATGTTGAAAGCGACCTCAATCTCCTCACCCTTGATGCTGGCATCCAGTTCGCTCACGTCGTCGCCAGTCTCGGCCGAGGTGGCCGAAACGATCATGTGGCCCGGGGCCAATTCTGAGCTGGGCTTGATGTGCAAGCGAGTGATGTGGGCTGCGTCGCGGGCAAAGATGAGCGCCGTCTTACACGCTTTCAGGAACACCGCCGTATCCACAATCGTGTGCGTCGTGTGATCGCGCGGGATGATCTGCCGGTAGTCAGGGAACTTGCCGTCGATCAATTGCGACACGAGCACGATGTCGGTGAGTTGGAAGAGCACCTGGTTGCGGGTAGGGGTGACGGTGATCACGACAGGCTCCTTCTGCTCACCGCTGATGCGCCCCAGTTCGACCAAAGCACGAGCAGGGATGATGATGCTGAAGGGGTCGGGGACAGGCTGGGACAACGGGATGGTACGCACCGAGAGGCGGAACCCGTCGGCAGCGGCCAGTGTGAGGTGCGTGTTCTCGAACTTGGCCAGCACGCCGGTGAGGATCGGACGGCTCTCATCGGTGGCGGCAGCGAGGGCAACCTGCTCAATCGCCGTGCGCAGCACGTCGGGCTCAATGGGAATGCCCCCTTCACCCTCGGGCATCGGCACGAGGGGGAACTCCTGCGCGTCAATGCCCTTGACGTTCGCCTCGCTGCGGCCGGCGCGCAGGTTAAGTGTCTGCGTGCGCACGACCAGTTCCATGTCCACCTGCTCCGGTGGCAGCGCATTGACCAGGTCAATGAAAGTGCGAGCCGGAACGGTGGTCGCCCCATCCTCCCCCACCCTGGCTCCGATCCAGCAGTTGATACCTACTTCCAGGTTGGTGGCGGAGAGTTTGAGCCGCCCGGCATCGGTCGCCAGGAGTATATTGCCAAGCACAGGCAGCGTGGAGCGAGGCGAGACCACCCGCCCTACGATGCTGAGGCCTTTGGCCAAGTTTTCCTGCAGGCAGGAGACCTTCATTAGTTTCGCCCTCCTCAAAGTTTGATAGTCAGTTCGATGGTCAGGGTCAGAACGAGGTCAGTATACACCAACTCTGCAAGCCGCACAAGTGCAGATTACTCGTATTCCTCACCCTCCAGACCGGGGGCATCCAATTGCACCACGTCACCGTGCACGTTCACAATGACGCGGAATTTCAGCATCCACAATGCAGTGCGCAGTTCATCTACGTCCACGTTGCCTGGCTCAAGGATGCTGTCCATGTTCTCAATGGCGTGCTCAATGGAGGGTCGCGTGAACAGGTCCTCCTGGCCGAGCATGTGGACCACCCCCTCGGTGATGAGATCGCGCATCGCCAGGATGCGCTCTTGCAGCAATGCTACGACCTGGCGGTCCACGCATCCGGCCTCGACGTGGCGCAGAAAGCCCTCGTCCGGGATGGCGTAGTGGGGCACCCCACCGATGTAGACCTCCTTAACCGGCCGCTCTTTTTCGTTAAAGACCAGGTCGGCAAACAACGCTCGTCGAACCGCGTTGCTCATTTCGTACCTCCAGTAAGCGGTGTTTTGAAGTCATAGATGCCGCCACACATCGGGAAGCGCGCACCGCAATCGGTGCAAGACAGTGTCTCCCGCTCGTCCACCAGGTTGGTCGAATCACCTGTGGTGAGCTCTGTCGAACCACAGACAGTGCAACGGAAGAAAGCGCCCGACGGCGCGGCGGGTTTATCGGCGCGGGCCTGGCAGCGCACGAAGACGCTGGGCGTCAGTTGCCACAGTGCGCCCGTTGGTTGCAACAGCCGGTCAAGCGATACGAGCAACCCTGTAGGCACTACCTGCTTGAGCAGGGGGAGGCGGAAATGGGAGACGGTGCGCTGCGTTCGCACCGGCAGCCCGACCTCGGTCAGCCGCTCTCGCATCCAGGCCGGATGGAAGTCGAAGTTCAGTTTCACGAACTCCACCGGCTCCCGGTCGAAGGGGGACCAATCCTGTCGCCGCACCAAATAGCGCAGGATCGCTTTCAGGTTGTGCTTGTTGGCGAACTCCAACACGAACGTGCCACCAGGGGCAAGGATCTGAGCCACGCCGCGCAGCACCGCTGGCGCGTCGGCAGCGTGATGGAGAGTGCGCACTATCGTCACCGTGTCGAACAGGCCAGGAGCAAAGGGCAGGTTGTAAAAGTCTCCGGCGACGTAGATATAGCGAGGCTGGCCGCCGGGACCCGCCTCCCCCCACAGTTCCTGGGCCTGCCGCAGTTGCGAGAGCGCGTAGTCGAAAAGCACCACCTCGTCGTAGCCGCCGTAGAGGGAAGCAAGCCGCCCGTGACCCCCGCCGATCTCGACCAGGCGACGACCGGCGGGGGGCAGCAGATGGCGCAGCGCCACTCGCTCAACAGCGTCCTCGTACTCCCGTCCCTGCCCCCAGAACTCGGTGCGGTAGGCGGAGCCTTCGTAGTCGCAGATGGGAGGATCAGTTGCCATGAGATAACTCCTCCGGACGGGGAGGTAACTCCTTCGGCCAGGATCTCACCTCGTCGGCCACCTGCCCAAAATCGGGGAGTTGGGCCGCCAATGGACCCAGGTCGTTCTCCCAGGTCGCCCTTGCTTCTACCAACTGACGGAGCAGAATGGCGTGGTCGTAGGTCAAGCCCACGGCCGCCAGTTTCTCTGGTAGCAGGCGCATGACTTGGGCTGTTTCAAACTCCAACTCGTGTAGCATGGCCCACAGGTCATAGAGATCACAGTGCTGTCTCTGGATCAACACCAGGTGTGCGCGATCCATCAGACCACCTCCCGGCTGCGGCGAAGTTGCGCTGGCTCGACGTTGACAATGAGTCGCCATTTCTGGCTGCGGGCGAACTCCCGCTTGGGGAATATGTGGGAAAGGTAGGTATGGCCAGAATGGCCAACGTGCTGGGCCAGCGTAGACGTATCACCCAGTTCCAGTAGATCCAGAAGGTATCCCAGGCGGCGAACCAGCGCGTTGCTCCACATTCGCAGAGCGTACTCAGTCAGCTGGGCTATGTCCAGTTGGCCCCTCGCCTCAAGCAACCCTTTGGCGACTTCAGGAACTCCTCCGCTGTGTCGCTCCTGATCCAAGCAATCTACGATTGCCTTCTCCGGTGAGGCAATCCGCACTGGCACCGCGTCAAGCGTCACCTCCATGTAGCCAAAGAACTTGCGTCGAAGGATAGTGACGAACCGGAAGCGGACACCCTGGAATTTCAGGTTGCGCTTGCGCCTGGTGGTAGCGATGAAGACCACCCGCGGCATTTGCTCGGTCAGGCCCCAGTAGGCCAGGGCAGAGCGGTACGAGACATAGTAGGGGGTAATCAACTGACTGGCGTAGACAAACTCATGTTCGGCCCACCCGGCCTGCCCTTCCATCGGAACAACGAGATAACAACCTCGCTCGATGCGTGCTAACCATCCCTTCTTGCGTAATCGGGAAAGAATGCGGTGGACGTTATCGCGGGGGGTGCCCAGGATGGCCTCAGTCTCAGCAGGCGTGACGATCTTCTGGCCTTGCAAGGCCAGTTCGGACATCAGGACATACTCTTGTCGGGAGAGACTGCGCATTTTTGTGTTACACACCTCTTAAAAATTAAGAGGATTATAGCATGAAATAGCGAAGGGGTCAATCACCGGAACTCTATTCCGTCCGGCAGGCTCTCAATTTGCATCCTCAGCGGGTGGAAGACGGCACGCAGTTCCCCGACCGCCGGGTCCAACCCCGCCTCTCCGAGTCTGATGTGCACCGGCACTGTCATCTGGATAGGGATGGTCTGGTTGACCGGTATGTTCATACGCACAGGGATGGTCCGGCTAACCGGCACGACCATGCTCAGGCGAATCGGCATAACCATGCCGACCGGAAGCGAGAGGGAAACGTTGCCGTTGATCACGCCACCGCCGCTGGGCAGATTGAACTGAGCCGGCAGGTTGAGTGGTACGGGTTGGGTCAACACGACGACCGTGTTCTGTTCAATGGGCAACGGAAAGTCTATTGGGAGTTGCTGGTCAAGCAACAGGTCGAACTGGATGGGGATGTGCTCGTCTATCTGAACCGTGGTGTCAATCGTGGCCTCGCCCAGCCCGACGAAGGCGGCGTCCATGTCGTTCAGCAATGGCTCAACCAGGCCGGTCTTCAGGGCAAAGACGGCCTGGATGGCTGGCACAGTGATCAAGAGCAGCAAGACGACCGTGACGAAGTTGACGGCGAACGAGAAGATGATGGCAATGTCCTTGAAAGCATTCCAGAAGCGTTTCAGCCGTTCCATCGTGCCCTCCTTTCGTTGGTGAGACCTCTCGGAAAAGGGTAGTAGCCTAACCGTGTTGGGCGTTGTTGGCCCAAGACGGCCAATGCGATTGTCCTGCTACCCATCAAAGTGGGTTGGTAGATTGGGAAACCGGGAACCAGTCCACCAGTCATATTAGCATCATTGCGCGAAAAGTGCAACCGGAGGGAGAACATTCCTCGCGTGTCTCCTCGTCCCCTTGTCTCCTCGTCTCCCTTGTCTCCCCCCGCCCCCTTGTCTCTCTCACATTCCTCGCATCAAGGCCCATTCGCGGGAGAAGACGTAAGCGGCCAGCAGAATGGCTCCCATGGCGTAGGCGGCAGCCGCTCCCCACGTCAACGCCAGCGCCCCCGGAGCAATTCCACCCCCAAACAAGTCGCGCATGGCCACCAGCACGCCCACTACTGGCAACGCGTACACGATCACTGGGGGCGTGGCACCGACGGCGAAGATCGCCAGGAGCGCCAATCCCGGGATCAGCAACTGTAAGACGACCAGAAACAGGTTGGACTCGCGCTGGTTCTTGGCGAATGTGCATACCGCTGCCATGAACCCATTCATCATAGTCATCAGAGGTAACATCAACAGCACAAGCCACACGGTTGCGAGGCCCAGGCTTCCCAACTGGGCAGTCGTGATGGGTGTGGCAAACCCCTGAGAGCCGGCCGGCAGGGTCGAAAGAAGTAGCACGTAGGCTACACTGTCGAGTGACCACAGCCCGATGGTGATGGCCGAGACGATGATGCTGAACGCAATCTTGCCCAGCACGACTGCAATCCGGCTAGCCGGGGTGATGAGCAGCGATTCCATCGTGTGGCGCTCTTTCTCCCCGACGGTCATGTGGGCTACCAGGCTCGGGCCACCGCTGAAGGCCCACGAGGCGATGAGCAGAGGCAGGAAGACGCTGCCCAGCGAGGAGGGAACGGCCTCCCCCGCAGCAATTGGAGCGGCGGCCACGCCCGTTGGAGCAGCGGCCTCTCGTTCCAACCGGATGGGATTCATCCAGCCATGAGCCAACCCGTGGCGGGCCAATCGCTCCGCCAACACCTCGTCGGCGTACTCGCTCAGTGCCTCCCGGATGGAGGAGACAGCGACGTCGGGCAGCCACCCGCTGCGGCTGCTGGTCAATATGATGGTGAGTGGTTCTTCGGCTTCCAGCAACGCTGTGGCATCAGGCGGAATCTCGAGCACGGCCATCAGTTCGCCGCTCTGCAGTGCATCCTCCAGGTTGGGCGGTGCCTCCACCAGTTGCAGCAGACGCTCATCCTCCAGTTTGGCGGTTAATCCCGGCAATTGCTCGCCGTTGACGACGACGATCGATAACCCCCCACGGGTCTGGCGCGCGACCTGCCACAGCACAAACACCCCACCTGCCGCGCACAGGAGCGGCATCAACAACGGCAGGGCAAAGAGGAAAAATAACGCTCGCCGGTCACGCAGCAAGTCGAGGGCTTCCTTGGTGAAGACGGTCCACGCCGACCTAAGCATCCGTCCGCCCTCTTGGACGCTCCCGCCGCCAGAATTGGTACCAGCACCGCTTACGCTTCTGCTCCCACAGGTCGGCCCGCAGCCGTTCCTCGCCTACGATACGCACGAACGCCTCCTCCAGGTCTGCGGTGCCAGTCTGGGCGATGAGGGCCGCCGGTGTGCCCAGCGCCTGCAAACGCCCCCTGTGAATGATGGCGACGCGGTCGCATAACCGCTGCGCCTCGCCCATCAGGTGGGTGGAGAGCAGTACACAGCGCCCCTCGTCGCGGAAGCGGGCGATGAGGGCCCGCACGTTGCGAGTGCTCATCACGTCCAGGCCAGCGGTGGGTTCATCCAGGATGACATTAGATGGATCGTGAATCAGCGTCTCCCCCAGGATCACGCGGCGAACCATGCCGGCGGAGAAGCCCTCGGCGCGCCGGTCGGCGAAGTCGGTCATCTCCAGCATCCCCAACACGGTATTGACTCGTTGTTCCAATTGGGGGCCGTCCAGGCCATGGAGGCGACCATAGAAACGGAGATGCTCACGAGGGGTAAAGCGAGCGTAGAGGCCGGCGGTCTCAACGAGGAGGCCGATGCGGGCGCGCACCCGACTGCTCTCTTTGCGCACGTCCAGCCCATCCACCAGGGCGGTGCCGGCCGTGGGCTCCAGCACGGTGGCAAGCAGTCGCAGCAAGGTGGTCTTGCCCGCGCCGTTGGGCCCCAGCAGGCCGAAGACCTCGCCGTCGTGGCAGGTGAAGGAGATTGTGTCTACGGCCACCAGTTTCCTGAAGCGTTTGGTGAGTGCTTGCGTCTCAATCACGAGGGCAATTATAGGGGAAGTGGGGAGATATGCAAGCGGCTATCTCCAGGAGATGGTTTCACGTGAAACGTCTAGGAGGGGCTGGCCCAGGCAGCGCCTCAGCACTCCGGGCGGAAAATCATCCCAGATGTATTATTATGTCGAGTTTTCACGTGAAACACTGCACTGACAATAAAGGCCCCTGCAGGCACGGGTGCTTGGGCCGGGGGGTTACGACGCCATTGCTGTCGAAGGTAAGCGTTCACCTGCCCTCTGGCCGTGTGTTGAAACACCCGGCTGATACCAGGAAACCCGTTGAAACGGGTTATTTTGACCTGTTTTTGAGTGTGTTTCAACGCACTTTGATTAGCAGACGATGAATTCATTCATCGGGCTGGATGGGGCCTGAACGCTTGCGCCGAAGGTAAGCGGCTCATCGTGGTCAAGCAGGCTCGTGGGTATCGCCCTGGATATGCGGAGATGCTGGCCGAGCCTGACTGGGCGCAGGCATAGGCGAGTCTTTCGGCAGGGTGTTCTTACTCTCGGTCGTAGGAGGTCATCGCCTCTGCGTCTACTGACGATCCTCCCACCACCGTAAAGTGGCGCTGCATCGGCGCGGTCAACGAGGGTGGGAGACCGTTCCAGCCACTGGGCCGCTGCCGCCCGCCCGGCGGTGTGACCACGACCACCGGTGGTGTCAACGGATGCGGATATACCCCCTGCGGCGTGGGTGGCCGCGCTCGTTGCTCGTCGCGGCGGCGGCTGACGGCAACCACGAGCAGGCTGGTGGGGATGGCTGCTCCCACGCCGCACACCGCGCCCGCCCGCACCGCCAGCGCCTCATCGCTCAGGCGATTGCCGACAACCACCGCCAGCGTCATGGCAAAGACCATCACTACCAGCCCGGCGAAAATCTTCAAGCGTCTCCAGCCACCGTTGCGATACTGTCTCTTGTCCATGCCTACGCTTCTCCTCTGCATACCTCAGTCAACCGTGTCAACGGATGCAGCCCGTGTCAACGGATGCGGCCAGGGGAGGGAAACCTGGCGAGAAGAAGCCAGAGAGGGATGAGCGAACAGAACCTCGCCCCAGCAGCCGCTCGGCCCCTGTCCCGCTCTAGCCGGTGGCCGTGCGTGCATCCTCGATACTGGTCACTCGCCCCACTAGCCGCACCGAAAAGTTCGCCTTGACCAGTGGGCCCAGCACAGCCGCCGTGGGCTTCTGGGTGGCTGCGATGATGTGAATACCGGCCTCGCACCCGCGCTGCGTGAGTTGGGGCGACGCATCCCTGGCAAGCCGTCTCGCCGAAACACCGTCATTCGCGGGATGCGTCGCCCCTACGAGTTGGCGGTAGAGGGGTAGGAGGCGGACGGGTTGGGAGTCATCGCGTGGTACCTCGACGGCTACAGCAGCCCCGCGCCGGGACACTCGGCATGAGGGTGCGTCGAGTGCAGCTGCCAGTTCCTCGCTCAGGTTCTTGATCCTGGAGATATTCGCTCCCACGGCCGGCAACACCTGGAAGCGCACCCAGCGAGGTGTTGCCGTGCCGCCGGTAACTCGTGCTGGCACCTTATGCAACGTCAGCACTGCTTCGATCCTATTCTGCCTGAAACTCCAACTTCTTGCGCATCCCCGCTGCCCCCATCCAACCTGCTGCTCAAGGCGTGGATTGCCTGCTGAAGTCTGCCCTGAGCGAGCACAAGAACCGCTATTTGTGAATAGAACAAATGTTCTACTCTGGACATATAATACCAGAATACGTGTACGGTGTCAAGCGGCACCAGCCTCGATCAGCGATGAAGAATACGCGGGCTGATGATGGGGCGCTAAGGTGAGATGGGGGATGAGGAAAGGGGGTGATCGAGGCCGAGGCGTACGGGATTATGTCCGGCGGAGAGCATATCGAGCCAACTGGATGGGCAGGTGTAGATTCAGTTGTGGGGGGTAGGCAGGGCACTGGAACACAGAGGGGGAGAGGTTATGGTGGCTCGAAGCGAATCTGGATGCGCACAGAGAGCACGTGGTGGAGTTGTTCGTCCGTGAGGTGGAAGTTGCGCCAGGCCTCTAACAAGCGAAAGGCCACCGGCGAACAGGCCATCCAACAGCAGACAGATGGGCAAAGGATTCGATGAGCGCCAGTTGTTCTTGCTTGTGTCGATCCAACGCCGGAGCTGGGGCAGAGGGTAGGGCAATCGCATTTATCCCATTCGCTCGGCCTGGATCGCCAGATCCAGG
>CAYLPU010000073.1:0-26029 GCA_964385635.1 uncultured Anaerolineales bacterium
ATCCGCCGCGTCCGCGTCGAAGTCGTCACGCGGACCTAACCCGATCACAATCACACGGCGGGCCGGGATCGCACCGCGCGGATACAACACGGCGGCCTGTCCGGCCTTGCCGCTGAAATCGCCGCCATCAACCAAATCACGAAGCGCACCGCCCAGTGAGCCGTCAACAGCCTTGGTCGCGCCGCCGGGCTGGACCCCCTCGAACAGGTTGACGATGATCGCATCGGCGTCACTCTCCTGAATCGCGCCGGGGATCGCTTTCACGTCCATAGGCAGATTCCTCCTCGTGTGCTCGTTTTTCGATAGTACATCACCGAATGCGCAGGGGCGCGATACCCCCCGCCTCGAACCCGCTGGCCTGGTAAAAGTCACGGGCGGCTGCGTCGCCCCGCGAGGTGTCCACCAACAGGTGAGTCGCCCCCCGCCGGTACGCCCGCTGTATTGCCGCCTCCACCAGCGCCGCGCCGACCCCCTGCCGCCGGTACATCGGGTTCACGGCCAGGTCGTCAATCAAAGCCCGCAGCCCAGAGAGGACGAGCATAAACGAAAGGGCCAGAAAGCCTACCACCTGTCCGTCCACCTCCGCGACCAGCACGTCCATCGCCAGGCTCTCGTGGAAGCGACGGGCTGCGGCCTCCATCTCGACGGGGCTCATATCTGCATTGGCGGGGATCAGCGGCAGCAGTTCCATCACCCGGGCCTCGTCCTCAGGGCGGGCCTCCCGGATGACGATGCCGGGCGTCCGAGTGCGAAACTCCGGGGAACGGCTGCGTATCCAGCGCTCCAGCACCTCACGGTGGGTGCGGAAGGCCAGCGGATCGGGCAGTTCATCGGGCGGGAAGACACCTACGTCCTGGGCATCGTCGCCGGCTCGCAGTTCACCGCCCACCGGCCGGGCGCGGTAGAATATGACGATACCACTCTGTACCGGCCCCTCCGGGAAGGAGTAGACGCCGAACAACTCCAGGAGTTCAACGTCAAGCCCAGTCTCCTCCTTACACTCCCGCACCGCCGCCTGCTCGACGCTCTCGTCCGCCTCAATGTATCCGGCCGGGAGCGCCCACCAGCCTACGAACGGCGGCTGTCCCCGCTGAACCAGCACAACGCCTCCCTCCATCTCCACCAGCACGCCAGCGCCGGGCACCGGGTTGCGGTACAGGACAAAGCCGCAGGCAGGGCAAACTTCGCGCACACGCCCGCCTACCTCAGCCGTCTCCATCGGCATCCCGCAGCGGGGGCAAAAAGTCGTTGCCTTATCATCCATCTCCAGCATGTCCCCGGATCATCCTGGCAGCAGTTCGGCCCGCAATTCTGGCGCGTAGGCGTCAATAACCTGGGGGGTGATACCGTTGGCCCGAATGACGTCGGCGTAGAGGGCAGCGCTGCGGCGCGGCGTGCGGGCCTGAGTTTCGGGATCAAGCCCGATGAGACCGAAGCGCAGCGCCCACCCTTCGGCCCACTCGAAGTTGTCTACCAGCGTCCAGTGATAGTAGCCCATCACCGGGTAGCAGCGCTGAATCGCGTGCCACATCTGATGCAGATGAGTCAGGAGGTAGCGTGGTCGCTGGTCGTCGTCAGCGTCGGGGATGCCGTTCTCCGTGACGTAGATGGGAAGGCCCAGGTGCGCCAACCGCTGGAGGCAGCGGAACATCCCACGGGGGTAGAACTCGCCGTAGCCACCATCGAGCAACTCGGAGCCTCCGGCATGCAGGCGGCGGTTGAAGAGTGTCTGGCGCCGCGTGCGGTCAAAAGCGACCAGATCGCGAGTGTAGTAATTGAGGCCAATCCAGTCGAGGGTACGTCGCAGTTTCCAGGCCAGACCAAAGCCCAGGGGCAGCATCCAGCGACCCTGAGTCAGCGCGGTCAGGATGGCCTGGTTGTAGGTCCTGTCCACCATCTGGGTGGCGCGTCGGTCCAGCAGCGAGCGGGGGTTGGCCGGATCGAAGATGCGTACATTGTGGGCGAACCCGACGCGAGCCTGGGGCTGGATGGCGTGGATCTCCCGATAAGCGGCAGCGTGGCCCGCCAGCAGGCGGCGGATAACGCGCAGCGCCGCTTTGAGATCGGATTGGCCGGGAGGGAAGACATCCTCCAGATAGCCCACAACGCCATAGACATTGGGCTCGTTGATGGTACACCACAGATCACAGAACTTGCCCAGCGATTCGACCACCCGGCGCGCGAAGCGGGCGAAGAGCGCGACAGTCTCCGGGTTCTCCCAACCGCCCCGCTCGGCCAGCCAGCAGGGATTGGTGAAGTGGTGCAGGGTGACCATCGGCTCAATGTTACGCTCGCGCAGACCCTGTAGCATCTGACCGTACCGTTCCAGGGCAGAATCGTCGAACTCGCCGGGGCGAGGCTCAATACGCGACCACTCGACCGAGAGACGGAGCGCATTCAGACCCAGTTCAGCGGCGCGGTCGAAGTCGGCCTCAGCGTTCTCCCACCAGTCACAGGCCAACCCGGACGTGTGCCCCTGACCAATGCGGCCCTCCTGCTGTTCCCAGGCCCACCAGTCGTTGTTGACGTTATTCCCTTCGACCTGGTGAGCGGCAGTGGCGACACCCCATTTGAAGCCGGCAGGGAAGTGGAACGTCGCTTCGGGCATAGAGACTTTCTCTTTTGCAACAGCGACATCGGCTGGACGGGCTGCTCGAAGCGGTTCCAGGGGCTTGGGTTGGACCAGCGGTTCAACCTCTGCAACAACCTGCTCAAAGGCAAACTCTTCAACGACTCGCCCAAGAGTAATCCCTTCGGCCGCGCTCAGGGCGGGATCGGCCTTGATTTCGCCAAACGCGACCTTGATCTCTTCCTGAGCCAATCGGGGGGATAGTTCATCCCTCTCCTGGTACACCCATTCCACATCCATGCCCTCGAATGGATCATGACCCAGGACCTCAATGGACATCTCACCCTCCTCCCGGTCCATCCATTCCATATCCAGGTCTTCGAAGGGGTCGTGGCCCAATATCTTCTCGAACTCTTCCGTCTCGTCGGACTTTCGCTTTCCTTTAGCCATCGCGAAGGACCCTCTCAACCAGACGTTTATAGTCAGCCGCTGCGCGGCTGCGGGGTGAATACTCAAAGATAGTCTTTTGATAACTGGGCGCTTCGGTGAGCTTTGAGTTCGTCCGGATCGGCTCGGTCACTCTGTCGGCAAAGTAACGCTGCAAGATCCCCAGAACCTCACGGTCCTGTCGCCGCCGGGCGTAGTAGAGCGTGGGGACGATCAGGTAAAGGCAAACACGGTGTCCGGGTATCCGGCCGACACTTTTCAACGTCTTGATCACCTGACGGGTCCCTACCAGAGCCATATAACTCATCGCGACCGGCACGATGAGTTCTCGGATATAGTGCAGCCCACTCTCACTTAGAATGCTGGCCGAAGGCGAGAAGTCGAGAATGACGTAATCGTACGCGTCCTCCAGACCGTTCAATCTGCTGGACAACATTCGCCGTGCCAACCGGTCATCATTCAATCGCCACATCTCTCCCTCAGCCTGAAGTAGACTGCTATCGCTGGGGATGAGATCGACATTGCGCCGCGCCTCGACGATGCAGTCTCGCGGTTCTGCCTGCCCCAACAACATGTGGGTCAGGGAATACGTATAACGCACTCCCAGGCACGCCGCCAGACTGCCCTGGGGGTCCAGGTCAATGCAAAGAACACGCGCCCCACGCAAGGCCAGGCCGACGCCCAGGTTCACCACCGTGGTCGTCTTGCCCGTACCACCTTTGTAATTCAGCACACCGATGCTTCTGCCCATCTTGATTTCTCCCTGTCCCCGCCCACAGGGGGTGTTGGAGTCCCCAGATTGCTAGGGCGCGATGCGACGAACCCGAAAAAATCAGCCCAAAAATCAGAATGAATCACGCCACCCTAATTGTACAGCGAGTCGAAGAGAGGGGCAAGCGTGATACAATCCAGACTCCATTGCTGCCCAAAAACGAGCAGGCCGGGAATCAGGCCGCCGTCCGCGCCAGGTGGCGGTCCCTCTCCTCGGGCTTCTCGGGTCAACTGGGTGCCTCGAAGGAACGGAACCCCTTCCCTCGCACCTCCTCCGCCGGGCTGACGATGACGAAGGCCTCCGAGTCGGCCTGGCGCACAATCTCCTCCAGATGCCCCACCTGCACCTCGGTCACGGCACACAGGAGCACGTCCCGCGCCTCGCCGGTGTACACCCCTGTTCCCTCCAACGCCGTCACCCCGCGTTCTAACTCTGTTAAGAGCCGCGAGGCAACCTGCTGCCCACGGCTGGTGATAATGATCGCCAGTTGCTCCCGGCGACGCGGTTCTGGCACCAATGGGCCCGCCACCCGGCCTCGCAGCCCACTCATCAGCCCCGACAGGGCCTCCCGCCAGCCGCTGGGGAGAGACGCAGCCACTGCCAGCGCCGCCACCACTCCGTATACTACCCCGACGGCAGCCACCACCCATACGCCGGGAATGGAGCCGACGGCGGCCCGTCCGACCATCACCGCCCCGTCCCGCGTTGGCTCTGGGTGAAAAGCCAGTTTAGCCATCCAACTGATGAGCACCAGGCCGGTCAGCCAGATGTAGTTGCGACGGAATCGCCGGCCGATCGCCTCCCACCGGGTGATCGGAAACGTGGGTTGAAGCAAGCTCTCCACCAGATGGTCGGCCCAGTCGGAGGAGGGGCGGAAGGGAGGAGCGAGCATCGCGGCGAAGAAGTCAGTCTCCATCAAGCGCACCCTGTAGGACCAGAGAACATAATATCTGTAACGGCGGGCCTCAATATACAGGAAGGTAAGGACCAGCAGAAACACCAACAAGAGCACGAAATGGGGGTTCTGCGGCGCACTGAAAACGAAGGGGAGCGTCGCCCCCACGGTGACCACCGCCCAGTTGGTGGTCGCGTCCAACCGGGTGCGCCAGGTGTTGGCCCGGGTCACCTCTCCCCGGTAGAAATGAACCATCGCTGTGGTGAAATGGGCCGGGTCTAACCGATAGCCACGAAAAGTCCACGTGCAGGTGTCTTCCTCGCTCAGAGGTTCAGCATCCCGACGTTCGGTCTGCTCAGTCACAATTCCTCATCCTCCAACCCATGTCTTTGGAACCACACTCCGGGCCACCGCCTCACCAGTCGCCCGCTCCAGGTCCAAGAGACATTGTACCTCAGATTGAAGCGGAAGGGAAGCGGGGCATTTGCCAGGCGTCGCGTTCGGACATATAATCAGCCTGCATCCACAAGACCATAGAGATAAGCCGCTTGTACACTTGTACAGACAAAGAGGAGGCAGCATGGCGGATTATCGCATTCGCGAACATCCTATCCTCCCGGTCGAGGGACAATTGGAGTTAGAGTTTACCTGGCAGGGCCAGGCGATGCATGCCCGTGAGGGAGAAAACATCGCCTCGGCCCTTTTCGCTAACGGGGTACGCATCTTCGGCCATCACCACAAAGACGGCGCGCCCCAAGGCATATTCTGCGCTAACGGCCAGTGCGCCCAGTGCCTGGTAATGGCCGACGGACTGCCCGTCAAGGCCTGCATGACCCCCGTGAGGCCGGGGATGCAAGTCGAGCCGCTGGATGGTAAACCAGTCCTACCCGACGTCCACACCGTGCCCGAGATGCGAACCGTCGAGACCGCTGAGGTGGAATGCTTGATCATCGGAGGAGGGCCAGCGGGCCTCTCGGCGGCCATCGAACTGGGCAAGGCTGGCGTGCGCACACTCATCGTGGACGACAAGCATCGATTGGGCGGCAAACTGGTCCTCCAGACCCATAAATTCTTCGGTTCCATTGACGCATGCTACGCCGGGACGCGGGGGATTGACATTGCCACGAAATTGGATGAGGAGATCCTCCAGTTCGAGAACGTCCAGGTCTGGCTTAACACCACCGCTTTGTCCGTCTTCTCCGACCGGAAAGTCGGAGTCCTGCGGGAGGGGCACTTCGTCATTGTCCAGCCCCACATCCTGCTGGTGGCGACCGGCGCGCGGGAGAAATCGCTGGCCTTTAGGGGAAATACGCTGCCGGGGGTCTACGGCGCAGGGGCTTTCCAGACGTTGGCCAACCGGGACATGGTGCGGCCCACACAGCGGCTGTTCATCGTCGGCGGAGGGAACGTGGGCCTGATCGCTGGCTATCACGCCCTCCAGGCTGTCATAGACGTCGTCGGCCTGTGCGAGGCACTTCCGGAATGCTCCGGCTACAAGGTTCACAAGGACAAACTGGCCCGCCTGGGCGTCCCTATCTATACCTCCCACACCGTCATCAGTGCCAATGGGGAACAGGAAGTGGAGTCGGTGACCATCGCCCAGATTGACGAGAACTGGCGCCCCATCCCCGGCACGGAGAAGACGTTCGAGTGCGACACGGTGCTGGTCGCTGTCGGGCTGGACCCGGTGGACGAGTTCATCCACAAGGCACGGGAGTTTGGCCTGCCGGTCTACGCAGCGGGGGATGCCGAGGAGATTGCCGAGGCGTCGGCGGCGATGTTCACCGGCCGTATCCGGGGGCTGGAAATCGCCAAAGCCCTGGGGCGGGACGTGGGGGAAGTGCCGCCGGAATGGCACCGCACTGCCGAGGTACTCAAGTCCCGCCCTGGTGCCGTCGTAACCGAGGACATCCCAGAAACAGAGGAGGGGGTGCTCCCCGTGCTCCATTGCGCCCAGGAGATTCCCTGCAACCCATGCATCTCCGTCTGTCCCCAGGGGTGCATCGTCATTGAAGGGGAGGACATCCGGGGGCTGCCGGAGTACGTGGGAGAGGGCTGCACTGGCTGTGTACAATGCGTCGCCGTGTGCCCGGGGTTGGCGATCACGCTGGTGGATTACCGGCAGGGCACCGAGTACCCGACAGTGACAATCCCCTACGAGTTCCCGCCCGAGACCATCCATGAGGGAGACCTGGTGACAGTGCTGGATACGGAAGGGGCAATCTTGGGCAACGTGGAGGTGGTGAAGATACGGGCACCGAAGTTCGCGGACCGGGCACTGCTGGTACGGGTGCGAGCCCCCCGGGAGATAGCCCGCCGCATCGCGGGCGTCCGCGTGCAAGAACCGGCGGTGACAGAGCCGCTGGGGCGATATGTCGAGCGCACCGACGACGAGATTATCTGCCGCTGTGAGCGGGTGACGGCAGGGGAAATCCGCGCGCTCATTCGGGCCGGCGTCCGGGACATGAACCAGATCAAGGGGGTGACGCGGGCCGGGATGGGAGCCTGCGGCGGCAAGACCTGCACCAATCTGATCAAGCGGCTGTTCCGTGAGGAGGGAGTACCGCTGGAGCAGGTTGCCGAAAACATCCAGCGGCCGCTGTTCATCGAGGTACCGCTGGGGGCCTTCGCCAGCGTCGTCATCGGGGAGGGGCCGAAAGAGACCGTTCCCATCGTGCACGCTACCGACATCCACGAAGGAGGGGTATGATGACCACACAAGTCTACGACGCCATCATCATCGGCGCGGGGAGTGTCGGGCTCCCGGCCGCCTTCTTTCTGGCCCAGGCCGGGCTCAAACCGCTGGTCATTGACCAATTCGCCAGCCCGGGCCAGGGTTCCAACAAGGCCGCCATTGGCGGCATCCGCGCCACCCACTCCGCTCCCTCCAAGATACGCCTCTGCATCAAGTCCATCGACACCTTCTCCACCTGGCAGGAGACCTACGGGGACAACATTGAGTGGCATCAGGGAGGCTACTCCTTCGTCGCCTACCGGGAGCGGGAGGTGCTCATCCTGAAGGGCCTGTTGAAGATCCAGCAGGCCTACGGGCTGAACATCAACTGGCTGTACCGGGACGACCTCCTCGAAGTGATCCCGGACCTGAACCGAGAGGGACTCATCGGTGGGACATACTCGCCTGGGGATGGGTCGGCCTCGCCGCTCCTGACTGCGCATGCCTTCTACACCCGGGCGCGGGAGCGGGGGGCAGATTTCCGCCTCCGCGAGCGGGTCACCGGCATCATCCGCCGCCGAGGGCGGGTGGTGGGAGTACGCACCGACCAGGGGGGCTACGCCACCGGCACCGTCATCAACGCCGCCGGCCCCTGGGCGCGGGCGGTAGCCCAGATGGGCGGGCTGGACGTGCCGGTGGTGCCGGATAGCCACGAGGCGGGCATCACCGAACCGGTAGCCCACTTCCTGGGACCGATGGTAGTGGACATCCGACCCGCCGAGGGCTCCAAGAACTACTACTTCTACCAGCATCGGCCCGGCCCCATCGTCTTCTGCATCACGCCGGAGCCCCCTATCGTCGGCACCGATCGGCGAGAGACCTCGGTCTTTTTGCCGATGATCGCCCAGCGCATGGTGGACCTGATGCCCAAACTGGCCAATATCAAGGTCCGCCGCACCTGGCGGGGCCTATATCCGATGAGTCCCGATGGCTTCCCCATCGTCGGCCGGACGCGGGAACTGGAGGGCTATATCTACGCCGTCGGTATGTGCGGGCAAGGGTACATGCTGGGGCCGGGCGTGGGCGCGTTGCTGGCCCGCCTGGTGCAGGATGACCTGAGGCCGGAGGACGAGAACGTGCTGGAGGAGTTGAGCCCGTATCGAGAGTTCGGTAGGGAAGAGAAGCTTAAATGAAACTACACATCCTTTCCTGCGAAGACGTACGCCGGGCGCTGCCGATGCACCAGGCGATCGAAGTGATAAAGGGAGCCTTCGCCCAACTTTCCACCGGCCAGGCCGACGTGCCGCTGAGAGTAGCGCTCAACGTGGACCGCCACAAAGGCGTTACACTCTTCATGCCGGCCTATCTGTCCGCCGACGACCAGATGGCGGTCAAGATCGTCTCCGTGTTCAACGACAACCCAGCCCAGGGGTTACCGCTCATCCACGCGCTGGTCGTGGTCGTCGACGCAACGACAGGGAAACCCGCTGCCGTGATGGACGGTACATACCTGACCGCGCTGCGCACGGGCGCGGCCTCCGGCGCTGCCACGGACCTGCTGGCCCGCCAGGACGCGCGCATCGCTGCCATCTTCGGCGCTGGCGCGCAGGGACGCACCCAACTGGAGGCGGTCTGCGCCGTGCGTCCCATCCAGGAAGCGTGGGTCTACGACGTAGCGCCGGAGCAGGCCACCGCCTACGCCGCCGAGATGAGCCAGCGGTTTTCCCTCCCGGTGAGCGTGGCCGAAACACCAGCCGAGGCAGTGCACCAGGCTGACGTTATCTGCACTGCCACCACCTCCTCCAGCCCCGTGTTCGAGGATGCCGACGTCCGACCTGGGACACACATCAACGCTGTCGGCGCGTACACACCCCAGATGCAGGAGATCCCGGCAGAGACCGTCCTGCGGGCCAAGGTCGTGATTGATCACCGCGAGGCCAGCCTGGCCGAGGCCGGGGACTTGCTGATCCCGCTGCAGCAGGGATTGATGACCAAGGCCCATATCCACGCGGAACTGGGGGAGATCGCTGCCGGGCTCAAGCCAGGGCGGGCATCGCCAGAGGAAGTCACCCTCTTCAAGTCGGTGGGCGTGGCGGTGCAGGACGTGGCGGCTGCCAGCGCGGTGCTGGAAGCGGCACAGCGGCTGGGACTGGGAACCGAGGTAGCGTTGTAGTGCGGTACGATCGACTGCGCGGCTATGGACTCGTCCTCATCGCCGCTGCCCTGTGGGCGACGCTGGGCCTGTTCTACAAGCGGCTGGATGGCTATGGCCTGTCCAGCCTCACCATCGTCTTCTACCGGGCCGCTGTCGCAGCGATGGCCTTGCTTCTGGCCTTGGGGCGGCTGCGGCCCAGTTGGCTCAGACTGGAGCGGCGTGACTGGCTCTTGTTCGCGATCTTCGGGCTGACCGGTGTAGCGGCCTTCTATGCAGTCTACATCTATGCCATCTCTCTGACCGGGATGGGGATGGCTGCGGTACTGATGTACACTGCTCCAGCCTGGGTGACGCTCTTTGGCGCACTCTTCCTGGGGGAGCGGCTGAGCTGGCTCAAGAGCAGCGCGATCATGCTGACCTGCGCAGGTTGCGTACTGATCAGCCGGGCCTACGACCTGTCGAGCGTGCGACTGAACCTGCTCGGCATCCTGGCTGGCCTGGGGGCTGGCCTCACCTACGGTCTTTACACCCTATTCAGCAAAGTCGCCCAGCATCGCTACACGGCCTGGGCCACGCTGGCCTACGCGCTGGGGATGGGAGCCCTGTTCTTGCTCCCGTTGCAATCGCCAGCCGATCTGGCTCGTGCGCTGACCACTCCGTCGTCCGTCTTCTGGCTGTTGGCGTTGGGTCTGGTGCCCACATTGGGCGGCGGTCTGGCCTTCAACGCTGCGCTGCGGTTGGTGCCGGCCAGCAATGCCAGCATCGTCGCCACACTGGAACCGGCCATTGCCACCCTACTGGGATGGGCGTTCCTGGGCGAGCAACTGGAGACACTCCAACTGCTCGGCGGGGGCTTGATCCTGACCGCCGTGGTGATCCTGCAACGGGAGGCCGCGCCTCTTCCGTGAACCCGTTTTGGATGGAACGGCTGGTTCAGGAACGTAGTTCGGCGACTTCGTAACGGTATGATACTCAGCAATTGGAGGTGACGAGATGGACCTGCCCAAAACGACTGACGTTGTCATCATCGGTGGAGGCGTGATGGGCGCCAGCACCGCCTACCATCTGGCCCTCAAGGGCTGTCGTAACGTGTTGCTGCTGGAGCGGGAGTCCTTCTTCGGCATGCAGGCCACCGGCAAGTGCGCCGGCGGCATCCGCTACCAGTTCGGCACCGAGATCAACGTCCGCCTCTCCCTCCTCAGCCTGCCGATGATGGACCGCTTCGAGGAAGAGTTGGATCAGCCGATTGACCTGCGTTATTGCGGCTACCTCTTCCTGCTGACCAACGAAGAAGACGTGACCGTCTTCCGCCAGAACGTGGAGATGCAGCATCGGTTAGGCGCGGAGACGGAGTGGTTGGAGCCAGCGCAGATCGCGGAGATAGCGCCGCTGATCAACCTGGAGGGTGTCCTGGCCGGGACATTCCACGCCCGCGATGGCCTGGCGGACCCCAACAGCGTCGTCCAGGGGTACGTCTCCGGGGCGCGGCGGCTAGGGGCGAGACTGCTAAATGACGTCGAAGTGACCGGCATCCACATCCAGAAGGGACGGGTGCGGGGCGTCGTCACCAACCAGGGGGAAGTAGCGGTGCCCGTCGTCGTCAACGCAGCCGGACCATGGGCAGGAGTGATCGGCGAAATGGCCGGCGTGGACATCCCCATCGTGCCAGTGCGCCGCCAGATTGTCGTCACGGGCCCATTATCGGAGGTGCCGCCCGACTTCCCCTTCACCATTGACTTCGCCCTATCCCTGTACTTTCACCGCGAGGGCCGGGGCATCCTGACCGGCATGTCCAACCACGACGAACCGGTGGGCTTCGACCAGTCGGTGGACGAGGAGTGGGAACTGATGCACCTGGAGGCGGCCATGCAACGCCTGCCCATCCTGGAGCAAGCGGGATTGGCCAGCCACTGGGCCGGGCTCTACGAGAACTCGCCGGACGCCCACCCCATCCTGGGCCGCGTCCCCCAGGTCGAGGGCTTCTACTGCATCGGCGGCTTCAGCGGCCACGGCTTCCAGCACGGCCCCGCCTGTGGATTGCTGCTGGCGGAGGAGATCCTGGACGGGCAGGCCCACACACTGGACATCACATCGTTGCACCTTGAGCGCTTCGAGAGGGGAGAGCAGATACTCGAGTACAACGTCGTGTGAAGCGCAACTCCCAAAGCCCGCTACCATCTGCTTGCACTCTCCCTAATCATCGAGTAGAATGGACTCAGTGAGTGCCAATCTGAGGAGCCGGCACCCCAGGTGCGACTCCCGTTCGACACATAGACATGCCTCACTCCTCAGTAATTGGATCTACTAAGGCTCGCCGATCCCGATCATCTTACAAGTAAGGAGGACAGATGCCCAAGTACCGTATCGCGCTGATGCCTGGTGATGGCATTGGCAAAGACGTGATGGATGGAGCACGAATCGTGCTCGATAAAATCGAGCTCGACGCCGAGTACATCCCCGCCGACATTGGATGGAAGTTCTGGTGCCTGGAGGGCGATCCGCTGCCACAGCGCACGATTGACATGCTTAAGACCTGCGACTGCGCTCTCTTCGCCGCCATCACCTCCAAACCCAAGGAGGAGGCCGAGGCAGAGTTAGTCCCCGAACTGCAGAGCAAGGGGTTGATCTACCGCAGCCCCATCGTGCGGCTGCGCCAGATGTTCGACCTCTACGTCAACCTGCGCCCCTGCAAAGCATTCAAGGGCAACCCGCTCAACTACAGGGACGACGTTGACCTGGTCGTCTTCCGCGAGAACACCCAGGGTCTCTACGCTGGCGTCGAGTTCCACCCGCTGCCGGGGGAGGTACGGGCGGCACTGGAAGCCCACAGCCCCCGCATGGCTGCCTTCGAGTCCGTGCCCTCAGAAGATATCGCTCTCTCCTGCCGTATCTTCACCCGCGAAGGGTGTCGCCGCATCGTGCGCCGAGCCTTCGAATACGCCCACCAGTTCGGCTACCCCACCGTCACCCTGGTCGAGAAGCCTAACGTCATCCGCGAGACCTCCGGACTGATGGTGCGCGAGGCACGGCAGATCGGTGCCGAGTATCCCGAGATCGAACTGTGGGAAACCAACGTGGACGCTATGGCCATGTGGATGGTCAAGAACCCGCAGAATTACGGGGTGTTGGTCTCAAGCAACATGTTCGGCGACATCGTCTCCGACCTGGCAGCACAGTTGGTCGGCGGACTAGGCTTTGCCTCCAGTGGCAACATCGGCGATGACTTCGCCGTCTTCGAGCCCACCCACGGGTCGGCCCCCAAATACGCCGGCCTCTACAAGGCCAATCCCACCGCTATGCTGCTGGCGGTCAAACTGATGCTGGACTGGCTGGACGAGGGCGAGACAGCCCAGGCGCTGGAGCAAGCCATCGCCGATACCATCGCCGAGGGGAAGGTACGCACCTATGACCTGGGCGGGAGCAACACGACGTTGGAGGTGGCGCAGTCGGTGGCAGAACGATTGTAGTCAGGAGGTAACCGTTCCCCCTTGACCAACACCCCAAGGAGAACATGCAGATGAACTCTATTACTCACCAGATGGCCCAATTCGCACTGGGCCTGCAATACGAAGACATCCCCGCCGACGCAGTGCGTGAGGCCAAGCGCTTCTTGCTCGACTCCGTCGGCTGCGCACTGGCGGCAGTGCTCAATGAGGACATGCAGGCCGCTCACCGCACCATCGTCGGGATGGGCGGCACGCCGGAGGCAACCATCATCGGCAGCGGCCACCGCACCAACGCCGTCAACGCCACGCTGATGAACGCCCTCCTGGTACGGGCACTGGACTACAACGACATCTACTGGGAGCAGGACCCCTCCCATCCGTCCGACATCATCCCCGCCGCGCTCGCTGCGGGCGAGCGAGAGCGCCGGAGCGGGCGGGACGTCCTCGTCGGCATCCTCATTGCCTACGAACTGGAGATACGCTGGTGCCTGGCCGCCACTCCCGGCATCCGCGAGGTCGGCTGGCATCACGCCACCCTGACCCAGTTCGTCTCCCCCTTCGTCGCCGCCCGGCTGCTCGGCCTGAACGAGGATCAGACCGTCGCGGCGGCCGGCATCTCCGGCAGTTCTCACTTCACCCTCGGCGGTGTCGTGGCGGGCCACCTGACAAACATGAAGAACACTGCCGACCCGATGGCGACCGAGGCAGGCGTGCGCGCCGCGCTCCTGGCCCGCGAGGGCTACACCGGCCCGGTCGAAGTCATCGAGGGCAAAGAAGGACTGATCGAGGTACTCAACAATGTCGAGTGGTCCACCGACGTGCTGCTGGATGGCCTGGGGGAGAAGTTCCTCATCACCGAGTGCTCCTACAAAGCCTTCCCTACCGAGGCGCTGACCCACCAGCCCATCACCGCCGTACTGAACATCTGCCACGCCCACGGGATCACCGCCGAGGACGTGACCGAGGTACACGTGCGCACCACCACCCGTGGGGCCGACATCCTCTCCGACCCCTCCAAGTACCAGCCTACGACGAAGGAGACGGCCGACCACAGCCTGCCCTACTGCATCGCCGCCGCGGTCGTTGACGGCAACGTCCTACCTGATTCCTTCGAGGAGGAGAAGTTGCGCGACCCACGCATCTGGGCCACCCTACCCAAGATCAAGGTCGTGGCCGACCCCGAGATCGACGACCTCTTCCCGGCGGTGAAGCGTGCCATCGTGCGCATCACCACCACCGATGGTACGTCCCACGAGGAACAAGTAGATCACGCCAAGGGCAGCCCGGAGAATCTGATGAGCGACGATGAGATCGCCGCCAAGTTCCGCTCCAACGCAGCTGCGGTGCTCACGCCGGAGAAGCAAGGACAGGTGATTAAGGCCACCTGGGCGCTGGAGGACTTCGCCAACATCGGCGACTACATGCAGTTACTGATCAGCGACCAGTAGCCCAAAAGTTACTTGGCAACAGACCATCATTCTGAGCGTAGCGAAGAATCTCCCTTTGCAAGAACCGAGACCCTGCGGCTTCGCTCAGGGTGACATAGCGAGTTTTGCGCTACTACCCAAAAAGCCTATTGCACACAATCAGCACAAGGAGGAAAAAATCATGGCCATCGAACTGACCTGGTACGGACACTCTGTTTTCGCTCTGAACATCGGAGGTGCACGGGTTCTGGTGGACCCATTCCTCACCGACAATTCCCTGGCCCCCATTTCGGCTGATGCTGTCGAGGCCGACTACATTCTGGTCACCCACGGCCACGGCGACCACGTCGGTGACACAGTTGCCATCGCCAAACGTACCGGAGCCCTGGTCATCTCCAATTTCGAGATCTGCAACTGGCTCCAGGCCCAGGGCACGGCCCGCACCCACGCTCAGCACATCGGCGGCGGCTTCCAACATCCCTTCGGTTACCTCAAACTGACTATTGCCCACCATGGCTCCGGCCTGCCCGATGGCTCCTACGGCGGCAACCCCTGCGGGCTGCTGCTGGCCGCCGAGAACAAGAAAATCTATCTGGCCGGCGATACCGGGCTTTTCTACAGCATGCGCCTTATCGGAGAGGAGGGAATTGATCTGGCTGCCCTGCCCATCGGCGACAACTTCACCATGGGGCCGGACGACGCACTACGGGCGGTTAAACTGATCGAACCCCGAGTCGTCATCCCCATCCATTACAATACCTTCGACGCCATCGCGCAGGATCCCCACGCCTGGGCTGAACGAGTGCGAACGGAAACATCCTCCAAGCCAGTTGTGCTCAAACCTGGTGAGAGTTACGAACTGTAGCACATAAGTATACAATAATAACTATTGTAGTCGTACTAGTAGTACAGGGGATAGTGGGGAAAGTGTGTGCTCTGGGACATGATTGCCCTAGATGTAGCGGGGGGACTGTTACAAGACCGTAATTACGGGGGTTTTAGGCAGGACATGTTATCCACCATCGGTTGTGGATAACGGGGGAGAAAACAGCAGGTAGCGGAGGCGGGAGATTGGTTGGTCTTCCACCTCTCATTTTGCGTGATGCGGGCATCTGTTGCGGGCCAGAGTTATCCCCAGACCACGTCAGTTATCCACAGAAAACAGTGAGTTATCCACAGACATGATGCGCCGATGGGGGTTTGGTACACGTTGAGCCGCCCAGATGTGGGAGTTACGGGTCGCAGAGACCCAGTGGTAGGAGGTGTGGATATTGGCGGAGGGGCTGTGGAAAACAGGGTAGATGAATCACTTGGCGTTGTTGTAGAGTTGCTGGCGTAGGACAGTGATCTCGCGCCGGAGATTCATATCTTCCTCGATCAGGTCGGCGATGCGCTTGCAGCCATAGAGGATGGTCGTGTGATCACGACCCCCCAGCATAGCCCCGATCTGGGGCAGCGATGCCCCGATCTCCTCCCGGATGAGGAACATCGCGATCTGGCGTGGTCGTGCGATGGATTGGCTGCGACTGCGTCCCTGAAGTGCGGCGACCCCAATGCCAAAGTGAAACGCAACCGCCTCGATGATCTGGTTCTCAGTTAGTTGGCTGCGCTGGGGAAGCAGGTGGCGCAATGCTGTCTCAGCGACTTCCGGTGTCAGGGGTTGATGGGTGAGACTGGACAGAGCCATCACCCGGTTGAGCGCGCCCTCGAGTTCGCGAATGTTGCTCTGTATCCGGGCAGCGATGAGGTCAAGAATCTCACCAGGGATCGCTGTGTCGAAGGTGGCGGATTTGGAGCGCAGGATGGCGATGCGTGTCTCCAGATCGGGCGGCTGTATGTCGGTAATCAACCCCCACTCGAAGCGGGAGCACAGCCGCTTTTCCAATGTGTTCATCGCCTTCGGTGTCCGGTCCGAAGAGATGACGACTTGCTTGCCTGTGCCATGGAGAGTGTTGAAGGTGTGGAAGAATTCCTCCTGAGTGCGTTCCTTGCCAGCGATGAACTGGATGTCATCCACGAGCAAGATGTCGGAGGTACGGTACTTTTCGCGGAAGGTGTCGGTGGTGTGGGAGCGGATGGCCTCGATGAGGTCGTTGGTGAACTCCTCGGACGAGGCGTAGAGTACACGCAGACCCTGTGCCTGGCAGGTGTGCCCGATCGCGTGCAGGAGGTGTGTCTTGCCCAGGCCGACTCCTCCGTAGATAAAGAGCGGGTTGTAGGCGCCGGCAGGGTCCTCAGTGACGGCCAGGGAGGCCGCATGGGCCAGCCGGTTACCTGGCCCTACCACGAAATTATCGAAGATGTAGCGCGGATTCAGGTTTGCAGGGGAGTAGGCTGAAACCGGCGCTGAGATCGACGTGGGTAGATTGAGTAAAGGAACCTCCTCGTCCTCCTCTTCCTTCTCCTTCTGTTGAGGCTCCTCGTTCCACACCACGAACTTGATCTCGACGGTACGACCGGTCAGCCGGACGAGGGTACGCTTGATGGTAGTGAGTAACCGGTGCTCCAACCAGTCCTTGGCGTATCCGTTCTTGACACCAATGACAAAAGTGCCATCTTCGTACTTCAGCAACCTGGAGTCACGTAGCCAGGTGTCGAAGGTGGCCTGAGTCATCTGTAGTTGGAGCTCGCCGAGAGCGGCAGGCCAGATATGGTCCGATTTCATTGCAGGTAGAGACTATAGGCAAAGACTGACTGGTAGCGGGAAACAACATGGTGCAAAGACAGGTTTCGCACTCCATGGGGTGGTGGCCCTTTCGAGCCACCAGCAAAGCGGCTGACCTGAGGGCCCGCCTTCCCTCGTGGTGGGCAACTGCTTCCCCGCCCTGTTGAAGTAACGGTCTTATTCTACCAAAAGAGCGCTTCTCTGGCAACCGTTTTTGGTGGGGATGAACTTAAAAGAGACCATGTTTTAAGGTGGATTACGGAGAGTGCCTGACCGGCGAGCGATGAGTTGTGCGTACCCCTATCTCTTCGGTTTGTGGGAACAGCACCCCCAAGATATGGTGTCGCCTGGCAAGGGAATTCTAAGCGGCTGCGTGCTACTCTAAAGAATCGTGCTGTACACAAGTCAGAATTGGCCAACAGTGACAGATTCGCTCCAGAGGTTCAGAATGCCAGCCGTAACGCCAATCCGACCAGCAGGCCCACCGCCCATCCGCCGACGATGTCTGAGGCGAAGTGAACCTGAAGCGCAACGCGGGCCAGCCCGACCATCCCGACCCAGCATGCCAGCAGCACGAATCCCCAGGGAGGGAGAAGTGGAGCCAGCAGCATGGTCAGGCAGGCGGAACGGCCGGCATGGCCGGAAGGGAAAGCGTGGCGGTCGAACCGCGTGTAGAAACCAGACCTTTCTCCCGGCGGGCGTCTACGGCGGAAGAGCCACTTGAGGGCGGTGATGACCGTGCCAGCGACCAGCGTCCCGACCAGCACGCGCTCCCCGAAGTCGCGCCAGGTCGCGTCTCCCCAGATGAGCGCTGTAGCCGCGCCGCTCAGCCAGAGCAGGCTGTCGCCGCTGTGAGCGGCGACGAGCGCCAGTGAGCGCAAGAGACGCGCCTCGCGTGGGATAGCGAGGCGTGCCGACCATTGCCGGTCGAGGGTGATGATGCGCTGCAAAGAGGCTGTCCCCTACTGGCCACTGGCGGTGTGTGCTTCTAGTTCGGCGCGGGCGATCTCCAACTGGAACGGTTTGTCCACGTCCATCCCCACCTCGGCGTAGGGAAAGGGGATGGCTCGCCCGCGCATGTTGAGCGCTTTGGATGCACGTCGTTCGGCTTCGGCCAGGGATAGGCGACGGATGACGAGCTTGAAGAGGGGCCACAGGCCGAACATGCTAGCCTGCCGTAGCGCATTCTTACGTGCCCTGGCCAGGTTCTCCCATAACTCCTGGTGGCTGAGGGAGATACTGGGGCGGATGAGTAGGAGGTCCCCTCCGGCGAAGTCTGCCTCGCGCAAGTGGATGTAACTGCGGTGCGACTCGGGGAAGCGCGCCTCCATCACCGAGCGCGCGACGATGCTGTAGTACAGGTCGTGGTCGGTGCGGAGACATTCTTCAATGAAGGCGTCCACGATGGGAGGAGTGATGGTTGGTACGTCGGAACTGCTGAGAAGTATCGCATCCAGATCGGGATAGAGGTCCATTGCGTATTGGAGACCGGTTTTCGCATTGGCCATAAGATCACCGGCGTCGGGCACGTACTCGACGGGCAGCGGGAACTGTACCCCAGCAGTAGGGTCGAGCGCGACGATGATGATGTGCTGGATGTAGCGGGACCCGGCCAGGGCATCCACCACGTGGGCGATCATTGGTTTCCCGGCGATGGGGATGAGGGCCTTCGGTTTGCCCTGGGTATACTCAGCCAGGGGATCATCCTCGCTGGGGCTCCAACCGGCAGTGACGACAGCCGCGACCGATGGTTGTCCGTTCATCCTGTCCTCCTATTCGTTCAAACGTTGGATCGTGGGTTGAAGATTGAGTTGATTCAATGTCTCCTGGAGTTCGTCAGTGGTGAGCGGGCGTCCCTTACCGGCGATGGCGACCATAGCAGCCTCCATCATGTTGGTGCCAAAGGAGCGACCCTCCAGTCGTGGGGTGGCGGTGACCAGATAGCGCACCCCGCGCTGGCGGAAGGCCTCGACGTCAGCGGGGGTGGTGGTATTGGTGGCAATAACCTTGCTGTCGAGCCGTTCGGGCATGTGGCGCTTGATGTAGAGGCAATCGCCGCTGATGACAGTGGCCCAGGCGTACCACTTGCCGAACTTAGGCACGATCTCCTCCTGCTTCGCGCCGGTGGGATAGAGGAACTCCATCGGCAGCCGGCCAACAATGGGCAAGAGAACGCGGGCCATGGTGCGCAGCCCGCGCAGCGAACGGATGGGCATGGGTATGCCTAGAGCAAAACCCAGGTCGCCGAAGATAATCTCATAGCCTGCTTCGTCGAAGGAGAGCGCGCTGCCGTACCGATCTACCCCGGCGGTGATGAGCGTTCTTTTGGGCTGAACCTCGTCGCCGATTTCCCGCTCAATGAATTGGGCAATGCCGCGCTCCAGGGTTTGCTTGAGGCCGCCCCCATCTACGACCGGCGTCTGCTTAACGCCGGCGACCAGTTTCTGCGCGTCGTAGAGAGGGTAGTAGCGACCGGCGATGGTCATGCCCAGGTCAATGCCCCCCACGCCGAAAGCGTCCACCTCCCCATCCAGTCCGTTGTACAATTGTATCGCTTTCTCAACGTCTCCGTCGGTGCCGATGCGCTCAATGGTGACCTCTTCGCCGAGCAGCGTGATGGTGACTTTCTTGTCGCGGGTGGAACTCCCCAGGCTGATGCTGATGGCTCGTTTCATAAAGTGTTCCTCCTAGTTGGTGAGGCATGGTGATACTCGCTACATAATAAGATAACCCGCTTGCGTGGCAAACGATGCGTTGCCGGAACGTCTCTCCATAAACATTCTATCAGACCCGTGAAACTATGTCAACCGGTGCTGATTGTGCCTGTCAATCAGCATCCGCGATCAAGATTCGGCGAGTTGACCTGTAGCGAGAATCCGTGTATATTTATGTGCAGAATAGGAGGAGCCTGTGGCACAACAATGTGTTCTGGTCATAGAGGACAGCGCCGAAACTCAGCAACTGCTGGCCGAACTAGTGCTGAGACCCAACGACTGTCGATATCTCGCTGCTCTGAATGGGGAGGAGGGGCTTCGGATAGCTCTGGAGGAACACCCTGATCTTATCATCCTGGACATGAAATTGCCGAAGATGGATGGGCTTGAAGTACTGCAATCGCTGCGACAACGGAATGTAGACATCCCCGTTATCTTCACCGCTGTCCGCGAGTCGGCGGATTTGGTCGTGCAGGCCTTCCGATTAGGGGCGCGTGACTATGTCATCAAGCCTTTCGATCCCCAGGAGATGCAACAGGCGATCCAGCGCGCCTTCGCTACTGTCAGGTTGTATGAGGAACGGAATGAACTGGCGCGGCAACTGTCGGAGGCCAGCCAGCAACACCAGCGCCGACTCCATGAACTGAATGCCATTTACACCATTGGAAGGTCGGTCACATCGCTGCTGGACGTGAACCGCGTGCTCAACCGCGTAGTTGAGGCAGCGGTGTACGTGGCGGATGCTGAAGAAGGTATGCTCCTGCTGCTAGATGACGAGAATCGCGAACTCTACCTGCGGGCGGCCAAGGATATGGATGAAAAGGTGGCGCGTAGTCTGCGCATGCGCGTAGACGACAGCGTCGCGGGACGAGCGATTCAGACGGATCGGCCTGTGCTTCTGACTGGCGAACAAGCCAAGATTACGACCGGTTATCTGGCCAAGGCGCTGCTTTATCTGCCGCTGCGGGTCCCCGATCGCGGGGTGATCGGCGTGCTGGGCGTGGCTAATCACGAGTCGGAGCGATCGTTCTCCGAACAAGACATTTTCCTGCTTTCGGCCCTGGCGGATTACACAGCCATCGCCATCGAGAATGCGCGCCTCTTCGAGGCGGTCGAGGTCGAGAGGGCTAAACTGGAGGCAGTCCTGCGGGAGACGCAGGAGGCGGTCATTGTCGTTGACGAGGAGAACAAGATCCTGCTGTGCAACTCTGCAGCCCGTGCCGCGCTGGGCCTGGTCGAGACCAGTCTGTTGCACCGGCCTGTTGACGAAGCCATCCTATCTCCTCTGCTCTTGTGCGAGATGTTCGCCCAGGTGCACGAGACGGGGCAGGCGGCACACGGTGAGGTGTCCTTGGGGGACGGGCGGACGTTCAATGCGCAGCTCACGCCCATCGAAGAGGTCGGCCGGGTGTTGGTGATGCAAGACATCACGCACCTGAAGGAATTGGATAGTATCAAGTCGGAGTTTGTCGACGCCATCTCCCATGATTTGCGTACGCCGCTGACTACTATCCAGGGCTACATCGAATTGTTGCCCCTCGTAGGGTCGGTCAACGAACGACAACGCGAGCTCATAGGTCACGTGCGGGAGAGTATTAAGGTCATCACCGAGTTGATCAACGACCTTCTTGACATTGGTCGCATTGAGGCTGGATTGGACCAGGAAATGATGCCGTGCGATTTGAGGGAGATCGTTGAGAAAGCGGTCGAGGGCTTGCGACAGCAAGCGGCGGAGAAGGGGCAGGACGTGCGTTGGCAACCGCGTGAAGCACTGCCACTGGTGCAAGGCAACCCTCGTCGTCTACGCCGGGTGATGGACAATCTGCTCAGCAACGCGATCAAGTATACACAGGAAGGCGGATGGGTGACGGTAGATGCAGACGAAGAGGATGGGCACGTCCTGGTGCGCGTCGCCGACAACGGCATCGGTATTCCTCTGGTTCAGCAGTCCTGCATCTTCGACAAGTTTTATCGTGTGAGGTCGGACGAGACGGCAGCCATCAAAGGCACCGGCCTGGGTCTGGCCATTGTCAAGGCGGTGGTTGAAAACCACAATGGGCGGGTGTGGGTTGAAAGTGAGCCAGGGGCGGGCAGTGTCTTCAGTTTTGTGCTCCCCGCGTTATAAGCCTGACGCGGAGATAGTTGACGCCTGTGCTTCAGCAGGGTGCTCCATCGAGGGCACCCTGCGTGTTTCTGACACCAGCGTAGGGTTGGCGTAGGGTTGGCGTAGGGTTGGCGTCAAGTCCTGCTGGGCAGAGCATGGTATCATATACCTAGAGTCAGGGGCGGTTTTTCTTCTTCTTCTCCTCCTTTTGGTGAGGGCCGGGGTACGGCGACCCCGGCTCTCAGTGCGTTTAGGGCCGGTGGGTTGTGTCCACTCAGGAGGATGGGTGAGCAGAGGCGGACGGCAGATCGCAAAAGCGGCGACACTGGTGATGGCTCTCTTCGTCGTGAGCCGTGTGCTGGGTCTGGCACGGGAGATGGTCGTCGGCGCTGCCTTTGGCACCAGTGCCACATACGACGCCTACCTGGCCGCTGTGCGCATCCCAGATATTCTCTTTAACCTCATCGCGGGAGGAGCACTGGGATCGGCCTTCATCCCCACGTTCACCGGCTACTTCGCCCGGGACGATCCAGAGGGTGGCTGGCGGCTGGTCAGCAGTGTGATCAATCTGCTCCTGGTGGCGCTGACGGCGTCGGTGAGCCTGGCCTGGCTGGCCGCGCCGGTGCTGGTGGCGAAGGTCTTGGCCCCCGGCTTCGGGGCCGACCAGCAGGTACTCACCGTCTCCCTGATGCGAATTATGCTGTTGGCGCCTCTCTTCTTCGGCGTCAGCGGCGTGGTGATGGGCACTCTCAACGCCCGCCAACACTTTCTTCTGCCAGCCTTGGCTCCCAGTTGTCTCAATCTCTCCCTCATCGCCGCCGCCTGGTTGCTGTCCCCCCGGATGGGGGTGCGGGCTCTGGCGCTGGGGTACGTGGTCGGCGCAATCTTGCACCTCTTGGTCCAGTTACCGGGGCTGGCTTGGGTGGGTGCCCGCTACCATCTCTTGCTGGCCCCGCGTGCCCCCGGGGTGCGAGAGGTGCTGCGGCTGATGGCGCCCCGTGTCCTGGGCCTGGCGGTGGTTCAACTCAACTTCCTGGTCAATACCAACCTGGCCTCCCGGATGGGAGAGGGAGCGGTGTCGGCCATCAACTATGGTTGGCTGCTGATGATGCTGCCGCAAGGGGTCTTCGCCCAGGCGGTGGGGACGGCCGCCTTCCCGACCTTCGCTGCGCAGGCGGCCCGGGAAGAGCAGGCGGAGATGCGGAGCACGCTGGCTGCTACCCTGCGGGTAGTGTTCTCCCTCTGCCTCCCGGCCACGGTGGGACTGCTGGCGCTGGGCCGGCCACTGGTGGGATTGGTCTTCGAGCGGGGGGCTTTCGAGGCGACCTCGACGGAGGCGGTGACGTGGGCGCTGGCTTTTTACGCGCTGGGGTTGGTGGGGCACGCCGGGCTGGAGATCATCGCCCGCGCCTTTTATGCCCTGCACGACACGCTCACGCCGGTCTGGGTGGGTGGGCTGGCGATGGGCCTCAACGCGGCGTTGAGCCTGACGCTGCCGGGACTGTTCCGGCTTATGGGTTGGCCCCCGCACGCGGGGCTGGCGTTGGCTAACTCGGTCGCCACGTTGTTGGAACTGGTGGGGCTGCTCGTGCTGATCCGGCGGCGGATGGATGGTCTGGAAGGGCGGCGGATGCTGACCGCGTTCGCCAAGAGCGGGCTGGCGGCGCTCGTGATGGGGGCGGTGTTGCTGGGGTGGCAGGTTATGCTGCCAGGCGCGGGGATACTTCTGCTCGGCGGCGGTGGTGTCGTGTTGGGTGCGGTGGTCTACGTGGCCGTGGTGCTGTTGCTGCGGATGGAGGAATTACGGGCAGTCGCAGCGTTACTCTGGCGCTCAGTGTGACTCAGGGGTGGACACCACCACGGTGATACTGCCGTCGCTGGTGGTCACAGGGAGGGCAGTTTATCCCTCCGGATCGAAAGGGGTCACGCCTTCTGGTGACAGTTGGCGGACTTTAAGTTCGGACTGGTCCAGTTGGGCATTGCAGTGTGCAGCCAGCGCCTGCCCGCGCTCGAAGAGGGTCAGGCTTTCCTCCAGCGTCAATCCTCCCGTCTCCAGTTTGCGGACGGTCTCCTCCAGTTCGGCGAAGGATTGCTCGAAAGTCAGGTTTTCAATTTCGTTCTCGGACATCATCTGTTCCTCCGTCGTCAGTGTGTGATCGATTCACTGCTGTCGCCTCAAACTCCCCATCGGCGACCCGGATGTCGAGCGCGTCCCCCGGCGCGACCTGGGCCACCGAGCGCACGACATCTCCCGTCTCACGATGATGCACGATGGCATATCCCCGCTTCAGCGTTCCCAGTGGGCTGACCCCCGCCAGACGCCCGATTAGCCCACTCAACTGTTCGCGGCGCAGGATTAGACCGTAGTACATAGCCGCCTCTGCGCGGCCCAGTAGGTCGTCCACGCGCTGGCGGGCCTGGGCGAGTTGGGCGGCGGGGGAGAGGTGCTTCAGTGCCTGCATCTGCTCGGCCAGCCTCCAGCGTTGCTCCTCGATGGTTCCTTGCAGAGCCGCCACCAATGTCGCCGATAGCATGGCCACCTGCGTGCGTAGTTCCGCCCGGTCGGGGGCGACCAGTTCGGCAGCGGCGGATGGGGTAGGGGCACGCACGTCGGCGGCGAAGTCGGCCAGGCTGAAGTCGGTCTCGTGCCCCACGCCGCAGACGACTGGAATACGGGAGGCGGTGACGGCGCGGGCTACCCGTTCGTCGTTGAAGGCCTGCAGGTCCTCCAGGCTGCCACCACCACGGGTGACGATGATGACGTCCACGTCGTCGCGTCTGTTGAGGGCTTCGAGCGCGGCCACGATTTGCGGGGGGGCAGCGTCTCCCTGCACCAGCGTAGGAGCGAGGAGCACCTCCGCCAGCGGGTAGCGGCGACCCAGGACGTTGATGACGTCGCGCAGCGCGGCGGCAGCCGGGGAGGTGACCACACCGATGCCGCAGGGAAAGCGGGGCAGCGGTCGCTTGCGCTCTGGGGCGAACAGTCCCTCAGCCTCTAACCGTGCCTTGAGTCGTTCGAACTGCTGGTAGAGGTCACCCACGCCGGCCGCTCGGAATTGGTCCACGTATAGTTGGTAGAGGCCGCCGGCTTCATAGACGCCCACACGCCCGTGGGCCAGCACCAGGTCACCGTCCGTGGGCAGATGGTCCTGCAATGTGACGACGCTGCGCCACATCACGCATCTTATCTGTGCGCCAGCGTCTTTGAGCGTGAAGTAGCAATGGCCGGAGGATGCACGCCCGAAGTTGGAGATCTCCCCCTCAATCCACACGTCGCCCAGTTCGGGCTCGCCCTCGATGAGATGGCGGATGCGGCTGGTAAGTTGGCTGACGGTGTAGGGCTCGGAAAAGGTCGGGCCTTCGAATAATCTCAGTTGTTTGGACATGATGAGGGGTATGATAGCGCAGCGAGGGAAAGGTGTCAAGCGGCTGTCGTCATATTATCTGCCTACCCCCTCAGCGCCTGCCAGGTGAAAATGAGGATCATCAGGATGGCGATGAGGAGTTGCACGCCACCGGAGAGGGTGCAGCCGACCAACCACCCAGCGCCGGCTTTGAACGCCTCGCGCCAATCCTTGCGTCTATACCACTCGGCCAGGACGACGCCGGCGACGGTACCGACGATAGCACCGGGCACCGCACCGATCCCCAGGAAGACCAGCCCGACGATGGCTCCAATTGCTCCCAGCACCAGCCCGGACAGCAGCGACCAGATGGAGGCCCCGCCAATCTTGCCCCCCACCTGGCTCATCCACAGGTCAGCAGTCAAGCCAATCGTGCCCAGGATGGTTAGAACAGTGAAGGTGATTGGATCAATGGTGGCGAACCGCTCGGCGATGGCGTAGGCCAATGTCACAAGCCAGATGAAGCCAACACCAGGGACGATCGGCAGGATGACACCAATCACCCCGACGGCCATCGCCGCCAGCGCGACCCAGAATGTCCACATTGGAAGAACCATTACTTGTCTACTTGTATCCTTCCCCCAGTGGGCCGTGCAGGATTCGAACCTGCGGCCAAAGGCTTAAAAGGCCCCTGCTCTTCCAGGCTGAGCTAACGGCCCACGACATGAAGTATAGCACGCGGATAAAGGGTTGTCAAATCATCGTATTCCCTCAAGTATAATCGCACCGAAGGCAGTTCGTTCCCTCAAATGAAAAT
>CAYLPU010000074.1:0-25923 GCA_964385635.1 uncultured Anaerolineales bacterium
ATTTTCATTTGAGGGAACGAACTGCCTTCGGTGCGATTATACTTGAGGGAATACGCTATCTTGACAACCTGGCTCGTATGTGGTACACTCTCATGCCGAAATGGTCTACACCAATATACCATTGGCATATCACTAGCGGTTTAGACCCCTACAACTCCTCGGGAGAATGTAAAGGCCGCCACTGATACGGTTGCCACATACGGCGTATATCAGCAGTAGCGCAAAAACGCTAAACAAGAAAGGAGATCAGGATAATGGATAGAGACCCGCTGTTTAGAAAAAAGACAGCAATCACATATAAGACAGAAGAAAAAACCGTCTTGAGAGGCTATGATTTAAGCGAACTGGCCGAAGAGGGTTATTCCCTCTATGACGCGATGTTCATTCTGTTCCAAGGAAGGATTCCTACCGCCGAAGAAGAAAAAATGCTGAAATATGAGATGGGCGAGTTCCTGGAACACTCCATGTCGCCCTCGGCGGCTGGAGCGGTTTCCGTGATCGCTGGCCGGCCACACCTGCCCGCCGCAGTCGCAGCGTCAGTCATGACCTTTGGCGGCGCGCACGGCCCAGGCGCCGCCCACGGATACATGATGAACAAATACATCGAGCGCGCACGGGTTGAGGGTAAGACCCTGGATGAAATGGGCAAAATCCTCGTGGATGAATACCTGGACGCCGGAGAACCGGTCATGGGGCTGGGCCAACCGCAACATCTCGATGGTGACCCGCGGGCGGAACCGACGCATATCAAGCAGGAAGAATTAGGACTCGACGGCGTCTATCTCGAACTTCAAAGAGCCATCGAAAAACATTTTTACGCGCGGCGCGAGAGGGAAGGAAGATCCTATGTGGCAGTGAATATGATAGGAGCGGGTAACACAGCCCTCGCTGACATCGGTTTTTCACCAAATGCCGCCTGGTGCATCGGGTGTGTGTGTCGCGGCTACAGTTGCGCGGCTCACGCCCTTTACACCATGAAAAAGGGACATGCCTGGGCGGCCTCAAAGAGGGAACCGATGGTGCAAATGCTAGACCTCTCAATGATCAAGTACGTCGGTCCCGAAGACCGGGAAGTGCCCAGTCAGGAAGAACGCCAGGAGTATGCCAGAAAACAGAAAGAGTCAGGAGAATATAAGAAATGGGTGATCTAAAAGAAAAAAAGGTCGGCAATCTGAGTGATCCAAGATTGCTGTATGATTATATGAACAGGGAGTGTGGCACAGTGCCCCTGGACAAGACCCGGTCGCAGTTTCAATGGGTCTCGGAAGTGGCCTACAAGAACATGCACCGCATCGTGGCCCGGGGATACGATACTACCGAACTGGTGGAACAGGGCTACGGACTTGTGGATATACTGTTCATTGACTTCCAGGCCAGAATCCCGCTGATCGAAGAAAACAAGATGTTGCATTACGTCTTGATCTTATCCCTGGAAGACGGTCTCTCGATGCCAGCGGCGATGTCAAGAATCGTCGGCCGGTCAAAAACCTTCCTCACCCAGGCATGCGGCGCTTCCGTCCTTGCGTTCGGCCATGCTTATGGCGCTTACTCAGCGTTCGGGAACATGCTGATTGAAAACCTCGCCAAGGTGCACGAGGAAGGCAAAACGATCGAACAGGTCGCCATGGAACTGGCCCGAGAGAATCTGGATGATCCGGCGCTGGGTGTCTCTGACCTGATGCTCAAGGACCCTGCCGCCAGGCGCATCTTCGCCAGGGCCGAAAAACTCGGCGTGGCCGGCGAATACATCGCCTTTACCAGGGAGATCGTCAAAGCGGCGCAGCGAATCAGCGACCATCCCGTTGACCTGGATATGCTCGGCGCAATCGGGGCTACGATGATGGATCTCGGCTTCACTCCCGAAGCAACCTGGGCCGTCATAGCAATCACGCGCTCCTTCGGTGCAGGGGCTCATTACATCGAAGAAGTCGAGCGAGAAGGCACGACGCGCCTGGGCCAGACGCTCACTCCGAAGGAATGGTACGATGGCCCGGAAGACCAGCCCGTCCCCCCGTTGGCGGACAGGGACAAAATCGCCACACCGGGGCAAACCTACACCCCCGAAGAATGGCGGAAAGCATCCGACGAAAGGCGGAAACTCCACGGCAGCGGGTTCTCCATTGCGGAAGAAATCAAAGCCCCTGGCAAATAAGGGATGTAAGAAAGCAGGCAAATAAAATGTCAAGCAGCAAAGAAATAACAGCGGCTGAGATAGAAGAAATCCAGGGATTGTATGAACGGGCGAGGAAAGCCTTCGAGGAGGTTGAATTCTGGCCCCAGGAGAAAGTAGACGAGATGACCACCGCCGTCGCCTGGGAGTGGCAGAAGGAAGAGGCAGCCAAGGCTCTTGCCAGACTCGCAGTTGACGAATCCGGGATTGGGGTTTACGAGGATAAAGTCGCCAAGATACAAAGCAAGACCCGTGGCACGTTGTGGGATATGAAAGGCGTAAAAACCTGCGGCCTGGTGAAGGAAGACAAAGAGAAAGGGCTGAGGATATTCGCCAAGCCGATGGGAGTTGTTGCCAACGTCGTCCCCAGCACGAATCCCGAGTCAACGGTTTGCTGTATTGGGCTTAGCCTCTTGAAAACCAGAAATGCAATGATCGTCTCGCCCCATCCCAGGGCTCAGGGCAGTTCCTATCTTACGGTTGAGCATGGCCGCAAGGCGCTCCGCAAGATCGGCGCTCCTGAGGACCTGATGCTATGCCTCCAGCACAGCAGTCGCGCCAAGGCCCGCGAATTGATGTCGAAATGCGACTTTGTCGTGGCAACGGGCGGGGCCGCACTGGTGAAGGTAGTTTATGCAGCCGGTAAACCGTGCCACACGGTCAGTTCCGGTAACGTGGTCTCCTTAGTGGACGAAACAGCCAATTTGAAGGCTGCTGCCGCAAAGATTGTCAAGTCCAAGATCGCGAATAACTCTGCATCCTGCTCTTCGGAAAACGCGGTTGCTCTGGAGAGCAGTATATACGATGAGATGATCGAGTGTTTGAAAGCCGAAGGTGGCTATCTCTGCAGCACGGAGGAGCAGGAGAAATTGAGGGCCTATATGTGGCCCGACGGAAAAACTCTGAACCGGGATATGGTGGCCAAGCCGGCCCTATGGATCGCGGAACAGGCAGGAATTGACGTGCCCCAGGACACCCGGTTCCTGATGGTGCTGGGCAAAAAAGCCGGGCCCGAAGACCGGTTTTCCGGTGAGAAGATATCACTGGTTCTTACCGTCTGGAGATGGGACGACTTTAGCGAAATGGTCGAACGTATGAAGGAAATGCACCGGTTCTCCGGCGAGGGACATTCTGCCTCCATCCATTCCAATAACGACGGTCACAAAGTTGAACTTGCGCTCAAGGCCAATGTCGGTAGAGTCAATTGTAATATGCCCCACGCAATGGCCAACAGCGGCAGTTGGTTTAACGGGAATCCGTTCACAGACACGCTCGGCGGCGGCACCTGGGCCGGTAATATGACCAGCGAGAACGTCAACTGGAAACACTTCCTTAACTACACCTGGCTGTCCGAGCCGATCCCAGAGCACGTTCCAAGCGATGAAGAGTTGTTTGGAGACTATTTGGCCAAGTGGGGAAGGGATTAATCCTTCGAACGCACTCACTCACTCACTCAGACTTTGGGTGGTAGGAGGTAAGAACAATGACATTCGAAACCGCCTTTACAATGGATACGTCCGGTATCAAGTATGGCCCCGGAGTCACACGCGAAGTGGGGCACGATATGAAAGAACTAGGTGTCCACCGGGTGATGGTGGTAACCGACCCCAACCTGGCGGACAGCGAATCAGTGTCTGTCACCCTCGAAGCATTGCGCAAAGAGGGAATCAATGCCGTACTGTTTGATCAGGCACGTGTTGAGCCAACGGATGTCTCCTTCAAAAAAGCCATTCGGTTTGCGAGTGGGGGCATGTTCGATGGATATGTCGCCGTCGGGGGCGGATCCAGTATGGACACAGCCAAAGTGGCCAACCTATACGCCACCCACCCGGCAGATTTCCTGACTTATGTCAACCGCCCCATCGGCCAAGGTCGCCTGGCGCCGGGACCATTGAAACCACTGATTGCTATTCCAACTACGGCTGGCACGGGTAGCGAAACGACTGGCGTGGCCATTTTCGACCTCTTGGAAATGCGCGCCAAAACCGGTATCTCCCATCGTGCGCTACGCCCGGTGATGGGCATCGTAGACCCCAATAACACCCGCACCCTCCCCAAGATGGTCGCCGCTGCTACTGGCCTGGACGTGTTGACCCATGCCCTGGAGTCGCTGACGGCCTTGCCGTTTGACAAGCGGCCGGCTCCCGAAGATCCCAAATCGCGCCCCGTGTATCAAGGGGCCAACCCAATCAGCCACATATGGGCATCACGAGCAGTTGAAATGGTCTCTCAAAACCTCGTGCGTGCGGTTGAGGATCCCTCTGATGACGAGGCGCGTGGTCAGATGTTGCTGTCGGCTACCTTCGCTGGCATCGGTTTTGGAAACGCCGGCTGTCACTTGCCGCATGGCATGTCATACCCGGTATCTGGGATGGTGCGTGATTATGCGCCCGAGGGGTATCCAGCAGAAGAGCCGATCATCCCCCATGGCATAGCCGTGGTACTCAACGCTCCGGCTGTGTTTCGCTTCACTGCGCCAACAAACCCGGAACTCCACCTATATGCGGCCAAGTTAATGGGCGTGGACACGTCTGGCGCCGGTCCAGAGGACGCAGGCGAACTACTCGCCAGCGCAATTGTTGATTTGATGCGCAGCACCGGAATACCCAATGGGCTGAGTGCAGTAGGTTACGGGCCGGACGACGTAGATCAACTGGTTGCTGGTACGCTGCCTCAGCATCGCGTCACCAAATTGTCGCCGCGCCCTGCCAGCGCTGGGGATCTCAAGCAACTATTCCTGGACTCGCTCACGTGTTGGTAGCCCGTTTGACCAAGGCTGTCATTTTTGATTTTGGCCAAACCCTCGTCGATTCGGCCGATGGTTTTCGCACGGCCGAGAAGGAAGCAGAGACCAGGATTTTTGAGGACCTGGGCATGGAATCCTGGCCAGAATTCCTCTTGAAGGCGGAGCGCCATTCACCCTCCAATAGCCTGCTCCTATGAAGAAGAACCACACGCTATCCCCCTTCCGCGTCCTGCTCCCGATAGGTATAGGTACCTGCCTATCGCTCTTCGGCGACGCATCGCTCTACACCGTTCTGCCAACGCACACGATAGATGCTGGTGTGTCGGTGGCAAGCGTGGGCATCCTGCTGTCGGCCAACCGCTTTGTCCGTCTAATTCTCAACGGTCCTGCCGGCATAGCCTACGATCGTGGGCTCCGTCGTCGCTTGTTCGTACCGGCCTTGTTCATCGGGGCATGCTCAACCGCGATCTATGGGCTTACCGAGGGCTTCTGGCCACTCTTGGTTGGACGACTGCTTTGGGGCCTGGCGTGGGCTGGCATCTGGGTCGGTGGGCACACAATTATCCTCGATGTTACCCGTGATGACACCCGGGGCCGGTGGATTGGCATCTACCAGGTTTCCTTCTTTCTGGGCGCGTCGGGCGGGGCTCTACTAGGCGGCTTCCTGACCGACAGGCTGGGATACCACCAGGCGATGGACATAGGCGCTGGCCTGACGTTAATCGGGGCAACCATCGCCCTGGTGTTCTTGCCAGAAACCCGTGAACTGCGGCACGAGACAACCGAGCCTGCGATAAGACCACGCCATTCAACCCCTATCTCAAGCCCGACCAGCAGAGCGGAGTTTGCCTCGGCCGCTGCCCTATACGGAGTCAATCGTCTTGCGCTGGCTGGTGTTTTACAGTCCACCCTCGGCCTATTCCTACTGGGGCAAATGGGTGATCAGGTTGAGGTCGCAGGTCATTCGATGGGCGTAGCCACGCTTACAGGATTGGGATTGGGATTATCCACTCTGATCTCTATGACATCGGCCCTCATTTTGGGTAGTCTTTCAGATCGGGTAGGCAACCGTTGGCGAGTCGCAGCCGGAGGCTTGACACCCGGGATAGCCGGTTTCAGCCTCCTGGCTATTGGGACACCGCTGGCTACCCTCGTTGGCATCCCTTTGACAGCCATCACGGGCGGGAGCAATCAGGGTTTGTCCACCGCTCTGGTTGGCGACCTGGGCGGCGTGGGGCAGAGAGGCCGACGGTTGGGATTGCTGTTTACGATCGGCGATTTGGCAAGTGCAATTGGGCCACCATTGACCTACGCACTGATTCCACTACTCGGGACCGCAGGCGTCTATCTGCTAATCGCTGGCGTTTTTGCATCTATGTTCCCCGTAGCCCTGTGGCAGGCCGCTAAAGCCCGTACAAAGGCCAACACCGGTTGAGGAGGGGACATGAAGCCGGAAGGAGATTCAGCAACTGAAAAAGGAGGTTATGGTGATGAAAGAGACCTACCCACATACAGAGCAGACAGTTGAAGATTTCAGCAGCATGCAGCGGAAGTACCTGATGCAGTGCTGGTCCGTCCAAGAAAAATACGAGCCCATACCGGTGAAAAAAGCCGATGGGTGTTGGATTCACACCACGGACGGGAGAAAGATTTTTGACCTGCGGAGCGCACACGAGTGCATCAACCTTGGCTTCAGGCATCCCAAGGTTCTACGAGCGATGCGCGAGCAAATGGAAAAAGTGATCTACGTCACTGACGACTTTGCAACTGAGCCCACAGCCAGGTTAGCCAAGACGTTGGCCGAGATCACTCCCGGCGATCCAAACAAAAGGGTGTGGTTCGCACAAAGCGGCGCGGGGGCCGTCGAGGCTGCAATCAAGGCGGCCCGATTCTACAAATACAACCAAATGATGGTGGAAGGGCCTGCAACTGCGACAGCGCCGCATCAGTACCCATATCCCTACAAGATCATCTCTCGCTACAGATCGTATCACGGGGCCACAACCGGCGCGATGACGGTCAGCGGCGACCCGAGACGTTGGTTCCAAGAACCTTTCGTAATGCCTGGCGTAGTCCATGGGCCGGATGCCTACTGTTATCGTTGCCCGCTTAATCACACCTACCCTGATTGTGGTATCGCCTGCGCCGAATACATTGACCACATGATAGAACTAGAAGGCGGATCCAACAAAGTGGCAGCCATGATCATCGAGCCCATTGTAGGTTCCAATGGCATAATTCCACCGCCACCGGAGTATCTCCCGATGCTGCGAGAGATTTGCGACAAATGGGATGTCCTGTTGATTGCCGACGAAACAATGACCGGCTTCGGGAGGACGGGGGAGATGTTTGCCATCAACCACTACAATGTCACCCCCGATATTATGGTGGTGGGAAAATCGATTGGTATGTATTGCCCACTCACAGCCACCATTTTCAGTCAGAAGGTTGCAGAGACATTTGAAAACAACCTGTTCGGCCACGGGCAAAGTTATTCAGGGCATGCGCTCGCATGTGCCGCAGCCCTGGCCAGCGTTAAAGTCCTACAAGAAGATGGAATCGTAGAGCATACAAGAAAGATGGGCGAATATTTAGGCCACAGATTGACTGCGCTTGCCGAGACTCACCGCTCAGTAGGCGACGTTAGAGGACTGGGATTGTTCTGGACCATAGAACTTGTGAAAAACAGGGAAACCAAAGAACCATTCCGGCGGCCGACCGAGAAGTATACCTATACCCCGGTGAGCAAAATAGCCGACTACTTGCTCCAGGAAAAGAACATATACATCCCCGCGGACAAGTTTGGGATCTGGATTGCCCCACCTCTGATAGTGAGTAAGGAAGAGATAGATTTCCTGGTGGAGGCCATTGACGACGCATTAAGGATAGCAGATACTGAAGCGACAGTGTAGCTTTACGGCCTGTGTCTTCGTCATGTTTATTCCCATAGGAGGAAGATAATGCCGAGTTTCTTGGACTTCATGGAGCGGGCTACCACCGGCCCTATCCTTTCTGAAGGCGACTTCAACTTGAAAATCCTGATCCCCAACGTCAGCAAGGTGGTAAAGGAGTTTGACATCCGGTATGACCCACAGGAACCTGTTCCAGCGGATGACGCGTTTGCGGACCGGCTGTTTGAGGCGGCGGTCGAATTTCTGGTCCGGACCGGGGTCTACTGCGACGCGACCAACCGGGTGATCCAACTGGACCGGGCGGAAATCCTGGAGGCAGTCGAGAACCTGCCCGAGGGAGGAGTCTTCGGTGAGGATCGGGACCGGCGGCTGTTCAGGCCGCGCAGGACCGAGGACGAGAACCCGCCGTGGTGTCACGTGGGAACAGGGATCGTCGCCTCTTCGGAGGAGATCGCCATGGCCCAGGTAGAGGGGTATGGCAGCGTCCCCCAGGCCTGCTCCATCAGCATCCCGGCCTTCAACCGCGTCCGAGGGATGCCGGTCATCGGCGGGTCCCCCCTGGAGATCTACGCCACCGTCGCTGCCGTCCAGGCAGGGCGGAAAGCCCTATGGAAGTGCGGCCGGCCCGGGCTGCCCATTCTCAACCTCATCTCTTCGGCGACCACGGCCGTGGGCACCATCGCCGGCAGTTTCCCTGCTTTTGGCTTGCGTCCATCCGATGGCTGGCTCATTGATTTCCTGGCCGAGATGAAGGTCAACTTCGAAACCCTGAACCGGCTGACGTTCATTCTGGGCACCGGTGGCAACGTTGGATCCACGGCCCTGCCCATTCTGGGAGGCTACGCGGGGGGGGCGGAAGGGACGGCTCTGCTAATGACAGCCTACTACCTGCTCGGCATCCTGCTTTTCAAGGGGGCCTATCACCTGACCGGTCCCATCCACTTCCGGTACGGATGCTCGACCACACGGGACTGTTTGTGGGTGTTCTCGGTAGTGGGCCGCGCCACCAGTCGCAACACCTGCTATCCCGACATCGGACTGGGGTACGCAGCCGCCGGCCCCTGCACCAGGATGTATTTCTACGAAGCAGCCGCGGTGAACCTGTGCTGCGTGGTGTCGGGCTACGGCGGCGTCCAGACAGTCCATCCCGCAAAGGCGGTCATAGACGATGGAGTCACACCGATGGAGGCCCTGTTCAACGTCGAAATGGCCTACGCAGCGACAGGGATGAAGGCGGAGCAAGCCAACACATTGGTCAACCGGCTGCTGGAGAGATACGAGGAGAGGATTGAGGAAGCCCCCAGGGGCAAACGGTACCAGGAGTGTTACGACCTTGAGACAGGCAAGCCATCGGAGGAGTACACCCGGCTGCACGACGAGGTTAAAGAGGAACTGACGCAAATGGGTGTTGCCTTTCGATTTTGAGGAACGTAATGGGGAATAGGGAGTAGGGAGTAGGGAGTAGGGAGTATGAGGAAGTAACTGAGGAGAAATGGACATGCTCAATTTCCTGGACATCTACGAACGGGCGCTCAAAGGGCCCATCATGAGCGAGCAGGACTTCGACCTGAAGGTCTTTATCCCCAGGCTGAGAGAGGTAGTCAAGGCCTACGGGATCAAGTACGACAAGGAAACCCCTGTCCCGTCCGATGATGATGCGGCGGACAACCTGTTCCACGCGGCGGTGGATTTCCTGAGCCAGGTGGGGGTCTACTGCCAGGACACCAACCGCATCATCCAGTTCACCAGGGACGAGATACTCGAAGCCGTGAAAGAGGCGCCAGGCCAGTGTTTCGCCGGAGAGGGCAAGGACGCCGACGTGTTTGACATGAGGAAACCGGACGATCACAAGGCCCCATGGCTCCACGTAGGATCTGGAATCGTCGCCTCGTCTGAGGAAGCGATGACCAATCTAGTCGAGGCGTATGGGACCATAGCCCAGGCGAACTCGATCAGCATCTCGGCCCTGGATAACATTCGCGGGATCCCCGTTATGGCGGGGTCCCCGGCGGAACTGTACGCCGCCATCCGGGGTATCCGGATCGGTCGGGAGGCTCTCCGACGCGCGGGGCGACCGGGGCTGCCGATCATGAACCTGATCTCGACGGCTGCATCCGCGGTGACGACCATCGCGGCGAGCGCTCCCCAGTTTGGTCTCCGTCCCACCGATGGATGGCTGGTCGGGACCATTGCGGAGATGAAAATCGACTTTGGGTCGATGAACAAAATCGCGTATCTCCTGAGTTGGGGAGCCAACGTAGGGGCCGAGACCAGCCCTATCCTGGGAGGCTACTGTGGGGGACCGGCGGGAACGGCCATAGCGAGCACGGCTTACATCCTGGTGGGCCTGCTGATTCACAAGGGCAACTACCAGCTCACCTTCCCGGTGCATTTCAAGTACGGTTGCTCCACCTCCCGGGATGTCCTCTGGACCGTGTCTGCGAGCTGCCAGGCGACCAGCCGAAACATCCCTATGCCGGTGATCTGGCTGGGGTACATGGCTGCTGGCCCCAACACCAGGATGTACTTCTATGAGGCAGCGGCCCATCTGCTCTGTGCGACCACTTCTGGTGCTCCCTCGGTCCAGACGCCCCACCCCGCCAAGGCAGTGATGATTGATGGGATCACGCCGATGGAGGCGAGATTCGGCGTAGAGATGGCGACCGCGGCCTCCAGGCTCAACCGGGAGAAAGCCAACGACATCGTCATCCAGTTGCTGGAAAAGTACGAATCCCAGATCGAGACGCCCCCCCCGGCCAGCCGCTACCAGGATTGTTATGACGTCGTCACCGGAAAACCCGGCGAGGACTACGTCCGCCTCTACGATGAGGTGAAAGAGGAACTGATCAGGATGGGCATTCCCTTATAGAATTACCCTACAACATTTGCGTTGTCCGCGAGAATCTGTGGGACAAGATGCCATCTTGTCCTACGTTGGTTGCGGCTGGAGGCCGCGCTATGAATAAACGGGAGTGTTTTCAGACAGGTTTGAGGAGTCAGCACCCCCAGGTGCGGCCCCGTTCGGCACGTAGGCGTGCCTCACTCATCAAGAATGAATCTACTGAAACCAGATACCTAAGGAGAACAGAGACCTATGGAGAAGCAACAGATTTTGGAGAATCTCACCTCAGCCATCCTGGAAGGAGATCAGGACAAGGCCAGGGAGAACGCCCAGCAGGCACTCGCCAGCCAGATGGACCCTCTGGAAGCCATTGACGAGGGGCTTTCAAAGGGTATGTCCGTCGTCGGAGATCAGTTCGAGACCGGAGAAGCCTACCTGCCGGACCTCCTGATGGCCGCCGAGGTGTTCAAGGCAGCCATGGAAATCCTGAGGCCGGAGCTCGAGGCCCAGAAGAGACAGATCGCCAAGAAGGGCACCGTCCTCATCGGCACGGTCAAGGGGGACGTGCACAGCATCGGCAAGAACATCGTGTCCACCGTGCTGGAGACGAACGGCTTCGATGTAGTGGACATAGGGGTTGACAACCCGTCCCTGAAGTTCATCGAGGAGGCGGGGAAAGTGAAGGCCGACGTGATCGCACTCTCTTCCCTGATGACCACGTCGATGCCCTCTCAGAGAGAGGTCATTGAGACGTTGGAGGAGATGAACCTGCGGGACAGATACTTCGTCATCGTGGGAGGGGGACCAGTCAGCCCGGAGTGGGCCGATGAAATCGGTGCCGACGGCCACGGGAAATCAGCCATCCAGGCAGTGGATGTGATCAAGAAACTGTTGGGCCAGGAGTAAGCCGCACTGCCGACGCTTCAGGCCGGTGCCGCTGCACCGCCGTGAACAGGCGGCGCTGGGGCAGAAGCACCGGCGCACCGCCGTAGAACAGACGGTGCTGGAGCAGAAGGCCAGCACTGGCGCACCGCCGCACCGCCGTAGAACAGACGGTGCTGGAGCAGAAGGCCAGCACTGGCGCACCGCCGCACCGCCGTGGAACAGGCGGTGCTGGGGCAGAAGGCAGGCCAGCACCGGCGCTTTCAGGCTGGTGCGCCTAACCATACCCTGGGGGTAGCGGACTATTGTCCGCTCCGAGTAACCCACTGTTTCCCGTTGACCGCGGCACATCCGAGAGACCTCCAAGGTTTGGCTCCCTCCAACGAAACGGTTGATCAGACTTGACAAACTGGTTTATATCTGGTATATTGGTGTACATCAGTATACCATTCATCCTTTGTTTCGGTTGTGAACTGCAAAACGCTTGTCTTCGTTTGTCTTGACAATGGCACATTTCCGCTGTACGGCGGTTAAAACCGCTGCAACATCTGCAAAGTCGCCCTTCGGCAACTGAAACTCAACCCGCGCAGACAAGTTTCGCAGTTGTTGCCGCGAACTAACTCGCCAGGCTTCATGGTGCGCTATTGTCGTATTATCTGCAGGATGGCCGATGGAGCATATCGCAACGTCTGTGCCTCTCTACGTTCAGATCGCCGAGGGCCTGCTCGATCAAATCGAATCAGGCAAACTAGCACCGGGTGCTCGCTTGCCTTCAGAGCGTAAATTAAGTAAGACGCTTGGCGTCAATCGCCTGACACTGCGACGGGCGCTCAGCAGGCTTGAAGCGCAAGGGGTGATCATTCGCCAACACGGGAAGGGTAACTTTGTCACGGAACCCAAGATCGAGCGACGGGCGGGCCGACTGGTTTCCTTTACCACAGGTATGCAGCGGCGAGGGTACACGCCGGGTGCTCGGGTGATCACCTTCGAGCAACGGCCGGCCGAGGTCGCTATCGCCGGTCACCTGGGACTGCCCGTTTCAACATTGGTCTACTACGTTCGCCGATTGCGCTCGATCAACCAGGAGCCAGTGATGCTGGAAGAACTCTGGCTGCCAGTTCATCTCTTTCCAGGGTTTGAGCACTACGATCTGACGAGCCGCTCAGTGTACGGGATCATGGAAACAGAGTACGACGTTTCGATGGGCAAAGCCCGGCGGGCTCTGGAGCCGGTCGTCGCCACAGAATATGAAGCCGAATTGCTGGGGGTTGAAACAGGTGCTCCACTGATGTTGGAGCGACGGATAGGCTTTGATCGGGACGAACGACTTATCGAATATGGCAAGGACCTGTATCGCGGCGACCGTTTTCGCTTTGTGACAGAAGATGCCTTATGGGAACCATAAGACGGCCCAAAACTATCTTACGTGAAGGAGGTTAGGCTCATGGGGAAAATCAGCATGGTGATGTTCGACCTTTCGGGAACAACAGTGCAGGACGATACGGGCGTCCGGGACTGTCTGTATCAAGCGGCGGTGGAGTTCGGCCTTAAAACGACGCCGGAGGAGATTCTGCAGCACATGGGGACGAACAAGATCCACCTCTACCAGTTCCTGATCGCCAGGGAACGGGGCAAAGAGATTGACTTCAAGGACTTCGAGAAGATCAAGGATCCAGAAACCCTCGAGCGTGTCATGCCGGTCTTCAACCGGTATGAGGAACTGATGATCGAACATTACAGGAAAAACGTCGAAGAGGTCCCCGGCACCTCCGATGTCTTCCGGTGGTGCCACGAACACGGGATCAAGGTCGCCACCGACACGGGATTCCATCACGGCGTCGTCGAGGCGATTATGGAGGGGGTGGGCTGGCTTCGAGATGGCCTGGTCGATATCTCCGTGGACGTGGAGAGCATCCCCGGGCAGATCGGGCGTCCCGCACCATTTATGATCTTCCACGCCATGACGCAGTTGAACGTCCAAAGCATCCACGAGGTAATCAAGATCGGGGACACGCCTGCCGACATGTTGGAGGGCCACAATGCCGGATGCAAAGGCGTGATCGGGGTGCTCAGCGGCCCCCGTCCAGTGACGGCATGGGGGAGGTACTGGCACACCCACGTGATTCCGAGTGTAGCCGATCTCCCGGACCTGATCGAATCCGAGTTCATGTAGGCAGAGGAAAATGAGCACTCTTTCCAAGACTTTAGATCCCGCAATCGTCAGTGAGTACGAGAAGAAGTACGTCCTCCACTCCTGGTCGGTCCAAAAGGGCTACAAACCCTTCATCATTGCCGGTGGAGAGGGATGTTACTTCTGGGATGACCAGGGGAAGAAATACCTCGACTTTGCGTCCCAATTGGTCAACGTGAACGCGGGGCACCAACATCCCAGGATCGTCCAGGCCATCAAAGACCAGGCGGAGCGAATCTGCTACGTGTTGCCTGAGACCGCCAACGACCAGCGGGCAGTGCTGGCCAAGATGCTGGTGGAACTGGCCCCTGGGGACCTCTGCAAGGCTTTCATCGTGACGGGGGGAGCCGTGGCGAACGAAAACGCGCTCAAGATCGCCAGGGCCTTCACGGGCAGGCAAAAGATCATCGCCAGGTTCCGCTCCTACCACGGGGGAACCTACGGAGCCAGTTCGGTGACCGGTGACCCCAGGCACAGAGCCGCAGAGCCCGGGGTACCGGGCACCCTCCGGGTATGGGACCCCTTTTGCTATCGCTGCTTTTTCAAGATGGAGTACCCAGAATGTGATCTCTACTGTGCCGAAGCCATCCGGGAGCTCATCGAGGTCCAAGGACCAGAGACGGTGGCGGCGATCATCGTCGAGCCCATCACCGGAAGCAACTGCCGGATTGTGCCGCCCGACGGGTACATGCAGAGGCTGCGCAAGATCTGCGATGACTATGGCATGCTGCTCATCTTCGACGAAGTGATGACCGGCTTCGGACGGACAGGGGAGTGGTTCGCCGCCTATCACTGGGACGTGGTTCCGGACATCATGACCCTGTCGAAGGGGATCAACAGTGGTGTGCTTCCTCTGGGAGCGGTGCTGGTCAGAAAGAAGATCGCGGATTACTTCGAGGATAACTTTCTGTACGCCGGACTGACACAGTTTGGAAATCCCATAACCTGCGCGACAGGTGTCGCCGCCATTGAGGTCTATAGAGAAGAGAAAATGGTAGAGAACGCGAGGGAGTTGGGCGTCTACCTGCTCGAAAGGCTGGAGGAGATCAAGAAGAACCACCCAAGCGTCGGCGACGTCCGCGGCAAGGGTCTGTTCGCCGCCATTGAACTGGTGAAGGACAAAGAGAGCAGAGAACCGTTGATTCCGTGGACGGTGAAGTATTACGAGAAGAAACATCCCCTCGCAGGACAGTTGCTAGGTAGACTGAAAGAAGAGGGCCTCCATACATATATGCGGTGGAACGTCCTGATGGTCTGCCCGCCGCTGTGCATCACGAAGGAGGAGTTGACCTGGGGACTGGAGAGGATTGATGAAGCACTGACGCTCGTGGATGCGTATGTCACCCAGACCTGACAGGTTTCGGAAAACCTGTCAGGTCTTGAGCGCAGGAGGAAAAGCATGCCAAACTTTCTGGACTTCATGGAGCGCGCGACCGAAGGCCCGATTCTTTCGGATGACGCATTTAACATGCAGGTTCTGCTCCCGAATGTTGCGAGGATTGTCAAGGAATATGGCATCCGGTATAACCGGGAGGAGCCGCTTTCCTCCGATGACGAGATGGCGGACCGTCTGTTTGAGGCGGCCGTCGAATTCCTGGTCGAGAGCGGTGTCTATTGCAATGCGACCAACCGGGTGATCCAGGTGGATCGAGAGGAGATCGTGAAAGCAGTTGCGGATCTCCCTGGGGAAAGCACTTTTGGTGAGGGCCAGGACCGCCGAGTTTTCAAAGCGCGAAATCTGGACGACCCAAGTCCACCGTGGTGTTTTGTGGGCGGGGGCATTGCTGCTTCGTCGGAAGAGGTTGCCATGGCCCAGGTGGAGGGATATGGCAGCATCCCTCAGGCGAATGGCATCAGCATCCCGCCGATCAGCCACGTCAAGGGGATACCAGCCATCGGTGGATCGCCCCTGGAAATCTACGCCTCTATCAGTTCCGTGCAGTTGGGGCGCAAGGCTCTATGGAAGTGCGGCAGGCCCGGTCTGCCCATTATGAATCTCGTCTCGGCATCCACCTCCGCCGTGGGGACCATTGCCGCCACATTTCCCACTTTTGGCCTTCGTCCCTCCGATGGCTGGCTGATAGACGTCATCGCCGAGATGCGGGTGGACTTTGAAACCTTGAACCGGCTGGCTTTCGTTTTGAGCATTGGGGGCAACGTCGGATCAACAGCCTTGCCCATTCTGGGTGGGTACGCGGGAGGCCCGGAAGGAACATCTCTGGTGATGACCACCTGCTATCTTCTCGGAATGCTGCTGTTGAAAGGCTCGTATCACTTGACCTGCCCCATCCACTTCAGGTATGGGTGTTCCTCTACCAGGGAGTGTATGTGGGTCTATTCGATGGTCGGTCGCGCCACCAGCCGCCACATGCGCTATCCCGACCTGGCCAATGGGTATGCTGCGGCCGGGCCTTGTACCAGGATGTACTTCTACGAGGCCGCCGCGGTGAACCTGTGTTGCGTGACCTCAGGTTACGGCGGCGTCGAGACGGTTCATCCAGCAAAGGCCATCGTGGAAGATGGGATCACGCCTATGGAAGCACGTTTTTGCACGGAGGTGGCCCACGCCGCAGCGGGGATGAAGGCGGAGCAGGCCAACGAAATCGTCCAACAACTGTTGGAAAAATATGAGAGAGAGATCGAAAACGCACCTCAGGGTAAACACTATCAGGAATGTTACGATCTCAAAACGGGTAAGCCCCATGAAGACTACGTCCGCCTCTACGGTGAGGTGAAAGCGGAACTGTCCAAAATGGGAGTTCCTTTTCAGGCCTGAGAGAGAACAGCGGCGGCACGTCACAACGCATAGTGTACTTCTGACGAACGGATCAGTCGCAAGGAAGGAAGGCAAGAGTGCTCGACTTCTTAGATATCTACGAGCGGGCCCTAAATGGTCCCATCATGAGCGAGCAGGATTTCGACCTGAAGGTCTTCATCCCTGGGCTGAACGAAGTGGTCAAGGACTACGGGATTCGGTACGATAAAGCAAACCCCGTCCCCTCTGATGACGAGGCAGCAGACAACCTCTTCGAGGCGGCCGTGGATTTCATGAGCCGGGTGGGAGTCTACTGTCAGAGCACCAACCGGATCATCCAGTTCACCAGGGAAGAGATCCTTGAAGCAGTGAGGGAGGCTCCAGGCCAATGCTTTGCTGGCGAGGGCAAAGACGCCGGGATTTTCGGGATGAGGAAGCCTGAGGATCGAAAACTTCCCTGGTTCCACACGGGATCGGGGATTGTATTCACGTCGGACGAATTATGTCTGAAGGTGGTCGAAGGCTGTGCATCAATTCCCCAGGTGAACTCGGTCTCCATCCCGGCCCTCGATAGCATCCGTGGCCTTCCGATTGTCGGAGGCTCCCCTGCCGAAGTCTACGCCGCCATCCGGAGGGTCAGAATTGGCCGGGAGGCCACGAGACAGGCAGGGCGACCGGGACTGCCGATCATGAACCTCAATTCCACGGCTGCGACTTCGCAGTCGGCCATCGCCGCCAGCGCCGCCCAGTTCGGGTGCCGGCCCACGGACGGCTGGCTGTGCGGGGCGATTTCCGAGATGAAGGTTAACTTCGGGGTGCTGAGCAAGATCGCGTACCTGCTTAACTGGGGAGCCAACGTCGGGGCCGAGACGAGCCCCATTCTAGGAGGCTTTTGCGGAGGCCCGGCCGGAACGGCCGTCGTGAGCACGGCTTACATCCTGGTCGGGATCCTGGTTCTCAAGGGAAACTATCAGCTTCATTTTCCAGTACACTTTAGGAATGGCTGCACCACCTCCCGAGATGTTCTGTGGGTCGTGTCCACGAGTTGCCAGGCGGCCAGCCGGAATATCCCGATGCCGGTGATCTGGAATCCGTACTGTGTCGCCGGACCAAACACAAAGATGTATTTCTATGAGACTGCGGCCTGGCTGCTCTGTGCGATCACTTCAGGGGCGCCATCCTTTGAGACCGCCCATCCTGCCAAGGCGGTCAAGGCCTACGCTTACACGCCTATGGAGGCCAAGTTCGGCGTTGAGATGGCTACGGCAGCGACCCTGCTCAGTCGGGAGCAGGCCAACGAACTGGTCAACCGTCTCCTGGAGAAGTACGAGGCCCAGATTGACACGGCCCCTATGGGGAGCGCCTACCAGGAATGCTATGACGTCGTCGCTGGAAAACCCAGCGACGACTACGTGCGCCTCTACGACGAGGTGAAGGAGGAACTAGTCAAGATAGGCATCCCTTTTGAGTGAGCAAGGGGCAGGGAGGGCCAGGAGAGAGATGTTCTCCGGCCAGGTATCAAGAAGAAGAGAGACCAATGGAAAACGAACAGATTAGATAGAGGAGGTTAAGCATGCAAGTAAAACCATCTGCTTTTCTTATCATCATCGACGGTCTTCGGCCGGAAGGTTTGAGGGCTGCTCACGTCCCAAATCTTACGACCTTGTACACAGAAGGGGCTTCGACCTCGTGCGCGCGCAGCGTGATGCCGTCTATCACCCTGCCCGCCCACATGTCGCTCTTTCACAGCGTGCCGCCCACACGTCATGGAATCACAACAAACACTTGGATGCCGATGGCCCGGCCACTGCCGGGGCTGGTAGACGTGGCACATGCGGCTGGCTTGTGCAGTGCGTTCTTCTACAACTGGGAGCCCCTGCGCAATCTCAACCAACCGGGCAGTCTGGACTTCTCGTACTTTCGGAGGAATTGGACCGACCCTGATGGTGACCAGGTCATCGCAGATCAGGCCGTGCGCTACCTTTCCAGCGACCGTCCCGACTTCGCCTTCGTCTACTTCGGCTCGGTTGACGGGTGGGGGCACAAATACGGCTTCATGTCGGATGCATATCTGGCGCAACTGGAGCGCGTTGACGGTGCGGTCGGCACAGTACTTGACGCGCTGCCAGCCGACGCAACCGTGCTGCTCACGAGCGACCACGGTGGTCACGATCGCAATCACGGCACCGATGAGCCGGAGGATATGACAGTAGCGTGGATGATTGCAGGGCCAGGCATTCGGCAGCGTTACAAGATCAAGACCGCGGTCAGCCTGCTTGACACAGCGCCAACCCTGGCTCGTGTGCTGGATATCACGCCCCATTCCGACTGGGAAGGGCAGTGCGTGGAAGAAGTCTTCGAGTGAGAAAAGGAGGTGTCTATGTTTTCGAAGGTGTAAGTCAATTGTCAGCCGAGTAAACGCATCTCAAAGCACATTCTAACTAGCAAAGAGGAGAAAAGGAAAATGTATAAGCATAAAGGAATGCAGATTGTAATCGGGATGGTTCTCGTTGCCATGTTGCTGAGCGCTTGCGCGCCAGCCACACCCGAACCCACAGAAGCGCCGGCCGAACCCACGCCGGAACCCGTCGAAGAGCGCGGTACATTCCGCCTGACGCATCACGCTCAAGCGTACGGAGGCGCGTCGTTCGATCCTGCCTCGCCCATTCGCTTCCTGCCGGCAATTTACTTCCTCTACGATCGGTTGATCGGCCTTGATGAGAACGGATTGCCGGTTCCTCATCTTGCCACGTCCTGGGAAGCCGACGCAACGGCTGAAAAGTGGACGTTCAAGCTCCGCGAGGGCGTGACGTTCCACGACGGCAAGCCGTTTACTTCGGCGGACGTGGTCTACACCTTCAAGCACATCTTCGATCCAGAATTAGAGTCCGCTGTCGCAGCGGGGCTGGGAATCGTTGACGCTGAAATGATCGAGACGCCGGACGACCATACGGTTGTGTTCAACCTGACGTCCGGGCACGCCGACTTCCCGCTGCTGCTGGTGGACTACCGCGTACGCATGATCCGCGAGGGCAGTCTAGACACTATCGAGGAGAACCCCATAGGGACCGGTTCCTACACACTCGAGAGATTTGACCTCGACGGAACGACCGTGTTTGTGGCCAACGACGACTACTGGCGCGGACCGCCGAGTTTAGCCAGGATCGAGGTCGTTGCCATGGCCGACAGTGAGGCCCGGGTGCAGGCATTTCTCGCGGGCCAGATCGATTTAGCGGAGGAGATCGGTTCCGAGCAACTCGCGATGTTCGAAGATGATCCGAACTACGTCATCCGCGAGGTGCCTACCGGGTACTGGCATAACTTTGTCATGAATGTCACGCTGCCGCCCTTCGATGATGTCCGGGTGCGCCAGGCGATGAAACTCGTCGTAGACCGCCAGGAGATCATCGACGTGGTCCTCCAGGGGCATGGTTCAATGGCCTACGATCACCCAGTCTGGCCGGGCGATCCTTACTTCCTCGAGCTGGATCTCCCACAAGATATCGAGAAGGCTAAAGAACTGCTGGATGAGGCGGGCTACCCGGACGGTCTGACGGTGGAGCTCTATGTTTCGGATATTGACCCCTTCATGATCCCGATAGCCGTTGTGTACAAGGAACAGGCGGCCGAGGCCGGGATCAATGTCGAGATCAAACAGGTTCCTTCCGACGGCTACTGGGATGACGTCTGGATGGTGGAACCCTTCTGCGGCTCCCATTGGGGCCAGCGGACTGCCGACCAGATTCTCAACGAGGCCTTCCGTTGCGATGCCAGTTGGAACGAGACCTACTGGTGCAACGAGGAGTTTGATCAGGCGATAGATGACGCCCGCAGTGAGCTAGACCTGGTCAAGCGAACCGAGCTTTACCAGAGTGCCCAACAGATGATTGTTGACGAGGGCGGGGAGATTGTCTTCCTCTTCAAGAACGAGATCGACGTAATAAATGCCCGGGTCAAAGGGATACCCCTCGACAAGTTTGAGTTTAGCGATATTCCATGGCATGAGGTCTACATTGAGGAGCAATAACCCGCCGTGAACCATATAGACCTCCCCTTTCCCCTGATCTGGGGGAAGGGGAGGTCAAAGAGGGATAGAACCCAGGCTGGAACGGCTTGGATAGTGCCTTAGGAGCCCGTCTATGGGTTCCCGGAGGTTCTCGAGGAGGCTCTTATGCTAAGACTCGTCACACGGCGGTTGCTGCTCTCTGTGCTGACACTCTTCATCGTCTCGCTGCTGGTCTTTGCGGGTGTCGAGCTCTTGCCCGGTGACCTGGCTACGGCGTTCCTGGGCCGCGAGGCGACGCCGACGAGGGTGGCATCGCTGCGGGCCGAGCTCGGTCTCGACCGGCCCGCAACGGAGCGCTACTTGAACTGGCTTGGCAATGTCGTCCAGGGTGACCTGGGCATGTCACTGGCGAGGAGAAAGCCCATCGGCGACTTGATTGGCCTCCGGATGCGCAACACCTTGCTCTTGGGTCTGACGGCTGGACTCATCGGATTGCCCCTGGCGCTCGTGCTAGGCATCGTCGCTGGACTGACCCGAGACCGGAGGCCGGACCTCTGGATCTCCACGATTTCACTCATTTTCATGACCCTGCCGCAGTTTGTGACCGCCACGTTCTTGATCCTGCTCTTTGCCATTACCTGGCCCATCTTTCCGGCGGTCACAATCGTGCCTCCAGACTCGCCGATCACCGACTTTTTGCCGAACATCGCCCTGCCCGTTGCTACCTTGGTCTTCGTCATGGTGGCGCACAACCTGCGCATGGTCCGGACGAACGTGATCGACGTCATGACCAGCGAATACGTTCAAATGGCGACCTTGAAAGGTGTCCCGCGGGCCAGAGTGGTGCTGCGCCATGCCTTGCCCAATGCCCTTCTACCAACCATCAATCTCGTAGCCCTGTACATCGCCTGGCTCGTCAGCGGCGTGGTCATCATCGAGCAGGTCTTCAACTACCCTGGTATTGGGACGCTGATGATCCAGGCGGTCCACGACCGCGACATACCGCTCGTTCAGGCCATTATACTGGTCTTCGCTGGAGCCTATGTTGTACTCAACATGGGAGCCGACCTGCTGGTCACGATACTCGATCCACGTTTGCGAAGCATGCGAGGTTAGGAATATGTCTGCTACCGTAACGACACTCGACAAGCCAAGGCCCGCCGAACGCAGTCGTTTCAAGGAGACCTGGCGAAACCTGCGCCGATCTCCGTCAGGCATGATTGGGCTGACGATCCTGGTCACCCACCTGGTCATCGCCGTGATCTCGCCCCTCATCGTGCCCTACGAGCCAACCGACATCGACGCCTCGATTCTCTTGCAAAGCCCCTCCTGGGAACATCCTTTCGGCACCGATTCCTTCGGTCGCGACGGACTTTCCAGGGTACTCATGGGAGGGCGAATCGCGCTGGTCATCACGCTAACCGCAGGGGTGCTGGCGATCACGTGGGGAGGCCTGTTAGGCATCGTGCTCGGGTTCCTGGGTGGGGTCGTGGACGAGGTGGTCATGCGCGTCGTCGACGCCATGCTGTCCTTTCCGTCCTTGTTCATCTACCTGCTCGTCATCAGCGCGCTCGGTTCGAGTGACGTCATTCTCATTCTAGTGCTGAGCATCACCAATGGGATAAGCATCATTCGCATTGCCCGCGCGGCTACACTGGGCTTTGTCGCCCGTGATTTCATCGCCGCCGCCCGTGCGCGGGGAGAGCGCACCGCGACCGTGGTGCTTCGAGAGTTACTCCCCAACGTGTTCGACGTGCTGCTGGTGGAGTATGCGATGCGCTGGTCCTGGATGCTGCTGTCCTTCAGTTCGCTCTCCTTTCTCGGCTTTGGGGTGACCCCGCCAACCCCAGACTGGGGGCTGATGATCGCCGAGAACCGCAGGAGGCTAGCGATCGCCCCCTGGGGGTCAATCTTCCCCATGCTCGCTCTCGGCACTCTGGTCATCGGCATCAACCTGGCCGCTGACGCCCTGGCCAAGGCGATGGGGCTGGATCGCAGCCAGGAGGCGCCGATATGAAACAGGAACTCGTCCAGGTCGATCGCTTGACGATTGGCTACCGTTCCAGGCAGGGCCAGATGGTGGACGTACTGCGCAATGTCTCGCTCGTCATGTCGGAAGGTGAGACGCTTGGTCTGGTGGGTGAATCTGGATGCGGCAAGAGCACGCTCGGCCTGGCCCTGCTGGGCTTTCTGCGTCCCGGCGGCCGGCTACGGGCCGGCACGGCGTTTTTTGACGGGGTGGACCTGTTCGGTCTGACGTCGGAGGAACTCGAGCAGTTTCGCGGGAAGCGGGTGGCTCTCATTCCTCAGAACGCTGGTCAGTCGCTGACGCCCACCATACGGGTAGGGGCCCAGATTGCAGAGCCGCTGATGCTGCACCTGGGCTACGGTCAGGCGGCGGCGCGTGAGCGGGTGGTCGAGTTGCTGCGCCTGGTGCACATGTCTCAACCTGCGGTTATGGCCGAGCGCTATCCCCACGAGCTCTCCGGCGGCCAATTGCAGCGGGTCGTCGTTGCGATGGCCCTGGCCGGCGTGCCTGAACTGCTCATCCTCGACGAGCCGACGACGGGGCTCGACGTCACCACCCAGGCCCACATCCTCGCATCGCTCCGGGAAATCCGGGAGAAAACCGCTACGACCATGCTGTACATCAGTCACGACCTCGGCGTGATCGCTCGTGTCAGCGACCGCGTGGCGGTGATGTACGCGGGGGAGATCGTGGAGGATGGGCTGGCGACCAGGGTCTTTGGCCAACCGACGCATCCCTACGCGCGCGGGCTCCTGGCCTCCATCCCCCGCGTCTCCAAGTCCAGCCTGCCGCAGTCCATGCCTGGTCGCCCGCCGGCCCCCGGCGAACACGAGGTGGGTTGTGCCTTCGCGCCACGTTGCCCCTTCGCCGACGAGACTTGCACCACCGTCGACCCCACGTTCGAGACGACGAAGCACGACGGGAAGACACCCCATTTGGTGCGCTGTCACCACTGGAAGCGGGTCGCAGGGGCTGAAGTATCGAGACAAGTGCAAGACCTGAGGGCTCGGGCCAAGCATATCGTCGAGGCAGAACCGCTCATCGAACTAAACAAAGTGGACATCACCTATGCCAAGCGGGGCTTTGGGGCATACCTGCAGCGCTGGCGCGGTGAGCCCGAGCCACCCAGAACGGTGAGTGACATCACTTTGACGCTCCATCGGGGCGAAACGCTGGCCCTCGTCGGTGAGAGCGGCAGCGGCAAGTCTACCATCGCCCGGACCATCGCCGGGCTGTTGCCACCGTGCGCGGGTCAGATCGACAGTGGGGAGTATGACCTCACCCGCGTCGCCGAACGACGACCAGGCGACCTGCAACGCAGGATCCAACTGGTCTTCCAGAACCCCGACGCCTCGCTCAACCCGCGCCACACCGTGCGCCAGATCCTCGACATGCCCCTGTGCCTCTACTTCGACCTGAGCCGGGAACAGCGGTTCGAGCAGTCCGTTTCCTCGCTCGAAAGGGTACGGCTCAGCGCACCCTACATCTACCGCTTCCCCGGCCAGATGTCCGGTGGGGAAAAGCAACGGGTCGCCATCGCGCGGGCCTTTGCCGCCGAGCCGGATATGGTACTGTGTGACGAAGTGACCTCCTCGCTCGACGTCTCGGTTCAGGCCGCCGTCCTGAACTTGCTGGCCGACCTCCAGGCCGGCCGGGGCGTGGCCTACCTCTTCATCTCGCACGACATGGCCGTCGTCCGCGCCATCGCTGATCGAGTGGCCGTGTTGTATCAAGGGCGCTTGTGCGAGGTGGGCCCCGTCGAGCAGATCTACACGCCACCTTACCATCCCTACACCGAGACATTACTGGCAGCGGTGCCGGAGCCGATTCCGGGCGCGCGGGCGCGCCTGCTGGCCAAGGATGTGCAGGAGGCGGAACCGCCAGCACGAGGTTGCCCGTTTCAGCGACGCTGTCCACGCCGGATAGGGGCCATCTGCGACGAAGAGAGGCCCTCTGGGCAGGTTGTGGCTGAGGGACACACCATTTGCTGTCACATCCCGCTCGAGGAGTTGCTGGCGTCTCAGGATGATGTCATCACAGGATGACGAACATTTCAGAAGGAGATGGTGAAAGATGTTAGGTCAGCTACCCGTTATCGAACTCGGCGGCTCCCCCCGAGAGCGAGGTCAAGCACACGGTGAGGCATTTCGTGATTTAGTCCACAAAGTTTATGATGACCACTTTGCGTATGTACTCCATCAACCGGAGGGCAAACCACACTCACTTACGCGAGATTGGTGTTTGCAGTGGGCGCGCGAGCACATACCGCATGTACGCGACTATGCCCCTGATCTTTTTGAAGAGGTAGAGGGCATCGCTGAGGGCGCCAATATGACGGTAGAGGAAGTGGTCTTCTTGAACGGTTTCCTCGACATCTTCGACTGGTCCTCCCCGACCTTCCAAGAGCATCGCCTTTCTCAGAGCGGTGGCTGCACCTCATTCGGCGTTTCGGGACGTGCGATGGGGGGCGAGGCGGTCATTGGGCAGAACTACGACTGGGCGTCGTTCCACCAACAAGGCGCCATCCTCTTGCGTGTAAAGAGCAACAGTGCTCCCGAGGCCCTGCTTTACACGACGGCAGGAGTGCTGGGTTGCGCGGGCATAAACGGAGCCGGTATTGCCGTTGTGATCAACAAATTGACTCCCAATGACTCCCGGTCAGGGGTTCTGTACCCATTTCTCATTCGCAAGTTGTTGAAAGCCTCGAATCCTGGCACGGCAATAGACGCTGTGATCGGCGCACGACGCGCTTCGGGGATGCACTTCGTTATCGGTGATGAGAGCGGCGGGATCGTTGCGCTGGAGACCAGTGCGACGGATTATGCTGTCGTAAATGGATGGGAAGGCCCTATCGGTCATGCCAACCATTATGTGTGCGAGAAGATGCTGAAATATGAAGCACGCTGGATCGGTGCGCAGGGGCAGTCGATTTTCCGCCACAGTCGCATGAACTATCTGCTCAGTGAGGACGTTGGACGTTTCGATTTGGAGCGCTTCAAGCAGATTCTCAGCGACCACGCGAACCGTCCTATTGCCATTTGTCGCCACGATGAGCCTTACGGTACTTGCGGCAAGACGATCTGCGGCATGATTTTCGACCCTGCCCAACGAAAGGTGTATATAAGCGCAGGGAATCCATGTGAGAATGAGTTTGTCGAGTATGACGTTTAGGTAGACAGACCTGGTGCAAGGGGGCCAAATGCTGGTTGAGCGGCCGCTACCGCTGAGACAGGGAGACGGTGTGCTGAGGATGAGGATCGCTCAATCGGCAATTTCCTATTTGTAGATATTGCCTCCGAGGCAGAGCGTGGTCGATCCTGAGTAGACACTACAAATTCGAGTTTAGATAAACTGCGAAGCCCTGGGCATTGGCCCAGATGAATCCGGTTC
>CAYLPU010000075.1:0-17217 GCA_964385635.1 uncultured Anaerolineales bacterium
CTGGATCTGGCGATCCAGGCCGAGCGAATGGGATAAATGCGATTGCCCTACCCTCAACCCGCCTTTATTATACCGGAGAAATGTAAAGAAGTTATGAAGAAGTTATGAAGAAGCCGTGATCTACCAGGTTGACAGGTGAACGATGAAGGACGGATGACCAATAGCGAAATTTGCTTTTTGAGGTTGCACAAATGCAGTGGGGAGAAGCACCCAGGTGCTCCTCCCCACACATCGTTCATTCAATTCACCTCTTTAACCACACCGTCAGTGCGAGCCACATGGGCACTCGCCTTCAGGATGATCACCACCCCATCTGTGGCCGAAGCCCTGTCCCTTGGGCCCCCTGGGAAAGAAGCCTTGTTCCAGCCCCTCGAGCATCCAGTCGGCCTGCTCCCGGCTCAGGGACCCGTCCTCCATAGCCTGGTCGATAGCCTGCTCCATAGCCTCGCCCCGGGCGGCGTTCATCGCGTCCTGTACCGCTTCCATCTCGACGCCCTGCTCCTCGGCGATATCGGCCATGCTTTTGCCCGCGTGCAACTCGGCAAAGAGTTCCTCGGGGGTCAGCCCCAGAACCTCGCCCGCCGTGTCAAACATTGTCCACTGACCACCGCCGGCCCAAGCGAAGCCGCCCACGCCACGGCCGCCACCGTGCCGGCCGAAGGGAGTGGGGGGCGTGGGCTCTTGAGCGAATACGAGCGCCGCTCCACCCAGACCCGCCAGTAGCAGCACGATCAGCGTCACGCCGGCCAGAGTGATAAGCCTTTTCTTGTTCATCCGATTCACCTCCTTCCTGGTTTAGATTTGGGTTGGCTCTTTTCCAACCCGTCTCTATTGTACCAGAAAGGTATAAAGAAGTGATGAAGAAGCCGAGAGGATTTGATGTAGATTGCTCTCAGTACCCCAGTTTTCGGCTCCGCTGGTGCATCTTGACCGACGGCAGCAGGAACAAGATGCCTGTCAGCAGCAGCATGGCCAGGTCCAACCATGGGTTGAGCAAACCCATCCCCAGCACGGCGTAGTTCATCAAGTCCTGGGCGTAGGTCAGCGGCGAGAGATAGGCCAACGCTCGCGCTGCCGGCGACATCTCTGTTGGAAGGCTCGCTTCAGCCGTTCCGGGGTGTCAATGGCGGCGATCCGGCCGTGATTGATGATAGCCACCACTTTCACATCCCGCTTCTCCCCCACCCCAAAGGTCTTCAACAGTTCCTGCGCCCGCTCTGCCCGTTCGGTCCGGGGCACGCGGTAGAGCCGGGCGGTGAACATCAGGTTGTCCCAGGCAGTCAACCCGCCGTAAACGCTGGATTCCTCCGGCACCAATCCCGTTTGTCGCTTGACCGGCTAGGCGTCGCGGGCCAGGTCGTGGTCGTTGATGACGATGCTCCCCTCAGTCGGCTCCAGCAGTGTGGTCAGCATCGCTGGGTGGTTGTCTTGCCCGCTCCGTTAGGTCCCAGGAAGCCAAAGACCTCGCCCGAATACACCTCAAAACTGATGTGGTCCACGGCCAATACGCCCGCTCCCGTTAGTACTCCACCCGCATGCCCTTCACCCGCTCCAACAGTCTCTCCAGCAACGCGATCAGCAGGATAAACGGCAGGTCAATCGCTATTGTGAGGGCGCACATCGTCGCCAGCCAGCGCAATGCCGTGGTGAAAGGTTCTGCCAGGCCCTCGACAACCGCTGGCCCAAGTCCTACTGCCCAGATCACCACTCCCATCAGGAGCAGAAAGAGGATCACAGGCGTCCAGCCTTGCCGATCAGCCCGGCTGGGCAGCATCGTGTTGCTTACGGCGAAGATCACGTAGGCCCAGATCCAGACGTCGGACTCTGTCAGTGTCCTCGACAGCCCCGCGATCAGATTGGTCCACTGCCCGGCGGTAAGTGCTGCCCCGACTGCACCGATGCCGAAGACCCGGTACCCGATCAGCAGAATAGCGATGCTACCGGTTAACAAGGGAGCCAGCCCAATCAGGCTGGCCCGCACAACGTCGGTTCTCTCGATTGGTACGAAACCTAACTGGATACGCTGTCCTGCCCGTTTGGGCCGGATTGAGATGCGGCCCACTCGCGCCCCCAGGAGTATCGCTGCGAATGCGTGGCTTAACTCGTGAATGAGGATGCCTGGGAGCAGGGGCAGCGCGTACAACATCACCGCAACCTCGGAGTCGCCCGTGAGCAGCAGCATGACCCCCTGCAGATGGCGGTGAATCCAGCGTTCGACCAGCAGCAGGAGCACTAGCGTCGCTGCCAGCCAGAGCAGTGGTGTCCAGTTCATGGGACAGCAGGGTAGATAAGAAGTGAGTAGATGAGGTCCTACTCCACTTCATCTACTCGTATGCTCATCTACTCACTCACTTTACATGCCAATCCGTTCTTCACAATCGCCGCGAAGTCGGCCGCTCGCAGGCTGGCCCCGCCCACCAGCGCACCGTCAATCTCCGGTTGCGCCATAAACTCGGCCGTGTTGCCGGGCTTAACGCTGCCGCCGTACTGGATGCGTATGGCCTGGGCCACATCGTCGCCGTACAGCGCTGCCAGCGTCCCGCGCACTGTTCCCCCGATGATACCGTTGGCCCCCTCGCCGGTTGCTGGCACTCCCGTGCCGATGGCCCAGATTGGCTCGTAAGCCATTGTGATGATACGCGCCTGCTCAGCAGTGATGCCCGCGAAAGCAGCGCGTACCTGCCCGCCGACAAACACTTCTGTCTCTCCGGCCTGGTTTTGCTGGAGGTTCTCTCCCACGCAGAGGATGGGCTTGAGGCCATGAGCCAGCGCCGCGTGCAGTTTTCTGTTGACCGTCTCGTCCGTCTCGTCGAAGAGAGTGCGGCGCTCCGAGTGGCCGATGATCACATAGTCACACAAGCCCTGGAGCATCAGCGGACTTACCTCGCCGGTGAAAGCTCCTTGCTCTTCCCAGTGCATATTCTGCGCGCCCAGGCCAATGGCTGATCCAGCCAGGGCCTCGCGCGCGGCGGCCAGGGTGGGGAAGGGGGGGCAGATGGCTACGTCGCAGCCAGCGACGTCTTCCAGCGCGGCTTGCAGTTCCTCGATTAGCGCGACCGTTTCCTCGATAGTCTTGTGCATCTTCCAATTGCCGGCGATAAAAGGTTTTCGCATTGAGACTCCTTGTTTTTCTGCAGTAGCGCAAAACTTGCTACGTCACCCTGAGCGAAGCCGAAGGGTCTCGGTTCTTGTAAAGGGAGATTCTTCGCTACGCTCAGAATGACGATCAACCATCAGGGCGACTCTTGCGGTAATGCGAGGTGGCCGTTGTCGGTGGGCGGCTATGGCTCGGCTGCCAGGTGGATGATGTGGTCCAGTCGTGAGTTCAGTTCCTCGGCCAGAGGGATGCCGAGATCATCCTGGTGCTCCTGTATCCAGACATGGGTTTCCTCGAGCGTCTGGATCGCGCTGCCCCTGTCCCCTCGCTGCCAGGCGATGCGGGCATGGTTGAGCATCTCGTTGAGCGGCATCCGCAGGTGTTCTTGGGGTATTTCCTCAATCAGCGGCAGCAGTGCCTCGAACTCCCGCTCGATGGTCGTTTCCCTTTCCAGTCCCGGCTCCAACGCGCCCAGCCTTTGCTCAGCACGTACTCTCAGGAGGTGTGGGATGTCCTCCTGGCCGAGCACGAACTCCAGTTCGGCGCGCGCTGCCTCCGGGTTGTCTTCCTGGAGATGGCACAGGGCCAGGCTGTAGTGGGCCCAGGCCAGCTCCGGATCGAGCCGCAGGGCGGCGTCCAGCTCCGGGTGGACTTCCTCGCATGGGTGACCCTGGGCCAGTGCGAGCGACGCGGCGCAGGCGTGGGAGAACGCATCCTCGGGCATCTCCCGCAGCAACCACTCTACTTCCCTCTGTGCCACGTCCCACCGTTTCGTCAGCGTAGCGACTCCCGCCGCCCGTTTGTGCAGCGCCGGGTTGTCCGGGTTGTCCTTCAGCCCCTCCATTACGAGAAACATCGCTTCATCCGTGTCTCTTATCTCAATCAGGAGGCCGCTGGCCTCCATGTAAGCGGGAATCAGGTGTGGGTCAGCCTCTATGGTCTGCTGGTATAGGTCCAGGGCGTGGTCAAAGTGTCCCTTTTCCCGGGCAGCCCGGGCGCTTTCCAGAAGTCGTTCGACATCCTCAGGGCCAGGGAGCGTGCCGGCCTGTTGCTGTTGGTTGATCACGACCAGACCCACGATGCTCGCGAGCAGGAGGAAGGCCGCCACACCGGCCACGATGCAGGGCCAGCGGCGTTTTTTCTTCCTGGGCTTCACTTTCTCTTCAGGTCTTTCTTCTTTGGGTTTTTTTTCCTCGAGTTTCTCCACAGCCCCGACTGGGCGGACCGCGGTAGGCGGCGGTACGACGATCGTCTCCGCCGGGGAAGGCGCGGGAGTGGGTTTCAGTGCCGCTTCAAGGGCACTGATCAACTCTTCCACCGACTGGAACCGGTCGTCGGGTTCCTTGGCCAGTGCTTTGAGCAGCACCCTTTCCAGTGGTTCGGACAGGTCGGGGTTCAGTTGTCGGGGGAGCGGCAGCGGTGCGAAGATGTGATCGTGGATGATGGCGTAGGGAGTGTCGGCAGTGAACGGCACTTGCCCTGCCAGCAGTTCATAGAGCACAACTCCTAGCGAATATACGTCGGTGCGGGCGTCAAGTTTCTTCAGGCCCTTGGCCTGTTCAGGCGAGATGTACTGCGGCGTGCCCGCCAACATGTCGCGGGAGAGGGTGGATTCGCCGGCCTCGGCCATTCGTGCCAGCCCGAAGTCGGTCAGGTAGACTACGCCATCGGGCGTGAGGAGGATATTGGAGGGTTTGATGTCGCGATGCAGGACACCTTGTTCGTGGGCGTAAGTCAGTGCCTCGCCGACTGCCCGCGCGATACACGGAACCTCCTGCAGGTCCAGGGGGGCGCGTTGCATGCGTGCCTTAAGTGTTTCCCCGTCGATGAAGCGCATCACCAGGTAGGGATTCCCGCGATGCTCGGCGAAGTCATAGATGGGGACGATGTGAGGGTGGTCGAGCTTGGCGACGATGCGGGCCTCTCGTTGGAAGCGCGCCAGGAAGTTGGGGTCTTCTGTGAAGGCGGGGTGCATTACTTTGATGGCGACGTAGCGGTCAAGTGATGGATGGTAGGCTTTGAAGACCGTGGCCATACCTCCCTGGCCCAGTTTTTCCACAATGCAGTATACGCCCACGTTTTCGCCGTTGGCGAAGGGCATTGCCGTTTTCTCCCCTCGAGGGATAAGACCTGACAGGTTTGGTGACCTGTCAGGTCTGGCTCTCTATTTGTCCATCAACGCCGCCACGCCGGGCAAGACCTTGCCCTCCAGGAACTCCAGGCTGGCCCCACCGCCGGTAGAGACGTGGGTCATTTGATCTGCCAATCCTGCCTGTCGCACTGCTGCCGCTGAGTCGCCGCCGCCAACGATGGTTATGGCGTCCAGGCCGGGGAGTAACTGTGCTACGGCGACGGTGCCCTTGGCAAAGTTGGGCATTTCGAACACGCCCAGCGGCCCGTTCCAGACCACCGTTTTCGCCCCGCCGAGTGCCGATTCAAAGGTAGACACAGTCTTGGGGCCGATGTCCAGGATGCGCCAGCCAGGAGGAACCTCGTTGGGGGCCACGACCCGGGAGCGGGCGTCGTTGTCGAAGTCATCGGCGATGACTACGTCCACAGGCAGAACTAGCCGACTACCACTGTTCTCCAGGAGTGATTTGGCCGTTGATACTGCCTCTTCCTCAACCAAACTGTCGCCTACCTCGAAACCCATAGCCTTGAAGAAGGTGTTGGCCATACCACCGCCGATCAGCAGTCGCTCGCACCGGTCGAGCAGGTTCTCGATGACGCCAATCTTGCCGGAGATCTTGGCTCCACCCAGGATGACGATGTAAGGGTGCGCGGGGTTCTCGACTGCCCGGCCGAGGAACTCCAGTTCTTTCTCCATCAGGAAGCCGCCCACGGCTGGTAGGTAGTGTGCTACTCCTTCGGTGGAAGCGTGGGCGCGGTGGGCTGAACCGAAGGCGTCGTTGACGTAAATATCGGCCAGGCAGGCCAGTTGTTGGGCGAACTCAGAGTCGTTGGCCCTTTCCTCCGAGTGGAAGCGGGTGTTCTCCAGCAGGATGACGCCGCCCGGTTGCAGGGCTATCGCGGTTGCCTCGACATCTGGGCCGGTACAGTCATCGAGTTTGCGCACCGGAAGGCCCAACAGTTCCGCCAGCCGGATTGCCACCGGGTCCATCCTTAACTCCGGCACAATCTTCCCTTTGGGCCGGCCCAGGTGCGAGCACAGGATCAGTGCTGCGCCATGTTCCAGCAGGTAGTTGAGTGTGGGGAGTGCTGCCTGGATGCGTGTATCGTCTGTTACGATCCCGTCTTTGAGGGGAACATTGAAGTCCACGCGCACCAGCACGCGCTTGTTTTGTACGTCAATGTCACGGATGGTTTTTTTGTTCATGGCGCGGCCTCCAGCCGCAACAACATAGGACAAGATGGCATCTTGTCCCACAGATTCTCGCGGACAACGCAAATGTTGTAGGGTAATTCTATAATACTTCTTTGTCGCTGGGAGAGAGTAGACGAGTATATGGGGAACGAGTAGATGAGGATAGTCCCCATCTACTCATCCTTAATTCCCGCGTCTACTCTAAAGCCCCTTGTCTGCCATCAGTTTCGCCAGGTCGGTCATGCGCACCGAGTAGGACCATTCGTTGTCGTACCAGGTCACCACTTTGACCATGTTGCCGCCAGTCACCATAGTGCACAGCCCATCCACGATGCTGGAGCGCGGGTCGCCCTTGTAATCCATTGAGACCAGTGGCTCCTCGGAGTAGCCCAGGATACCCTTCATCGGGCCCGCGGCGGCGGTCTTGAAGGCCGCGTTGACTTCCTCGGCGGTGGCTGTCTTCTCCAACTCGGCCACAAAGTCCACGATGGAGACGGTCGGGGTGGGGACGCGCAGGGCAAAGCCGTCGAACTTGCCCTCCAGTTCCGGGATGACCAGCGCCAATGCCTTGGCCGCGCCGGTGGTGGTGGGGATGATGTTCAGCGCCGCCGCCCGTGCCCGTCGGAGATCCCTGTGAGCCAGGTCCAGGACGCGCTGGTCGGTGGTGTAGGAGTGGATGGTGGTCATCAGCCCCTTGACGATGCCGAAGTTGTCGAAGACAACCTTGACCGCCGGGGCCAGGCAGTTGGTGGTGCAAGAGGCATTGGAGACGATGTGGTGTTTCGCCGGATCGTACATCTCGTTGTTCACGCCCAGCACGACGGTCAGGTCCACACTATCGGCCGGCTTGGCCGGGGCGCTGATGATGACCTTCTTGGCGCCGGCCTTGATGTGGGCAGCGGCTTTCTTTCCATCGCGGAAGACGCCGGTGGATTCGATCACGATCTTCACACCCAGGTCGCCCCAGGGCAGTTTCGCCGGGTCGCGCTCGGCAAAAACCTTGATGCGGTCGCCGTCCACGACGAGATCCCTCTCGACCACCTCGACCGTACCAGCATACTTGCCGAAGTTAGAGTCGTACTTGAACAGATGCGCGTTGGTCTCAGGCGGGAAAAGGTCATTGACAGCAACGACGTCGAACTCATCGCGGTACTTCTCCTTCATTGCCTTGAGAACCTGCCGGCCGATGCGGCCGAAACCATTGATACCGATTTTCACTGCCATTACTTTGCTCCTTTCGTTTTGTCGTATGGCTCACGTTGGGGCCTCTGCTGAGGCCGTTATGACTGCTCCTTCGACTTCGGACACTATTATAACCGAACGGGGCATAGACGTCAACAGCGCCGCGCCGGATGATCACTTCCAGTCGCACGTGTTCGGTTCGTATCTTACCAGGTGGATCGGCCCCCAGCCGGACCTGACCGATCTGGCCCTGGTGGCCGCGGTCCGGCTCAGGCCGCGGTCAGCGGACTACGAGCACGGGGCGGTCGGCCGCCAGCAGGATGTCGGCGCTTAGATCGCCCACCAGTCGCGCGTTCAGGCCGGGGGTGACGTGAGCCCCGGTCACTAGCAGGTCGTATCGGCCCTCCCGGGCTTCGGCGATGATCTCGTCCAGCACCAGTCCGTGCCGGACAACTGCGCGGCCCGCTTGCCCTTCCGCCGCCAGCAGTTCCAGCATTTGCTTGAGGTGTACCCCCTCCCGTGAGTTGCGCTGCATCAGTTCCTCCGCCGATGCATCCAGGTCGTCTGAGATGGCGTCTGCAGCCAGCGGCAGTTGGGACATCACGTGGAGCAGGGTCACCGAAGCCCCTACGGCTTGAGCGAGGCGACCGGCGAACTGGATAGTATGCTCGCTCACTGGGCCGGCGGAGGAACAGACCAGGAACCGCCTGAGGTCGCGGGTGCGTCCCTTGGCTATCAGGACGGAGGCCGGCGCGTGCCCGGTGACGTGGAGGGCCGCCGAGCCCAGCAGCAATCGCATCACTCCCCGCCGCCCCCGGCTGCCGATGATCACCAGATCGTACGGGGCGGTTTGTGCTTGAAGGACCACCTCGTCGGCCATCCTGCCGGTCCGCCGGTGGATGGTGACCGGCATCCCTGCTGCTTCCAGGTCGGCAGCGGCCGCCTTGGCCATCCGACGGGCTTTCTTCTCCCGGTCGCGTTCGGCTACGACCAGGATATCTACTTCGCTCGCCGCCTTTTGTGCGATACGCACTCCCATCTCCAGCGCCCGATCTGTGTGGGAAGAGCCGTTGGTACAGAGCAGAATCCTCATTTTCCACCACCCTCGTTACAGCAAGATAAGCGCCACAGGGATGACAAAGATGATGCTCAGGAAGAGAGTGAAGTTCCTGCGCCGGCGGGTGATCCAGGCCAGCGCATCCGAGATGGCCCGCTCGTAGGGTCGGTAGGCCAATAGAATGAGGAGCAGGGAGACGATGGCCACGCAGACTATATGCGTCACCACCACTGTTATCGCCCGAGGGTCTCCCAACAGTGCCGCCGCGACCAGTGTGTCCGCAAAGGTGGAGATGTTCGCCCCTAGAATGTAGGGAATGATGTTCTCGCGGCGCATGTAGCCTCGGGCAGAGAGGGGGACCAGGATGCCCACAGAGATGGAGACGGACATCGTGAACAGGGTGATCGCCAGTCCCATCAGGAACATGACTTCGGGGCGATAGACCAGCCTGGAGACCTGGCCGAGATCGGTTCTCTCCAGCCGCACCTGGGGCATGGCGTGGTCAAAGAGGCGAAAACTGAGTGTCACCAGTCCCACACCGGCTACGAAAAGCATCCAGTCGGGGAGGAAGGCCACCAGGGGGCCGAGCAGTGGTTCCAGTCCCTGGTTGACGCCGGCTGCTAGTCCTTCCAGGGCGGGAATAGAAGGGTCATTGAGCCAGCCCCGGCTGAGGATCAGCAGTCCCATCGGTAGGGACCCCAACTGGATCGAGCCGGTAAGCAGGAGAGAAAGGATGCCCGCGGTGAGCGCGGCCCATTGCTCGTGCCCCCGCAGGGTGTAGACGAAGCCAACCAGCAGGACAGTGAGACAGGCGCCCAAGCGGGAGCCAGCAATCATAGTGAAGGCCTGGAGAGAGGACAGCGTGCTAGCACTCAACAGGGCTACTGCCGCGGCTGCCACCGGTGATCCACCCAGAACCAGATAGGCCATCAGCAAGCCGAATCCCATGCTGTCGGCAGTGTTGGTGACCGCCAGATGATCCCGCAGAAGCGGTGCCAACCCTCCGGCTCCCTCTTTCATCATCCCCAGGGCGAGGACAAAGAGCAGGAACCCGGAGAGTCCCAGCCCCAATTTTTTCCATATCAACCGCTTGCCTCGCTGGCTTTCCATTTACTGTTCTCTCTGCACTTCGGTCTCCGGTATCTTCTCAAAAATTCGGGGAAAGAAACCGGGTTTTTTCTGAAAAACCCGGTTTCTCAAATGAATTTTAGCACAACCCACCATGTATGCAAGTTGGCTCGACTGACAGCCAGGGCGGGCCGTTTTGACTGCTCGGGCGCTAAAACTGACATTCCTGGTCGAGGTTGATTTCTCCTTCGTAAGCAATGTCTAAGCAGTGCATTGAGGGTGATTGTGCGCGAAAGTGCACAAATAAGGCCCCGAACCGCGCCGAATCACGCACATAGGTGTTGACAAATCGCGCACAATGTGATAAAATAATGACCGTGAACCAGCGTCCACTGCCTGCTTTGACCGCCGAAAGACGCGCTGCCATCGCCAAGATGGTGGCGCAGGATGGCGTCGTCCGCGTGGCGGAACTGGCGACTCGATTTGGTGTGAACGCCTCGACCATCCGGCGGGACCTGAAGACGCTAGAAGAGCAGGGAGCGGTGCGGCGTGTGCACGGCGGGGCCGTGGCAGCCGGAGAAGGCGTGCCGGAGGGTACCCGTGTCCCATCCAGAGCCCAGGAAGCGCGCATCGGCCAGGCCGTGGCCGGGATGATCGCCGATGGTGAAACCGTCTTCCTGGGTCCGGGACGGCTCCTGTTGGAGGTTGCGCGTTGTCTGGGCGCACGCTCGCGGATCACCGTTATCACCAATGGGCTTGAGGTGGCTCACTGGCTCGCTACCAACACCTCACACACCCTGATCGTCGCGGGTGGTCAGGCTGAGGGGCATGACCTGGGGCTGGTGGGCCAACTGACCAGAACGGTGCTTCCCAACCTGCGAGCCGATCACGTGATCCTGGAGCTGGGTGGCGTTAGCGCTGTGGATGGTTTGACTGGCGATAGTCTCCCGCAGGCGGAGATCGCGCGGATGTTGCTGGAGATTGGGTCTCAGGTCATCGTTCTGGTGCCGGCTGGGCGGGTGGGGCGGGTGGCGGCTGCTTACATCGCGCCCTCTTCTGACGCGGATGTCATCGTCACTGCCCGTGAGGCCCCTTCGCCGGTGTTGTGGGACCTGAGCCAGTTGGGGGTTCGGATTGTCCTGGCGTAGTCGGGGGCGCGGCCTCGACCATAGCATAGTAATCTTAGACTCAAATGGAAGGAGCACAATCAAATGGCAAGCGTAACGTATGAGCATGTGACTAAGCGGTTTGGTGAAGTTGTCGCGGTCGCCGACCTCGACATCCAAATCCCGGACAAGGAATTCCTGGTCTTCGTCGGCCCCTCGGGCTGCGGCAAGACCACCTCTTTGCGCCTGCTGGCCGGTCTGGAGGAGATCACCGAGGGCAATATCTACATCGGCGACCGGTTGGTCAACGACGTGCCGCCCAAGGACCGGGACATCGCCATGGTCTTCCAGTCCTACGCGCTGTATCCCCACATGTCGGTCTACGACAACATGGCCTTCGGCCTCAAGCTACGTAAGACCCCCAAGCAGGAGATTGGCCAGCGTGTGCACGAGGCGGCCAGGATGCTGGGCATTGAGAACCTGTTGGAGCGCAAGCCCAAGCAACTGTCCGGTGGCCAGCGGCAGCGCGTGGCGGTGGGCCGCGCTATTGTGCGCGAACCGCACGTGTTTCTGATGGACGAACCGCTCTCCAACCTGGACGCCAAATTGCGCGTGCAATCCCGCGCCGAGATCAGCAAGCTCCATCAGCGGCTGGGGACGACTATCATCTATGTGACCCACGACCAGGTCGAGGCCATGACGATGGGGACCCGCATCGCGGTGATGAAGGATGGGTTCTTGCATCAGATAGCTAGCCCGCAGGCGCTCTACGACACCCCGACCAATGTCTTCGTCGCTGGCTTCATCGGCAGCCCGGCGATGAATTTTATGGACGCCACACTGGTGGAGCGAGACGGCAAGGTGGTTGTGGACTGTGGAGATTTTGCCCTGGAGGTTCCCGAAGACAAGGCACAGGTCTACCGTCAGCATCTGGGTAAGGAGATTGTCTTCGGCGTCCGTCCTGAGGACACTCACGACCCCGAATATGCCCCGCCGGGCATTAACAAGGCGTTGGTGGAGGCCAAAGTGGACGTGACTGAGTTGATGGGCAACGAGGTCGTCGTTTATCTGGTGGCAGAGCACATCCAGTTCCTGGGTCGCTTCGACCCGCGCACAGGCGCATGTGTGGGCAACACGATACAGGTCGCCTTCAACATGGATCATATGCACGTCTTCGATAAGCAGACGGAACTGGCGATCCGATAGGGGAAATGAATGGCTGACCTGGATTTGATGCACGAGTTGGCGATCGAGGGCGAGGCCAAAATCCTCTTGCTCGTTCTGGATGGGGTGGGGGGACTGCCGATGACGCCCGATGGGCCTACAGAGTTGGAGGCGGCGCACACTCCCAACCTTGACGCGCTGGCTGTGCGTTCCATCTGCTGTATGAGCACGCCTGTCGCACCTGGCATCTCCCCAGGTAGCGGGCCGGGTCACCTGGCCCTCTTTGGCTATGACCCGCTGCGATATGAGATTGGACGCGGGGTGCTGGAGGCGCTGGGCATCGGCTTCGGTCTGCAGCCCGACGACGTGGCGGCGCGTGGCAACTTTTGCACCATCGACCCCCAGACGGGCCTGATCACTGATCGGCGGGCAGGCCGCATTCCTACGGAGGTGGGAGCCCGGTTGTGCGAGAAGTTATGCCAGATTCACCTTCCGGGCGTGGAGACGTTCGTCGAACCGGTGAAGGAGTACCGCTTCGTGTTGGTGCTGCGGGGGCAGGGGTTGTGCGATGGCCTTACCGAGACCGATCCACAGCAGGTGGGCAAACCGCCGTTACCGGTTGAACCGCTGCGTCCTGAGGCAGCCCATACTGCGGCACTGCTCAATCAATGGATGGTTGAGGCCCGGAAACTCCTGGCGGACGAGCACCCGGCTAACGGCTGCAACCTCCGCGGCATCGCGAAGGACCCGGGACTCCCCAAGATGTCGCAGGTCTACAAGCTGCGTTGTGGGGCTATCGCCACCTACCCGATGTACCGGGGCGTGGCCGAACTGGCCGGGATGGAGGTTCTCCCTACGGGGGAGACCATCGAGGACGAGGTCGAGACGCTCAGGCGACATTGGGCCGGCTATGACTTCTTCTTCTTCCACGTCAAGAAGACCGACAGCCGGGGAGAGGATGGGGACTTCGAGGGCAAGGTGAATGTGATCGAGCACTTCGACGCAGTGCTGCCGGATGTCCTGGCGCTGGAACCGGACGTAGTCGTTGTCACGGGCGATCACTCCACCCCGGCGCTGTTGGCAGGGCACAGTTGGCACGAACTGCCGGTGCTTCTGTGGTCGAAATACATCCGGCCCGACGGCGTGGCGCAGTTCGGGGAACGGCCCTGTATGGCAGGTGGCCTGGGACATATCCACCACGTGGACCTGTTGCCCCTGGCGATGGCCTACGCGGGGCGGCTCATCAAGTTTGGGGCCTGATTTGAGAGAGTTTCGGGTAGGCTTCAAAGGGGCCGGTCGAAAAGACCGGCCCTTTTCTGTGCGCTGGCTGCGCTAAATGCACCCCGGTGGCGGTAGGTTGGTCAGTTGGCACTACACGCAGAGTATGCTAAAATACTACTATGCGCTGTCCTCAATGCGGGTCTCCAAATCCTGATACAGCGTCCCATTGCATTGCTTGTGGTACTGCCCTCGCCGGCGGTGGCAGTCCCTTCCCTCTGTCCCCACTGGGGGGGATAAAAGGGGGGACGGGCGAGGCGGACGCGCGGCGCGATCTGGCCGCGGCCCAGGAGGCCGTGCGCCGCCTGCGCCGTTACATCCCTTCTGCCGTTGCTGAGGGTGTCCTGCACGATCAGGAGCGGCTGCGCGGTGAACGCCGCGAGGTGGCGGTGCTTTTTGCCGATGCGGTGAACTTCACTCACCTCGCGGCCTCCCTGGACGCGGAGTCGGTCTTTAATCTGATCAACGACCTGCTGAGCCGCCTGGTGGAATGTGTCCACCGCTACGATGGCGTCGTAGACAAGTTCACTGGTGATGGCCTGATGGCGGTCTTCGGCGCACCCATCGCACACGAGAACGACCCGGAATTGGCTGTCCGCGCTGCGTTGGATATGCAAAGGGCCGCGGCTGAGTTCGAGCCCATCGCGCGCACTCAGTTTGGTGCTCCCCTGCAGATGCGCGTAGGTATCCACAGCGGACTGGCCGTCGCCGGGATCATCGGCACCCGGGAGCAAGCGGCCTACACCGTCATCGGGGAGACGGTCAACCTGGCAGCGCGATTGGAGTCGCTGGCCCGGCCCGGCCACATTCTGGTCAGTTCCCGCGTCTACCAGCGGACGCGCGCACTCTTCAACTTCCAGGCGATGGGTACGACTCAGGTCAAAGGGGTTGACGAGCCTGTGGCGGTCTACGAGGCAATGGGGGATCGCTCCGAACCATTGCCGACGCGGGGCGTGGTAGGGGTCACGGCCTTGCTCCTGGGGCGCGATGCCGAGCTGGAGCAGTTACGTGCCTTGTTGTCCGCCTTCCTCGACGATCGGCATGGCCGGCTGGTGACGATTCGTGGTGAGGCTGGCATGGGCAAATCGCGGCTGGTCTCCGAATGGCTCTCAAGCGTCGTGCCCGGTCAGGTTGCGATCTGGCAGGGGCGTGGGCTGCCCTACGCCCAGGGGATCGGCTATGGTATCTTTCGCTCGTTACTGCAGGATGTCCAGCGCACCTGCCCGCCTGACACGGCGTGGGACGACCGGGTCTCACCTGCCCTGCGCCTCTTCCTGCGGCAGATATTGGGACTGCCGCTGGCTCCAGAGGAACGGGCTGTCCTGCACCACCTGGAACCGGAGCGCGTCAAGCAGTTGACGGCTGTGGCGCTGCGCCAGTGGCTATTGGGCGAGGCCCGAGTGCGGCCGGTCGTGCTGATCTTGGATGACTTCCACTGGGCTGATGACCTCTCGCGAGATGCCTTGGAAGCGCTGGCTGGTCTCGTCCACGAAGCGCCTGTGTTCCTGTGTGTCATCATGCGACCGCGACCGGAGGTGCCTCTGGACCTTGCGGTTCCCCCGGCAGAGGAGCCCCTGGAGGCGCCTGTATCTCTCTCTCTGGAGTTGAGGCCTCTCTCGCCAGGGCACAGCCGGGCGCTGTTGGGACACCTGGTGGACCTGGAAGGTCTACCGGAGCCGCTTGTCGACACAATCCTGACCCGCGCCGAGGGCAACCCCTTCTACATTGAAGAGTTCGTGCGTATGTTGATTGAGAAGGAGGTGCTGACGCTAGGGGATGGTCAGTGGCAGGTGGCCTCAGCCGTGGCATTGCAGACACTGGAGGTCCCTACCACCTTGCGTGGGCTGATGATGGCGCGTGTGGACCGCCTACCAGAGGACTTGCAACACGTGCTACGCTGTGGTGCTGTCATCGGCCTGCAGTTCGCCGCCCGCTTGCTGGAGAAGGTCGAACGCCGGCTCCACGGTGCCGTCAGGGTGGTACCCTCGCTGGAACGACTCATCGACTTGGGGTTGCTGGAGGAACGACCCCAGGCTGGCGAGCATGTGTACGCCTTCCGCCACATCCTCACTCAGGAGACGGTCTACCGCAGCCTGCTGCGCAGCCGGCGCCCCGAGATGCATCGCACAGTGGCCGAGTGCATTGAAGACCTCTACACTGCCGATCTGAGCAACCAGGTCGAAGTGTTGGCATTACACTACGACCGCGCCCGCGTGCGCGACAAGGCCATGCGCTACGCGTTGCTGGCAGGTGACCGCGCCCGTGAACGATTTGCCAACCGGGAGGCCATTGAGTACTACAGCCGGGTATTGCAACTCTTGCAGCACCTGGGCAACTACCAATCCGAGCGTTGGCAGGCGGCCGTCGGGCTGGGGGAGGTTGAACAGCACATCGGCGAGTATGAAGAAGCCACCGCTTGCTACCGTGCTGCATTGGAAGAGTGGGAGGAGGCTGCCCCGGAGGCGCGCGCACAGGCTATGCTCAGGCTGGGACAGGTGTGGGAGAAGCGCGGCGACCTGCAGGAGGCGGAAATCTGGCTACATCAAGGGCTGGCCCAACTCGGCTACACGAGAGCGACACTCCCCGCATTGTGCGCCCAGATTTACTCAGAGTTGGGATGTCTCAGCCGGCGCCGGGGGGACCTGACCGCAGCGCAAGAGTGGCTGGAGCGGGGGGTGGCCCTGGTGCGCGATACCGAGCACTACGACGTGCTCTCGTCCATCCTCAACCGGCTGGGGGGTGTGTACTACGATCGCAGCGAGTGGGACGAGGCGGCGAAGTGCGTCGAACGTGCTCTGGGGCTCCGCGAACGGCTGGGGGACGTCGTTGGTTGCGCGCGCTCCCTGAACAACCTGGGCATCCTCAAGGACGCCGGCGGCGATTGGGATGGCGCGTTGGCCGATTACGAGCGCGCGGCCGAGGTGCACGAGCGTATCGGCGAGGTCGAGGGACTGGCCCTGGCCTGCACGAACCTGGGCGCGCTGTACATCGACCGTGGCGAATGGGCCAAAGCGGAGGAGAATCTCTGTCGGAGTCTTGCCATTGCACAGCGCATTGCCCATCCCTACGAACTGGCCCAGGCCCACGCGAATCTAGGCCGGCTCTATCTGCTGCAGGAGCGCTGGGCTGACTGTGCCCGGTACCTGAACACCGCCATTCCCTTGTATGAAGAGGCTGGTGCCCGTGCCAGCCTGAATCTGAACGACGTGTACTATTGGCAAGGTATGCTGCACCTGGAACGGGGCCAGATCGATGCTGCCTTGCAGTGGGCCGAGCGCGGCCTTAATTTGCTGCGGGAGGTGACTGGCGCCGATGAAGGAGAGTCGGTTGAATGGGGGCGATATGAGCGCCTTGTGGGGCGCATCGCCCAGGCACGCGGCGACCTGGTGGCCGCTGGCTATCATCTGGAGCGCAGTGCTGCCATCTTTTGTGCCAGTGGTTCACGGTTGGAAGCCGGGAGGACGGCTTACTGGAGTGGTTTGCTCTGGCTGGCGCTGGATCGGCCGGAGGAGGCCCGCGACGAACTGATCGCGGCCCGGCAGGTATTCGAGCGGTTGGGGGCCGCCGCCGATCAGCGGCGCGCCGAAGAGCAATTGGCGCGGTTTGAAGAAATGTAGGACAAGTTGGCAACTTGTCCAACAATAGCGTACAGCAACGTAGGACAGGATGCCATCCTGTCCTACGTCGGCTTCAGCGCTATCCCTGTTGCCGTCACACGAGTAACGGGATCACTCGACGTTCACCCAGTCAGTGCCCACGCCTGATGTTCCGGCGGGCACATTCTCCAGATTGGCGAAGGCGGCTGCCCACTCTGGGTCGCCGATGGTGTCAGCCCAACTGCGGCCATCGGCCCAACTGCGGCCGTCGGCCCAACTCTCGTAACCGCCGGCCCACGAGGAGTAACCGCCGGTCCAATTGAAGTTGTCGGCCCAACTACGGC
>CAYLPU010000075.1:17317-25774 GCA_964385635.1 uncultured Anaerolineales bacterium
CATCGGCCCAACTACGGCCATCGGCCCAACTACGGCCATCGGCCCAACTACGGCCATCGGCCCAACTACGGCCGTCGGCCCAACTGCGGCCGTCGGCCCAACTGCGGCCACCGCTCCAGCAATTATAGTCACTGGCCCAAATGTCGTAGGCGCCGGCCCAGGTATTGTAACCACCAGCCCAACTCTCGTATCCGCTGAGCCAATCGTGGAAGCCGCCTGACCAGTTGGTCGTGCCGCCAGCCCAATCGTCGTAGCCATCGGCCCAACTGTCGTACTCACCGTTCCACCTGTCATAGCCACCAGCCCAGTAATCCCCTCCGTCATCGTGGATGCGGAATTCCTCGGTCTCAGGATCATAGAAGGTCCAGCCCTGGTAGTGGTCCTGGGGCTTCTGGCCAGCCAGGTCAGCCGCCAGGTCCATACCCTGGTTCGCCATACATTCTATGTCGGTGAAGACGGCGTCGGGTGCCCAGACGCGGCCCGCTCCCTGCTCCCACGTGCTGTAGGCTGCTTCTCCGGTGTACTCGCTGAATTGCGGACGGGCGGTCATCGTCAATCGGCACTTCACCTGGTCGGGCGTCAATTCAGGGTGTTCGCTGAGCACCAGGGCGGAGATGCCGGAGACCACGGCCGTGGACATGGAGGTGCCCGCCATCTGGAAGTAGCGGTTGTCGATCCGGTTTTCGGGGTATTGTTGGCTCAGGTACGTGTTGCGCTGCATCAGCGAGATGACGTGCGCTCCCGGCGCGATCAGGTCGGGTTTGACGAAGGCGTCCAGGGTGGGGCCGGTGGCGGAGAAGGGCAGGATGTAGTCGTCGCTGAAGTCCTCCGGGGTACGGTTGTCGGTGAACGCGCCCACGGTGATGACGTAGGGGGTGTTGCCCGGCACGCCGATGCTCATCGGGTCGGGGCCGGTGTTGCCTATGCTGGTAACCACGACGATGCCGGCCTGCCAGGCTGCCATGGCCGCCAGGTTGAGCGGGTCAGCCCAGTAGGGTGCGTACACCGGCGCGTACAGCGAGATGTTGAGCACGCGGATGTTGTAGGTGTCCTTGTTCTGTACGATCCAGTCGATCCCCTGAATCACGTCCGCGTAGGTACCCACGCCGGTCTCGTCGAGCACGCGCACGGCCACCAGATTGGCGGCTGGCGCGATGCCTCGGTACTCTTTGTCTTGCCGCTCATAGGCACTGTTGCCTATGATGCCCGCGACGTGAGTGCCGTGGCCGTTGGGGTCCCTGGGCGACCGGAGCAAACGGTGTGGCTTGTACAGTTTTTCAGAGAACACGTCATAGTAGGCCAGAATGCGGTTGCCTCCGCCCTTTGGGGGTCGGCGAAGAGTGCTGAAGGTGGGGTCAATCCCGCTGTCGAGGATGGCCACCGTGACGTCTGCCCCCAGGTTGCCAGTCTCCCACACCTCAGCAGCCCCGATGGCCTTGACGAACTCCACATCGACGCGCTGGCCTGACTGCTGCACCGGGCGGTCTTCCGTCACGCGGATGACGCCGTCTGTTTCGGCCAGGCGAGCCAGACAGTCCTGGGGCACCTCAGCCACGACAGCGTTGATGATGCCGATCTCAGCCGTGACATGGCCATTGTTGGCGTTCACGGCCGCTACCGCGTCGGCGACGCTGGTACCCTGTACAATGACGCGCACCGAAGGCAGTGGAGCGGGTACTGCGCTGACGAGCGTCATCGCCAGTGTGCATAGGACCAGAAAAGTAGCCACTCTACGGATGTTGGCCTGGTTCTTCATCTTCATACCCCCTTGTTTCTCATAACTCTATCCCGGTTTTCTAACCATTTTTCGAGAGTTTTGGTGCTATGATGACGCTCTATATGATTGCTCTAACCATTTTCTAACCATAGTGACGTAGTATTCTAACCTCTCTCGATACTATAATACCACAACTCGACAGGCTAGTGAATAGGAAATTAGTACTATTGCTCTTGATTGCCTGGTGCTGGGGGTCTTACCAGGTGGGTCGTGCTTGGAGGTCGGGGTGATGGCAGGATCGTTGCGTCTGGGAGAGGCTGCGCTGGGGTACCAGAGCCAGCCTCAGGGGTGGGTGTCGGTCCGCAGTCCGGCTCACCTTAGCCGGCCTGGCTTTGCTCCTGTGCTTTCAACCATATTGCCTGGTACGGGCCGACGGTGAGTCTCAGATCGTCGCTGTCAGCCACCGGGTAGGATGTCCCTGAGATAACGTCCCGCAGGGCACCGGTGTGCTGGATGGACAACGCTTTCAAATCGACTCGGAAGGGTTGTGCGGAGTTAGACACGTTGTGGATGCAGATGATCTTCTCGCACCCGTCCGGGGAGGTGCGCACCAGCGTGAACAGTGATTCGTTTCCAGAGGGGCCGAACAGCACCTGCTGCGCGCCGTTGGGATGAAAGGCCGGGTGTGCCGCGCGTGTGCGGATGAGGTGGAGGCAAGGATAGAACACCTTGGAGCGCAGCGAGGAGGGGTCCGCTAACTCACGCTCCAGTTCGTCGCGCCGGAACTTCTCCCGGTTGATGGAGCGATACCGCCCGGTCTCCTCCACGCCGGCGGGGTAACTGCGGGAACCGAACAGACTGTGTGCGTAGATGCCCGGCACCCCAGCCAGGCTGAGCATAATCGCCTGGGAGGCCAGGAAGCGGCGCGCCTGCAAGTCCAGCGGCTCGGCACTGCTAGGATCAGAGAGCGCATCGAAGTAGGAGATGTTCAGTTCGTAGACGCTTTGGCTGCCGTCAGCATTCGTCTTGTAAGAGACAAAGCCGCCGTGGTCGAGAGTGCGCTTGACCAGGCTCTGAACCTCCGATGGGCTGAGGATACCCTCGACAGGCCGCACTCCGATCCCGTCGTGGGAGGCCAGGAAGTTGAAGAAGGTGGTGCTACCGGAGGGGGTGGAGAGGCCGGCGGCCCACCTGGAGAGGTAGGAGGCAGCGCCGGAATGGAAGGCGTGAAGGACCAGAGGGGGCAAAGAGAACTGGTAGACCATCTGGGCCTCATCTGAGCCGTCGCCGAAGTATGAGATGTTCTCCTCGTGAGGCACGTTGGTCTCGGTGACGATAATCATGTGGGGTACGACGGCGTCAAAAACGGCGCGAAGGAGTTTCACCACCCGGTGTGTCTCCTCCAGGTGGATGCAGGTCGTGCCGATCTTCTTCCACAGGTAGGCGATGGCGTCCAGGCGGATGATCTCGGCTCCCTTTTCGACGTAGAGCAGGAGAATTTCGATGATCCTGAGCAGCACATCGGGGTTGGCGTAGTTGGGGTCAATCTGGTCTGCGCTGAAGGTGGTCCAGACTAACCGCTCGCCGTGGGCCGTCTGCACGCGGGTCAGGAGCGGTAGCGCCCTGGGGCGGACGACCTGCGAGAGGTCGGTTCCCTCTTCGACGACGATAAAATAGTCGGCGAACTCAGGATTGCCTTTCAGGAACTCCTGGAACCAGCCACTGTGCATCGAGATGTGATTGATGACGGCGTCGAACATGAGGCGGAAGTAACGGCCCAGCCGTTCGATGTCCGCCCAGTCGCCGAGGTCAGGGTTGACAACTGTGTAGTCAATGATGGAGAATCCATCGTCGGAGGAGTAGGGGAAGAAGGGCAGGACGTGGATGCCGGTGATGACGCCCTTGACGTGCTTCTCGAGTATCTCGGCCAGGGTTTGCAGCGGGGGCTTGCCTGGCTCCATCACCTGGTCGCCGTAGGTGATGAGGATGGCGTCCCGCTCCGTCAGTCGCTCCTGCGGAGTTGGGCTCTCCCCTGCCGTGCGGGACTGGGGGTTTCGCTGCTGAAATTGCGTCAGGCTGGCACGCAGCCGTGCCAGCAGGGCTGGCACCCGCGCGTCGCCGTACAGAAAGGTCAGGTGGTCGGCTATGCGGTTTTCCGGCGTCATCAGTGGACTTATCCCTTCACGCCTCCAGCCGTGAGTCCCTCCTCGAGGAACCGTTCTAGAGCGAGAAAGAGAGTGACTACCGGCAAGGTCATAATGGTCGAGGCGGCCATGACGACGTGCGGGCGCGGGCTGGGATCGTTAAAGATGGTGTTGATCTTGATCGGCATGGTGAACAGATCGCGGCTGTTCAGGAACACGAGCGCGTAGAGGAACTCGTTCCAGGCGATCATAAAGGTGTAGATGCCGACCGAGATCAGCGCCGGGATAGCCAGGGGTAACGTGATCCGCCAGATCACGCTCAGGCGGCTGCAACCGTCAATCAGACCAGCCTGCTCGATCTCGGCCGGGATGGTGCGAAAGTAGTTAGCCAACATGTAGAGCGCGACGGGGAGCGTCTGTGCCAGGTAGGTGAGGATCAACACCGAGAGGTTGTCCTGCACCTCGAACCCAATGCTTGCGCCGATCCGGGACACCATCGCAAACAAAGGGATGATCAACAGAATGCCCGGAAACAGGTAGACGATCAGGATGCCATTGAGCATCACGCTCTTGCCTTTAAAGTTCAGCCGGGCCACCGCGTACGCGCCTAACGTAGACAAGATCACGGCGATGATGGCCGTGGGAATCGCGATTTTGAGACTGTTGACGATATTGGCGCCAAAGTTCCAGAAGTCGAATAGCTCCAGGTAAGCCTCCGGCCGCAGGGCGCCGGGGATATAGACCGGTTCCCGTCCGCCAATCTCGGCGTAGGTCTTGAAGGATGAACTCACCATCCAGTAAAAGGGGAACAGGATACTGGTCAGGAAGAACGCCAGCGTCACTGCGAAAATGAAGCGGGGCCAGTTGATCCACTGCGCCAGGTGGTCAATCAAACTCAAACGTTCGTCTCTTGAGGGGTGGGTGGGGTTATTTGCAGTCATCTTTGCCTCCGTCAATCCTCGACGCTTCTCATGACGGTACTCACGTATATCAGCAGGAATGCGACCAGGATGATCAGCAAGATCATGGCGTTGGCTGCACCTTTGCCAAAGTTGAATGACCCAAAACTGAACTGGTACGTGAGCACCGGAAGTACATTCGTGCCAAAGCCGCCTCCGGTCAGCAGGTAGATGTCGTCGAACTTGTTGAACGTCCAGATCAACCGGAGCAGGAAGATGGAGCCCAATACATAGCGCAGCTCAGGTATCGTAATGTACAAGAACTTATGCCAGGTGTTCGCGCCATCCACATCGGCAGCCTCGTACATGGTCTTGTCAATGGCCTGTAGCCGCGCCAGGATCATCAGCATGGCAAACGGGAAGTAACGCCACGCCGTGAAGATGATCACCAAAACGAGCGCGAGGCCGCGCGTCGCCAGGTACGCTTTGGGCAACTCAATGAGGCTCAATTTCATCAGGATATCGTTGAGCACCCCCGATGGGCGAGGGTCGAGGATCCAGCGCCAGACGAAGGCGATGCTGACGATCGGCGCGACGTAGGGGAACAGGAAGATGGCGCGCGCCAGTCCCCGGGCGCGGAATGGCCGGTTGAGAAGCAGCGACGCGATCAGGCCGACGACCATCGTCAGAATCGTCGAACTGAACGAGTAGACGATGCTGTTGACCGCTGCTCCCCAGCTCTGCCGACCTTGCCATTTGAAGGCGAAATCGTTGACGACCGCGCGATAGTTACCCAGGCCCACGAATGGCGCTTGAAAGACGTCGTTCAGGTTCTTGAGTCCCACGTCACGAAAACTGATCCATACGCTAAAGATCGCCGGGAAGAGGATCAATCCGAAAACGATTACTGCTGTAGGTAGGATCAACATCCAAGCCAGACGGGCCTCGCGGGCCTCGAGCGAGTTCCAACGCCTGCTAAAGGATAATTGCGAACCTTTGGCTGAGGCAGTCATAATCTTACCCTCCCAATTCACTACCAGGATTAGAAGCCAGGTTTTTTCTTAAAAACCTGGCTTCTTCACCAAAAGTGCTGGGGACGCAGCACTCGATGCTGCATCCCCAGCCGTCGTTCTAGGTCTACTGGCGTTCGGCCAGCATAGCCTCGACCTGCTCCTGCAGCCACGCGGCGGCGGTTTCAGGCGTCATAGTGCCTTCCAGGGCGATGTTGCTGATGGCTTGCGAGATCAGCAGCCGGGCCTCGATGTCGCCGACCACGGCCCGCTCTGTGGCGTCATAGTCCGGGCGGAAGAGCCAGCGCTGCATGGAATCGAACCCACCGGCGATCTGGGCCAGCGTATCGGCCGAGTAGTTCGCAAAGTAGGGGCTGAGTTCGCCCCACTCATCCACTGCGCTCTCCAGCACGGGTACCTTGCCGAAGGGGGCCAGGGCCAGGATGTCAATGTAGCCCTCGGTCAAAAAGTACTCCACGACCATCTGCGCTTCGGGCTTGGCGCCCTGCATGATGCCCAGCGTCACCAACTGGCCGTAGGAGGCAGAGCCGTTCGGCCCTTCCATCTGCGACGCGAAGCCGGTATTGAGCGCCAGGTCCTCCACGGCGAGATCGACTGTGCCGCCGGCTTCCATGCCGGAGCCGTCTACCAGGTCGTCCATGATGTAGGTGGAGTAGAACAGCATACCGGCCTGGTCTAGCTCGTAGGCCTCGCGCGCGCCGCGCCAGAACTGCGGGCCGGGCATCGCGCAACGCTGCAACTCGGAGTAGAACGCTAGCGCCTCGACCATCTCCGGCGTATCCATGGTGACGTTACCGGCCTCGTCGAAGGGCCAGGCATTGTTCGATATAGCCACTTGCTCAAAGACCTGGTGCGGATAGTTCTGGCCTGGGTCTGTGCCGAGCGTGAGGGCGTACAGCAGGTTGCCCGTGCCGGGGAGTGCGTCGCAGGCGGCGTTGATGTCGTCCCAGGAGACCGGCGCGTTGAGGCCCGCCTCCCCGAATATATCGGCACGGTACCAGATGGCCTGGATCCAGCCGTCGAAGGGCACGGCGGCGTACTTGCCGGTGGCTGGGTCAGTGACCATGGCCAGCGGGCCATCGCGGAAGTCGTCCTCACCGATGCTGGCGATCACGGCCTCAGCGGCGTCCTCGTCCAGGATTTCGTCGGCGGCGAAGGTCGCCACGCGCTCGATGCCCATGCGGACGATGTCCGGCAGCCGGTTGGCGGCCATCGCCGTCGCGATGCGCTGCGAAACGCCTGCTTCCTCGATCGGGATGATGCGCACTTCGATCTCGGGGTGTTCGGCCATGAATCCAGCCGCCACCGCCTCGTACACGTTCACCCGATCTTCCTCGTTGTCGGTGGTCCAGAACTCGACGACGGTTTTCTCACCTGCCTCGGCTGGTACTTCTACCGTGACTTCGACCTCGACCTCGACGGGGACCTCGACCTCTTCCTTCTCGGTCACGATGCGGGTGACCTCGACGATCTCCGGTGCGGGCGCCGCGCAGGCCGCCAGCAGGCTGGCCAGGATAGCGCCGAGCATCAACAAACTTGTGTACTTTTTCATCTCGAAACTCCTCCTTGTCGCTAAATAGTGGGTTTAACAGATGCCGATAACAATGTTCGTGGTTCCCTGGCGTATACTCATCACCTCCCTTCTCTGCTCTGAAAATGCCACTCCTTTGGGGTAGCAGGCCAGTCGTATTGGCCGTCTTGGCCGGAACCGCCCAACATGGTTGGACTCCTAACCGGCTTCCCAAGAAGCGGATGCTCCGCACGACTCTCGCACGATCAACTGTGGCTCCAGCATCACGTGCCGTTCTTCCAGCGTCTCCTCTTGCAGCAGATGGATCAGTGTCCCGCAAACGCGCTGCCCAATCTCATAGATGGGCTGCCGCACGGTGGTCAACGGCGGGTGGGAGTGGGCAGCCAGGGAGACGTCGTCGAAGCCGGTCACGGACACGTCGCGCCCGACCGTCAACCCCAACCTCTGAGCCGCGCTGATGACCCCTAGTGCCATCAGGTCGTTGCAGGCGATGATGGCGGTGGGAGGATTGTCCCGGGTCAGGAAGTCCCGCCCCGCCTTGTAACCGCTACGCTCCGTCAACTCGCCGATGGTCATAGCGGCCTCGTCAAAGGGGATGCCGTTGGCTGCCAGCGCCTTCTTGTATCCTTCCATCCGATGAAAAGCGAACATCAGGTTCAGCGGGGCACTGAGGTAGGCGATGTGCCGGTGGCCCAGGTCAATTAGGTGCTGGGTCAGTTGGCGCAAGCCCGCCTCACTGTCCACGTCCAGGTAAGGAAAATCCGCTTCCAGGTCCGACCGGCCAAAGGCGACGAAAGGGAAATCCTGTTCGACTAGATAGGCGACGCGCTGGTCCTGGTGGCGTGTGCGCACCACCAACATGCCATCCACGCGGCGTCCCTGGGCAAACCGTTCGTAAGCCTGCAACTCATCGGGTGTGTCCGGGGAGCAGGTGGAGACAAGCAGGTCGTAGTCCTGCTCGGCGGCGCTGTTGCCGATGCCAGCCAGGAGTTCGCTGAAGAAAGGATCGGAGAAGCGAGGGCCGTGGGTGGGGATGATGAAGCCAATGGTGTCGGTGCGCTGCTTCTGTAGCATGCGGGCGATGATGTTCGGGCGGTAGCCCATCTCCTGGGCGGCTTGCAGTACCCGCTGGCGG
>CAYLPU010000076.1:0-25268 GCA_964385635.1 uncultured Anaerolineales bacterium
TTCATTTGAGGGAACGAACTGCCTTCGGTGCGATTATACTTGAGGGAATACGGAAGTTTGACGATTTGGTCATTCAGGGGTATAATACCGCCGTGAGCGCTCCTCGGTAGCTCAATTGGCAGAGCGGCCGGCTGTTAACCGGTTGGTTGCAGGTTCGAGTCCCGCCCGAGGAGCCAGGACACTCGATGGGGGAAGCAGTGCTTCCCCTTTTGTCTTCCTATGCGAGAATTGCTGTTATCCCCCTCTACCTGGTTGCGCCACGTCCGGCCAACCCACTTGGCCCGGCTGGCGCTGGCGCTCTTTATCCTGTGGGCCGTCCGCCCCCCCCATGTCTTGGTCGTCCTCGGCCCGACCCAACAGGTGGTCACCACCAACCCTATCGTTGGCGTCCATACCCGCCTCACTGATGAGGTAGAGGAGTGGAAGATTCAGCGCACGCTGCAAATGGTGCGCGAACTGGGCGCCCCCTGGATCGCCGAGTATTTCCCCTGGCCCTACATTGAGCCCGAAGAAGGGGTATTCACCTGGGGCCACAGCGACACGGTGATCGAACACGCCGAGAACCAGGGGTTGACCATGATCGCCCGGCTGGGCTGGGTGCCAGCGTGGGCTCGCCCAGTACCTGGGGAACAGGAGACCACTCTCACCTACCTGGATGCCGACCACTACGACGACTTCGCCGGTTTCGTGGCCGCCTTCGTCGCGCGCTACCGTGGGCGCGTGAACCACATCATCATCTGGAACGAACCCAACCTCAGTTTCGAGTGGGGCTACCGGCCGGTGGACCCCGAGGGATACGTCGAACTGCTACGCGCGGTCTACTCCCGCGCTCACGCCGCTAACCCCGATGTGGTTGTGCTGGCTGGCGCGCTGGCTCCCACGCTGGAACCGGAGGGAAGCACAGCCGGCCTGAGCGACCTGGCCTACCTGGAGCGGATGTACCAGGCTGGCGCTGAGCCCTATTTCGACGCATTGGCCGTCCATGCGTATGGACTGACGTTCCCACCGGAGGAACCGCCTGCCCCTGGCGCGCTCAACTTCCGCCGCGTCGAACTGCTGCGTGCCAGGCTGGTCGCCCACGGAGACGGCGACAAGCCGATCTACGTGACCGAGGCAGGCTGGAACGATCACCCGCGCTGGGCCGGCGGAGTCCGCCCCGCGCAACGGATCGAGCACACCATCGACGCCTACGAATGGGCCCGCCAGCACTGGCCTTGGTGCGCGTGCATTAACATGTGGACCTTCCGCTATCCCGCCCCGACCCACAGTTATCAAGACTACTACACCTTCGTGACAGAGAACTTCGAGCCGAAGGTGATCTATCTCGAAGTGCAGGATTACACCCAAGCAAAATGACTTGCCATTCATCATTTCCTCGGTTATACTTCAGCCGCATCCATCGCCCTGTTTATCAACGTTGTCAATATCTCCCTGGCCCAGGTGATGGTGGTGCAAGGGCCAAGTACACAAGCCAACTTGCACTATGACCAGCGGAGGATGGTGAGTGAGAAGATCACTTATCTACGAGCAGACAAGGAGCAAACGTGACTATGAGACCTCATCTACAATTCCTGACTCACGAGACTATCGAGCGCGTCGTCGCTGAGGGGTACGATCTGCTAAGCGACCCCGGCGTGCGCGTCCACTCCGAGCGTGCGTTACACCTCCTGGCCGAACACGGCGCGGAGGTGGATTTCGAGGCGCGGGTGGTGCACATCCCAGCCGACCTGGCCCGCCAGGCGGTCGAGACAGTCCCCTCTTCGTTCCACCTCTACGACACCGACGGCCGGCCGACGGTGCACTATGGCTCCGACGACGTGCACTTCGACCCCGGGTCGGCCGCCATCGAGATCCTCGACCACAGCGCAAAGCACTCGCGCCTGCCGATTACCGCCGACTTCGTGCGTTTCGTCAAACTAGCCGACGGACTGGACGCGCTGGACGGGGTCGCCACCTCCCTCGTCTGCGCCGACGTCCCACAGGAGGTCGCCGACCTTTACCGGCTCTACCTGATCCTCCTCTACACCCGCAAACCGGTCGTCACCGGCGCGTTCGCCGTCGAAACCTGGGGAGTGATGAGGGACCTGCTGGTGACCGTTGCCGGCAGTGAGGAAGCGTTGGCGGAGAAGCCCACAGCCATCTTCGATGCCTGCCCCTCACCACCGCTGTCGTGGTCGGAGATCACCTGTGAAAATCTGATGGACTGCGCGCAGTATCAGGTGCCGGCGGAACTGGTGAGTATGCCGCTGACGGGGGCCACAGGGCCAGCGACTCTCCTGGGCGCGGTCGTCCAGCACACCGCCGAGAACCTGAGCGGGGTCGCCATCCACCAACTGGTCAACCCCGGCGCACCCATTGTCTGGGGCGGCTCGCCGGCCGCCTTCGACATGCGCACGGGCACCACCCCGATGGGCGCTATTGAGACAATCATGATAGACTGCGCTTACGCCGAGGTAGGCAAGTACCTGGGGATGCCCACCCACGCCTACATGGGAATGTCCGATTCCAAGGTGGTGGACGGTCAGTGTGGGTTCGAATCGGGCATCGGCGCGGTGTTGGGAGCCTTGAGCGGCATTAACATGATCTCTGGCCCCGGCATGCTCGACTTTGAGAGTTGCTTCAGCCTGGAGAAACTGGTGATTGATGCCGAAATCGTGGGCATGGCGAAACGACTGGTGGCCGGAATGGCCGAGCGGGAGACACCGCTGGCGCTGGAGATCATCCGCCAGGTAGGGCACGCGGGCAATTTTCTGAGCACGCGCCACACGCGCCGCTGGTTCCGGGAGGAACTGTTCATCCCCAGCCCTGTGGTGGATCGCGACTTCCGCCACCAGTGGGAGGACAAGGGCTGCCTGGACGTCACCGAACGCGCCCACCAGCGCGTCGAAGAGATCATCGCCGCTTATGAACCCAGCCCTCTACCCGACGAAGTAACTCGCGAACTGGAGGCCATCACGCTGCGGGCGGCCCAGGCCGCCGGAATGGATCGTCTGCCAGAGCGCAGGTAACCAGTATCCAGTATCCAACACCCAGTATCCAACATCCAACGACAAGGAGGCAAGATGAGCGAAATCCTGAAGCAACTACAAGAAGTCGTCATCCTCGGCGAGCCCGACCAGGCGCGGGAACTGGCGGTGCAGGCGCTGGAGGCCGGCGTCGCGCCGCTGATCGCTATTGAGGAAGCACTCAACCCTGGAATGGAGATCGTCGGCGACAAGTACGAGAGCGGCGAGTATTTCATTCCCGACCTGGTGATGGCCGCCGAGGCGATGAAGGGGGCAATGGCCGTCTTCGAGCCAGCACTGATTGCGCGGCAGGAGCAGCGCCAGGTGCTCGGCACTATCGTCATCGGCACCGTCGAGGGGGACATTCACGAGATTGGCAAGAGCCTGGTGGCGACGATGCTCACCGCGGCGGGCTTCCAGGTGCACGATCTGGGGGTGGACGTACCCGCCAACGAGTTCGTCAAGCAGGTACAGGAGACCGGGGCGAACGTCGTCGGCATGTCCGCGCTGTTGACGACGACGATGCGCAACCAGGAGGTGGTTATCGAGGCGCTGAAGGAAGCCGGCCTGCGCGAACAGATCAAGGTCATCATCGGCGGCGCGCCGACCGGTCCCGAATGGGCACAGACCATCGGCGCGGACGCTTACGCCGAGAATGCGAATGAGGCGGTGAGCGTCGTCAAGCAACTGGTGGGAGGGGCCGGGTAGTTGGGAAACCGGTAGATCTGTGTGAATCTGCGTCCGATTCATAGCGCTTCCAGCGCGGCCCGCATCCGTTCCAGACCCTCGATCAGGGCGGCGCGCGGGCAGCCGAAGTTCAGGCGCACAAAGCCTTCTCCCCCCGCGCCGAAGGCGGCCCCGTCGTTCAGCGCCACCCTGGCACGCTCCAGGAAGAACTGGTGGGGACTGCCGGGAATGGATGGTTCCCGACAGTCGAGCCAGGCCAGGAAGGTTCCTTCCGGTTGCTTACACTTGATGCCCGGCATGTGGGTGTCAATGTACTCCAGCAGAACGTCGCGGTTCGCTTCCAGGTAGACGAGCAGCGCTTCCAACCACGGTTGTCCGTCGCGGTAGGCAGCCATGGCGGCCGTGTAGCCGAGCACGTTGACGTGGGGTACCAGGCCCGCACCAGCCTGCTCTAGCCTGGCACGCAGGTCGGGGTTTTGGACCACGCCTACCGAGCAGGAAAGCCCGGCGATATTGTAGGTCTTGCTCGGTGCCAAAAGGGTGATCGTCTGCGCACCGACCTCCGGGGCCAGGGAAGCAATTGGGACGTGCTGGTGGTCCGGGTAGACAAAATCGCAGTGAATCTCATCGGAGCAGATCACGATGTCGTTCCGCAGGCAGGTCTCGGCCAACCGTTCTAATTCGGCCGTCTCGAAGACCCGTCCCACCGGGTTGTGTGGGTTGCAGAGCAGAAAGAGCGATGTGCGCTCCGTGATCGCCCGCTCGAAACAGTCAAAGTCGTGTTCATACCGCTCGCGCCCCTCGACCAACGGCACGACCTTGCAGGTGCACCTGGTATGCCCCGGTGCGACGAGCATCGGTGGGTAGACAGGGGCTTCCACCAGCACCTCGTCGCCCGGCGCTCCGATGGCGTGACAGGCCAGGTTGAATCCGGTCACCACGCCGGGGAGGAAGAATATATCGTCCGTCTCGACGCGCCAGCCGTACAACCGGGCCAGCCGCTCCTGAACCACCTCGCGGAGGGTGTCCGGCGGTATTCCATATCCAAAGATGGGGTGCGCCACACGTTCTTCCAGGGCGCGGATCACTGGTTCTGGCACAGCGAAATCCATATCGGCTACCCAGAGGGGGAGCACATCCTCGTCGTAACAGCGCCACTTGGCGCTATCGGTGTGTCGCCGGTCAATGATTTGGTCGAAACCGTGGGGCATAATCTGTCTCCAAGAGGTAAGACAATTTGCTAAATTGTCTCACTGCTAATCCTGCGTCCTACCTGGCAACAGAAAAATGAGGGGCAGGCCCAGCAGCGTGATGACGGCGCTGGCAGTGAACGCCATACGCAGCCCGAAAAGGTCCCCCATCGCTCCCAGCGCCACCACGACTCCTGAGCGGAGGGTAAAACTCAGGGCCATGTAGACGCCGTTGGCCAGCGCCCGGTTCTCGGGGGAACTCTCTTGCACCAGGGCCATGACGACCGGGGTGACGGACAGCGAGGTGAAGCCCAGCACCAGCAGGAGGGGAAACTGGCCCCAACCCTTGGTCGCCAGGAAGACGAACATGAAGAGCGGCGTCACCAGCATAGAGATGAAGAGAATCAGCCGGCGGCCCAGCCGGTCGCTCATCGTGCCCCCCAGCAGCGCGCCCACCACGCCCGCCGCCTCCAACACCGAGAGGGAAGCACCAGCAAGCCAGAGATCGGCGCCCTCCTCGCTCAGGAAGGTGGGCAGGTAGGTGGTCAGCGCCGCGTTCATGAAGGAGCGCGCCACGATGATACCCGCCAGCGGGAACAGGAGCGGTCCCATGCTCCGCAGCGCCTGCCGCCAGGGGAGCCCTTGACCAGCGTTTGGGGGCCGCCCCGGCACGTCCTTGAGCCGGATGTAGAGGATGGCCGAGGCCAGGAGGCCGCCGATCATCAGCCAGGGTGTGCCCTCCAGGGTCAGAAGCCGGATAGCACTGACGATCATGATCGGCCCCAGGGTACGGCCCAACTCGCCGCCGACCATCCAGAAGCCCATACCCCGGCCCAGGCTGCGCCCCGAAAGGTTGCCGGCCATCACCGGCCCTACGGCGTGCAGGCTGGCGGAACTGGCGCCGACCACCACCAGGAAAAGGGCCAGCACGAAGTAGTCCGGCGCCACACCCAGCAGACTCATCATCACGGAGGTCAGCGCGGGGGCCAGAATGACGAAGTAGCGCAGGCTGACGCGGTCGGCCAGGTGGCCGATGAGAGGCTGAAACAGCGATGGCCCCTGCATAAAAACTGTCAGCAGCCCGGCATCGGTCCTGGATAGGGACAGGTTGGCGATGAAGACTGGCAGGAGGGGGGCCAGGAAGGCGGTGTAGGTATCGTGCACTGCGTGCCCGACGGAGACAGTGAGCACGCGGTCTGTTTGGAAACGTTCGGGTTCAGTGGTCATGGCATCAGTGTTTGAGATGTTCTGGGTAGTATCGTCCGTCGTGACATAGGACCGGGCGGTCGGTATGGGACTGCTGGAGGCCGAGAATAGTTCATCTCCAAACAGGGTTGTCAGAGCATGTTTCTATCCACGTCAAAGATTCATCATCCAACTGAGCAAGGATGGCCATCAGCGTCGGTCCTCTGGGCTGCCATGATAGCACAAGCATGGAAGGTGGTCAACAGCCAGTCTTGGCTCATTTGGTAGATTTGCCATATCTGCGCTATAATAGACTCGAAACGGTTCCGGCCTGCTGGGGTTATTCTATACGGGAAAGAGATACCTTGTCTAATCATCAGGACACCGCTCCCCCGCTGGTGGTCGAAGGGCTCACCTTTCGGTATCGGGCTCGCTCTGAACCGGCACTCCGTGATGTCTCGTTCACACTGGAGCGCGGCGAACTGCTCCTCATCGCTGGTGCCAGCGGGTGTGGCAAGACGACGCTCATACGTTGCATCAACGGCCTTATCCCACGCAGTTACAAAGGGGAACTGGGCGGGCGAGTGCTCCTCTATGGCCAGGACATAACAGAGTTCCCTCTGTCGCGCATCTCGCAGATCGTCGGCACGGTGCTGCAAGACCCGGAACGGCAGATTTTGGGCGCTCACGTTTCCGCCGAGGTGGCCTTCGGGCTGGAGAATCTAGGGCTGCCTCGCGAGGAGATTCTGCAGCGGGTGGATGAGACCCTCGACTATTTGGGCATCTCCCACCTGCGCGACCGGGAGACCTTTTACCTCTCCGGCGGTGAGAAGCAGAAGATCGCTCTCTCCGGTGTGTTGGCCATGCGCCCCAGCATCCTTCTGCTCGACGAGCCTCTAGCCAGCCTCGACCCCGTCAGCGCCCAGGAGGCCCTGGCCCTTTTCCGCCGTCTGGCTGATGAGGGGGTCAGTATCGTCCTCGTCGAGCATCGTGTTGAAGACGCACTCGGAATCCGCCCCGATCGGGTGCTTTTTATGCAAGAGGGCAAGATCACCTACTGCGGCCTGCCGGGTGGCCTGGCGGAGGTGGTGGATTACCGGCAGGTTAAGATGCCTGCACCCATCGTGATTCAGCGCGCGGCCAGCGACCCGCCTCCTACCTTTGAGCCAGCCCTCAAGGTAAACGGGCCGAACGGTCGTGAACCTCTGGTGACGTTCGAGAACGTCTCCTTCGCCTACGAGGAGGATGGGCCAACAGTCATTCGCGACGTCAACCTGACCATCCGCCGGGGCGACGTCATCGCGCTTCTCGGCCCCAACGGCGCTGGAAAGACCACGCTGGTCAAACACGCCATCGGTCTGCTGAAGCCGCGCCGGGGCAGAGTCTCGGTCGAAGGGCGTGACACCAGGGAGATGAGCGTCGCTCAGATCGCCCATACGCTGGGCTACGTCTTCCAGAGTCCCAGCCACATGCTCTTCGCGCCGACCGTGCGGGAGGAACTGGCCTTCGGTCCCAAGAACCTGGGCCACGATCAGGGAGACATCACAGAAGGGGTAGTCCGGGCGGTGGAGATCGTCAACCTGGAGGGATTGGAGGACTACCCCCCGCTGGCGCTTTCCTTCGGACAACAGAAACGGGTCAGTATCGCGGCCATCTTGGCGATGCGCTCCAAGATTCTGGTGATGGACGAGCCTACCGCTGGTCAAGATTACTGGAACTACATGACCTTTATGGATTCCATCCTTCAGATGCCGGGCTTTGAGGCCATCCTCTTCATCACCCACGACCTCGACCTGGCGATCTGCTACGCCAGCCGGGTCATTCTGATGCACGAGGGGCGGGTCGCCGGGGATGGTCCGCCGGCTGAGGTGTTGGCCGACCCCGATTTGCTGCGTCACTGCCGCCTGGTACTGACCTCGTTGCTGGCTGCCAACCTGGAACATCTGCCCAAGACAGGGCGCTTTATGTCGGCCGAAGCGCTGGCCCATATTGTCGCGGGTGCCCCCCAAGCGACGCGAACCGAACCGGATGCGCCGGTGTTGTAAAAGATCGGAGGTCTTTTGCATATATCGTGCATGTATCGAAAGATAAGGAGGTGATGTGCAGGGCCAGTCAACTGATTGCCAACGCTTCATCCTATACAGAGATCGGAAATTGTAAAGAAAAGAAAGGAGACAGAAATGACTACAGAGGGCTTCACAAAGAATCGGGCCGTCCTCTGGCTCATGGTGTTGGTCGTCTTCGTCTTGTTAATGATTCTGGCCAGCGTGTTGACCAGCGGCGACAAAATTCAGGGCATAGCACCGATAGGTGTCACTGCCATCGGCATGATCGGCGTCTTCGTCGTCTATCTCGCCACGGCGCAAAGCGACGCCTGGGAGGTTGGCACCCGCCAGGTGGTGTACATGGCTATCGGCGCAGCGCTGTACGGCATCTTCAACTATATCTTCAACACGATACCCATGCCGTCCGTCAGCCAGGTGGCGCTGCGTCCGTCCGTATGCATCCCCATCTTCTTCGGCTATGCCTTTGGACCGGTAGTCGGCTTCTTCACCGGTGCTGTGGGCAACATCCTCGGCGACTTCATCACCGGCTGGGGTGTGTACCCGGCCTGGGACATAGCCAACGGACTGATGGGGATGGTGCCCGGCCTGGTGATGCTCTTCGCCGACAAGAAGCGCAGCCTCAATTTCCTGACCGGCCTGGTAGCCGTGCTCATCATCATCACGGCAGCCCTGGTCTTCCTCAATCCTCAGGTGCCCGGGCCATGGACGGGCGAGATTGAGGACTTTTCCTTCTGGGCCTGGGCCTTCATCATCGGGGGTGTCGTGGTGATTGTCGGCCGCTTTGTGCTGGAGAGAGCCAGTGTGGACCTGGCAGCCGTCAACCTATGGGGGACGTTGGGCATCATCGTCGGCATCGGCTTCGCTGCTATATCCGACATCTGGATAAACGGCTACAGCTTTGCCACGGCCATCATCGGCGAGTTTGCGCCGGCCGCCGGCCCCAACATTCTCAACTCGATGATCCTCACCCCCATCCTGCTGGCCGCTTACCAGGCTATTCAGGCCCGCACAGGTCGGTAGCGTAGGGGCGAGGCATTCCACAGAAAGACCACGCTATACAAATGCTCTTGGCCCGATCAATGTCCTGGCCCAATAACCTGGTAACAGGAATGCCTCGCCCCCACAAGAGGGCGATGAAATGCTGATAGCCTGGCGTTATCGCGAACGGGATACCATCATCCAGCGCCTGGATCCCCGCGCGCGGATCATCTTCATGCTGGCTATGCTCTTCTCCATCATCCAATTCTGGGACCTGCGCATCATGCTCCTCTTCCTGGGCATAGCGGTGCTTCAGTACGCGCTCGCCAGGCTCACCTGGCGCGAAACACGCCGGGCGTGGATTCTCGTCAGCTTCATCATCCTCTTCATGACCATCCTGACGTTCTTCACCGGGAGAGGTGGTGTGGAGTATGCCTATCACGAAGAACATCTCATCCGTCGCCTGGGACCTCTCACCCTCCCCATCGTCGGGTGGCAGATCTCCCTGAGCATCACCGCCGAAAAGACCATCTTTGCCCTCAGCCAGGTCATCCGGATGTATGCCATTACGATCATGGCCATCACCATTCCCTATACAGTGAATCCCAGTCTCTACGGCGTCATATTCCGGAGATTGGGCCTGCCCGACAAGTTCGCCTACGCCATGGACCTGGCCTTTCGTTTTGTGCCTACGCTGGGGCGCGATTTCAGCATCACGCTTGATTCACAACGAGCCAGGGGTTACGAAGTGGAGAAACTGTCAGGCGGTATCGTGGCCCAGATTCGCAAACTAGCACCGCTGCTGGTGCCGGTGACCATCAATGCTATCGTCGGCGCTGAGGACATCATTGACGCGATGGACCTACGGGCTTTTGGGATTGGGCCGCGCACGTGGGTGCACCGCCTCACCTATCGCCGCGCTGACAAGGTGCTCATTGCAGCCGGCGTGCTGCTCTTCGCCGGCTCGACCATTCTGGCCTTTATGGAAGTTGGCAGGTTGTGGGTGCCGGAGGTGTTGATGCGCCTGGCCACGGGCTGAAGTCTCTCTTCGGCGGAGACGCACAGAGGGCTGTCCAACACGTGGACAGCCCTTTTGCTTCGTCCAAATGGCCTGTAAAAACAGGCCGCCCCGTGACCCATAAAGGGCCACGGGGCAGCCGTCCTCCTTTCGGTGAGGCCTACGCCTCGCCGCATAATCTCAACAATCGCTCCCAGCGGAGGTCCACCTCCGCCTGTAGTTCGTCAATCATGTGCCGGTTCTCCGGCCGGAAGACGTGGCGGAACCGCCCTTGCCGCTTCAACCACTCCTCCACCGGTCTCTTCTCCTTCGGCTTGTAAGTCAGCCGCCACTCGCCGTCCTCCACCTCGTAAAGCGGCCAATAGCAGGCATCCACCGCCAACTGGGTGAGCTCAATCGTCTCGTCCGTCCCGTGCCGCCAGCCCCGGTTGCAGGAGGCGAGCACGTTCATAAAGGCCGCCCCGCCGCAGTTGACCGCCTTGCGGGTCTTCTGCATCAGGTCCTTCCACTTGCTTGGGGCGGCCTGGGCCACGTAGGGGATGTTGTGGGCGGCCATGATGGCGGTCAGGTCCTTGCGGAACTGCTGCTTGCCAGGGATGACCTTGCCGGCCGGTGAGGTGGTGGTGTGCGCGCCAAAGGGGGTGGCGCTGGAGCGCTGGATGCCAGTGTTCATGTAGGCCCCGTTGTCGTAGCAGACGTAGAGGAACTGGTGCCCACGCTCGACCGCGCCGGAGAGCGCCTGGATGCCGATGTCGTAGGTGCCGCCGTCGCCAGCGAAGGCGAGAAACTTGACGTTCTGCTCAGGTATCTTCCCCTGTCGCACCAGGCTCCGGTAGGCCGCCTCGACGCCGCTGATAGTCGAGGCGGCGTTCTCGAAGGCGTTGTGGATCCACGGCACTCGCCAGGCGGTGTAGGGATAGATCGTCGTCCCCACCTCCAGGCAGCCGGTGGCATTAGCGATGACCACTGGATCGTCAATCGCCGCCAGCATCTGTCGCACGATGATCGAAGCGCCGCAGCCCGCGCACAGCCGATGCCCCGGTGACAGCCGTTCCGGGCGCTTGGATAGTTCTTTAGGTGTTAATTTTGTAGGTTGTGTCGCCATTCTTCGCTCCTTACTCCCGCACGCTCAGGTACGTCACCAAACGCTCCACCCGTCCCGTCTCGGCCATCTTGAGCGCGTCACGGTAGACCCGTTCGATCTCGCGGGGCAGGATGTCCCGCCCGCCCAGGCCGTAGACGTAGTCGGCCATCGGCACCTGTACCCCGTGGAGCGTCAGCGCTGCCACCAGTTCCAGGAACAGAGGGCCGGCATTGTCCATCGCGCCAAAGGAGACGGACCGATCCATCACCACCACCGCCTTGAGGTGACCTAAGGCGCTTGCCAGTTCCTGCGCCGGGAAGGGACGGAAGAGACGGGGCTTGAGCAGCCCCACCTTCAGCCCTTCGTCCCGCAGTTGATCCACGACCACTTTGACCGTGCCCGCAGTGGAGTTGACGGCGATCACCGCCACCTCCGCGTCCTCCAGCCGGTAGGGCTCGAACAGACTGTAGTTGCGGTTGAACTTCTTGTTAAACTCCCCGGTTACCTCCAGGATCACCCGCTGAGCGTTTTCCATCGCCTCGATCTGCTGCCGCTTGTGCTCGTAGTAGTAGTCGTAGAAGTCCAGCGGCCCGAGTGTCTTGGGGTGCTCCAGGTCCAGGAGCGGCCACTGGGGGCGGTACGTACCTACGAACGCCTTCACCTCGGCGTCTTCGTAAATCTCCACTCGCTCCATCCCGTGGCTGGTGATGAAGCCGTCCTGGCAGACCGCCACCGGCAGCAACACGTCGGGATGCTCGCCGATGCGGATCGCCTGGATGATGTTGTCGTATGCCTCCTGGCCGTTCTCGGAGAAGAAGATGATCCAGCCGGCATCTCGCATGCCCATCACGTCGGAGTGGTCGCAGTGGATGTTGATGGGGGCCGAGAGAGCCCGGTTGACCAGGCTCATCGCGATGGGGCAGCGGTTGGAGGCGGCGATGTAGACAATCTCCCACATCAGCGCCAGGCCGTTGGCGGAGGTAGCGGTCATCACCCGCGCCCCAGCCGCCGACGCGCCGACACAGGCGCTCATCGCCGAATGCTCACTCTCCACGCAGACAAACTCCGTGTCTACCAGCCCGTCCGACACGAAGTCCGCGAATTTCTGCACGGTGGAGGTCTGGGGCGTGATGGGGTAAGCGGCCATCACGTCGGGGTTGATCTGGCGCATCGCCGTAGCGACCGCATCATTTCCGGTCAGTGCTTCAAATTTGCTCATTGCCTTACTCCTCGAACTTCCCTTCTTCGACCGTGCGGATACACAAGCGAGGGTCGTCTTGCGCCAGTTCCTCCCCGGCCCCTTTTGCCTTTTTGATGATTTTCACGTTGACGGGGCAGATCGACGCGCAGATGCCGCAGCCCTTGCAGTAATTCAGGTCAAAGCCGACCATCTTTTCGTTGTCGGGGTCCACCAGGATGCTGGAATCGGGACAGAAGAGCCAGCACTGCATACAGTGGATACATCCGGCCTGGCCGAAGACCGGCCGGAAAGCCCGCCAGCCGCCGGTGAGGTACTCCACCGCGTTCCCTGCTTCCAGAATCATCCCGCCAATGGGAATGTCTCGCCATCCTTTCAGTTCCATTGCGTCTCTCCTAGCCTTGTTGAACTTCTTCGGCCGCGCGGCGCATCGCCCGGACGTTGGCCTCGACGATTTCCGCCGAGATCTTCTTGCCAAACCAGGCGCGCAACTGCTCGGACAGGTCCTCTATGTCGAAAAGGCCCGTAGCACGGGCGAATGCCCCCAGCATGGGGGTGTTGGTGATCTCCCGCCCCATCTCCTCAATGGCGATGTGGCTGGCACCCACGGTGAAGACCTTGCCGCTGTGAAAGCCGGTCACGTCACGCACCTCGGCCGGGCTCATTGGGGTGTTGACCAGCAGGGTGCCGTCTTCCTTGAGCCCCTTCGTCACCGGCACTATTCCCAGCAGTGTGGGGTCGAGCACCAGCACCACGTCAGGCTCCTCGATCTGGGAGTGGATGGTGATGGGTTTGGAACTGATGCGGGTGAAGGCGCGGATCGGCGCTCCCATCCGTTCTGGCCCGTAGTCGGGGAAGGCCTGGAAGTACTGGCCGCTGCCCAGCGCGGTCTCGGCCAGTAACTTGCCGGCCGTGACCACACCCTGCCCCCCTCGACCGTGCCATCGTATCTCGGTCAATTCTGCCATAGCGTCTCTCCTTACCGATGTGGATGTGGTTGCCTGAAATCAGGAGCCGGTCGGCCCCAGACCCCTATTTTGCCACAGATTTGCGATTCGCGCCAGTGAGGAAGTGCCGCCTCGCGTATGACGTATGTCACCTGTCTATCAGTAGTAGTACCAGATGCTGTCGTAGTCCTGCGGGTCCTCCCCGACCTCCTCCAGCCGCTGCAGGTATTCGTAGATCGAAACGTCCACGTAGGGCCAGGGCTCCATCGGAGTGATCCCCTTCTCCCACGGATGCCAGAGGTACACACGGCGTCCATCGGGGCGGATCCCGATCAGTTCACGGTCCTGCCACGCTCGGATGTGGTTCTTCCCCAACCGGGGGACGTTGAAGACCGGTTCGTCGGTGCGAAACATGCCCGGCAACAACCGTGCCTCCTCCTTGCGCTCCTGGGCAACCCGGGCCACCGGGGTCAGGTAGTCTCTCGTCTCTTCCTTCCCCTTAGGGTAGAAGACGTAGTAGGGGTCCACACCGACTTTTTTCATCGCGATACGGTTAACCACGGTCTGAAAGCGCCGGCTGGTGTTCAGTGTAAAAACCTGCTGGTTGTAGACGTACATGCCCTGCTGGCGCAGTCTGTAGACCGCCTCGGCCAGGTCCGGCGTGATCTCGGCCGCACTCTCAATGTGGGTGACGAAGCACACGTTTATGCGGCCTGGCTCGATATATCCTCCCAGCAACTCCGCCAAATCGTCCGTGATGCGCATGGGCATCGTCACCGGCGCCCGCGTCGCCCAGCGGATGTTGATGATGTGCTCCATGCGGCTCAGGCGATCCATCATACGCTTGATCATACGGTCGCTCATGAACAACGGGTCGCCGCCGGTGATGAGTATGTCGCGCACCGCTGGATGAGCAGCAAACCAATCGAGGGCATCGTCCAACTGCTCTGGAGTGGCCATCGCCTGGGGCATCATCGGGCCAGTGATCTCCCAGTTCCTCTGGCAGTAGACGCAGATCTGGGGACAGGTGTCGAAGGGCTTGATGATGGCGACGGTGGCGTAGCGCCGGGTCACCAGGTCAACGGGCGAGGTGTCGTGCTCTCCCATAAAGTCGAAGTAGTATTCCCGATCATCCCGGTGCTCTATCATCCGCTCGGCGTAGTGCATAGGTGGGATAACCTGCGACCTGACCTGGGCATCCTCCTTGCGCCCGGCCGAGTCGAAGTCGAAGAGAGAGAGATAGTAAGGAGTGATGCCGAAGGGGATGTCGTACTCCACACACAGCCGGATCGCTTCGACTTCCTCATCTGCCAGCGGCACGATTTGCTGGAGACGCTCCAGCCCCTCCTGGTCCTTGAAAATGTACTTCAGTTGCCAGGCGTGGTTGTACCAGTGATCCAACGTGGCGTCGAAAAAGTCTATAATCTTTTGCCGATTTCGCTCCCGCTTGGCGACCAGGTCGGGGTCCAGACCGGTCGGGTGCCGGTTCACCAACTCCGCCACCTTGTCGTTCATGTGGTCGAGGAAGTCCGACCGGGCGACACCAGCCGCCCGTCCCTCGATGGCCGCGAAGTCTACCGGCTCCACGCCCTCACCGGCCAGGACCGGCCCCAACCACCCCTCGGATAGCCCAGACTGCCCGTTGATTGCCTTCAGCAGGTGCTTGAATTCCTCGACGAAGCCTGGAGCGGGCTCAGTCAAGCCGTTAGCCAGTCGCCACAGATATTCCAGCGTGCTGAACCCAGCGATTTCCTCGTTGCGGGGGGAGATGAGGTTGCTGAAGACGCGCAGTGCCTCCATAGCCGTGGCGTATTCCAGTTTGTGCACGTTTATCTCCCCACGACGGTACCTCCACTCCAGATCCTTGAAGTAGTTGAACAGCGCGATCCGTCCTTCCTCCACATCCTGGCTTTCCCGCAGGATGTGATAGACCTGACGGTCGTGCTCCCACAGGTCATCTGGTGCCGCTCCTTCAGAGCGGGCCCATTGATGGGAATCGTCCTTGGTCACAGGTACCTCCTTTGTCGGTAGGTTGACAGATGGGTTCGTTGTGGGGGCCGCTCAACACCACACCGCCACGGAACACAGCGCAGGAAGGACTGTGCAGTCCTTTGCCAAGCACTGCCGTGGCAGTATGGGCTTCTGTTATGTCTTTGTTGCCTCCAGATGGCATCACAGTAGGAGCCGGGCTTGTCCCTGCCCTTTGAGCCATTTTGGCATGTGGTGCCTGGGATTTGGGCCTCCGAACTAAGCCGCTCTCACATCCAGCACCTCGGCCTCTTCAAGTTCGCGCAGCCTGGCGACCAGATCGTCCTGCGGCACGTGTCTGATCTTAAGAACGACGTTGAACTTCAGCGGCTCTTCGGCCGGGTAGGTGCCACACGCGGCAATGTCTCCACCTTGCTCTGCAATCGCCGCCGTGATCTTGGCCAGTGCTCCTGGCACGTCCGGAGCCCGAAGGGTGATCCGTACCCCGGCCTGGCGGGCGCCCATGAGCTCCATCAGCGTGGAGAGCATGTCGGTGTCGGTGATGATACCTACCAGGGAGCTGTTCCGCATCACCAGCAGACATCCAATTTTGTTCTCGGCCATGGTGTGGGCTGCTTTCTCGATGGAGACGTTCTCTTCTACGGTGATCACGTCCCGCACCATCACGTTGCGGACCTTGACCTTATTCAGTGCGTAGTTCATTTCCCAGATGCTGAGCGTGGTCACCGATGAGGGCATCGCTTGCATCAGCGTCTCCCGGGTGACCAGGCCCACTAGCCTGCCGTCCTTGCGCACGATGGGCAGGTGGCGGATGTTGTTTTCCTTCATGTACCGGTGCGCCTCTGTGATGGACGCTGTCGGATCCATCGTCAGCGGATGCAGCGTCATGCGCTCTTTGACCAACATAGGTGCTCTCCTTTCAGTGGAGAAACCAGGTTTTTCGGAGAAAACCTGGTTTCTATGCCCAGAATGCCTTCTTCAAATCCGTGAATTCCTCGACCGGCCCCTCGAAGCGGTTGCGGCCCAGTTCGAGCACGTAGACGTAGTCGGCGATCTTCAGCGCCTGCCGGATCTGCTGGTCTACCAGGATGATGGTCAGACCATCGTTGTCTCGCAGGTCGGTCAGCATGTGGTACACCTCTTCGGACAACAGTTTGGCCAGTCCGGCCGTCGGCTCGTCCACCAGGATCATCTTGGGGTTGGTCATCAGCGTGCGGCCGACCTCGACCATGCGCTGCATACCGCCTGAGAGTTCCCCGGCCTTCGACTTGCGCCGGTCTTTCAACATCGGAAAACGTGCATAGTTTTCCTCTATCTTGCGCTTGATGCGCGCTTTGTCGTTCTTGAACGTCCAGGCGCCGAGTTGCAGGTTCTCCTCGACCGTCATCCAGCGAAAGATGCCCGGCTGCTGCGGGATGTACGAGATGCCCAGACCAATCCGCTTGTACGTTGGCGTCCCCATGATGTTCTCTCCGTCGAGGATGATCTCTCCGGAGGCGGGCTTCAGAAAACCGTAGATGGCCTTGAGCAGAGTGGACTTGCCCACGCCGTTGGCGCCCAGGACAGTCGTGATCTTCCCGGTCTGGGCCGTGACTGAGACGCCCTGCAGGATGTGCAAGTCCTTGTAGTAGCCCACGTACAGGTCTTTTATCTCAAGCATTGCTTCCTTCCTCCTCGGAGATCACCAGCCGTCCGGCTGGGATAACCGCCGGGCCCTCTTCCTCTTCCTCTTCCTCGCCCAGGTAGGCCTCGATGACCGCCGGGTCTTCCTTCACCGTCTTCGGATCGCCGTCAGCGATCAACTCGCCAAAGTTCAGCACCAGCAGCCGCTTGCTGAGGGTGAAGATGGAATCCATATCGTGGCTGATGATGATGAAAGCCTTGCCCTGCTCGTGCACTAGTTTGATGTACTCGTAGGTCGTCTCCATCAATTTGGGATGGACGCCAGCGAACGGCTCGTCGAGGATGATAATATCCGGATCGAGCATCAGCAGCCGGCCGAGTTCGAGCAGTTTCTGCTGCCCGCCTGAGAGGCTGCGGGCGTAGTCGTGGGCCAGATGCTTGATGGTCAGGAATTCCAACACCTCCATAGCCTTGTCGTGGAAATCCCGCTGGCGGGCTGTGGGGTGGAGAGCCATAGCCGGGACGAGCATGTTCTCCAGCACCGTCATGCGCCGGAAGGCGCGGGTCACCTGAAAGGTGCGTCCGATGCCGCGCCGGGCGATCTCGTATGGCGGCAGCCCGTCAATCCGCTGACCGTTGAACCACACCTGACCACTGGTGGATTTATACACTCCGTCCAGCACGTTGGTCAGTGTCGTCTTGCCAGCGCCATTGGGTCCGATCAATCCGATCAATTCGTTGCCCCGAATGCTGAAACTAACGCCATTGAGAGCCTGAATGCCGCCAAAGCTCTTGTAAACATCGCGTATATCCAGTTCGATCATGACTCCACCTCCGTCTCCTGCACCCGCTTGGCCACGGTCTCCTCCCGCGCCCGCCGCTTGAACAGCCGGTCAATGATGGGGTAGAGCAAACCATTCTGGGCAAAGCGCAGGGTAAATATCAGCAACAGGCCGAAAGCGGCGTATCGCCAGGCGCCGAGTTCGAGGTGGAAGCCCAGGATATTGATCTCGCGCAGCATTTCCAGGCCAAAGCGGCTGAGGAAAGCGCCGATGGCCGCCCCTAACAGGCTTTCCATCCCGCCGATGACCGCCATGGCAATCACCATGGACATCTGCAATATTTCCATAGTGTTAGGGGTGATGATCCCCACCTGATGATAGAAAACGGACCCAGCCAGCCCAACGATGAGACTGGTGATGACAAAGATCATCACTTTATAGCGCACCACGTTCACGCCCATGGCGGATGCTGCTTCCTCGTCCTCGCGCATAGACCGCACAAAGAGCCCGAAGCGGGAGCCGGCTAGCCAGTACATCAGCGCCATGGATCCCAGAAGCAGAGCCAGCGTGACATAGTACTCTTGAGTGCCCGTGACCCCCTCCCATAGTTTGCTTAATTGCAGCCCGTTGCTCCCCTCCGTAAACTCAAACTCGGTGACGATCACGATACGCAAGATCTCAGAAAAGGCGATGGTAAAGAGGGCCAGATAGGCGGCCTTGAGCCTCAGGCAGAGCAGACCGATGATCAGGCCGACCAATCCTGCCATCAACGTGCCGGCGAGGATACCCACCAACGGCGTCGTTCCCAGGTCGCGGCCCAGCAGGCCGGCAGTATAAGCGCCGATGCCCACAAAGGCCATGTGTGCGAAAGAAAACTGTCCGGCGATGCCTGCCAGCAGTGCCCAACTTGAGGCCAGGATGGCGTAAAAAAAGGCTCCGGTCAGCACTGCCATCTGATAGGGGGAGCGCTTCAGGTAGAGGGGGGTCAAGACCAGCAGCGTTACCAACACCGCAACGGCGATCCAACGACTATCTATTCGATGCTTCATGACTCTCTCCCGAACAGTCCTGTGGGCCGCAGGAGCAATGTCAAAGCAAAGAGGATCAATCCGAAGGCGGTCTTGTAGGCCGCGCCACGGCTCGGATCGGGATAGCAGCCGGCGCCCAGTGCCTCCACCAGGCCGATGATCAGTCCGCCCGCGAGCGCGCCTGGAATGGAGCCCAGGCCACCCAGGACGATGATCACGTAGGAACGGGTGGAGGCCAACATGCCCACCCACGGTACCCAGGTAAAGACCGGGATCAGTGCCGCCCCCGACATCCCTGCCAGCATAGTGCCGATGCCAAAGGCCAGCGTGTTCATCGTCAGTGGGTTGATGCCCGTGACGGCGGCCGCCTGCTTGTCCATGCTCACCGCACGCAAGGCTTTGCCCGTCCAGGTGTGGTTGATGAAGTATAGCAGTATCCCGATGAGCACCATGCCGACGGCCGCTGCCACCAGCCGGTTGGGAATCAGGTTCAGCGGGCCGAGATGCAGGCTACCGGATTCCAGGTATGTATCGGTCTTTTGGGAGAAGGGGCCGACGATAGCCAGAGCTGTGTACTGCAAGAAGAATCCGAAACCGAAGGTGATCAGAATCGCGTATTCGCCGGCTCGCTCAATTCGGCCCAGGTGCATCGGTCGTAGGAACAAGCGCTCGAAGGCAAAGCCGATGAGCATGGTGACCAGACCCGCTACCGGCACGCCAACGATGGGGTTCAGATCCGTAAACAGTTGCAAGAAATAGTAGGACGCATAACCGCCTATCATATAGGACTGACCGTGGGCAAAACTGACAATTCCCTGCACGGAATAAATCAGCGTCAGTCCCACAGCCGTCAGAGCATAGATGGAACCGATGATCAGCCCGTTGCTGGCCTGGTTGGCCACGTAGCCTGCATTTGTAACGCACAGATTGTCAGGCTGTGTGATAGCAAACAGGCCGTACAGTTCGACGGCCGACAGCACACCTGTGCCGCCGGCCCAGTACCAGCGGTCCAGATTCGGAGTAAAGTACCATAGTGGTACCAACAGTAAAGGTCCTAAAGCCAGCCCCCCCAGCCCCCCCCCACGATCCTGGCTGGCGAGTCGTTCAGCCCTTTTCGCCGGTAGATCCGTGGCAGACCCCAGGCGCCGATAGCAGCCCACACTGGGCCAGCCAACAGGAACCAAATGATAAGTACATTCATCTGCTCTCGACCTCCTTTGGCCTTGACGAGTTCCCTTGCACAAAAAGGATTGAGAAACAGCCCCAACCCCAAGATCAAGCCGGGCCGGGGCTGTTCCTTCGATAGGCCCACTCTGAGCAAAGGCTCAGAACGCCGTCCTCATTGAACCACGATCCGCGAGCGTATCGCTACGGAGTCGTTCCGGGGACGATGTAGGACGTGCCGTGGGTCTGGTAGACCTCCGGCCAGACCACGGCGGCATCTTTCCAATCCTGGCCGGTCTCAAAGTATTGGAGCAGCAGGACGGCCGGGTCGGGCCACTGGTGCCACATGTAGGCTGGCACACTGCCATCAGCCGGTATTGGGTTGCTGCTGGTGTACTCGAAGTAGTAATGGCCCTGGGCCAGGTCGATGTCGGTGTCTTCCAGCGCGGCAATGACCGCCTCGGGGTCTGTGGTACCCGCCCGTTCGATGGCGTCGACTACGATCCACACGCTGTCGTAAGCCTCCAGCGCGTAGCTGGGCGGATCCGTATCGAACTGGGCCTTGTAGGCCTCCGCCACGTGGTTGGTGGTGTCATTGTAGAGACTCGGCGGCAGGCCCACCAGCGAGTAGACGTAGTAGTTGCCATTGGGCACGCTCTCCCAGAACTCGGGCTGGATGGCCACCTGGTTGGCGGTGCCGATGGTCTGCTCCGACGGGGCGATGCCCAGCTCGGCCATCTGCTGTTCCAGGTTGTAGCTGGTCTCGCCAGTCACCGCCACGCGGATGGCGTCCGGTGGCGGGTCTATGGCCTGGACGCGGGTGAGGATGGGCAAAAAGTCCTCGGTGCCCAACTCGACGAAGAACACCTCAACGGACTCGATGCCCAAGTCTTCGAAGAAGGCCAGGTCTTTCTCGCTCTGGCCGATGCCATAGTCGGTGTTCTCGACGATGCTGACTACGGTTTCCACCCCCACGGCGGCGAACCATTCGGCCGTGGCGCGGGAGTTCATGGACGAGGCCGGCGCGATGCGAAAGACCTCCGGGTAGCCGGTCTCGGTGATCTTGTCAGACCAGGTCTCCGAGAAGAGGACCGGGATGCCGTATTCGTGGCACACGTCGGCGATAGGGAGCCCGACGGCGCTGTGATATTCGCCGGTGATGGCGACGACTTTGTTCTCGGTGATCAACCGTTCGGCGACGGCAACGCCGCGTTCTGGAAGCCCTTCGGTATCGGCAAAGACGAGCTCCAGGGGCTTGCCCAGCACTCCGCCGGCTTCGTTGATGTCCTTCACCGCCAGGTTCATGGCAAACTGCATGGCAATGCCGCCCACCACGCTGCCCGGTGCCGAGAGCGGCCCAATGCCACCGATGCGGATCGTGTCCGCTTCGGGGACGGGTTCTGGGACGGCCGTGACCACGACCTCGACTGGGACTTCTACTTCTTTCTCGATCTCAACCACCTTGGTGATCACAACTTCAACTTCCTTGGTGACCACTTGCGGCTGGCAGGCTGTGAGGATCAAGGCTATCACAGCCAGGATTGGTAAAGCGTAACGTGTAATGCGAGACATGTTCTCCTCCTATTCCTAGTGTATGAACTAGCGTGCCCGTTTCGAGTAAATGATCCTGGATGAAGGGTTATTCAACGATTGGCTATAGGCCACCTCCTTTCGGATCTTGTCGATAGATCATCCGGCCGCCTGCGTGGGACATCCCGCGTGTACCATTTCGACCAGATGCGTCTTCGGGGACGAGGGTGCAGTCACACCTCGGCCACGTATCCCAGTTGACGCGAGACCGCTTTCACAGCCTCGCGAGTCATCTCTGCCAATTCCACGAGCCGTTCTTCTGTCAGACGAAAGGAGGGGCCCGAGACGCTGATGACGGCGATCACGTGCCCCTCGTGGTTCATAATGGGAGCCGCCACTGCACTCAATCCCTCCTCCAATTCCTCCCGGGCCACGGCGTAGCCCCGCTGACGAATCTGCGCCAATTCCTTTCTAAGGCGGATCGGGTCGGTGATGGTCCTTTCGGTGAAGCACTCCAGTCCCGCGGCCAGAATGCGCTCTACCCGTTGCTCCGGCAAGTACGCCAGCAGTGCCTTCCCGCTGGACACGCTGTGAGGGAGCATCTCGCGGCCGATCCAGCCGACATTGCGCACCATGCGGGGGCTGGGGAGGGAGGCGATGTTGATCACCTTGTCGTCGTCGGTCAGAATCGAGAGGTTCACTGTCTCTTTGCAGGCTTCGGCCAGTCCGTGGAGGTGGGGCTGAGCCGCCTGTTGCGGGTCCATCCGCATCAGAACCCGCTCAGCCAACCTCACCAGGTCAACGCCAAGCCGGTACTTCTCCGTTACGGGATCCTGCTCGACAAGATCTCCTTGCTCCAGGGCCGTCAGGAGCCGGTGCACGGTGCTTTTGGGAAGCCCCAACTGCTGGCTTAGACCGGTCACACCCAGGTCCGACGGAGCGTTGCCCAACGCATGCAGAATCGTAATAGCCCGCTCCACAGATTGGAGCCTGGAGACCTGACCTGCTTTCTTCATCAAGGGTTCCCGCACTCAGCCAAATGAATCCGAGGATGGATCACCGACATTGCAATCCAGGCGTGAGCCTGGGCCTTGTTCCGTATTGCGGAACAGTGTTCCTGTTACCATGCTTTTGGTCGCACGTCAAATCGGCCCGACAAGGTTACTCAGTTTGACGCCGAGGGTGAATTCTGATATAATCTGTTTTACAGTGGCAAATTAAGTTTTGCATAGCAAAACCAAACTGAGAGTATGGGCAAATCGAGATACTATATCGAAGCCCTGGGGCGGGGTCTGCAAATATTGGAGGTTTTCTCCGAGGGATCGCCTGGCCTGACCCTGACCGAGATCGCCTCGACTGTAGGGCTCGACAAAAGCACGGTGTTCCGTTTCGTCTACACCCTGGAGAGGCTGGGTTACTTGGAGCGAGATCCGGAGACGAAGCGGTATCTTCCTAGCCTGAAAGTGCTGCGGTTGGGCTTCGCCGCGCTCGACAGCCTGGAAATGGCCCAGGTTGCTCAACCCTACTTGAAAGCCTTGTCCGCTGAGTGTGGCGAGACGACGAATATGACAATCCGCGACGGGTCGGAAATCATCTATGTCGCGCGGAATAGGACCCGCCAGATCATCAGCGTCAATCTGCAACTCGGGTCGCGCCTGCCGGTTTACTGCACCTCTATGGGCAAAGCACAACTGATAGACCTTTCCCGACAGGAACTCCACGACTTACTGGGTGAAGGGCCGTATCCTAAGATGGGCCCGAACACCATCACCACTCTCAATGGTCTGGTGGCTGAACTCGATCAGGTGCGCCGGCAGGGATATGCCATCAATGACGAAGAACTGGCGGCGGGCCTGTGCTCGGTGGCAGCCCCGACTCGACATCGCAATGGCGAGACCGTGGCCGCCGTCAATGTTTCCGTCCCCAGTGCCCGCGCATCGCGTCAGGAGTTGGAGGAGGTTCTGGCCCCTATGGTGATAAGCGCCGCCCGCGAGATTTCCCTGGCGCTGGGTGCTGACGTTTTGTCCTTGACCTGCGAGACGACCCGCGAGACCCATTCCCTCGGCGATGCCTGTCGTGAAGTAGAGGTGCAATGACCGAACTATTCCTGGTCAGTGGCAGTGTTCACACTCAAGACCCAACCTGTCCCCATGCCACAGCCGTAGCCATTCGCGCCGGCCGCCTTTGGGCTGTGGGTGGCGACGAGGAAATCCGCGCCTTGGCTGGTCCCGGCGCACGAGTGATCGATCTGGAGGGCCGTCTGGTGCTGCCTGGCCTGACCGACGCGCATTTCCACTATTATGATTGGGCACTCGGTCGCCGCCGGCTCCCTCTTGCTGTTGCGACCTCTCTATCCGACCTGCGCGAGCGGGTGGCTCGGGAAGCAAGCGAGACCCCACCCGGTCGTTGGATACTGGGCCAGGGTTGGAATGAGACCCGCTGGCCCGATCCGCGTATGCCTACCGGGGCTGACCTGGACGACGTAGCCCCCGCCCATCCTGCCATCTTGTGGCGCAATGACATGCATCTGGCTGTGGCTAACTCGCAGGCACTTCAGAAAGCGGGCATCACCGGTGACACCCCCGATCCGCCCGAAGGTGTTATTGACCGGGACGAATCGGGACAGCCGACCGGCGTGCTGCGCGAACTGGCCATCAACCTGGTGAGCGGTGTCATCCCTCCGCCCACCGAAGAAGAGGCCGTCGCTGGCTTGCGTGATGGGTTCGCCGTCCTCCATCGCTTGGGCTTGACCGGTGTCCATGACTATCGTATCATGGGCGGGGCCGATGGCCCCCCGGCCTTCCGTGCCCTGCAACGACTGCAGGCGGCAGGCGAACTCGCCCTGCGGCTGTGGATGCACATTCCTGGTGAGCGTTTGAGCGAGGCCATCGGACTGGGCCTGCGGACTGGCTTCGGCGATGACTATTTGCGCGTGGGACATATCAAACTCTTTTCGGATGGTGGCCAGGGCGCTCGTACGGCCTGGATGCTGGAGCCCTACGAAGACACTGGCTATTGCGGTATGCCCCTGATGCCGATGGAGGAGATCGCCGAGACTGTGCGCCGGGCCGATCAGGCTGGGCTTTCTGTGGCTATCCACGCCATCGGTGACCGGGCCAACCGTGAACTGGTGTCTGTCTTTGAGCAGGTGCTGAACGGCGAGCGGGCGGCTGTGGAAAGCCGCCCGACGGTTCCGCCCGTGGCTCCCCATCGCATCGAACACGTGCAGATGATCCGGCCTGACGACATAATACGGCTCGCGCGGCTGGGCGTCGTAGCCTCGGTGCAGCCTATCCACGTCACGGACGACATCCCGATGATTGAGCAATCGGTGGGCTCACGAGCCCGCTTTGCCTATCCGTTCAGGGATATGTTGGATGCGGGGGTGACGATGGCTCTCGGATCCGACTGCCCGGTGGCCGATCCCAACCCGCTGTGGTCCATCCACGCCGCCGTCACCCGGCAGAGACGAGACGGTACACCGCCAGGCGGCTGGTACCCACAGCAGCGGATGACCGTTGCCGAGGCGGTGTGGGGCTACACGATGGGAACCGCCCTGGTCAGTGGCCGAGAGGCAGAGTCAGGCAGCATCACCCCCGGCAAGATGGCCGACTTGGTCGTCCTTGATCGCGACATCTTCGCCATCGAGCCGATGGAGATTGCCCAGGCGCAGGTGGTGATGACCGTCTTTGATGGGCGCGTGGTGTATGAGAGTTAGCGAGTCAGCCCTTACTTTCATCGTAACCGTTCAGATGTTTAGTGAGTTTTCACGCAACGATATTCGCTGGCGGAGG
>CAYLPU010000077.1:0-24909 GCA_964385635.1 uncultured Anaerolineales bacterium
ACTCAAGCAGCCAATGACCTCAATCAAAGGCTACACTGATCTGTTGATCAAGGGGACTGCTGGCGAACTGACCGACATGCAGAACAGTTTCCTCGAAACGGTACGGTCGAACGTAGATCGCATGAACACGCTGGTCAGTGACCTACTGGACATCTCGCGCATCGAGAGCGGCCGCATGCGGCTGGAGTTCGAGAACGCGTCCATCGAGAAAGTGATCAAAGAGGCACTGCGAACGACCCGCAGGCAGATCGAGGCCAAACAACAGGCATTGGAGGTAGACATCTCACCCGATCTGCCACTCGTGAAGGGGGATCGAGACCGATTGGTGCAGATTCTGACCAACCTGATGAGCAATGCCTACAAGTACACGCCCGCGGGGGGACACATCGCGATTCACGCTCGACGGTGGTCAGATGGACAGGATGCCACGGGACAAAACGGGTTCGTATTGTGTTCGGTAGCCGACACTGGCATAGGCATCACGCCTGAAGATCGGGAGCACCTTTTCACCAAGTACTTCCGTGCCGACAATCCGGCCGTGCATAGCGTGCCTGGCACCGGGTTGGGGCTCGTCATCATCAAGAGCCTGGTGGAACTGCACGGCGGTGAAATCTGGGTCGAGAGCGAGATGGGCCAAGGCAGCACCTTCTCGTTTACGATCCCGGTAGCACAATAGACACCTACCTACGATTCTTGGAAGCGGGTCTCCAACTGTTCCAGCAATTCCGCTGCCTCGACCAGTTTGTCCAACGGGTTCTCCTTACCCGTAAAATACCGGTAGTCGCACGGCATGATGTCGAGGACATTTACTAGATCGTTGTGCCGGTCTCGCACAGCCCCAGTGCTGATACCATAAAAGGCTGCGATGTCGCGCCTTTTCACCGGGTGCAGATTGACTTTACGCACCGTGTAGTCGAGCGCAGCGGCCCAGGTCTCTGGTTTGCGCACGACGAGCGGATCACGTCCGAGCGCAATGCGGTACTCCAGCCAGGCCTGAATTGCAGCGCCGATCTCCTCAATGGGCATCCCTGCCGCGGTCATCTTGTCGGTGAGCAGCAGTTCTACCTTATCCATCCCGCTGGCAAAGAGTTGTTCAAACCGATCCTCCAGCGATGATGCAGGTTCCAACCTCATAAAGTCGGCCAACGCTCGCAAGGCCCGGTCGAAATCACCGCTGCGGGCCAACACCCGTGCCAGGTGAAGCCGGTAATCCGGCTCATCGGGGACGGCACGGGCAGCCGCCTCGAAACATTCGATGGCCCGTTCAACATCCCAATCCAGGTAAGCATGAAGGCCCTGCTTCTCGTACTCTCTTGCCTTGCGACGATCTCCCATACTGACTCGTCTCTTTGCCATTACATCTACTCCTTACCCCTCGAATCCACGTTGAACCGATTTTCGTATCCTGAGTTTGATTATAGCATAGTCATAGGAGATGGGCAACGGCAGCCTTTTACAAATCCCCCGCTCGTGCTATAATCTCGCTATACGTGCACGCAGGACCACTTCCGTGCAGACGGGAGGCCATACGATGAAGAGATCTTGCTGTCACCTGAAGAGCTGCCTGATCACGCTTGTCACACTGCTAGCCTGTGGTTGCACCAGAGGCAACGGCCAAGAGGCGCTCTTTCAAGACGACTTCGACAACCCACGCAGTGGCTGGGGCACGGACCAGCGCGATGAGTTCGAACGCGGGTACGAGGAAAGTGAGTACTTCATCGAACTGCACAAGCCGAACTGGTTCATCTGGGCCCACCCCGGCGAGCGATTCGAGGACATAAGCGTTGAAGTAGAGGCCCATCTGGCTTCTGGCTCCCATGATAGTCATTTCGGTGTCCTTTGTCGCCAGGTGGATGTGGACGACTTCTACTACTTCGCCATCAGTGCCGACGGCTACTACGCCATTTTCCGGCGCGTGGCCGGCGGCGACCTGGAGATCATCACCCATGACGGCATTGGAATGGCTCCCTCTCTTGCCATCAAGACAGGCGAGCAGACCAATCACATCCTGGCGGTTTGCCAGGGGAACGAGTTGAGCCTATACGTCAACGGCGAACTGCTGGAGACAGTCACCGACGATAGTCATACGCAGGGCGACGTGGGACTCGGGGCCGGTGGCGGCGCAGAGAGTGACGTTCGCATCCAGTTCGATAACTTCGTCGTTACCAGGCCGTAGGACAAGCAGACGGCAGGACAACAACAGATTGGAGGCGGATTGGCAGATGGCAATGGTAAGTAGACGTATGCCCATAGTCGCACTGGTACTGTCGGCGGCCCTGTTGGCCGCCTGTGGGGGTGAGCAATTGCCCTGGAGCGACGATTTCTCCGACCCATCCAGCGGCTGGCAGGCCGAGTCGGATGCCTCTGCGGAAGTCGGATATCACGAGGGTATGATGCGTATCCTCATCAAAGCGCCCAACCGCCTTGCCTGGGCCTCAGCCGGGCGCAAGTTCTCCGACTTTCACCTCACCGTTGAGGCAACCCAGGCCGCCGGCCCTGACGACAACGAGTACGGTGTACTGGTGCGGATGCAGGACACCGAGCACTTCTACCGCTTCTCCATCAGCGGCGACGGCTATTATCTGGCTAGTAAGTACGACGGTGAGGAGTGGGAACCGTTGAGCGGCGATTGGATTCATTCCGATGTTATCCGGCCAGGAACCACGACGAATCTCCTGGAAGTCATCGCTCAGGGCACGACGATGACCCTCTTTGCCAACGGCGTGCAACTCATCCAGGTTGAAGATACAGATTACTCCCGGGGCGACATCGGCCTCTATGCCGGTTCGTTCTTCGAGCCTGGTGTGGAGATCCATTTCGACAATCTGCGTGTGGAAAAGCCGTGATGGATGTCATTACTACCATCCGCCAGATCCTCGCCGGCTTCCGGCAGGACAACTTGGACTACACCAACTACCTGAACTCCACCCCTGCCGCTTCCGACGAGGCCGTCGTGCGGCTCAAGATCGTCGAACCACTGCTGAAGGAGCTGGGGTACAAATTGCAGGCCGACCTGGACCCGGAGCAAAGGGTGAAGGAAGGAGCCATTGACATCCTGGTCAATGCCAATAGTATCCCGGTGATGCTCTGGGAACTGAAGCGCACCCAGGAAACAGATCTGGCCCGGCACGAGGAGCAACTGACCCGCTATGTGCTTGCCAAGGGAGTCACCCACGCCGTCCTGTGCAATGGCCGGGAGGTGCGGGTGTACCTCCGCGTCGGTGACGCGCTCCGCTTCGCCTATGCCTTCCCGCTGACCGCCTTTGCCCCCGGCGTACTCGTGCCCCCCACCCAGGACGAAGAACTGGCCCTCTCTGCCTTCTTCGACGCCTTCCGCAAAGAAGCCTTTCTGGAGGTGGAGCGGCTAAAGGCGGAGATCGCCGCTACGATCACCCATCCCCTTGTCCTGAGCCCGGGCGAGCCCCAGAACGAGCCCTTGCTGGTGGAGCACCTGAAGCGGGAGATCCGCCGCCTCCACCGCTTCGTCCTCCTCCGCTTCCGCAGCCACCAGGCCCTCTACCAGGAGTTCTTGGAGGAGAAGGCACAGCGAGAAACCAAGGCGGCCCAGGCGCGGGAGCGACTGTGGGAGTGGGTTCAGAACTTCGAGGAACGGGCCAAGACACCGGTGGACCAGGCAGCGCTGGAGGCATATCTGAAAACGTTCACCGAGCGCTGGACTGGTGTAGAGGAGGATGAGTTCATAGCCGAAGTGTTGAGCCGGTCGGGGGTGGCCAGCCACCTATCGGGGGTTAATCACACCAACTTCCGGCTGCGGACCCAGGAGTTCTACCGCGCCTTCACCGGCTACGCCCGCTGGCATGCCCGGCGACTGGTTGAACTGCGCCCCATCCGGTCTCTGGTCGAGGATTTCACCCACTGGCGGGACGAGATTGGGCTGATGGCCGAGGACCACGAGGCGGAGTTCTGCCTGCAAACGGTCTATATCTTTATCACCCGCCTGCTCCTCATTCGCATCTGCGAGAACAAGGAGATCATCACCCAGAAGATCTCCGACGGCGGCTACAAGGACTACCTGGACTTCAGCCGGCGGTTCTTCACCAACATCGCCGAGGCCCATGCCACCCTCCTCGACATCGCCTACAAGGACACCGGCTACATCTACGGCCACTTCTTCAGCCGCGACATCTTCGACTGGTACATCTGGGAAGAGGAGGCCATCGTGCGCCTCTTCTGGGTGCTCAACCAGTTCGATTTCGCGCAGGTGAGCGCCGATCTCATCGGGCGTATCTACGAGCAGTACGTGGACGAGCTGGAACGCAAGCGTAAGGGGCAGTTCTATACCCCGCCTCAAGTGGTCAACTACATCCTGGACCAGGTAGGATACGAGGGGCCGGGCATCGTCGGCCAGCGTGTCCTGGACCCGGCCTGCGGGAGCGGTCGCTTCCTGGTCGAGGCGGCACGGCGGCTGATCGCCGAACTGAAGAAGCAGCCGGGCCTCTCGCCCAAGGAACTGGTCAACGAGCGACTGCGGACCTCACTCTTCGGGCTGGACATCAACCGCTTCGCCTGCTTCCTGGCCGAAGTCAACCTGCTGGTGCAGGTGCTGGACTTACTAAAAGATGGCCCGACCTTCACCATCGAGCGGTTCCACATCTACCCGACCAACACGCTGCTCCCCCGCGAGCGGGGGACCGAGGCAATCATCGGCCCGGGCAACGGGCTGGCCTACGAGACCGAGGTGGCGGAGTTGATCAAGAAGCGGGGGTACAACCCGGCGCTGGGGCTGGACTTCCGCGCCGGATTCGATTGGGTGATGGGTAATCCCCCGTACGTGCGGGCCAATATCGACCGAGCGGAGGTGGCGACGCTCCGAAGGCATATTGAGGAATCGAACTTATATCCAAGTTTGTACAGACATTGGGATCTTTTCATCCCTTTCATTGACTTCGCGTTAAAGGCTTTGGCCGATGGCGGTTGGCATTCTTTCATCGTATCCGATGCTTACCAGACTGAGGAATATGCGCGTAGATCACGCGAACGCCTGTTGAAGGAGGTGAGCATTGAAGGTTTAACCTTCGCACCCGGGGTCAATTTCTTTCAGGAAGCGGAGGTGCACAATCTCATTTATGCCGTCAAGAAGAAGAAGCCCTCTCGGAAGCACAAGGTGAAACGCCACAAGGCAGTAACTCCCACCTTGTTACGGCGAGATATCAAGAGCTTGCCTGCTCTATCCCAACTTGAGTGGCGTGAGAGGATCTTCCGACCCGAATTTGAAGGAGATAAAGGGCTTGATCTTGCTGCTTGTGTCCCGTTGAGCGAGATTTGCTATGTAAGCTATGGGATGCAGCTTAGCGCCAAGACGGAGGAATACAAAGGGGCATTCAAGACCGAGGACTTGATTGCTGAGGCACCGTCCAGTATGCACACGAAGCCCTACGTTGAGGGTAAAGACATAGGACAGCACACTATCTACCGAAGCCGCTGGCTCGAGTGGGGCACAGGACGAGTACCGGGGATGATTCATAGACCAGCATTCCCGGAGTTGTTTGAAAACAAGAAGGTGATGGTGCCCCGTATAGCGGCTGAGTCTTTGAGTGCATTTTGCGACATTCGTACAGGCTTCCATACCAACCACACCGTGATCCATGCTGTTCCTTATCACTATCTTCTTCCAGTGAAGTCCAAAGTTGCCAGGCTGTTGGCCAGGCGACTCACCAAGGATGAGGTTGAGCGCTATGCTACTGGAAAGGAGAAAAGCGTAACCCGGGTTGCTGAAAGGGTGATTGAAGCAAGGGCAAAGGAATCTGTACGGTTTGATGTACGTTTCATAACGGCTATGCTCAATGTCGAGTGGCTCTCCCGGCATGTCTTGGTAACATCTCGTAGGGGCAAGCTCGACTTCTACCCCGACGACCTGAAGAAGTACCCCATCCCTCCCGCCGACGCCGAGACTCAGGCCAAGATCGCCTGCCTGGTAGACGAGATTATGAGCGCCAAGTCGGACGTGCAGCGGTGGCAGAGGAAGGGGTACCGCATTGACGAGCGGGGCATTGTCCTCAACCCCCGACCCTTCCTGGATACGTGGAACATTCCTACCGGTGACCTGATTGACGCTTCCGGCTTCGTCACCTGCCAGATGGGGGGCTATCCCACCCAACTCGTTCTGGAAGGCCAGCGCCTCGTCTTCCGCAAGCAGCCCCTCTCCTACTTCAAGAGCCTCCACCACCACGTCCTGGCCTACCTTCAGCTTTACCTGGAGACCAACCGCGACGACCTGCGTGCCTACGCCGTAGCCGAACTGCACAAACGTATCCGCATCCCCCGCTCTCCCCATGCCGTCCAGGAGTTCCTGGACCGACTGGCGGCGGAGCGGGAGCGGGTGATGCTGCGCTGGATAGTCGCTGCACAGCACGAAGCCCTCATCGAGGAATGGGCCTTCGACCTGTACGACGTGGACGATGATCGGCGGGAGAAATTGGGCGGTCACCTCTACACCTTTGCGGACGTGCCGCCCAGCGCTGCCTTCATCTCCATCCTGGACAGTGAAGAAGATAACCCAATGCGCCGCGTGGCTTTTCACAAGGATGGGGCCTGGCACTATCGTGCCGCCGACCTGCTCCCTCACGCGATCCTGCTATGGATACACGACGGGAAGAACGTAACCAGCGCTTGGCGGGTCACGTAGCAGCAACCTGAGATGGCGGAGCTGTAAAATCTATCGTCTGGGAGAACCTGCGTAGACACTAAAAAGCGTTCCTGGGCCAAATCCATCGTTTGGCGACTGAGCGGGTATACCAGTGAAACAGCAGTTAACACCCGAAGATATGGAAATCGTAAAAGAGCATCTGAGGGATTTAGGATACGTGGATTTATGAACATCCATCTGCAGAGCCTGGGCTGTCGTCTGAACCAAAGCGAGATCGAAACGTTGGCCCGCCAGTTCGCCGCCGCCGGTCACGCAGTTGTACCAACTCCGGCCCAGGCTGATGTTTGCATCGTCAACACCTGTGCTGTCACCACCGCAGCAGAACGCAAGTCGCGCCACCAGATCAGAGCGCTGTCCCGCGCCAACCCGGAGACCCGTGCGGCTGTCATCGGTTGCTACGCCACGCTGGCGCCCCGGCGTTGCACCGCGCTGCCTGGTGTCGCCTGGGTCGTGCCCAACGCCGAGAAGGAGCGGACAGTAGAGATTGTGACCGCGTCCTCCCATGTATCCTCCCGCAGGGAGAAGAAGATGAAAGCCGCTCCGCTCCGCACCCGCGCCTTCGTCAAGGTGCAGGATGGCTGCGACAACCACTGCACCTACTGCATCACTCGCCTGTTGCGAGGGCCAGCCCGCAGCCGTCCTGTGGCCGACGTCGTCGCCGAAGTACAGAGGCTCGTCGAGACCGGCTGCCAGGAGGCTGTGCTGACCGGCGTGAACCTGGGTTCCTATGGCCGTGACCTGGGGCTGTCAGATGGCCTGTATACATTGGTCAGAACGCTGCTGGCTCACACTGACCTGCCTCGTCTCCGGCTCTCGTCGCTGGAGCCCTGGGACCTGGATGAGGTCTTCTTCAGCCTGTGGGAGCACTCACGCCTGTGCCGCCAGCTGCACCTGCCGCTGCAGGCCGGCTGCGACGAGACTTTGCGCCGCATGGGTCGCCGTGTCACTGAGCGAGAGTTCGCCCGGCTGGTGCAGGCCATCCATGCTGCAGTCCCCGACCTGGCCGTGACCAGCGACATCATTGTCGGTTTCCCCGGCGAGGACGAGGCTGCCTTCCGCGCCAGTTACGATTTCGTGGCAGCGATAGAGTTTGCGCGGCTGCACGTCTTCCCGTACTCCCCACGCCCGGGAACAGCAGCCGCCCGCCTGCCAGACCAAACGCCGCGCCAGGTGCGCCAGGCACGGGCGCGCGCGATGCGTGAACTGGGTGCTAAGCAGGCATCCCACTTCCGGCAGCGGTTCGTAGGACGGGAGATGGAAGTGGTGTGGGAACAGCGTCGGCGTGATGGCCTCTGGACTGGTCTGACCGACAATTACCTGCGGGTGACGACGCATGGAGAAGGCAACTTGCACAACCGACTCACTGCCACGCAACTGCTGGCCGCGCAGAACGGTTGCCTGGTAGGTGAGGTGATCGACTGACCTTCCGAGAACTCTCAATCAGACATAAGGAGGAAATCTATGCTTGTCAAAGATCGAATGACTCCCAATCCAACAACTATCACGACCGAGACCAGTCTTAAGGCTGCGCTGGAACTGATTCGCAGCAAGCCGTTCCGCCACCTGCCGGTGCTGGACGAGAACGGCAAACTGGTGGGTATTGTGACCGAGAAAAGCCTGGTCTATGCGTCTCCCACGCCCACGACCACGCTCAGTGTCTTTGAGGTGGATTACATCCTGTCACGCACGAAGATCGGGCAGATCATAGAGGGTCCGGTCATCACCGTGGGGCTCGACCTGCCCATCGAGGAGGCAGCACGGGTGATGGTCGACCACCACATCGGGTGCCTGCCTGTCGTGGAGAACGACGAACTGGTCGGCATCATCAGCGACACGGACATCTTCCGCGTTTTCGTCGAGGGGATGGGGGGCGGGCATCCCTCACTGCGCATCACCGTCGTCGTCCCGGAGGAGGTGGGCAGCCTGGCGCAGGTCACGAACCGTATGGCGGCGCTGGGCGGCAACATCCACTCGCTGGGCATATTCTGGGGTAAGCGGCCCGAGGAGCGGGTCATCGCCTTCCGCCTGGAGAAAGTGGATCGGGAGACGGCTGTGCAGGCGCTGGAGACCAACGGCATCCAGGTCGTGGACGTGTGGGAACCAGAAGCGCCTGCCGACTAGTCCCACGTTTTGCTTGACAAGCCTTCAGTGGGCGATTATAATGAACATGCTACCAAAAAACCAGTCCAAAACTGGGCATAGAGAGGAGGGAAAAGAGTGACCCGAGTCGTCATTGAGGAAAGTGAGTCCTTCGATTCTTTGTTGAAGCGTTTCAAGAGAAAAGTGCAGGGCGATCGTGTGCTATCGGAAGTGCGTCGCCGTCGCTTCTTCGAGAAGCCGAGCGTGATCCGCAAGCGCAAGAAGGCAGCCAAACTGCGCAAGAGCCGTCGGACGACACGCAAAGATCAGCGGAGCCGTCTGTAGAATAACCGACTGCGAAAACAGGGCCGCACATGAGCCTAAAACAGCAACTGCAGGAGGATCTCAAAGGAGCACTCCGCGCCCGTGATGAACGTTGCAAGTCCGTGATCCGTATGGCGTTGGCTGCGATCACCAACGCCGAGGTTGAGCATGGCGGTGAATTCGACGATGCCGGCGTGACTACAGTGCTGCAAAAGCAAGCCAGGCAGCGGCGCGACACCATCGCCGAACTGCGACGAGCCAACCGGCCCGAATCGCTCGCCAACGAAGAGGCGGAACTGGCAATTCTTGAGAAATATCTACCCAGGCCCCTTTCGCGTGAAGAAATTGCCGAGGAGGCCCGCCATGTCATCGCGGAGGCCGGAGCAACCGGGATGGGACAGATAGGCACGGTGATGCGCCAACTGATGTCCAAACTGAAAGGTCGCGCCGACGGCCGCGTCGTGAACGAGGTCGTGCGCGAGATGCTGTCCGGCTAGTAGAGGCGCAGGTACTGCGCCCCTACCGGGGCACGTGTGATACCGCCGAACGAACGTAGGGGCGCAGTACCTGCGCCCCTACGTTGCCAACTTCGACCGATGAGCACGAACGCGACTGAAGCCAGGGGCAACGAGGGAGAACTATCATCGCGCCAGAGCGGCCATCGCTGGTGGGCCTGGCTACGCCTGACCCTGCTAGGAACAGCGCTGGCAGCAGTTACAGGCGTCGTGATGGCCCGCCCACTGCTACCTACCGGCAGGGTGGTGTTGGAGGAAGGAGATGTCGCCACTCAAGATGTGCCTGCCCCTCGTCGCGTAATTTACGAGAGTGCCATCCTGCGCGCAGAGGAGCAAGAGCGGGCTGCCTTCAGAGTCGAACCAATCTACACCCTTTCGGACCCCGCGCTGGCCCGTCAACAACTCGACCGCGCCCGTCAGGTGCTCGACTACCTGGGGTCGGTGCGTGCCGACACGCTGGCCTCCTCCGCCCGACAGCGAGGCTGGATCCTGGCCGTGCCCGAACTGGCCGAGATTCCCTCTGAGACACTCGACAGCCTCCTTGCCCTACCCGACGAGGGTTGGGACCGTGTCCAACTGGACACCCTGGCTGTGATTGACCAGGCGATGCGCCGTGAGATTCGCGAGGGATACCTGAAGAGCGCCCTTGAGGGTGTACCCGCCTTGGTCAGTCTCGACCTTTCGAGCGAGGAAACCGGTGTCACTATCGCACTCGCGCAATGCTTCCTGGTCCCCAACTCCTTCCTCAACCCCACAGCCACGGCCGAGGCTCAGACCCAAGCCTACGAGGAAGTGCCACCTGTGCTGCGTACCTTCGAAGCCGACGAGATTATCGTGCGGGAGGGAGAACGTGTCACAGCGCTCGACATAGAGGCGCTGGATCAACTCGGGCTGCGGCAACCCCAGGTAAAGTGGAGCGACTTCATAGGAGCCGGCCTGCTGGCTGTAGTAGGGACCTTGCTGCTATGCCTTTACCTGACACGCTTTCAACCCGACATACTTTGGGATGGGCAGAAACTCCTCCTGCTGGTGCTGCTGATTTCCTTTTTCACATTGGTGGTCGGATTGATGGTGCCAGAAAGCACGGTGCTGCGCTACCTCTCCCCAGCACCGGCGTTGGCGATGCTGACTGCGGCTGCCCTGGGGCCGCACGCGGGGGTGGCAAGTGTCGTCTTCCTCGGCAGCGCTGCCGGTGTCATCGCCGATAACTCCCTGGAGATGACAACCTACACCGCCCTGGGCGGGCTGGTCGCGGCGCTCACCCTGGGGCGAGTCGAGCGCATCGGCGCGCTCTTTCGCGCCGGCGCATTTGCTGCCCTGGCGCATGTGAGCATTGTCGTTATCTTTCGCTTGCCGCAGGATATCGCCCAACCCGGCAATCTGCTGGCCCCGGCACTGGCTGGCATCGCCAACGGGGGCATCTCGGCCAGCCTGGCGCTGGGCGGTCTGTTCCTCATTGGCCCGCTGTTCGACATCACCACCACGATGCGGCTGATCGAACTCAGCCGTCCCGACCACCCGCTCCTGCAGAGGCTGCTGCGCGAGGCACCCGCCACGTACCATCATAGCCTGATGGTTGCCAATCTGGCCGAGCAGGCAGCCGAGCGCATCAGTGCCGACGCCATGCTCGCCCGCGTGGGAGCCTACTACCACGACGTAGGCAAAATCGCCCGCCCATACTTCTTCACTGAGAACCAGGTCGAAGGAGTAAATCCTCACGATCGGCTCGACCCACTGACGAGCGCCGAGATCATCACCAGTCACGTCAAGGACGGACTGGAACTAGCCCGGCGCTACCGGCTGCCAAGTCGTGTGCGTGCCTTCATCCCCGAGCACCACGGCACCAACTGGGTGAGTTTTCTCTACGACAAGGCCGTACAACTGGCGGGCGACCCTGCGCTGGTTGACGAAAGTAGATTTCGTCACCAGGGCCCCAAGCCCCAGAGTAAGGAAACCGCTCTGGTGATGCTGGCCGATGGCTGTGAGGCAACTGTGCGTGCCATGCGCCCCACCAACGCCGAGGAGGTAACGGAAATCGTCAACCGCGTCATCGCCGAGCGCGTGGCCGATGGCCAACTGAGCGAGTGTGAGCTGACCTTGCGCGACCTGGAGATCACACGCGAAGCCTTCACCTCTGCCCTGAAAGGGACCTTCCATCCGCGCATCCAATACCCACAATCGGTAACAGGGACCGACGCGTGACAGCGAGCGCCGAAACGGAAATGCCTCTCCACACGATAGCGGTACAGGTTGACGAGCAGTTCCAGACGCAGGTTCAACCAGACCTGCTGCACCAGGCTGCCCTGGCGGCCTTGACCCACCAGCGAGTGGAGGAGCCGTGCGAACTGGCTGTGGTGGTGACTGGCGACGAACCGTTGCGCGAACTCAACCGCTGTCACCGAGGCGTGGACGCGCCAACCGACGTGCTGGCCTTCCCTGGCGAGACGCGCAGGCCATTCGTCGGCGCACCGGGCCTGCCGCGCTACGTGGGCGACGTCATCATTTCCTTCCCTCGCGCCAGGGACCATGCCGCCGAGATCGGACACGCCGTCCAGGCAGAACTGCAACTGTTGGTCATCCACGGGGTGCTGCACCTCCTGGGACACGATGACACGACAGAAGAGCAGCGGGCGCAGATGTGGACCGCGCAGACCGGGATCCTTCAGGCGTTGGGGGTCGAGGCACATCCCCCCGCGTGACGTGCCATGCGCAGCCGAAACATCCTCGAGGGTTTCCGCTTCGCGTTTTCTGGCCTGTGGTACGCCCTGTGCACACAGCGCAACACGCGCATCCACCTGACGATCGCGGCGGGCGTCGTTGGGCTGGGGCTTTGGTTGGGCCTCTCGTCTACCCAGTGGGCAGTGCTGACGCTGACCATCGGGGTCGTGCTGGTGAGTGAGATGCTAAACACAGTGGCCGAGACGCTGGTGGACATGGTCAGCCCCGGCTACCATCCGCTGGCGAAGGTGATCAAGGACGTGACGGCGGGGGCAGTGCTATTGGCAGCCATCACCTCTGTCATCGTCGGCCTGCTGGTGCTGGGTCCGCCGCTGTGGGCGCGGGTGTTTGGAGGCTGAGGGCGCTCGGCAATTCAATTTGCCACTTTGAAGTAGTATGTGGTACAATCTACCAGTCACCGTCCATCACCCTGTAGGAGTCTACTTATGGCAACACACCCAGAAACCGAACCTGAGTACATCGAGTTAACCATCCAGCCCATCCCACCTGATACAATCTCCTCGGTCAAAGCTGAACTCCTGCCCACCATTGAGGCTGCGCTGCGCGAGGCGGGGCAGGAGCAGTTGCTGACCGAGGGACAGATGCAGGTCGAAGTGGAGCAGACTTTCCCCACCGACGAGGTTGTCGTTGTTGGGTTCACATTGCTGTCTGCGATTGCACTGGAGACGTACAAGGAAATCATACTGCCCACGCTGAAGAAACGTTTCCGGGCCTGGCAAAAGCGGCGCCGGAAGAGCAAGCGCAAGAAGTAGGACAGGACTCCTGAGATGGGCCTCCCCGACGGCATCGCTATCAAACTGGATGCCTACACGTTGTTCTGCTGCCAATTGCTGGCACATCTGCCGACACTCAATGATGCGACTCGCGCAGACCTGCGCCTGACAGCCGATGACTGTCTCAGCCGCTTTGATCAATCGTTGCACCAGTTTTTCAACGAAGCGGCCCCGCGCGATCTGGAGCAGGCGGTCAACGAACTGGGTGATGTGCTGCGAGGTCGCGTGGCCCTCTTCCGGGCACAGAACCCCCAGGCGGCGGCTGTGTTCGACCGGGTTATCAAAGCGGCTGCGGCGGTCGTCCCCACGTGGCGCTACCAGGAAGACCTGGAAGCACTCCATCAGCAGGGGCGGCAGTTGGCCCGTCACTTCTACGCCAACTCACCCTGGCCTGTGACGCAGGCGCGCCTGAGTCGTGAAGCACGGCTGGAGTTCCGCTACGAGGAGGAGACAGAAAGGCCAAATAGGGAGCCCGGCTATCGTCCCGCTCCACTTGCCTTTCGCGAGCGGTATTGGGATGAGGAGACAGATCAGTGGTTCGAGGATGTCGTCCTGGTGCGTTTCGGGTTCGACCGCGATTTTGGTCTGTACCTGGCCTACCCGTACCTCTTTATGCACGAGTATGTCGCCCACATCTTCGCGCTCGACTATGGCAACGAGCTCTTCAACGACGGCTGGCTGCTCTATGCGGCCAATTTCTTTCTGAGCCACCAGGGCTGGAAGCTGGATCTGCAACCGCCGCTCACTCGCGAGCAGATCAGAGCCTTTGACGAACGCCTGCACGGAAAACTTAACCACAATCCACGGCGAGCCTACTGCGTCGCGTGGAACCTTGACAATTGGCTGAATGATTCAGAACGCTTCCACGCGATGACTTGCGAACTGGCCGCCTTCGAGCCTCGGGCAGGTGAGAGCGAGTTCTGGCCCAGCCAGTTCATTAATCGCCTGGAACCAGAATTCGATAACGTCACCAAACTCCCACTGCTGCGGCGCAAGATCGAGGCCACGACCGATCTGCGGGCGCTGTTTGAAATACTGGCGCCGGCATGAATTCCCCGCTATATCTTGCTCATTTGAGCAAATTATGATATAATATGATGTCAGTTCAAATAACCCCCAGGAGTGTGCGAGAATATGCCCATTCAAGCGATACGTAGCGAAGTCAAATTCAAGGTGCGGCAGAACGCCCTGCTGCTGCGCGAGTTCACCATTGCCCAACTGGTACGTGCCACAGGATTGAACCCGGAGAGTGTACGTACCGAGGTACAGCGGCTGCGGCGGGAAGGGATGGTCACTTCGGAGCGCAAGCCAGGACGGCGTGAGGCCCTCTACCGGCTGAGCGACGACCCAGAAAAGCGATTGGCCCTCTCCCGCAGCGTCGAAGCGTTCTACCCTGAGCCGCGGGAGCCGGTCCCGCCCCGCCCCACCAGCAGGCTATACCAGGCCGCCCTACAGTCCCTTGACCAGGCGGAGAGAGAAAAAGGCAGGCGACGCGAGGAACTGCTGGCGCAAGCCGCGCACCAACTGGAAGGTGCCTGGCAGGCCGAGGGGGCCAGCCGGGCGCCGGAATTGGTGCAAGCCCACTTCTTGCGGGAGCGAGGACGACTGGCTTGCTTCCAGGGTAGGCGAGAGCAGGCTCAGGGACTGTTCAACCAGGCGCGAGAGAAGTTCGCCACCGCAGGCCTGGAGAGCGAGACACGCCTGGTTGACGAATACCTGCTGTACATCGAGGCCCGACGCTGGATTGATGCCAATGAGGCTGTTGATCCCGCTGCGCAGGCCCGCTGTGTGCTGGAAGTGCTGGAGGCGGCGGAACACCCCCCAATCGGTCCTCTGGCGCGCCTTTTTGCCGACCTGATACGTTCCCAGACGACCGAACATCGCGTGGTTGAGTTGGTCTACAGAAGTGTGGCTGCTGTGTCCACCATTAAGGAAGTCGCCGACGAAATGCGTGAACTTCGCGCAGAACTTGGCCGCGAGCGGATCGGAGATGGCGCGGCTTGGCAGCGTTTGACCGAACAGGAACGATCACTTATGCAACTGGATGTTGCGCCCTGGCCCTCCGAGCTATACGTCGAGTCACAGATGGAGCCTACCTTTGGCTTCCCCAGGCGGCGGCCACGACGACGAGGGACGGATGACTGAGCCCACGACCGATACTACAAACCGCGCAGGGGTGAACCGTCAGGTGCAGGAGGCCTACGTCAACCTGGGACTGGCCTTACGCCAGGCGGGCGAGTACGAGGAGGCCGCTGCCAACCTGCGTAAGGCCATCGAACGCGACCCCGACGCGGTCACCCCCTACCTGGCGATGGGACTGGTGCTGAACGACGCCGAAGAGTACGCCGAGGCGGAAGGGGCCCTCCGCCAGGCGCTAGGACACGCGGAAGAGGATACCGAGACCTGTGCTGCCGCCTATGCCGCGCTAGGCACCTCTCTACAGGCGCTTGAGCGCCACGATGAGGCGGCTACTGCTTTCCGGGAGGCGCTGCAATTGGGCCACGAAACCTCCGAACTGTACGCGCGGCTGGGCGAAAGCCTGCATCTCTCGGACCAAAGTGAGGAGGCCTTAGCCGCTTTGGAGCAGGCGCTGGCGTTAGACCCGAAGAGCGCCAAGGCATTTACTACCAAAGGCCGGGTGTTGGGCTGGCTGGAGCGCTATGATGAGGCCCTGGCTGCTTTCGATGAAGCCCTCCGCTTGGACCCCGATAACGCTTTCACTCTGGCGCGTAAGGGTCTGGTGCTGAGTCGGATGGATCACCACGATGACGCACTGGCTCTGCTCGACCAAGCCACCGAACTCACCCCCGATGATAGGCGAGCCTGGGCCTGGAAAGGTGAGGCCTTGGCTCAGGCCAAGCGCTACGATGAGGCCATCGCCGCCCTCGACCGCGCCACCGAATTGAAGCCGGACTACGAGTTGGCCTGGGCCTGGAAAAGCGTGGCCCTGGTTCAGGCCGGGCGCTACGATGAGACTATCGCCGTTCTCGACCGTCTCACCGAACTCAAGCCCGACCTCGCTGAAGCCTGGTATGCCAAGGGCGTGGCCCTGGCTCAGACCGAACGCTACGAGGAGGCCATCGCCGCCCTCGACCGCGCCACTGAACTCAAGCCGGACTACGAGTTGGCCTGGGCTCAGAAGGGCGAGGCCCTGGCTCAGGCTGAGTGCTACGATGAGGCTGTCACCGCCTTCGACCGTGCCACCGAACTCAAGCCGGACTACGAGTGGGCCTGGGCCAGCAAGGGCGTGGCCCTGGCTCAAGCTGATCGCTACGATGAGGCCATCGCCGCCCTCGACCGCGCCACCGAATTGAAGCCGGACTACGAGTTGGCCTGGGCCTGGAAAAGCGTGGCCCTGGTTCAGGCCGGGCGCTACGATGAGACTATCGCCGTTCTCGACCGTCTCACCGAACTCAAGCCCGACCTCGCTGAAGCCTGGTATGCCAAGGGCGTGGCCCTGGCTCAGACCGAACGCTACGAGGAGGCCATCGCCGCCCTCGACCGCGCCACTGAACTCAAGCCGGACTACGAGTTGGCCTGGGCTCAGAAGGGCGAGGCCCTGGCTCAGGCTGAGTGCTACGATGAGGCTGTCACCGCCTTCGACCGTGCCACCGAACTCAAGCCGGACTACGAGTGGGCCTGGGCCAGCAAGGGCGTGGCCCTGGCTCAAGCTGATCGCTACGATGAGGCCATCGCCGCCCTCGACCGCGCCACCGAACTCAAACCGGACTACGAATGGGCCTGGGCCAGCAAGGGCGTAGCCCTGGCTCAAGCCGACCGCTACGAGGAGGCCGTCACCGCCCTGGACCGCGCCACCGAACTGAAGCCCGACTACGAGTGGGCCTGGGCCTGGAAGGGCGTGGCCTTGCGCCTGGCCGAACGCTACGATGAGGCCATCGCCGCCCTGGATCGCGCGACCGAACTGAAGCCCGACTACGAGTTGGCCTGGGCCAGCAAGGGCGCTGCCCTGCGTCTGGCTGAGCGCTACGAGGAGGCTATCGCTGCCCTCGACCGTGCCACCGAACTGAAGCCGGACGACGAGTGGAACTGGGCGCAGAAGGGCGTGGCCCTGCGTCTGGCCGAACGCTACGAGGAGGCCATCGCCGCCCTGAATCGTGCCACCGAACTCGACCCTGATAGTAGTTGGAACTTCTACCAGCGCGGCCTGTGTCACATGGCCCTGGGTCAGCCGGAGCAGGTCACCTCAGACTTCGCCGCTGCTATGGAGCGCGCCCGTGCCAGTCTGAGCCAAGAGCCGGAGAACGAGAGGGTCCAGTTCAACCTGGCCCTCTACCTCCTGGTCGCCGGCCAGACCGAGCCCGCTTTGCAAGCCTACCAGGCGGCTCTGGACTTGAACCCGAATGAATTCACGCTGCGCGATGCCCTGCGAGACCTGGCCGACTTGAAGGCGCAAATGGGGCCACTGCCGGGGTTGGAGGAGGCAGAGAAGCTCCTGACTGCACAAGCCGGTTGAAACGGTGGCGAGCATACCTGTGCCTTCCCGCGCCGGCGCAGCCGGCGCGTTGCCTTTGGCGTACGCCGGACTGTGCTATAATCACCCTCGTGCCGATGCAAGCAATGGTTGAGGAGACACCCGATGAATGTTGACCTCGCACTGTATCGAGAACGGGTCACCGTTTCGCAGGACCCGTCGATCCGGCTGAGCGTGATTGACATCCAGCCGGAACGGTCGCGCAACACCATCGTCTTCCTCCACGGCTTCGGCGGCTGGGCCACGCAGTGGAAGCATCAACTCCGTGCCCTGGCCGACGACAACCGCGTCATCGCCCCCGACCTGCGCGGCCACGGCCACTCCGACAAGCCCCACTCGGACTACAGGATGGAAGAATTCCTGAGCGATCTGGACAGTGTGCTCGACCAACTGAACGTCCAGGAGCCATTCTTCCTGGCCGGCCACTCCTTCGGCGGGGCCATCGCCGCCGAGTACGGGGCCACCCACCCGGATAGGTTGCGCGGCCTGATCCTGGTCTCCACCGGCGGCGAGTTCCGGCTACACCCCGGCGCACGCTTCATCTTCCACCTGCCCCTGACCCTCCTGCGCCCCATCAAGTTCTTCGCAGGCAAAGCGTTCTCCGCGCCAGCCCACGTCCTACGCGCCTTTTTCCACAACACGTTCAACGCCTGGAACGGATGGTCCACCTTCCGCAACATCACCGTCCCCGCGCTGGTCATCATCGGCCACCGTGATCGGCTGCTGCCTGGCACTTTGTTCGAGGAGGTCGCTCGCCGCATCCCCGACGCCGAGGAGGTGCGTGTTCCCGTCTCCGCCCACCTGGTCCAACTGGAGCGGGCCGATGCCGTCAACCGGGCCATCTCTCGCTTCGTGGGACAGGAGCGCGGGTCGTGGCGGGGCGATACCGGCCGTGCCCAGTTGGTGCGCGAGCGTCCGTGGCTGTCGCGCTACGACGAGGGCGTGCCCCACACCGTCGCCATTCCCCGGCGGCCCCTCCACCGTTTCCTGGAGAGCGCCGCCCGCCGCTTCCCCCGCCGTCCGGCCATTTACTTCTTCGGGCGAAAGATCAACTACGCCACGCTTGACCGGCAGGCCAACCGCTTCGCTAACGCGCTGCTCGGGCTGGGGATAGGCCGGGGCGAACGGGTGATGCTGCTGATGCCCAACTGCCCGCAACTGGTCATCGCCTACTACGGCGCGCTGAAGGCTGGGGCCGCGGTTGTGATGACCAGCCCCGTCGCCGACGCAGATGAGGTGGTGCGCCAGGTACGGGCCTCTGGTAGCCAGGTACTCGTCACCCTCAGCCTGTACGCCAACGTCGCTCGCCAGGTGAAGGCCGAAACCGAACTGCGCGGGGTCATCTTTGCCTCCATCAAGGAACACATGGGAGCATGGCAGCGCGCGCTGTTCACGCTCGCCCGCGAGTCTCAAGAGGGTCACCGGCTGCCACCCCAATTGGAACCAGGGTTCCACCACTGGAGCGACCTGCTGCATGATTATCCCACCACCGTACCCGAAGAGGACGTGGGCTGCGACGACCTGGCGCTGATGCAGTACACCGGGGGCACCACCGCGCGGCCCAAGGGGGTGATGTTGAGCCACTGTAACCTGGTCGCCAACACCCTCCAGGTACGCCACTGGATTCCAGATTTGCGGGAGGGACGCGAGGTATTCCTTTCCGTGCTGCCCCTGTCCCACATCTACGGCCTGACCACGGCGATGAACGTGCCGGTCAGCCTGGCAGCGGCGATGGTCATCCTGCCGACCTTCGTGACCCAGGACGTGTTGCGCTCTGTCCGCCGCTACCACCCCACGATCTTCCCCGGCGTGCCGCCCATGTACATTGCGATCAACAACTTCCCCCGCGTGCGCAAGTATGGCATCTCATCCATCCGGGGCTGCATCAGCGGGGCAGCTCCCTTGCCGGTCGAGGTACAGGAAGCGTTCGAGAAATTGACCCGGGGACGGCTGGTGGAGGGGTACGGCCTCACGGAGGCCTCACCTGTCACGCATGCCAACCCGCTCAACGGGCTGCGCAAGGTCGGATCGATTGGAATACCCCTCCCCAACACCGAGGCGAAGATCGTCGACCTGGCAACCGGCAAAGACCTGTCGCCAGGCCAGATCGGCGAGTTGGTCGTGCGGGGTCCACAGGTGATGCAAGGGTACTGGGGAGACAAGGGCGAGACGGACAGAACCCTCCAGGATGAATGGCTCTACACCGGAGACGTGGCCCGTATGGACGGGGATGGCTACTTCCAGATCATCAGCCGCAAGCGGGATATGATCCTGGCAGGGCCGTATCAGGTCTACCCTCGGGACGTGGAGGAGGTGCTGTACGAGCATCACAAGGTCAAGGAAGTCGCCGTGGTGGGCGTGCGGCCACCGCGTTGGCCGAGCAAGCGGGTCAAAGCCTACGTCGTCCTGCAGGGTGGAGAGGACTTCAGCGAGGAGGAACTGATCGCATTCTGCAAGCGACGGCTCGAGGAGTGGCAGGTGCCATGGAAGATAGAGTTCCGCCGCGAATTGCCCAAGTCCTTCGTCGGCAAGGTGCTGCGCCGCTTGCTGGTGGAGGAAGAGACTCACCAGAACTCAGACCAGGCTTCGTCGTGAGCAGCCGAACGACTGTGGAGGAGAATGACATCGGATGAACGCGCATCAACCTATCTACCTGACCGCCGAGGGCATAGAAAACCTGCGCCAGGAACTGGACCACCTGACCAACGTGAAGCGGCCGGCGCTGGCCAAGCGGCTCCGGGAGGCCATCCAGCAGGGAGACCTTTCGGAGAACGCCGACTACATCACCGCCAAGGAGGAGCAGGGCTTCCTGGAGGGGCGCATCCAGCAGATCGAAGCGATGTTGCGCAAAGCGACGATCATCCAGGAGAACGGTCCCACGGATGAGGTGGCTCTGGGCAGTCGTGTCACCATCGTCGAGGAGGGTACAGAGGAGCCGGAGGTCTTCCGTATCGTCGGCCCGGCCGAGGCGGATCCGGTCAACGGCAAAGTGTCCAACGAGTCGCCGCTGGGCCAGGCGTTGCTGGGACGTCGGGTGGATGACGTCGTCACCGTGGAGGCCCCAGGAGGAGAGATTGTCTTTCACATCACCGCGATTCAGTGAGAACGCGCTTGACGTCCTCCACACCGAGATGCGAGCCTGCCGCCGCTGCCCGGAGGCAGGCTTCTCCATTTTTGTCCCTGCAGTAATCGGTCAGCGCGGCAGTTCGAGGATCACCACTGTGCCATAGTCGGCAGCCGTCTGCACGTCCAACTTGCCCCCGATCATCGCTGCGCGCTCGCGCATCCCCGCCAGCCCAAAGTGGCCCTGGGCCACAAAGCGGGCCGGTTCCACGCCGCCCGTTATACCCCGTCCGTCGTCGGTCACTGTCAGGCGCAGCCGATCGGGGTACTGCGTCAGGCGCACCGCAATCTCGGAGGCGTCGGCGTGCTGGATGGCGTTGTGCAGTGCCTCCTGGGTGATGCGGAAGATAGCCAGCGCCACGTCATCGGGCAGATGCAGGTCGTCGGCCGCGACGTCAATATGCACAGGTGCCGGGGAGCGCGCGTCCAACTCGACGACGAGCGCCTTGAGCGCCAAGGCCAGGTCGTGTTGCAGGAGCGGCGGGCGCAGGTTGTTACAGATCGCGCGCAACGCATTCACCGTCTCGCCGGAGCGAGCTGCCAGGTCTGCCAGGTGCGCCTCATCGGCCTCCGGTTGCGCCTCCAACGCCTTCAGGTCGCGGGTCACAGCACACAGGTCTTGCAGCAGGCCATCGTGCAGTTCGCGCGTCAGCCGGCCACGCTCTACCTCCCGTGCTGCCACCACCTGGCGGTAGAGCGCCCGTATCTCAGAGGCGGCCCGTCGTTCCTGTTCAGCATAGTGGGTCGCCTCCAGCACGGCGGCCGCCTGACGGGCCACGGCCGTCAGCCAGCGCAGGTCTTCGGGCGCGTATCGCACCTTACTCCCTCGCGCGCCCAAAAGCCACAGCCCGCGCAGATCGGTCCCACGCATCAGGGGCACCCAAACCCGCGCCCACGCCAGTTCGGCGCGCCCCTGCTGGATCAACTCACGCAGCCGGCCCCGGTCTGCTCTCTGCGCCTCCCCTCCCGACGCCACCCAGCGTACAGCAGCGTGGCTGACAGGCAGACGCAGATCGTCCGCCCTGACGGAGATAAGTTGGTGCAATTCCGGTAACAGTAATGCTACCTGCTCTACCTGCAACGCGCGTGGAAAATCGTCGGTCAGCAGTTGTGCCAATGCCTGCCGGTCCAGCGCACCGGTCATCTTGTGGCCATATTCTACCAATAGGACACTGTGATCAATAGGGGGCCCGTACTGCTGGCTGCGCCACCATTTGCGCGTCCCCCGGTAGAGCAATAGCCCCAACGCCAGAGTGAGCCACCCCAGTGCCAGGCCAACTATCAAGTAGTTCGTGTTTCCTTCCATCGTTATCTCGATATGTGGAGAAACCAGGTTTTTCTCAAAAACCTGGTTTCTTTGAGCCTCAGATCAGGTGACGCTCGTCGGCGACCTGGAGAGCCTCGTGGCGGCTGTGGACGCCCAACTTGCGGTAGATGGCACTCAGATGGTTGCGCACGGTGCCTGGCGAGATGTGTAGAGATTGTGCAATCTGCGGGTTGGGCAGACCGCGCTTGGCCAGGCGCAGAATCTCGACCTCACGCTCCGAGAGCAGTGATTCTGCACTCTCGGCGCGCGTGGCCTGCGCCAGCGCCTCGTAGGCCTGTGGACTGAGGTAGATTTCCCCGTCGGCCAGGTCGCGGATGATGGTGTCAATCCGCGAGACGTAATCGTCGTCTTTGAGAATGTATCCGTAGACGCCGGCCTGTAACAGGTCACGCACGAGGGACGGTTCGAGGTAGGCGCTGAGCAGGCAGATTTTCAAGTCGGGGAAATCGGCCCGCAGGCGGCGCACTGCCGACAGCGCGTCGAACTCAGGCTCAATAAACAGGTCAAGCAGCAGCACGTGTGGGCGTGCCCGGCGCACCAGTGCAGTCACGTCGCCACCACGCTGCGACTCGGCCACCAACTGGATGTCGGGTGTCTCGTCCAACAGCACGCGCAGGGCAATGGCAACGTGCGGATGGTCGTCCACGACGGCAACGCGGATCATTCTCATTACCTTGAGCTTCGTCCAGCCGGATCAGTACACCTCATCGTGAGAGCCAATGTCTACCAACACAATCAGGTCATCTCCGCCCGACGGATCAGGCTCAAAGGCAAAGATAATCCGGCAATCGTATTCCACCCAACAGGCCCACAACCCTTCCAACTGCCCACGCAGTTTGTGGGTTTTCAACCTTGGCTCAAAGGGATCTTCCGCCAAGGCAGTCGGGACATCCAGAATGCGTTCCTGCAAGTCTAGATTACGGCGCGTTCTCCGTTTGAACGCACGCCGGAAGCTGGTGTCCCAAACCAGGTTCCTCATGACTCATCCAATAGATCGCGCCGCAGGTCATCTACGGTTCCATAACGCGCATGTCCTTCCCTGAATGCCTGAACCGTGGCCCTGGCATTGCGCGCAATCTCTGCCCGACGCTGCTCGACCAATCGGCGCTGGATAATCTCGATTAAGGCTTCCTGGTCATCGGCAGGAAACCGTTCGATGGCATCGAGCGCCTGCTGAAACGGAGTCAAGACAGTGCGTTTCATATTCGACCTCCCTCACACCTGCCAGTCCTAAAGCCATTGTACTCATGCTGGACGAAAAGTCAACACGCATTGGCGCCGGTTTCTCCCCGTGACAGTATCATATCACGGCATGACACAGTAACAATCACAATGTGACACGCGCCTATGGAAAAACCTGCCTGAAAGTGGTATCATAGGGAGTAGGAAGTATGGAGTACGGAGTAGGAAGTATGGAGTACGGAGTAGGAAGTAGGGAGTAGAATAAAGGAGAGAGAGTTACTACTCAGGCATAACCAGGAACACAGAGATGCGCAGAGGATGCACAGAGTTTCACGGAGAGAAAAAGACCAAGTTTGCCCATAATACCATGTTTTAGCAAAGAATACAGCGTTTGCATACGGGCTATCTCCCTATCTCTGTGATTTTCTGTGTCTTCTCCGTGTAACTCTGTGTAACGACTGCTGGGCTGAGTAGTTACGAGAGAGATAATGTTACAGGGAGAAAATCTCACGTTGACCTACCAGGACGGCGAGAACACAATAGACGCCGTGCACGACGTTTCGATCACTGTCGAGGACCACCAGTTCATCGGCCTACTGGGGCCTTCTGGCTCTGGAAAGAGTTCGCTGCTGTATCTGCTGAGCGGGCTGCGCCAGCCGACCCAGGGCGAAATCTATCTGGATGACCGCGCCTACGGCAAGATGCCGGAGCGCGAGCGCGTGGCCTTGCGCCGCACCGAGTTCGGCTTTGTCTTCCAGCAGCACTTTCTGATCAACTACCTCACCGCGCTGGAGAACGTGATGGTCGCCGCGCCGGTGCAGGACAAAGCCCACGCCGAACAGGCCAAAGCGCTGCTGACCGACCTGGGGATGGGCGACAAGTTGCATCGCTTCCCCTACGAACTCTCCGGTGGTGAGCGACAGCGGACGGCCGTGGCGCGGGCCATGATCCACCGCCCGCGCATCATCTTTGCCGACGAGCCGACAGGGCTGCTGGACCGGCGTACCGGCCTGCAGGTGATGGCGCTCTTGCGCGGCTACCGCGACCAGGGCAGCCTGATCGCCGTCACGCACAACCCCGAGATCCTCACCGAGGCCGATTTGATCATGACCTTGCGCGATGGACAGGTAGCCAATATCAAAGATCGCGTGACGAGTGTCGTTCAGAGTGAGTCGTAGGGGATATCGCGAACGGAGGTCGTGGAACTATGAAGTCGAGCGTAATCAGTGGTGTGACGGTGGTCGCTGATCCAGCCGAACAGAATACCGTGGACTTGATCGGCAGCGCCTGTGCGAAGGCAATCCAACTCAGTCAAGAGATGTGGGGCTTGGGATCGCCTGAAGACTGCCGCATCTATGTGATGACCTCCTGGTTGGGGTTTGTGTTTCAGTCGGCTCCCTGGCACTGGCGAATATTGCTGGGGGCAACGATGCCGCTCTGGTGTTTCCGTGCCCGGAGGACGTGGCCGTATAGCGCCGCCTGGACCCAACGATATGGAAAGAGAGTGGCGATCGGGGTAAAACCTCCACGCTTGTTGGAGCAGAGTGATAGGAGCATCGGCGTGCGCATGTTCGCGGAAGAGAAGGATATGAAGGTGAATGTGCAGCACGTCACGTGCCACGAGTTGGTGCACTGAAGTGACCCCCTTAGATTGGACACTTTTTTGGCGATTCTTAGTTCAATTCGAG
>CAYLPU010000078.1:0-24057 GCA_964385635.1 uncultured Anaerolineales bacterium
TGGGCGGTTTTGCGCAAGTCGCGAACCGCCCTCTCTATTTATCTAAACTCGAAATTGATGATAACTGATGATAACGGAGGAGATCCCTTGCGGCGTGTAACCGGATGTATTGCCTGGCTCATTATCGTCGGCGCCGTTATAGCGCTTTTCCTCACGTGGCAGTATTTCGACTACATCTCGGCCAGCCGCACCTTGCCCGCTGGGATGACAATGGCCCGCCTCTCGGTAGAGGGGATGACACGTGAACAAGTGCTCAATGCTCTAGAAGTGGCCTTTGCCACACCCATGGAACTCGCCTATCAGCAGCAGCGGCTGCTTCTACCTCTCAATAGCGTCGAGTTGCGCTACAACGCCGACGAGACAGCAGCCAATCTGGATGCAGTGCTAACCGCACGGGGCGGACTTGACGGCTTTATTGCTCACATTCTGCGCCGTCCACCCGACCCTGTGGATGTCCCTGTGGCGGTCAGTTACTCGGGCGAGCGGCTCGATGGCTTCCTGGCTCGCATCGCCGGGCAGCACGACCGGCCACCGCAGGAGCCCGTCCCGCTCACAGCCAGCCTGGCCTTCCGTCCCAGCCAGCCGGGTTGCGAACTGGACATCGGGGCATCTCGTGCCCGGCTCGCCGCGGCCATTGTCTCAGCCACCGACCGGCAGGTCGAATTGGCCGTGCGGACGGAGGAAGCGCCACCGCTGGACCTGAACGTGCTGGCCCAGTTGCTCCAGGCGCTCCTGGACAATCACGAGGGTCTGATAGCAGGTATCTTCATCAAAGACCTGCAAACTGGAGACGAAATAGGAATCAACGCTGACGTCGCCTATACCGGATTAGATGTGCTCAAGATCACCATCCTGGAGGAAACCTTCCGCGTCCTCGACCACCCCCCCGACGTCGAAGTGACCAGGTTGCTCAGCGAGACGATGACACTCAGTGGCAATTCCACAGCCAATTCGCTTCTGCGCGACGTCATTGGCGACGGCGATGGGTTCCGAGGTGTCGAGACCCTCACCGCCTCGATGCACCATCTTGGGCTGATCAACACCTTCATGGCCACTCCCTACGACGAGGAAATCATCCCACCTACTATCGTCACTCCGGCCAACTCCCGTACCGACATCACCACCGAACCTGATCCCTATATGCAAACCACGCCGCTAGATGTGGGGTTGCTGTTGGAGATGATCTATCAGTGTAGCCACGGCGGCGGTGCGCTGATGGTTGCGTACCCTGGCGCTCTCACTGCTGATGACTGCAGTCAGACGATCGAGTGGATGAGTATGAATCGCATCGACAGTCTCATAGAGGCTGGGGTCCCGGTGGAGACCAAAGTGGCACACAAACACGGCTGGATCAGCGACACCCACGCTGACGCTGCACTCGTGTTCAGTCCAGGTGGCGATTTCGTGCTGGTCATTTTCCTCTACCGTCCCCAATGGTTGGAATGGGAGGAAAGCGCGCCTATGATGACCGATATTGCCACTGCGACCTACAACTACTTCAATCCAGCACCATAGTTGTCTACCCAGCCCGCTTCAACATCGCCAGCATGAAACCATCGCTTTGCAGTGTAAGTCCGTGACTATTGCGCATTTACCCATTTGGCCCTATAATTAGATATATCCAGGACGCGACCGCACTGGCGTACCGTAGAGACGTGCGATGACTAAAGCATCAAAGATATACGAGTGAGACCAGGGTATGAGATCTCTTGAGACCCACCACACTGGAGCAGGTCCCTCTTCCGGCGAATCTCTCGCACAAGAGCCGGGGGCTCCGGAGGAACTGGGCACGCGGCGCATCCGCCCTTCGTCCCAGCCACTTGAACGCACTGAGGGCCAACTGCCCAACGGCCACTTGCTTCAGAATCGCTACCGTATCATGGGGGTGTTGGGAGTAGGCGGCATGAGCGCCGTCTACAAGGCCCAGGACTTGCGTTTCTCCAACGTCACTCGCTTGTGTGCTGTTAAGGAAATGTTCAACACCGCCACCGATCCCCAGGTGCGGGCTATGATCGTGCGCAATTTCGAGCGTGAAGCCAACATCCTTGCCACTCTCAGTTACCCGGCCATTGTTCAGGTTTACGACTACTTCACCGAAGGTGACCGCAGTTACCTTGTTGAAGAGTACGTGGGAGGCAAAGATTTGGAGAACGTCCTGTCCGAGACCGAGGGCTTCCTACCGGAGGCCCAAGTGGTTCATTGGGCTATCCAGGTATGCGAAGTGCTGAGTTACCTGCATAGCTATGAGCCCCGGCCCATTGTCTTTCGTGACGTCAAGCCTTCCAATATTATGCTCGATAGCCACGGCCGCATTCGGTTGGTGGACTTCGGAATCGCTAGAGTCTTCCAGAGTGGACAGAAGGGCACCATGATCGGCACAGAGGGTTACTCGCCGCCGGAGCAATATCGAGGCATCGCTGAACCTCGGGTAGATATCTATGCTCTGGGGGCTACGATGCATCACTTACTGAGTAAGCAGGACCCTCAACTGGAGCCACCGTTCTCCTTCCACGAACGCCCTATCCACAAGACGAATCCCCTCGTCTCCCGTGAGATAGTGGAGATCATCGACCGGGCACTGGAATATGACATCAACAAGCGCTACGGCTCAGCCGAAGAGATACAGCGTGCGCTGATGAGCCTGAGTTCGGCCCGTGGCATAGGCGGGACGACCGCTTTCGGCACTCCGGCGTTCATCAGCGGCGACGTCCTGGCCTTGTGGCGTTTCGCCTGCGAGGACGAGATCCGCTCCTCACCAGCGGTACATAACGACGTTGTTTACATTGGCTCTTACGATCACAACCTGTACGCCATCAATGCTGATAACGGGAAGTTCCTATGGAAGTATGCCACCGAAGGGGGGATCGCTTCGTCCCCCTGTGTGCATCAAGGGCGCGTGTTTGTTGGCTCCGCCGACAGAGTGCTCTACGCTATCAATGCAGACACTGGGCGCATTTCATGGACCTGCCCCACCCAGGGCAGCGTGTGGTCATCACCCCAAGCCGCGTTTGGTCACGTGTTCTTTGGCTCAGACGACCGACATCTCTATGCAGCCAACATTCACAGCGGCCGCGTCGCCTGGTCGTTCGAGGCGGATGGACCAGTGCGCTCGTCGCCAGCCATCGGAAATGAGGCCATCTACGTGGGGTGTGAGGGAGGAGTAGTCCATGCTGTGGACACCGGTGGTCGGTTGCGCTGGCGCTTTCGCGCCCGGCGCGGCGTGACTTCCTCCCCTGTCCTCACCGAGGAGATGGTCTACGTGGGCAGCCAGGACTGGCACGTCTACAGCCTGGATATCCGCTCGGGTTGGTCAGTGTGGCGCTATCGCACCGGTGGATCGGTCGTGTCCTCACCTGCTGTCAGCGAGGGACTGGTCTTCATCGGTTCAGTGGATGGTTACCTCTATGCGCTGGACGCTGAAGGTGGCCACCTCGTCTGGCGCTATGCTACGGACAGTCAGGTGACCGGTTCTCCAGCCGTGGCCAACGGGGCAGTATACTTCGGCTCAGTAGATGGGGCTGTCTACAGCCTGGACGCTCACACAGGCGCCTTACGGTGGCGTTTCCAGACTGATGGGCCGGTGACGTCATCGCCGACGGTGGTAGATGGCATGGTCTATATTGGATCTACCGATCGTTACGTGTATGCGTTCCCTGTGTGAGGCCGCGCTGTTTGATGGGAGATAGAATTATGCAGTTCCTACGCAACCTCCTGAGGCTGAGGAAAACATCGCCATCCACTCCGATTCTATCGTCCCTGCCTGGGGTGACACCCACCCATTCCAGACTCAAGGTTGAGTGGGTTACCGATGTGGGCGAGGTGCGTAGTCACAATGAAGACACTGCGCTGATCGTCACGGCTGCCCACGACGGTGACGACGCGCTACCTGCGTTTGGGCTCTTCGTTCTGGCCGATGGCATGGGAGGACACCAGGCTGGAGAAATCGCCAGTTCCCTGGCAGCGCGAGTCGTGGCACATCACATCATGCGCCAATTCTATCTCCCGACTCTCATTAGCCAAGAGCACGATGCAAGCCAGTCCGCTCTGAACGAGGCGCTTGTGAACGCCGTGCAGGCGGCCAACAGCGCTGTGGCAGATCAAGTGCCCGGCGCGGGAACGACCCTGACCTGTGCATTAGTGCTCGGTCCGCGAGCCCACATCGCTCATGTAGGCGACAGCCGGGCCTACATCGTCACGGAGGAAGGATTGGACCAGACCACCCATGATCATTCGCTGGTGGACCGTTTGGTCGAGTTGGGACAACTGACGCGCGATGAGGCTGCCACTCATCCGCAGAAGAACGTGCTATATCGCGCTGTCGGCCAGAGTGATGTACTGGAAGTGGACACCTACGTGCGAATGATCCCCCCTGGAGGGCGACTGTTGCTTTGCAGTGACGGGCTGTGGGGCATGGTGGGCGAGACCGAGATGGCTGACATCGTCCAGACCACCTCATCGCTTCAGGCAGCGTGTGAGAGTTTGGTCGCTGCAGCGAATCGGGCTGGAGGACGTGATAACATCACTGCCATCCTGGTTGAACCGCCACTGAGTTAGAGTATCTGAGTCTACGTGAGTCTATGAATGTCGAAAAGAACTACTACGCCATCCTGAAAGTGCCCCGATCTGCGACGGACGCGGAGATCAAACACGCCTATCGTGCGCTGGCGCGCCGTTATCATCCTGACAGTCGGACAGAGCGTGCTCCAACAGCGTTGTTCCACGAGATTCAGACAGCCTATGCCGTCTTGAGCGATCCGCGTCGCCGCCATGCCTATGACCGACAACGGGCCGACTTGGGATTGAGTGAGGATGCAGCGCTTTCCTGGGAGATGCTGCTGAGTCAGAGTCGACTCTGTTCTCTCTACGAAGAGCAGGTGCTCTATCTTCTGATAGAGATACGACCGGCTCCTACCGCGCGAGGCGAACGGCTGCCACTCAACCTGTGCCTTGTGATCGATCGCAGCACCTCGATGCAGGGAGCACGGCTGGAACACGTCAAAGGAGCAGCATACCAGATCATTGACGAACTGCACGACGATGACGCCCTGGCGGTGGTCACTTTTGATGACCGGGCCGAAGTCGTGCTGCCCAGTCAGTTGGGTGCCAACCGCGCCCATGCCAAGGCTAAGATCTCCACGATCTGGGCTAGCGGTGGGACCGAGATTCTGCAAGGTATACAGGCCGGACTGGCGGAACTCGAAAAGCGCCGGAGCAAGCAGGTCACCAGCCATTTGATCCTCCTCACCGATGGTCAGACTTACGGTGATGAGGAGGATTGCATAGCCGAGGCGCAACAGGCAGGAACACGCCGCATCGGCATCACGGCCATGGGAATAGGCGAGGACTGGAACGATACCCTGCTCGATGAGATTGCAGCCCAAAGCGGAGGGGTGTCCGCTTACATTGCGTCGCCCGGTCAGGTGCGTGCGCTGTTGCAACAGAGAGTGCGTGGCTTGGGCGCGGTCTTCGCTGAAGGGTTGACATTGGAGACCCGCTGTGCCGAGGGAGTAACAGTGGAAAGTGTGTTCCGCACTTCGCCCTATCTGGAACGCCTCGTGCCAGCCAGCGGCGTGATTACACTGGGCGCGCTGCAGGCCGACACGCCATTGGCCATCGTGTTGGAGTTGGGCGTGACTTCAAAGCCGCCCGGGGAGCATAGACTATTGCAACTCGAACTCACCGGTGACATACCACCACTAGGGCGTCAGGGAGATAAAGTGCGGGGCGACATTCGCTGCACTTTCACATCCACCGAGTCACCACCCGAACCGGTGCCGACGGGCATCCTGAGGGCTTTGAACAAAATCACCCTCTACCGTATGCAAGGACGGGCCTGGGATGCACTGGAGAGCGGGGATACCGATACGGCAACCCATCAATTGGAGATGGTGGCCACGCGCTTGTTCGATCTGGGAGAGGTCCAACTGGCCCAGTCAGCCATGCTGGAGGCTGGTCGCATTGCCAAAGGGGGAACTCCAACGGCCAAAGGTCGCAAAGAAATCAAGTACGGTACACGCAGTCTGATTATCACTTCACGGAGAAAATCCCATGATTGAATGTCCATCTTGCGGACGTAAACACCGCCCTGGCACGTTGTTCTGCGGTGAGTGCGGAGTGTATTTGCCCACTGGTGGCCCTCTGCGGACTGAGCCGCTCCCCGAAGAGGAACTGCCTGTCTCACGAGCGAATCCTTGGGCCAATAATCATATCGAAGAGACCAGCGATGCACCACTCGCCCCATTGCGCATCAAGGTGCTGGCCACTGGTCGCCAGATTCAACTGCCGTCTGCAGCCGAGGTACACATCGGGCGCCTCGACGCAGCTCACGGCATCTTCCCCGATCTGGACCTCACCCCAGATGGAGGACTCGAGAGCGGTGTCTCCCGCCGCCACTGCAAGGTCCATCAGCAAGATAGTAACTACCTGGTCGAGGATGTCGGCAGCGCTAACGGCACCTTCTTGAATGGGCAACGTCTGACCCCTTATCTGCCCCACGCGCTGAAGCACGGGGACAAACTCCAGTTGGGCAGTATTGAGCTGGGCATCATCATTCAGTAGTCAAGCGCGAGGAGGGTAGCGTATGCCCCACACTGTGATGATCCATCTGTTGAACGAAGATGCTGTTGTAGGAGAGGTAGAGCACATTCCTGAGCCTGACGATCAGGTGCTGATTGTAAGCAACGTTCGGCGACGCGACGGACGCGACGTCTCATACGTTCTTCCCGAAAGCAGTATGGTGATCTTCCCCTGGACACGTATTCACTGTGTGGAGATCCTGCCTAGCGAGAGGGAAGAGAAAATCGTCAGTTTCATCCGCGAGTGATGTGAGTCGAGGCTGCTGCTCATGCCTGCCTCCCGTGCACTGATCCTGGTCGTAGATGACGAGCCTCGCATGACGCGGTTCATTCGTATGAACCTGGAACTTGAGGGATACCGGGTGATAGAAGCCCACAATGGCCTGGAGGCGCTCGACAAAGTGCGCACGAACCTGCCCTCTCTGGTCATCCTCGATGTAATGATGCCCGAATTGGACGGCTTCGAGACGCTGAAAATATTGCGCGAGATCTCCAACGTCCCGGTGATCATGCTGACGGTCCGGGCTGACGAGGAGGATAAAGTGCGCGGGTTGGAACTGGGAGCCGATGACTATGTGACCAAACCGTTCGGCGCCCGTGAACTCACCAGCCGCGTCAAGGCGGTGCTGCGCCGCACCGAAGGCCCGCTAGCGCCAGAAGAGGCCATCCTCCGCATTGATGACCGGCTGAGTGTCGATTTCAATAACCATGAGATCATCACCGAAGGCGAGTGCGTCAAGTTACGCCCCACTGAATTTCGCCTCCTCTATCATCTGATCGAAAACGCGGGTTGGGTGGTGCCCCACGAGATGCTGCTGGCTAAGGTCTGGGGTTACGAGTACCGCGAGGAAATCCACTACCTCCGTCTGTACGTCGCCTACTTGCGGCAGAAGATCGAACCTGATCCATCTCATCCTCGTTATATTCTCACCGAGCGCGGGGTAGGGTACCGCTTCGTGGACTTCCGCAAAGAACAATCCATTGGGGGCCAGTTGTAGTTTACGGGCCCTCTCTGTCGTCTAACTGCCGCCCCCGCGCATGTCGCAGGGGCGGCGTTCCCTTTTTCTAGCGCATTTCTAATGTGATTCTTGCGCCAGTCTAATGGAACGGTGCGAGACTATAGACGTTGTAGTTGCCGGACCGTGTGAGACCCAAAATCAATCCTAATCTGAGGAGGTGTAGAGATGACAAACTTAGTACGTTGGGATCCGTTCCACGACTTGGTCAGCCTGCGGGAGGCGATGGATCGTCTCTTCGAGGAGAGCTTTGTGCGGCCGCAAGGAGGGTGGCTGGCCCCGGTCGGAGTGAAGACACTGGCTGTGGACATGTATGAGACCGACGACGCCATCGTGGTCAGGACAGTCGTTCCCGGTGTCAAGCCTGAAGATCTAGACGTCAGCGTCACCGGCGATACCTTGACCATCAAGGGCGATACCAGGGCCGAGGAAGAGGTCAAAGAGGAGAACTACATTCGCCGTGAGCGTCGCTACGGGTCTTTCTGTCGCTCGTTGCTCGTCCCGATCCCGGTCGTGGCCGACAAGGCAGAGGCCGAATTCGAGAACGGTGTGTTGACCCTGACGCTGCCTAAGGTCGAAGAGGTGAAGCCCAAAGCGATCAAAGTCAAGGCTAAGGGCAAATAATCGAAAAGGATAGGGAGGAGGTATACCCTCTTTCCCATAATGTCCTTATTGAACCAGGGAGGTGATATGATGGTTATGACACACTTGAATCCATGGCGCGATGTGGTGACCTTGCGCGAGGCGATGGATCGGCTTTTCGAGGAAAGTTTCATCCGCCCAGCACGGACTCGGAAGGCCGACGCGGGGGAGCGTCCATTCCGGCTTCCGCTGGACGTGTACACGACTCCCGAGGAGATCGTCATTGTCGCGTCACTGCCAGGTCTGACCCCCGATGAGGTGGATATTGCTATCGAAGGTGATATCCTCGTCATCCGAGGCGAGTTGAGGTCACCGTTGGAGAACGTCGAGTACCTGTTCCAGGAGCGACCCTATGGCGTGTTCTCGTGCACACTGACGCTAAACGTGCCTGTGGACGCGAGGAAGGCGGAGGCATTCTTCGAAAATGGCATGCTGACGCTCACCTTGCCCAAGTCCGAGGAGACCAAACCCAAGATCATCAAGGTTAAGCGAAAGTAGACTGGACAGACAAACGGAAGGGGCAGAGCCACACGGCCCTGCCTCTGTTTTCTTATGGCCGGACGCAGGTTAACACCGACCTTTGTTCGCCGAAGGTCTCTGACCGAGGCGTAAAGGGCTCGGTCGGGAGACCTTCGCCCATCAACATGAGTAGTTGCTGCGTCCCATTCAGCTTGTCGGTTTGAGGCGCAACTTCGCTAGATGCCTGCCTTGTGAGCGATCTCGTTGGCGACAGCCTCGGCCAGTTGCAGAGCGCGCAGACCATCGCTGCCTGGCACCTGGCTGGCCCGGTTTTCGCGCACACAGTCCGTAAAGTGACGCAGTTCCAGCATCAGGGGCTCGAACATGGGGACGTGGATGCGCTCAATGACGCTCTCCTGACGGTACTTGGTGATGTTGTGATTGTCAAGATACTGGGGGAACGTCCGTCGGTGGATCAGGACCGATTTGTTCAGCAGGTCGGCCTCGACGTAGGCCCCTTCGGCGATGACCTCGATGGCTCTGACCTTTTGCTCTGTGACCCGCGAGGCAAACAGGGTGACGATAGGACCCTCTCTGAACGAGAGGCTAGCCACGGCGTGGTCTATAGCGCCGGTGTTGATGGAGCGCCCCCAGGCATTGATCCCTTCGATGTCCAAGCCGACCACGTTCACGGCCAAATCCAGGTCATGGATCATCAGGTCGCGGATGACGTCCACGTCGGTGTTGCTGGTGTCGAAGGGACTCAGCCGGCGCATGTTGATACCGATGAGCGTCATGTCTTCGGTGACGTGCTTCAGCTCGGTGAAAGCCGGGTTGAAGCGTTCGATGTGGCCGACTTGCAGCACCAGCCCTCGCTCGTCCGCCTTATGCACCAGTTGACGGGCCTGTTCGATGGTCTCGGTAATGGGCTTCTCCACCATGACGTGTAGGCCCCGTTCCAGGCACTCAGCGGTCAGAGTGTAGTGATCGGGCGTGGGTGCGGCGATGGTGACACAGTCCAATTGGGGAAGCAAGACCTGGTGGTCGGAAAAGTAAGTGGTTTCGTGCCGGTCGGCGACCAGACGTCCACGCTCTTCGTTCAGGTCGGCCACACCGACCAATTCGACACGGGGCAGGTTGGCACAGACACGGCAGTGCCGCTCGCCCATGATGCCAGCGCCGATGACGCCTATACGGACAACTTCCATAGCGGTCCTCCTGATTATTACAGAACGGATTAAAGCAAAGATGAGCGATCACCGTCAACGTCTGCGGAGAGATCGCGCCAGTCCTGAGCATGCGCCGGTACTGGCTGAACAAAAAACGTAGAAGCCAGAAAGACGAAAGCCACAAAGAGATAGACAGAGCGCCTTCTTATCGTATTTTCCTCTCCTTTTAACCCAATGGTAGAGGGTAGTTCCTTGGTGAGTGAACTACTCTGTTGCACTCGAACATAGGCAATTTGCCGCATCTGGCTGGGCGTGATTCTGATGAGTCAATGCTACTATTATATCAGGTGAAAGTAACCACAAGGTATCAAAAGAATCAATATTTGACAATGGCACATTATGGTGGGGCCTGCTGGTTCTACAAGCGCCGCTTTCGTATCGAAACCTTCTTCTCCGACCAGAAAAGCCGTGGTTTTCACATTCACAAAGGTCATCTCTCTGACCCCATCCGCACCAGTCGGCTATTGATTGCAGCGTGCCTGGCCTACATCTGGATGATATGCTTCGGTTTGTTTGTCGTTGCCCAGGGCAAAACCGGGCTCATTGACCGCACGACCGCACCGACCGGGTTGACAAGAGCTTGTTTCGCCTTGATCTTGACTGGCTCAAGCACGTGTTGAAACGCGGGTTGCCTTTTGATGTGTACTTCTTCTTCCAACCCGCGCAGCTCGGTGGAAATGTACGGTAGAGAATCACTCGATAGTTCCTGTCGGAATGCCCTATCGGTAGCTTTGTGTTAAGCTAGAAGGTTCTTGACACCGATCACATTGACTTCACGCATTGCATTGCTGTTATACTGACAACGGGCATAAAGGAACATTTTCATTGAATCCGAGTTTGTGTTGAAAAGTGGTGTTTTGTGGGTCACCTGTACTATTTGATGCCAAAAACAGGACGAAAATGGGCGCACACCTAGCAAAACGGACATTTTTCGGGGTATTTGCCCCACCACATCACTGAACTCAGGCACAGCCAAAATGTTCCTTTATGACCGTGCTGAGTATACGCGGTGCGTGGAGTAAAACGGCTGCGTGATAAACAACAGCGACGTTCTTGGTGGCTGACCTGAGGGATGCTGGGTCGGTCAAGTCCCCATACGCCCATGATACGCCTTCTGTTTCCAGCATGAATGGACGCTTTGCCCTTCCCGGCCGCATCAGGGCTCGCACGCTGTCGCCCCGGTCAAGTAAGTGGCTGACAATGTGGCTGCCTATGAATCCGGTAGCGCCTGTGACTAATACTCTCATCTTGAGTGTCGTTCCGGTAGTACCAGCTTATGGCGAAAACTCAATATCGGGCACAACCTTCTCGCCGCGCGGCGAGAAAGAACGTAAGCGTTGCCGACGAAGCGGTTGAGCGCCCAGTTCATGAGTCTGACACGGATTGATCGGGAGGTCTTCACTTCGAAGCTCGCCCCCCAGATGTAGGCATGAACCTGTCCCAGTTGCCAGCCAGCCCATCCCAGGTGATGGTAGATCTCGGCTGTTACGTAGTCACGAGCATAGTTGTCTCGCATAAAGACCAGGGGATGACCTGTGGAGCCTCCGGTTGTCAGGTAACTCATCTGCTTACGGCGTCGCGGTTCGGTGGTGAGCAGGTCATCAAAGTTCTCGCGAATGACGGCCTTGGTCAATACCGGGATTCTTCGCATGCTGGCCGGGTCGGAACCCGACGCGGTCAAACAAGCGCTGATAATAAGGCACGTGCTCGCAGGCGCATTCTAACAACCGATGTAGCTTGTTGCGCTGCAGATTCAAGAGTTCATCTCTACTGAGCCACTGAGTTTGGTTCAACTCATCTAAGTGCCCCAGGATGTGACGCCCGGCGGCCTTCTGATATAACTGTATCGCTTGCCGGCGCAAGAATGAGTTCATCGTATTCCTCTCCTCTCACGGTGATAGCCATCTATCCCTCGATAGTTCCTGTATTGGCTCTCATTGTGGGACCCACCTCCCAATCGACGAGTGCATCGATCTTACCGGCTCTGAGCAAAAGCTTGTCGGAGCAGTTTAATTGCCTCAGCAACAGGATCGCCCAAAGCGTATGGGAGGGCCGTCTCCTCAAAGGCAAAATCTATCTCACTCTTGCCCAGAAGTCTTCGAGTCCTCTGTTTTATGGCTGCCCCAGAAGCAATATACCGACCCAACTGATAGTCAGGTATGGGAAACGAACTTCCTAAGGCTGCCAGGCAAGCCAGGTGCGGAAAGTTGACTCCCACAACCAGGGACCCAATCAGGCTACCCCAGTAACGGGCATTAAAATCGATCAATTTAGCTTGTTCATCCTGGTTGTCGTATCTCAAGTCCATATGAGCTATACCGCTCCACTTGGCAGCAGAAACCACTCTACTAACGACGTCGAATACTTGATCATGTTGTATGAAGTCGATACCCGCCGACGCTGCAAACCCTTGCGATCCGGCCATAAAGCCCTTTTGTATGGTATATGCCAGAATCCTTCCATCCTTGCACAGGACACTGCAATCTACATTGTATCCGTGAACAAAGCTTTGAACAATGTACTGAGGTGAAGACCCTTTGACCGCATTCCTCATAAAGTTCAGTAGCTCGGCAGGATTATCGAAATGCTGTATCCCCTCCCCTCCTCTCCCCCTGGTTGGTTTGATCAACACAGGAAACTGCAATTCACGCAGATCCCGCTCGAAGTTTTCATCGGTTGTGTACAAGATGGTGGCAGGACCAGGGATATGGTTCTCTTTCAGAAACTTGGCCAGCGACCATTTGTTAGTAGCCGTTTCAAAGGCGTCGGGATCTGGTATAGGCGGTAGGGCAGCCAATTCTGCAACAGTCTGTAGGTGAGTAGACACAAACCCAACTACTGGCTCATCAACGGGTAATATGACATCAGCGCTAGTTCGTGTGACGGCTTGACTTATCGCATCCAGACGTTGATCGTCGTTATCTCCCCGTGGCTGAAAATGGTACGTGCGTCGGTGGCGGGAGAGACGGAGTGCCGCCCAAGGCTCGCTTGACAGGACATGTAGTTGCAAGTTGGGGACTTGAGCTAGGCAGCGTGCTACAAACAGAGCAAAGTCACTTTCTCCGTCGGGAATCAGCACAGAAAGATTGTCCGTTGTCATTTTGGCTTCCTCCTTGCTTCCATTTCTAAACAGTCAAGATGTTCGTTTTCTACTCACCCGGTCTGCTGGACTAGCACGTTTGTACGCCCTCCCTTAGCTTGACAGTGGGTTGAACTAACTTAAAGCTACAAGAGTCTTCGATATAGATGGTATCCAAGATTGCCCAACTTGAGTCGATGTGGGAAATGAATACAGGTATAACGTCCAAAACTAACCAGCTCACCGCCAAACTTGGCCTTAAAATCGCGCACGCCGTACTCCTCATCCGGTTTGCCCGCGCCGCCAAAGTCGTACAGGCGATAGCCGTTTTCAGCACCCCACCGGAGAATGTCCCACGTCAGCAACTCGTTCGGCATGTAGGAGCCGTAGGATCGATCCATGCCGCCGTACCAGCCGTAGACGACACCTTTGTAGAGCAACTTCACCGAGGCAGCGGCAGGGTCCTGGCCCACGCGGGCCAGGGTGAACCGCACCATGCCTTTGGGGTATAGCAGGTCGAAGGCGGCTTCAAAGAGGGAGCGATCGGCCAGGGGGATCTGGGCGGCCCGGTAAGTCTGGCCTAGCAGGTCGTAACAGGCGGTCACCTGCTCCCGTTCTTGCACCTCTTTAACGACGACCGCGCCCCGCCTGAGTCCGCGCCGTATGTTCTTGCGCGTCCGGCGCCCGATGCTTTGCAATATGGCCTCTGGCGGGCGCTTCAGGTCTATCAGGTAGTTCAAGTGATCCTCGTAGACAAAGCCGTGCTGACGTAGGATCGGCTGCACCGCTTCCATGTCCGACAGGTTGCGCAGTTCGGTAAAGAGCGGCGCTCCGTCAACCTCCTGCGTATAAGTTCGCAGCAGCAGCGCCAGGGCCTCCTGTCCTTCCGCGCCGGGAGCGCAGAGCACACCGCCATAGGCGACGGCTCGTGTCGTGAAGTAGCGGAGTAAGCCATTCATCAACGTGATCCGTACTGGTAGCAATAAAGCTAACACGCGCCCGTCCCTGGTAGCCGCCCACAGTTCTGGCTGATGGCCCTTTACACGACTAAACACCTGGAACATCTCTGGCGTGTGAAAGATATTCCCCGCCGGATGCTCCTCCACGAAATGGCGCCACTCTTCTTCTGATAAGGTGCGGACAATAGTGATGCTCATACCACTCTCATCTCCCAAAGAAGCGCAGGCCATAATCCCATAAGGTCAGGGCATCAATATCGCCAGTGACGGCCAGGGCACTGCGGGCACCGTTCGGCCAGCGGCCCAGCCGCACCAGTGGACGGTCTGTGCCCTCAATTTGAGCCAGCAGCGGGCGCTCCTGCTCGGTGGTGAACTCGGCCCGATCGAAGTAATACGAGTGACGATGATGTTCCTCGCTAACTTCGACTATGTAGCCCTGTTGGCGTAGAAAGTCCGCCAACCTTGGCGAGGCGTGTGGCGAGAGGCCAATGAAGGGCCGGTGGGGAGCCTGTACAGTGAAGGTCATCGGTTCCACTCGCTGGTACCCGTCGGCCCAGGGCATGGCAGACGCGTCAACTTCGACGGCGCGGGCCAGCACGGTCGTGCCGCTGGGGCCAGTGACAACCAGGTGAAATTCGCCATCGCTACCATCGGTTGCCTCCACAGTGGCTGCGGCACGAGCCCGCCACCAGACGGCGATTTCGTCCAGACGTGCTAACCACACCGATGGTGTAAGCGTGCGCGCCTCGGTCAGCACAGCGGAGAGCCCGTCCACACATCCGGCGACCCGCTCGGGATGCAGTTGGATCGTAAACAACTCTCCCCGCTGATAGGTTTCGGATAGGATGCGCTGCCAGGTCTTCTCGACCAGGCCGCTGGTCTCACCGCCCAGCCGGTCGAGGAGTATTTCATCGTCCGGCAGCGAGACCGGGATCTCGACCAGTTGGTTGCCAAGCCGTGGCAGTGACGCTCGTTCGCTGGCATGCCAGGGGTCGTAAAAGGCGATCGCGCGTTCGTAGCCTGCGCGTATGGATGGGGTAAGACCCTCGGTGTCCAGGACATCCCACATGATGGGTTGGTTACTCGCGTAGGAAAACCCGGCCGCTTCAATGGTGGCGTACAAGTGGGTACCACAGCGCAGGTAGGGGGAGCGAAAGCCCACTGCTGTAATGCCCAGGCTGGCAAAGGTCTCACGGGCGCGGCGCAGATGGGCCAACTGTTCCTCTGGTGCAAGTCGGGAGTAGTCTACGTGTGTGTAGCCATGCACGGCGAACTCGATATTCTGGCCCAAATACCTGGTGATCGTGGCGCTGTTGCGTTTCAGAGCGACGGCAGTGAGGGGGAAGCTCGCTCCACAGTCGAATCGCCTGAGTGTCTGAGCAAATAGACGCAACGCCTGGTCCATTTTCGCTGGCGTGAGGCCGTAGCGGTTGGTTATGCTGCGAGCGCGCTTGAGCAGCGCGAACGGCCCTTTGGCTCTGGCGGCAAAAGCGATAGCGCTTGTCCTCATCATCTTACGGATCTTCCTGACTGTCTAGTCTGGCGTACGCCGCCCAGTATGACTCACGTTGCTTTTCCCACCGGTAGCATTCGTAGAGCCGTCTGGCGTTGCGAACCAGGGCCTGTCGTTTGTCGGGTTGCTGATATAGTTCAAGGATCGCCTGGGCCAGGTCGTCCGGGTCTCCGGGCGTGAAGAAGCGGAGGCTATCATCATCGAAATATGCCTGCACAGCCCGCAGCCGAGAGACGATGACGGGCTTGCCAAAAGCGAGAAAATCATACATCTTGCCGGTATGAACCAGGTGTGAATAGGCAGAAGCCTTTTGGGCGACAATGCCGACGCCGGCCTGTCTCAGTTCTGCTATCAATTCGGCCAGCGGGGCGTAGCCCAGGTACTGTACGTGGTCTTGCAGGCCCAGAGACTCGATCTGGGCCAGGAACTCGTCGCGGTAACTGCCATTGCCCGTGATGTGCAGTTGGAGGCCGGGGATGGATGATTTAAGGGCGGCGATGGCCTGCAACATGGTATCGTGACCGTACCGCTCTTCAATAGCCCCGTGACAGATGAGGGTGAAACGATCACTGGCTGGCGTGGGTTGGCGGCTCAGACCTGCCTCCTCGGTCTCCAACCCAAAGAGACGCGAATCGGGCGCGTTGAGGACGACCGTTATCTTGTCGGGGTCAGCTCCGCGCGAAACGAACCTGTCCTTCAATTGCTGTGTGACCGCGAAAGCGGCGTGGGCATAGCGCAGGCTGGCCTGCTCGACCCACTGGAGCAGCCTGATGAGCGTTCGCTGTCGCAGCGAGGCTTGCGCGATGTCTGTTTCCCGTGTCAGGCCCAGCCGGGTGGCCCATAGTTCTGGCGTCGGTTCGTACATCTGGAGCGTGATCTTGGCCCCGAGCAAGCGGGGGATCAACGTGGCGAACACCAGGAAGTCGGGCATGGTGTTCACCTGGATAAAGGCGTAGCGACGACGCGGGTGACGGACCGTCAGTGTCAAAGCCGCCAGCACAAAGAAAGCCAGATAGTCATACAGGTAGCGGCCTATCCCGCCCTTGGTGCGACTTAGGGGCAGGCGACGCACGTGGACACCATCAATGTCTTCTGTTGCTGTCTGGCTTCGGCCGCGCAGGCAAAGTACATCCACGTCAAGACCATAGTCGCGCAGGGCAATAGCCTCGCGACGGACCAGCATGTCGTGCGGGTAGTACCCGTGCCGAACCAGACAAACTCGTTTGACCATTGTGCCTTCTACTACTTCACTAGAGCGGCAAATGCGCATTCAGATGCTGGGTGACATATTGATTGACGGTCATGAACGTGACATCGGGAAAAGAGGCCATATAGCCTAATAGCTCTCGGGTGGCTTTGAGACATGTTGCCCCGTCCATCCGACACAGCCAATGTCTGGCAATGAACCCGTGGGTGCGAATGTAAGATGGAGAAAAGTACTTGCGTTTGATACGCCGTTGTGGCTTCCCCCCTGTGAACTCTGTAGGGTGTGTCAGGTAAACAATGGGCTTTCCATTGCACCTGCTGGATTCGGCATGCAACAGCCTGAAGAATGCCTTCATAAACGTCAGGCCAAGTACCCGCAGCGAGGTAGAGATAAATGGGACAACCATCGCTGAAACCGGTATTTCCCAGATTGGCAAGTCTCCCCGTTTGAAGGCGTCGTCACGATGGGGATGGTATGATCGCCGTGGGGCAAAGATCCATCCCTTGTTAATGAGGTTTGAACTGACAAAGTCAACGCGTTGTGAGCAGACGGAACTGTCGGAAAGATAGCCGTATTCGCTCAGAAGCCTGAGTGTTTGAGCCGAAGTCTTGACCCGGGGGCTGCGAAAGCTCAGGATAGGACCACCAACCAGCCTTTCCAACTTATGGGTCGCCTCTTCGATATAGGTCCGCTGCGTGGCTGCGGACATCCGATCGTAATCCTCTTCTCCCCCGTGCGTCAGGCCGTGGCAGCCCACCTCCTGACCGTTGCCCAGCATGCGCTCCACGTGCTGGGGAGATATATGGTCGGCATTGGCCGTGATAAAGAACGTGGATTGGATGCCAAGGTCGTGGCACAAATCTATGGTAGCGTCGAATGACCGCGCTCTTGCCTCATAGGCTATATGAATATCTGGATCGACGTCCCAGGTGACTAGAATTGGAACCTGTTCCTGTTTCATCAAGTTATTTATCACTTTGCGACCAGCGGCAGGTAGAACAACCACCCGTTGGCAAAAACGTAGCCGGTTCGAGTGATCAGTCCGTCTGTGACGGTATCAATCGTGACAGTGTTGGTGATCAACTCCGTCGCGCCTGTTGTAACTGTGACGGCATACGTAATATCTATCATGGGCGTGTTAGACAGCACACCACTCCAGCGCAAGGAACCACCCTCGTCGGTGAAGACACCCAATGGGGCGGCCAGGCTACTCGGGACATAGGTCAGGCCAGATGGCACTGTATCGGTCAACCGCAGTGTGTGAGTGAATGGTCTGCTGCCGATGTTGTGCAAGCGAATGACAAAAGCGACCGTTTCACCCTGGCGAGGGGTAGGCAGGGTGGCGAATTTGCTACTGGCGCTGAGGTCGGGCCTGGGCTGTACAAAGGTTGCGCTGCGACGCAGGTCGTGGCGGCCCGTGGGCCAGGGCAGGCGCGAGGGAGCATAAGAAGCGGGCGCGTCCCACACAAAGATCTCCCCATTCCAGGCCGCCGCCAAAATCTCCAGGTCGCCATCGCCATCCAGATCGGCCAGTGTAGGGGCTGCCCGAATCCCCGGCGTACCGACGGCGAGGGGAAAGCCTGTAATGGGCGTGCCATCCGCTTCCAGACTCCATAAACCAACTGAGCCATCCCCTTGCACAGGATCGTAGGTACCAAAGATGATCTCCAACGATTGGTCACCGTCTATGTCCCCGATGACGGGCTCGCTGGCAAAGAGAGTATCCCCCTGAGCATAATCGAAGGCCCAAAGCACACGCTGGTCGGGTTTGTAGGCGCGAATCCAGCCATCGTAAGTAGCGATAACAATTTCGAGTTGGCCATCCTGGTCGAGGTCGGCCACGGCGGGCGCTTTTTGGGGTAGGACCTCACTCCAGAGAATGCCATTACCCAGCGCAGCCGTCTCCCAGCCAGGCCGGCGCGTCCCATCGGCGTTCAAGACCAATAGCCCACTGTTGCGGATGAGGTTTTCACCGGGATATTTGACGTTGCCAGTCACGATGTACTCACTCGTGCCGTCGCCATCCAGGTCGGCGATCACCGGGTCGCTGTCAAAGTGTACGATGCGAATGTCTGTGCTCAGGTTTCCGCCGTTCGCGCCAAGATAGGTGCTGATGGGCCAGCCGGGCAAAGGGGAGCCACTGCCAGCGTAGGCGTGCAAGTAGTGATGATCGCGGCAGGTGATGACATCGGCTGTCCCGTCACCGGTCAGGTCGCCGACAGCGATCGCGCCGTAGATAGCGGACCCGCTGTGCCATGTCGGCCACTCCCCAGCAACCAGCGTTCCGTCCGCGTGCCAGGCATACAGATTGGGCGTCACCGGCACATCGGCCCCGGAGCAGTCAGGGGTGCCATAGTAATTGGGAGCACCGTTGGTCGTGCCGGCCAGCACCTCCAGATCGCCGTCGCCATCAATGTCGGCCAGGGCGACGGAGCAGACCTCAGAGATTTCGGTGCCGTACTGACCAAGCCAGGCCACGCTTTGGGGCCAGCCGCGAAGCGTAGCGCCGGTGTGATGCCAGATGAAGACCCGCGCCTGGCCGCCGGACAGTGGGGTTTTAGTGCCGGCGACGATTTCCAGGTCGCCATCTCCGTCCAGGTCAGCCAGCGCGAGCTGGCCAGAGATGCGTTTATCGCCGGTAGCAAGGGGAAAATTCGGCAAAACCGCCCCGCCAGCATCCCAGCCATCTATCTTACCACCGCCATTGCCTACCAGCAATTCGTTGTCTCCATCGTTGTCTATATCAGCCACCGCTGGGGAGGCAAGGTTAATCGTCTGATAGGAAGCCGCCACTGGAAAGCCGTCTTGGAGGGGATAGGGAGCCAGCGGCCCCTGGTCGAGATCAAAATCGTCAAACCAGAAGGTGCCGGTAGTGCCAGTCCACAGGAAAAGCGCCACGCGCATATAGTTTGCGTCGGGCATCGTTTGGAAGCGAAAGCCAACTTGGAACCAGTCTCTGGCACCATCACCAACGTCCATGCGCGATCGCAGCCTGGGCCCCGTCTGGGCGCCAGCACTCGTGTATTGATAGATGTTGACGACGGGGGACGCGGTGGCATTCTGCAGGCGTAGCCAATAGGTGAGGGTGCAAACCGTTGAGGGCTGCACCGAGACGCGGGGGGACCACAACTGATCAGTTGCTGAGCCCGAACTCCTGCTCACGCGGGCTGAGTGAGCACCACCGTAGGCCACACTATCCCAGATCCAATCACCACCGTTGGGCCATTCCCAATCGCCGGGGCCACCCGTCGGGAAGGTCTCAAACCCACTGTTGGCAAAGGACACAGTCACCACCTGCGTTGACCTGGTCCCCCATAAACCAGCCAGCATAATCAGGCAAAGCAGTAGTACTGACCCACCTGTTACATACTGCTGAACCATCTGGGCTGTCAATAATTAGGACCTCCCCTGCGAGTCTTGGCAACGGGACCTCGCAGCGTCTGCTCGCTGTAGCCCATCTCTGCCAGCGTGATATCGAAGGTCTGGTTGGTTTGGGCCATTGATGGGCGTGCGGGCATTGTGCTGAGGATGGAAAAGAACAGACATCCCAGGACCAACAAGGTGCGGATACGGTGAGTAGAAAAGAAAAGTGTACTCATTTAAGGATCTCACTTAGTGTGTTCTGTGTGCGCCCCCTGGTGACGGTCGTCACAAGCTGGCGTTTAGATGGACATAGCTCATTGTATACATCAATAATGCGCTGGGTGATGGACCCAGAACCCAGGTGTTTGATCTCGTCACGCCCGCCGGTGCGTTGGCGTTGTTGCAGCACCCGCAATAACTTGTCAGCCACGTCCTCAGCCACCGGGTCCACCAGGTAGCACCCCTCGACGCCGGCGATCACCTCGGGTACGTCGCCAACCCTGGTCGAGACGATGGGCAAGTTACAGGCCATCGCCTCTTTGATCACCATCGGCGACCCTTCAGACCGCGACGTGAGCACCAAAGCATCGCAGGCGTTCATATAGATAGGGATGATCGAATGGGGTTTACCTGAAACGAGAACCAGCTCGGCTTCCAGACAGCGCTGCTTTAGAACGTCCATCGCTTCTTCCACTAGCTCAAAACGCTTTTCATATTGCCAGTACTCCCCTGCCCATAATACCAGAGATTTGTCCATTGGCAATTCAAGCAGGGCACGCGCTTCAGTGAGAGGAATTGGGTGAAACTGATCAAGGTTTACGCTACAAGGGATCACAATCACTCTAGAGTCCCTGACGCTTTTCACATCAAGGATGAATTCTTTTTCCCGCTGGTTGACCACAATGATTCGATCGAATATCCGGAGGCCACGCCGGGCGAGAAATCGCAACCAGGGTGGAACGTGAACCAGCACTTCGCCCCCGTGGTAAGTTACCACCACAGGATATAAGAACTGCAGCCGAGCGACAAAGCCCGAAATGGCATGATGAGCGTGTATGATATCATATCGTCTTCTAAAAAGTGTCCGCCAAAAGCGGAAAATCCCCCACAGATAATTGAGTTTATCCTTGCGTCCGTTGATAAACAAGACATCTACCGCGACGCCAGCCTGCCGCAAGGCCTCGACCTGGTCTTTGACAAAGGTGCCAAAGGCTGGCTGCTCAGGATTGGGATACATGTTTGTGACGACCAACACCCTCATCGAACGATTTCCTTGGTTGTTATGGTCAACGGGAAACAGTGGGGCGCTCATAACGCACAACAGCCCGCACCCTCCAGGTATGGTACGCTATATTGCCCAAATCGTACCCGTTCAGAGGGTAGACCAGAAACCGGGTTTTTGGTGCTCCACAAGCGAAGTAGTATGGCTTGCGGTGTTTCTTCGTTGCCAGGGATGGCTTCCTGTACGAAAAACCCGGTTTCTTGACCCCCACGTGAACGCTTACCCCAAATCTAGAGATTAGGTGTGCATCCAGTATTTGTACAGTAAATGTGTCCTCCCTTGGCGATGTAGGCCGCAGCCGTTGAGATTGTTTGCCCAGACTCAACATGATAAATCTCGTATAACCAGAGATCAAGGAACTCCACTACTCTTTGCGCGTTCTCCAGTTTTGCCTGCTCACTCACCCCGTGCATTTCGACAAACGTAACCGTTCAGTTGGGGTGGTGGGATTGGATTCTGTCAAGTACCATACCTCCTGAAAAAAGGGGAGCAATGACAATAGACAAGGCATGTTTTTTGATGTATCATTAGGACGAGTGAGCGTCATGTAGCAATCTTGTGTGAGACACAGGCCAATGCATCTGCCCCCTGAATTGCCTATCACGGAAGAAGACTGGAATCGTACCCCACCGACTGTCCAGACGCTGGTTGTGGCGTTGTGGCAGCAAGGGCAGGCCCTGCAGGCACAAGTTGAGGCTCTGCAGGCCGAAGTGGCTCAACTGCGCGAACGGTTGGGGCAGACCTCGCGCAACTCTTCTCGGCCGCCTTCGTCGGATCCACCCGATGCGCCTCCGCGTCCGAAGCGAACTCCTTCTGGGCGCAAGCGCGGTGGGCAGAAAGGACATCGCGGGCACGGGCGTAGGCTCAAACCACCGGAGCAAGTCGACCGGATCGTCGAGGTCAAGCCAGAGTGCTGTGCTCAATGTGGGGCATTGTTGTTGGGCGAGGATTCGCAGCCAGCGCGCCACCAGGTCACGGAGCTGCCACCGGTGAAGCCAGAAGTAATCGAATACCGGCGTCACACCATCACGTGTCTGGCTTGCGGAGCGCAGAACCGAGCGGAGTGGCCGTCCGACATGCCAGCGGGCAGTTTTGGGCCTCGGATTCAAGCCACGGTGGGATACTTCACCGGGCAGATTGGGACGAGCCAGCGAGATGTGCAGGAAATGATGGAGACAGTCTTCCACACCGAGATGGGGCTGGGCACCGTACCTGCTTTGGAGCAACGAGTGAGTACAGCCCTGGCAGAGCCAGTGGAGGAGACCCAGGCCTACCTGCGGCAACAGCCGGTCAACAACGTGGACGAAACCAGTTGGCGCGAAGGCACACGACGCACCTGGCTGTGGATCAACACCACACCACGAGTCACGGTGTTCTGGCTGCTTCCTCGTCGGGGGGGGCAACAAGCCAGGCAGGTACTGGGCGAGACATTCGAAGGGATCGTTGGCTCGGATCGCTATTCGGCCTACAACTGGATAGAGCCGCACAGACGAGCCGTGTGCTGGGCGCACCTGGACCGGGACTTCCAAGCCTTTGTGGATCGTGGAGGCGAGTCGGAGAAGGTTGGGCAGGCGTTGCTTGAGCAATCGAAGCAGATGTTCGACCTGTGGCACCAAGTGAAGGATGGCACCCTGAGCCGGACCGACTTCCAGACGCAGATGAAGCCCATCCGTGCCCAGGTGGGGAAACTCCTGCGTGAAGGCACCGAATTGACCCACGACAAGACCCGCCGGACCTCTCAGAATATCCTGAAACTGGAGCAGGCGTTGTGGACCTTCGTCTTCGTCGAGGGGGTTGAGCCCACCAACAATGACGCCGAGCGTCCGCTGCGCCGGGCGGTGCTGTGGCGGCGAAGAAGCTTCGGTACCAAGAGCGAAGCGGGAAGTCGCTTCGTTGGGCGCGTGTTGACGACAGTCACCACACTGCGCCAGCAGAAGCGAGATGTGCTCGACTACCTGACTGAGGCCTGTGCAGCGGCTATCCGGAACGAGACTCCGCCATCGCTGCTGCCTGTTCCCCCGCCAGTCAATGTCGTTGCGTGAAAACCTATCAAACATCTGAACGGTTACCGACAAACAATGTGGGGCCATACCGATCCAAGATACCAGTCATACCTGACAGAACGTGATATTCCATGCCCTCAACGTCTATCTTGATAAAGTCCGGTCTCGGTAAACGATTCGTCTCCATATAATCGTCAAGCGTGTAGACTTCCACCTGCACTTGTAAGGCTTTAGAGCCTTTCTCTCTGAGAATTTTCGCTTTAATTGCATCATCCATACTTCCCGCACCCTGTGAGAGCCTGCCAAACGCAAGTGTCTTCGTTTCTCGTTTGTCTCCAAGTCCGACTTGGGCAACAGTTATATTTGTAAGGCCATTCAAATCCAAATTCTTACGTAACCTTGTACAACTTTCGGGGTTTGGTTCGAAAGCAATGACCTGACCAACTTGCCCTGCGGAGCGAGAGAAGAACATGGCCGTAATTCCTACGTGAGCGCCTATGTCATATGTTGTTTTACCTGTTAGATCTAAACTCTGCAAAAAGTCTTCCTCGGGGATAGGGCAGTGCCTCAATTGAAGGAATCCCAAGTCACCTGTTACTTTGAACCCTTTAGCCAATCCATGTTTGGCTATATAGACAGGATATCCATAGTTCTCTAGCAGCGATTTGAGAGTAGACGGATATTTACCCCAAAAGTTGCACCAGTAGGTACTGTGTGAAGTTGACCTCCT
>CAYLPU010000079.1:0-23870 GCA_964385635.1 uncultured Anaerolineales bacterium
TCCACCGCATCCTGAAACTGGCACGCACGATCGCGGACCTGGCGGGGCGCGAGCGCATTGAGACGGCGCATCTGGCGGAGGCGATCCAGTACCGGCCGCGGCGGGTGATCTGACCGGCGCTCGGTATCTCCCCGCTTACCCAATGCGGGCGTTTCACCGTCGCTCACGCGGGGACTTGCGTGTGCTGGCGGGACAGGATAGAATATGCTAGAATATGCTAGGTCCGAGCCCATGTTCAAGTCGTCTATCTCTCCTTCCGTGGCCGTGGTCGTGCTGAACTGGAATGGAGGCCAGACCACGCTCGATTGTCTGGCCTCAGTCGAGCGGCTTGACTATCCGCGCCGCTCGCTCATCGTGGTGGACAACAGCTCCACGGATGGCTCCCCCGAACGCATCCGCTCTCGCTTCCCAGAGGTCGAGCTAATCACCCACACCCAAAATCTGGGTCTGAGCGAGGGCTATAACTCTGGCTTGCGTTGGTCGCTGGAGCGAGGTCATGACTACACCTTGCTGCTCAACAACGACGTGGTACTCGCGCCTGATGCGCTGCGTTTGCTGGTGGGTGAAGCCGAGCGCCGTCCTCAGGCCGGTATGTTCTCCCCCAAGATCTACCTGGGCGAGCCGCCCTCCGATCATCTCTACTGGACCGGCGGCTGGCTGACCCTGAACCCATTCGGAGCGCCCACACGTGGATATCGCCGTCGTGACCAGGGTCAGTATGACGAGGTGTGCGAGATACAACTGGCGGCAAACACCGCTGTGCTGGTCCGCTGCGAGATGGTACGCGATGTCGGCCTGCTTGACCCGGCCTACTTCTATATGTGCGAGGACTTCGACTGGAGCCTAAGGGCTCGCCAGAGCGGCCACAAGGTGCTCTACGTTCCTGGAGCACGGGTATGGCACCTCGAGTGTGCTACGATCGGTTTTCTATCTCCGCGCATGGTCTACTATTACCTGCGTAACATGATGTTGCTGGCTCGGCGCTATCACTCCCGCCCGCACCTTATGCAGGCCATGCTTACTTTCCAGGTCTTGCTGTTTATGGTAATGTTCCTCGTCACCGGCAAGCCGGGCGGGCTGCGCGCCTGCCTATGGGCACTGATTGACTACCGCCGTGGCCGCTTCGGCAAGACCTCCCGCCGCTTCTGACCAGGGAGGCCCAGGTACCATGCCTGAACTGGTTTTTGACGCCGAGCGAGCCATCCCCGATGAGATGCGCGAGACGTGGGTACTGCGCACCGTCCTAGCCGATCATCTGCGACGCTATCGGCTGGCCCGGCGCTACGTCGTCGGGCGGCGTGTGCTCGACGCGGCCTGTGGGGTTGGCTACGGCTCGGCCATGTTCCAGCGGGCCGGCAGCCGGCTGGTGGTCGGGGTTGATTACAGGTTCGAGGCCCTGCGCTACGCCCAACGGCGTTACGGCGGGCCGGGGGTGTGCTTTGTGCAAGCCGACCTGGACCGGTTCGAGTGGCCGAGCGGGGCCTTTGAGACGGTTGTGAGCCTGGAGACGATTGAGCATCTGCGCGATCCACGCGGCTTCATCCGGCGTGTATGGAAGCGCCTGCCACCGGGCGGTGTGTTCGCTGTCTCGACCCCGATCGTCAGCACCCTGGCCGAGGACGTCTGGCATCTGCACGAGTGGAGTGAGCACGAGGTGCGGACGATGGTGAGCGAGGTGGGCTTTGTCATAGTTGATGAGTTGCGCGCTATGCGCTCGTGCACCGGCTGGCAGTTACTCCAGGCCGGATGGCGGCACCCACAAGCGGTTAGCTGGCGCCATGCACTTCGCCATCCGCTGCGGGGTTTGCGAAGGGCGCTGTTTGGCTGGCGCGACTGGGGCGAGTTGATGCTGGTCACACGTAAGCCCCCGCTCGACCAGAAGGCAAATTCAACAGGATGTGGCTAAAATCGAACGGACGTGAGTAGGTGGGGGACGAATCAGAGGCCCAGGCGGGAAGCGGTCGGGGCCAAGTCGGCCAATGGATCCTCCGTCTCCAAAGTGGCAAAGTGGCCTGGGCATCGGCTATTGCCCAGATCCAGCGGTAGTAGGCCGTCCCAGGAGTAGGCCAGTTGGGGGAAAGCGGCACGCCCAAGACTGCGGAACGCAGTGATCCCGCATGCGCCCGCTGCTTCGGCCAGTTCGAGCATGCGATTGGCCGTCACAGCCACGCTCATCGATTGCAGGTTGTGTGGGGGCAGTCGGCGTAGATAACGGGTAGGGATATCGCTCAAGTCCTCCACGGGACGCACCACAACCACCCGCCCGGTGCAACGATTCACCGTCGCGCTCCACTGGTCAGCATTCCAATCTCGCTCATCCAACACCACCAGGCAGCCGTCGTCGTAGTCAGTCAGCACACGCACGTCGCCTTTGAGCTCCAGCAGCTTGTAGATGTCGTAGGCGCGATGGAGAAAACGCGCAGGCGCCACCCCACGGGGCAAGCGCTTTGTAAGCCGGCACATCGCTTCGGACAGGGCGGCGGCATAGTCGACAGGGGTGTGCCGGCCACCGCGCTCCACAAAGTGAACGCGCGCGCTGAGGCAGCCATACTGGTCCCAGAAGGTCGAGTCCAAGGCTGACAGGCGCGCGGGCAGTGTGACGTCGTCGCGCAGAGCAGTGCGTCCTATTACAGCAAAGCTGACCTTGTGGCCGTGACGGTGAAAGTGAGCAGGCTGCCCAACGGCCTGCAGATGCGCGGCAATCGAGGCGATGGTCTGGTCACTGGCGGAGGCCATTACCAGATCGGATTGGCCTAGCAACGTGCGCTGCATCGCGACGTCGTCGTAGTCCCAGATCAGCATCCCTAACCCCGTCACCAGCTCGGAATCCACCTCCTCGATAGCGGACAACACCCAAGGGGCCATCAAGGGGGCCTGGCGGCTGTTGCGCACCAGGACCGCTGGCGCCACCTCCGGCGCAGCGCCAAGGGCAGTGTGGTTGGCTATGTGCAGCAGCAACGCGATCAGCAGCCCATTGCCGGGTACGTTGCCTGCGGCGAAACCGAGGGCTAGCGAGGCCGGGGGTGCGGGACGAAACAGCGGTGCGCCAACCCGCAGGGCAGCGGTCCAGCGGTCAGAGCGGCGGGCCGGGAAGAAACGTATTTTCCCAGGTAGCCCGCCCAGCATGGGTTGCCAGGATCGGGCGATAGCCCAGGCAGGATTGTGCTCGACCGAGCGGGCGAGGGCATCTAACCGCACCAGTTCGCTCTGAGTGAAAGCCAGTGCCAGCATCGAACTGGGATAGCCGGTGTAGTGAGCGATGGCCTCCAACCTATCGGGGTCGTTCATCAGAATCTTGGGCACGGTAGCCAAGGCGCATTGCCAGCGCACTATCAAATCGGGCACGGCAAGGCCGCGGGCAGCGCGCAACTCGGCCACCAGCGTCTCCCACTGGGCGCGCGTGGGCTTGGGCCAGCGCACGGCCACACCATCGCCAGGTGGGACGGGTCGACCGGCGGTCACGTAGTGTATCTCCCACTCCATATCGCGTGTCAGAGGCTGCAAAGAGGCGGGTAACCAATAACCGTCCAATATCTCACGAGATAGCGCCACAGCCAGCCTCCTCTATCAGGTCTACACGCTGGATGGTGTTGCGTACGAGGTAGGGTGTGGAGTCACCACACGAGCAGACCAACGCCGCATCGAAGTAGCCGTTACCGTTGACCAACCGGACCCGGTCGGCGGACTGAAAGAAAGGGGGGTACACGTCACCACCGCCCAGAGGGTCCCAGAACGCCAACAGCCCGGTGACATCGCTGCCCTGGAGCGGACAGTCGTCGTCGTCCATCACCGCCATATAGACCCAGGGGGGTAGGTGGTAGTTGCCCTCGGGACACTGGAAGGCAGCCCAGTTTGCCTCTGCCATGCCGTAGATGTCGGTCATGGGTAACGCCGCGCCACCAGGTCCGTGTATCGCCCGTCTCAGGTCAGCCCGGATTTGGTCTGGTGTACGAGGATAGAGCTCTTTGATCCCCCCGCCCGTGGCGATTCGACTGCCAGCGGGTAACTCCATCCCGCCACAGACCAGCACGTGCTGTCCGACGGCATCGAGTTGCACCAAACCGCCCAGCAGCATCACAGGGTGGCCGGCAACCGCGCTTTGCTCCAGTGCCTGGACTGTCATCTTGACAAACTTGTCTTCGGCCAGCGCTTCGTAGGCCCAAAGCATGAAGGGATGCAACACGCGCCGCTCCCACAGACCCCGCAGGCCAGGTCGGAAGGTACGACCGGTGCGCACGCGGATGGTGTCGGGGTCGGCTTTGAACGGCATAGTATAGGCAACAGAGCTATCAGCGGCCCATCCCAGTTCACGGGTACCCAGGTGAGCAATGCGCGCCATCGCGACGCGGGTATGCGCGGGCATCACGAATACCATGTCATGTTGGGGGCCAATGTTCCAGGCGTGGGCAATGGCAGTGAAGTACGCGTCGGTGGCCACTTCCACAGTCATCTTGTTGCGAACCAGGATAGCAAATCTGCCAGAGGTGCCGCTACTTGTGACGATCTCCAGGCCCAGGTCGGAGTACAGCGCCTCTATGGCGGCCAGCAGCCCCTCCAAGGTCGAGTAGCGGGGGCGCAGGAGCGCGGTACGTTCCAACGGCAGTTCAAACGAGAGCTGACCTGCCAACCATGCCAGAGCGCGCTGGGGCTGATCCTGGGGAAAAGGAGTGCCCAGTTGTTCGATATACCCCTTGAAGGTGATGGCACTAGTCCGAAGCAGGCGCGGCAACTGCAACGGGAGCAGACTGGAGCCCACACCACGCGCCGACACGGTGGCCCGGTAAGCGCTGTTGCGGGCATAGTGCCAGGCGTGGCTTTCACGGATGGCCTCAAGCAATATCCTGTTCCGCGCGTCTGGATGGATAGAGTAAAACCCTCTCAGGGTTGACACTAAGTGATTATACCTGACCTATTGGGTTAATGCAACACGATGCGCGCATCGGGTCTAGGTGAAGGGCGACTTTGTGTAGAAATCGAAACCCCGCCCGCCATCGCTGCAAGCCAAGCAAACCGCCCCAACCATGCAAGTCGGGGCGGGCGTTTCGCCGTCACTCCCGCGCCGACGTGCGCGTGAGGACGGGGCGGGGCCACTCAGTTTCTATAGGCACGCCACTAATTCTTCAGAAAGTCTTTCAACCTGCGGGAGTGTCTGGGATGACGGAGCCGGCTGAGCGCCTGGGCCTCTATCTGGCGCACTCGTTCACGAGTCACACCCAGTTTCTTACCCACCTCCTCCAGGGTGTACGTTTCGCCGTCCACCAGTCCGTAGCGCAGTTGTAGAATGCGCACCGTGCGCGGCGGGAGAACCTGTAGCATCTCGTGGAGCAACTCCCGCAACATCGAAGAGCTCACCTCCTCGTCCGGAGCAGGGCTGTCTTCGTCTTGGATGAAATCACCCAACTCGCTCTCCCCCTCGTTGTTGGTGGGCATCTCCAGCGAGAGAGGGCGGCGCGCCACTCTCATCAGTTCCTCTGCTTTGCGTGTGGAAATCTCCAGGGCGGCGGCCAACTCCGCAGGGGCGGGCCCGCGTCCCAGTTCCTGCGTCAGCCGGTGGGAGGCCCGCAGCAGTCTGTTGATCTGGTCCCCCATGTGGACCGGCACACGGATTGTGCGGCTCTGATCGGCGATCGCGCGCGTGACCGCTTGCCGGATCCACCAGGTTGCATAAGTCGAGAACTTATTTCCCAACCGGTAGTTGAACTTATCGGCAGTACGGATAAGCCCGATGTTGCCCTCTTGGATCAGGTCGAGGAAGGGGACGCCGCGGCCGATGTACTTCTTGGCCACGCTGATCACCAGGCGAGAGTTGGCGCGAATGAGGTGCTCACGAGCAGACAGACCGTCCTGCACATCTCTCCTCAATTCGGCCTGGTCTTCCGGATTGAGAGGACCATTCTGGTCCAAGTCCGCCTGAGCAATTCGACCGGCCTCCATACGCTTGGCGAGCGTGACCTCCTGTGCGGCCGTGAGCAGGGGCACCTGTCCAATCTCCTTGATGTAGAGGCCGATTGTATCGTCTGTTGCAACCGTGTCGAAGTACGCTTCCTGATCGGCCGCCGCGTCAGTCCGACCAGGTTTCTGGAGCGACCCCGCTTCTTGCTCTTTCTCTTCTTCCGGTGGGCCTACCCCAATGCCGGCTTCTACCAGGTCAGCCAGGATATCCTCTAGTTCCCCCAGGTTCTTTTCCACCTGAGGAAAAGCGGTCAGGATGTCACTATACGTGACGAAACCCTGCTCGGCCGCCTTGGTCAGCAGGTATTTCTCACCGCTTACTTCCTCTTCATTTTCCACTAGTTTGTTCTCTTGATACAGTCGCATCTTCTCCATCTTACCACACTTCTGTCCACATAAACACTATAGCCAACCCCGTAGCCTGTAGACGGCAATACCGATGTACTCCTTCAGGGCAAGGGTTGTCAATTCCAGGTTGCCGGCACTGGGCAACAGATTGATCAGTTGTGTATGCAAGCCGGCTTCTCTGAGATATTGCCAGTCAGCCTGAGTCACCAGGAAATCGGTTGGGGCGGGGATCACCTCAAGTCCCTGGCGTTCGAAGACGCGCACCGCCCGTGGCATATGCGTGGCCGAGGTAACCAACAGAATCCGTTTGATCCCCTCCTGTTCCAGGATTTCGCGGCTGTTGATACCGTTTTCGTACGTGTTGCGAGAGGTAGATTCCAACCACACCGCTGCATCGGGTACGCCCATCATCTCCAGAATGGCCGCCATATTCTCCGCCGCCGGGGTTTGCGGTCCCAACCAGGCGATGTTCCCACCACTGAGGAGGATATGTGCGGCTTTCCCCTGCCGGTAGAGCCAAGCGGCATAGAGCACGCGGTCTCCCGCCTCATTGAGCTCCACGGTTGGCCGGGGGAACTGAGCAGATCGGGTGCCGCCGCCAAGCACCACGATTGCATCCGCGCCTGGCATCTCCGCTGACGGCAGATAGCGCCACTCTAAAGAGCGCACCAGACTCAGCGATACCCAACGGTTGCCGCCCAGCCACAGTAACAAAAGCGCCAGAACCAAACTGCCCATCTGCCAGCGCCGCCGCCGGTAGGTCACAAGGGCCAGTACTATCAAAACACAGGCGAGACCCAACGGGTAGACGAGCAAGGGCAGGAATTTAGAGAGAAACAGAAACATCCCTTTGCCCCCCATAACGACGTATCTTCGAGAGAAACGGCTTTACTTGTTCAGATGTGGGTATTCCTATTCGACCGCCAAGGTGTTGGCTGTTCAACGCGGCTACCGCGCTTGCCAAAGAAGCGGTTTCTTCCAATTCAAGCCCCTTGAGTAGACCGAAGAGGAATGCCCCGTGATAACTATCGCCGCACCCGGTCGTGTCCACGACACTTGGAAGTAGAACCGCCGGTTGCTGAAAGGGCCGCCCCTTCCGTGGATGAATCCAACTCCCCCTCCTGCCATCGGTTATCGCGACCAGCCTTGGGCCATCTCTCAGGAGTATCTCAGCGGTTCTCCGGACATCCGTTTGTTGCGTATACTTCTCGGCAAAGTCGCGGGCGACAATGCAGATGTCCGTGAGAGGCACAAGTTGTTTCATCTCCGGACGATATCGGTGGGCGCCACCGTCGAACGAGACCTGGACATTTGCGTCACGGGCCCATTGGCTCGCCTGTAGACATGCATCCCAGTGGCGACCATTGACGTGCAGGAACCTGGCGGACTCGATCACGGAGGGAGGGACATCTGCGGGCGGCAAATCCGGCGCAGTTCCCGGAGAGTACACGATTGACCGAGCGCCGCTGTCTTTGCGAACGAGGACGCAGGCGGTTGAGGAGGTGTGACCTTTGCTCACCTCGACATGGTCGGTGCACACGCCCTCTCTCTGGAACTCTTCCAGGATAAACATTCCCCTCCAGTCATCCCCAAGCACATCAATCATGGCCACCCTTGCACCCAACCTGGCGAGCGTAACAATCGCCGTAGCCACTGGGCCTCCGCCCTGGACGGTCATATCGACCGCGCGTTGGACACCTTCTTTCGCAGGAAAATGATCCACGAGAGCGACGATGTCCACCGTGGACACACCGAGGCCGATCACGTCAAAGCGCGCCATTGGCGACCTTCCTGTTGGCAGTCATTCGTTTAGTATAGTCCAGCATTGCATAGAAGTCAAAATCACGCAGCACCAGTAGTGAACCCTCTCTCTAGACCTCTGTTGAGTCCGTGGATCTCCAAAGGCTCGCCCTTGGCCGGATCGCGCACGAGCGCAAGCGCCCCCTGTGCACACTTGGAGACACACACGCCGCAGCCCATACAGGCGCTGGTGTCCACGGCAGCGGTGCCGTCGCTCACCGAGAGTGCTCCGAACTGGCAAAAGTCGGCGCAGATGGCGCAGCCGACGCACAAGTCGGCATCCACGCCGACGACGTAGCCGGAAGAGGCCAGCATCGGAGTGCCGTGCCGATGGGCCTGCATCGCCCCGCAGCAGCAGGCGCAACAGTTGCAGATGGCGTAGAAGCGGCCCAGCATAGCGTCCTTAAAGAAGGCGTGGTGCACGTGGCCGCGCTCGTCCTCGGCACGCAGGATCTCCACCGCCTCCCCGGGGGTGATCCAGCGAGAGCGGCGGGGGTGGTGCTCGGCGACGAAACTGGCGAACGGTTCGCCGACAATGAGGCAGACGTCAATGGGTTGGCAGGGATTGGGGCGGGAAGCGCGGCAGGGGCAATCCAGGACAACGATGTGGTCGGGGTTCTGCAGCACAATGTCGCGGGCGTGGGCGTAGGGGATCACTTGCTCCAGGTCGGTCAGGCGGATCTCCTCTCCCACCGTGACCAGTTGCGTCGCTGCCTCCAGGGGGACGACCTTGCCGTGGTATGTGTCGGCGAAGGTGATGCGGGCGGGACTACGTCGTGGGCCTTCGACGTGCGCGCTTGGACGAACATGCTCGGCCAAACGGTCATCGGCCGACATGGAGGGAAACAGCCCATCCAGCCAACGCACGAGCGGCCCGAAGCGTCGGACCAGGGGATGCTCTTCGGTTCCGATGCTAATATACAGGTAGAGCCAGCGTACGTAGATGTAGCCGTGCAGCCAGTCGAGCAGGGAGTAGCCCGGCGTGCGCCGCGCTTCCCGTGCGAAGGACCGGGTCGAGGGCTGTATCCGAAAAGGCCAGAACTTACGTTTCATCATTCACCTATCTTTTCATCAGGGGTGACTACTCAGACTCTTCCCAAAACAGGCACAAATAGCACACGGATACACACGGATGAACTGGCCGCATCCGTTGACACGGGTTCTCACAGATTTTTTGTCTTTATCTGCGTACAACCGTGTGATTCGTGTTGATCCGTGTTCTATTTGTGACTAGCTGAGCAGTTACCATCAGGGTTTGCTTCAAATCAGCGACCCCACGAGTGCTGATGGGGAGCCAGCGTGGCGATGACCTGGCGGTCCATAAAGTTGATGAAACTCGCCCGCAGGGGTTGCGGTCTCGTACCTACGGCAGATGGACGTGGGGGTCCACCGGCCGGCCCTGGTAGCGCAACTCGAAGTGCAGGTGCGGTCCGGTGGAGTAGCCGGTGGTGCCCGCCCCGCCCAGGAGTTCTCCCTGTCGTACTTCCTGCCCAAACTCGACCACAATCTCCGTAAGATGTGCGTAGTAGGAGCGCCAGCCGCTCTCGTGGTCCACGATGACCAGGTTGCCGTAGCCGCCCCCCCACTCGGCGAAGACCACCACCCCGTCCGCCACCGCGACGATGGGGTCCCACATCCTGGCGGCGATGTCGAGGCCAATGTGGCCCGGGTTGCGAGGATCATGGAATGTCCAGCCGGAGATCGCGCGCCGTGTGCTGGGCCATTGGAACAGCCCTTGGTCAGCAACGGCGTGACCGCCAGGGGTTGCCATAGTCGGCTGTGGAGGAGGGGTTACGCCTGGTATGACTGGCGCGGGTGCATCTGAGAGGGTGAGCATAAGGGAGTATCGGCCCGGCGCACCTGAGACCGGCGCCACCTGTACGCGGTAGAGGCCGGTGGTTGGCAGGCGCGGCTCGAACAGATAGGGGGGCAGGAACACGGAGCCTGTCTCATTTGCCAGCACAGTTCCGTCGGGACTAAGCAAGTGGACGGCTAGTTCGGTCTCCACACTGGAGCCGGAGCCTGGATGGAGCCACATTTCAATGGTGGCGGATTGGCCTACGCGGCCCTGAAACTGCCATTCCTCCCCGGCCTCCGCTCCCAAGGTTCCCTCCGCTGGCTCACCCGGTGTGAGGCAGTCGGCAGCCTGTATTGGAGTCTGCGCCGGAACCCGTGTCGGAATCTGCGTCTCGCTGGGAAGCGCCAGGGACGGCCCTATCCAACGCTGTGCCAGCCCTGCCCCAGTCAGGTAGGCCACTGCCGCCAGCACGGCGACCAGGGCTGCCCACATCAACAACGAAAGGGGGCTTTTACCGCCCCCAGTTGGATTCATCTCCCTCATTAGTTGTAGCCCTTAGACACAGCAAAAGCCGAACCAATTGTGTCTATTGCACCACCCGACCCTGCATATCCGGTGGCAGCGGAACCCCCATCAGGTCCAGCACCGTGGGGGCCACGTCCATCAGTTGCAGTCCCTCCGCGTACCGCCCGCCACGATCTTGTCGTGGGTCCCAGAGGACGAAAACACCGTCCTGGTCGTGGTTGGCGTCGTCCGGTCCGAGGTCGTTCTCGAAGGTATAGAGGTCGGGCAGGCCGAAGGAGCCTATCGACCGCCAGCGCAGGTTGCCGAAGTAGACCATCAGGTCGGGGGCGACGTTGCGCACCTCCTGGTACAGTTCCTCCGGCTTGAAAGCCACGGAGCCCATCGGTTTGCCCTCGTGGTCGGGCAGGGCCTCAATCATTTCCTTGACCTGGTCCCGTACTTTTTCGTAATCGCGGGCAGGAATCTTCCCCAGCGGCTCCCGCCCCTCCACGTTCAGGAACACGCGGGCGTAGTAGCCCCCGGCCCCCCAGGCGGTGGTCTTCTCCCAGTCTACCTCCACCTTCTCAAAGGGAACCAGGCCCTCGTACCGGGGTTCCTCCTTCAGGACCAACAGCCCTTCCCGGCGGAGCCACTCGTTGACGGCGAAGCCACCTTCCATCGCCTTGGCCCCGTGGTCGGAGACGACCATCACCACTGTGTCGTCGTCCAGCATCCCCATGATCTCCCCCAGTTCACGATCCAGGTAGCGATAGTAGTCGGGAATGGCGTTCTCGTAGGGGTTGCCCGGCTCGTGTTTGAGGTGACCGGGGTCCCAGTACTTCCACATCCCGTGGTGGATGCGGTCCAGGCCGATCTCCACGAACATAAAGAAGTCCCACCGCTTCTCCCGCAGCAGATACTTGATGACCGCGAACCGTTTCTCGGTCATCTCTTGGATCTGCCGCAGCAGGTGATTTTTGTCCTCGGTGCGGAACTGGGGCACGTCCACGTCGTAGGGCTGACCGTCCAGCACCTGGCCGATCTCGTAGCGCAGTTCCTGGGGGAAGGTGTACTGCCGGTCGGTGCTGGGGGTGAGGAAACTGCTGATCAGATGCCCCTTAAGAGGCTTGATGGGGTAGGTCTGCGGCACACCGACGACGGTGGAGGTCTTGCCGGCCCCGCTCAGGATGTCCCAGACCCGCTTTTCGTGGATGGTGTTGGCGGTGGCGATGGTCATCCGGTCGTAGGAATAGTCAGCCCGATTGCGGAAGCCGTAGAAGCCCAACATACCAGGGTCCTTGCTGGATAGCATTGAGGTCCAGGCGGGGACGGTGATGCAGGGGATGGAACTGGAGAGTGACCCGTAGATCCCCTCGTCAATCAGCCGGCCCAGGTTGGGGAGTTGATCTTTCAGTCCCAGGCTGTTTTCTGCGCTTGTGTGGAACAGCACTGCTGGCGGGGCGCAGTCGAGGCCCGCGACGAAGACTTTGCGATGTTTATGGCGCTTGAATAGTTTGAGCATCACTCACTTCCTGATAATCAGTGAAACGTGAAGCGTGATTCGCAAGCCTTTTTCACGTTTCACGCGCTATGCATCATTCCGATGCTTTACTCCTTCCAACAGCACGCGGGCGACCTCAGGGCGCGTGAACTCCTCGGGCAGCATCTCTCCTCGCTCCAGCATCTGGCGCACTTGAGTACCGCTCAGAAACACCCGATCCTCCGGCCCGTGGGGGCAGGTCTTGGCGGATACGATCCCGCCGCATTTCTTGCAGTAGAAGGCATGCTCGAACCTGAACAGGACGATGCCGATATCCTCCGGCGGGAACTCGTCGAAGATGTTCTGGGCGTCATAGGTGCCGTAGTATTTGCCCACGCCAGCGTGGTCACGCCCGACGATGAAGTGGGTGCAACCGTAGTTCTTGCGGGCAATGGCGTGGAAGATGGCCTCGCGGGGTCCGGCGTATCGCATAGCGGCAGGGAAGACTCCCAGGAGCACCCGTTCGGCAGGGTAGTAATCGCGCAGGATGGCCTGGTAGGATGCGATGCGCACCTCGGCCGGGATGTCGTCCTTCTTGGTCTCGCCGACCAACGGGTGGAGGAACAGACCGTCCACAATCTCCAGCGCCGTCTTCTGGATGTACTCGTGGGCGCGGTGGATGGGATTGCGCGTCTGGAAGCCCACGACCGACCGCCAACCCCGCCGGGCGAACATCCGCCGCGTCTGAGCGGGGGTGTGGCGCAGTTCGGGGAACTCGGTCTGGACGGCACTGGGCCAGTCCACCAGCCATATGTCACCGCCCAGGAGCACCTCACCCCGACGGTAAAGCCGGGCCACGCCCGGATGGGCCTCCTCGGTGGTCCGGTAAACCTCGCTGGCTTCTCGCTCTTTGACCTTCCGGTCGTAGGGATACTTCTCGGCCACCTCCATCACTGCCAGGACGCGCTCTCCCTCGCAGAGGGCCACCTCCTGCCCCTCTTGGATGCGGCCGGATAGGTCTTCCTCCACCGCCAGGGTGACAGGGACAGACCAGAGTGTCCCGTTGACCAACCGCATGTCCTCGACGCAGCGGTCGTAGTCTGCCTTGAGCATGAAGCCAGTGAGGGGGCTGAGAGCACCGATGGCCAGAAGTTCCAGGTCGGAGAGGCCCATCTGGTCCAGCGGGACTTTGACCATCCGCTCGGCCCGTTCCCGCACAGCCTCCTGCATCTCACCGCGCAGGGTGCGGTCTACCAGCGTCCCACCGTGGGGTCGAATGACATCGTAATAAGGTTCGCTCAACTATCTGCTCCTTTGTTGCTTGGTCAGGTTCTTGGCACGAACACCGTGGGATTGTACCACGACGGCGAGCGGTGTCAAGGTTCGGCGGGTGCATCATTCCGCATCCAATACCCGCCGGTGTCGTAACTGCTCAGGCTCTTCCCAAAACAGGCACAAATAGCACACGGATATACACAGATGAACTGGCCGCATCCTCTGTATCCGTTGACACCGTTGACACGGATTCTCACAGATTTTTTATCTTTATCTGCGTACATCCGTATGATCCGTGCTGATCCGTGTTCTATTTGCGTAGCCGTCGGTTGTCACATCGGCTTCTCTCTGATATACTCAAGTGCGCGGCAAGGCACATCTATGAGCAAGGAGAGCGATATGAAGGCAATGCTTCTGCGTGAAATCAGGCCGGCCGAGGAACGGCCGCTGGAGTTGGTAGACCTGCCCACGCCGGAGCCCCGCCCTGGTGAGGTTCGCCTTGCTGTGCGGGTCTGCGGGGTCTGCCGCACCGATCTGCACACGGTGGAGGGGGACTTACCACTGCCCAAACTGCCGTTGGTTCCCGGCCACCAGATCGTGGGCGTGGTGGAGGCGCGGGGGGAAGGGGCGACTCGTTTCGGGGAGGGCCAGCGGGTGGGGGTGCCCTGGCTTCATCGCACCTGCGGCGAGTGTGAGTTTTGCCAACGGGGGCTGGAGAACCTGTGCGAGGAGGCGCAGTTCACGGGATTGCACGCCGACGGCGGCTACGCCGAGGCGATGGTGGTCCCTCAGGACTTCGCCTACCCCATCCCGGAGGGCTTCTCCGACGTGGAGGCAGCGCCACTCCTCTGCGCCGGCATCATCGGCTACCGGGCGCTCAGGCTGAGCGAGATTCAGCCCGGGCAGCGGCTGGGGCTCTACGGCTTCGGAGGTTCGGCCCACGTCACCATCCAGGTAGCCCGCCACTGGGGTTGCGAGGTTTATGTCTTCACCCGCAGCAAGGGCCACCAGCGGTTGGCACGGGAACTAGGGGCAGTGTGGGTAGGCAGGGCAGAAGACACGCCCCCGGCGAAGATGCACTCCAGCATCATCTTCGCTCCGGCGGGCTCGTTGGTGCCGGAAGCGCTGCGGGTGCTGGAGCGGGGCGGCACGCTGTCGCTGGCCGGGGTGACGATGACTCCCATCCCGGAGTTGGACTACGACCGGCTGCTCTACTGGGAGCGGACGGTGCGCAGCGTGGCCAACTTCACCCGGCAGGATGCTCTTGAACTGCTGCAGGTGGCGGCCCAGATCCCCATCCGCACGACGGTGCAGACCTTTCCGCTGGAGGAGGCCAACGAGGCCCTCCTGGCCCTCAAGCGGAGCGAGATTGACGGGACGGGGGTGCTGGTAGTTGGGTAGAGTAAGGAGGAGAATTATGAAACACGAGTACACACAACGACGGACGATTGCAGTAGCCCTGACCCTGTCGCTGGGCCTGGCATTCGCGATGAGCCTGGTGGTAGGCTTGGCCCTGGCCCAGGGACGCGGGCCGGGGGAGGAGCGATGGTCAACGTCCCCAGGAGTTGACGCACCGCCAGAACTTGAGGTCGAGGTTCGCTGGCTGATCCTCGACACTGCCAGGCCGGTTGACGAGGTCTTGCCACCGCTGCTGGAGGGTCTGGCTGCGCTCCAGGGCGGGGGAGGGATTCTCAGTTTCGATGAAACCCCACGGTCCAGTACACTGGCCGCCGTGCCAGGGCTGCGAGTCGTGGCCCGGCCCAGAGCCTGGGGTAGACTGCGCCATCTGCCTGGCGTGCTGGACGTGCGCGACACCCTGCCACCACCTCCACCCACCACCGGTGGCGTGGGTGTCCTGTTCCTCTCCACCGCAACCATCACCGGACGGGTGATGCAGGCGGACGGCGTCACGCCGCTGGCAGGGGCGGATGTACTCGTCTATGATGCCGTGTCCTATGCGAGTATTGGTGGAGCGTCGGGTCTTGCCGACGCCAGTGGTTACTATACAGCCACCGTCACCGCCCCCTTTGACCAGGCCAAGGTGTGGTTTAATGCACCTTCATACGCCCCAGAATGGTACGACGACGAGTACTACTTCTCCGCCGCCGACGCCATTGATCTTTCCGGAGGGGGGATGGTGCCCAACGTCAACGCTTCTCTGGACAAGGCCGGCGTGATCAGCGGTACGGTGAAGTTTGATGGGGGCGGCCCGCCGGTTGCCGGCGTATGGGTAGATGTCTACTCCGCTGATGGAAGCTATGGTGGCGGGAAGGGCACTGACGCCAACGGTCAGTATGCCGTCAGTCTGCGGGCGGGCACGTACAAGGTATGGTTTGACTGGAATCGTGATGTTGCGCCGGAGTGGTACCAGGACCGGGATTCGCAAGCCGAGGCTGACAGCGTAACCGTCACCGCCGGGCAGACGACGACCGTGAATGCCAACGTGGCCGCTGCCGGGGTGATCACCGGCGTGGTGACCGATGAGAGCACCGGCTTGCCGGTGCCGATAACGGTGTTGGTGCTCGTTTACGACCAGTCAGGTGGCCTGGTAACAAACAGTACCGGCGCCACCGACCTCTCTGGCAACTACCGCGTCGGCGGGTTGGGTACGGGCGATTACAAGGTCTGGTTTTGGGACCCCTCCGACTTTTACGACGATGAGTATTACGACGACAAATCGGACTGGAACCAGGCCAATCCTGTGGCCGTCACCGCTGGGATCACGACGCCCAACGTCAACGCGACCCTGACGCCGTTTGTCAGCCTGGGCACCATCACCGGAACGATTATGGAACGTTCTTGGCCTATGGATCTGTCGCCGTTGGACTCCGGCGACAATGTGTGCATATACTTCTATGACGCGGAGTCAGGTGCGCTGGTGTATGACTACCGTTTCTGGGGAGATGGCTCCACGACTGCCCATGTCACGCATGTGCCATCGGGCACGTACAAGATCCTGTTTGTCGAAAGCGCAGACGCCCCTCAATACGCCCCCGAATGGTACGACAATCGAACCTCGTATGCCAGTGCCGATGTCATAGCCGTCAACGCCGGAATGACGACTACGGACGTCAATGTCGTCTTGCCCCTGCCCTGGCTAGGCTCGAGGGGGTGCATCAGCGGCGTGGTGACTGCCGACGGGACGAACCTCTCAGGTGTGGAAGTATGGGTCTATGCCGTCTACGTGGAAGACTACCACCGTGACTATACCGACCCCAATGGTGAGTACGAGATCTGCGGGCTATTGGGTGACTACGAGGTCAGATTCGTAGAGAACCCATACGTGCCAGAGTGGTTCGATGGCGTACTCGCGCGGACCGACGCCACCTCAGTCACTGTCACCGTCGATACAACGGTACCCGACGTCAACGCCGCTCTGAACCTGGGCGGGTGCGTCTCGGGTCAGGTCACCGACATAAGCGGCTTGTTGTTGGGGTCGTGGGCAGGATGGCTGCGGGTCTATGACTCAGCAGGCAACCGGGCAGAGTTCTATTATGACCAGGATACGCTGGGGACGGGGGCATGGCCAGAAGATGACGGCTCGTTCGTCTTCTGCGGGTTACCGTCGGGCGACTACGTTGTCGGGTGTTGGAGTTATGATCGTGCGCTAAGTGGTAGTGCACCGGCGACCATCATTGCCGGCGACGAGACATCCGGCGTGACGTGTGTGGTAGCCCGGCAGCACCTCTACCTGCCCATCGTGCTGAGGGATTGCTAGCAGTCCGCCGCCGGTTGACGGGGCATGGTGTCTGCTTTGGAGATTGGAGATTGCAGGTTTTACCACTGCGTCCCATTGCTGTCCAGCCTCCTTGTTGCATTGTTCGCCGACCACTCCATCTGCACGGTCTCCCACTCTCCGGGCGTGTTAACGTTGCGAAAGGAACGCAGGTCGGGGTCAAGCGGGGTCGCATCCTCCGGGGCTACGTAGCGGACCCGGATATAGGGAAAGAAGGAGATGATGCGCCGCCGCCCGGCGCGGATGGCTGCCTCCATCGCTGAGAGACAGGTGCGCCGGTAGGCCGCATGGAGAGGCTCCACGTGCTTCTCATCCCCGTGGCGCAGCACAGCCACGTCGAACCCCTCCGCCCAGACCGCGAAGGCCCGCAGGAGGTCGGGGTTCAGGAAGGGCATGTCGCAGCCTACGGCCAGGGCCAACTCGTGAGCCGCGGCCTCCAACCCGGCGTGCAGTCCCCCCAGCACTCCCACCCCACGGAAGCGGTCCTCCACCACCGGAACCCCCAGGCTGGCGTAAGGCCGCACATCGCCTGCCACGACCAGCACCTCGGCGCACACCTGGGCCATCCGCTCGATGACGACCTTGATCAGCGGCCGGCCGCCCAGTTCCAGGAAGGCCTTGTCGCGCCCTATCCTCCGGCTGGCCCCTCCCGCCAGCACGATCCCGGTCAGGTCACCTCCGGTGATGCCTCTGTGCATCCGTGACATCGAACCTACCACACTCGTTTGTTGGTTTGGTCTAAGGCCGTGAGAGACTGTTCCAGTTGAACATCCTCTCGCTTGATGGTATAATTATCTTGGGTATACATCAATCAGGCAAACAGGAGCAGCGACAATGAGTACTAACCAGCCTGTGGCAGTCGAACGACAGATTTATCAGGCCCTCAATGAACTACCCCCAAGCGGGTTTGACGAACTGATCCAATTCCTCGACTATCTCAAACACAAATACAAGCACAAGGCCGAGCAAGGGCGAGAAGTGGTGAAACTTAAGGGTCTCTGGGCTGATATTCCCTTTGACGTCACCGACCAGGACATTCGTCATCTGCGCCAACGAGTCAGCGCCCAACTTCTACGCAAGGTGTGAACGCGATGGAATTCCTGGCAGACACTGTTGCTATCGTTCGTCATCTGCGGCAACATCCCGCCTTGGGCCGCCAGACGGCGCGTATCCTCGATGAAGCCGATGCTGGCCAGCATCACATTTACCTATCCGCTATCTCCTTGATGGAAGTGCTCTACCTGGCCGAGGCCAGGAGAATTGACTTGCCATTGAATGAACTGATCGATCACATTCAAGGCAGCACGAACTATACGATTGTACCGGTAGACACCGATATTGTCCAGGTTGCTGTGGGTGTAGACGATGTCCCCGAACTCCATGACCGCATCATCGTAGCCACCGCCAGGTATCTGGGCGTTCCGATTCTGAGTAGTGATAAGGTCATTGCAGCCTCAAAACACGTGAAGACAATTTTGTAGGTTTTCATGGAACGTGTTGCCTGTTGCCCGCCCGCTATACGAAAAACAGCAGTGCCGCAGAAGTCGCCCTGACGGTTGACCGTCATTCTGAGCGTAGCGAAGAATCTCCTTATTACGGTGGTGGAGACCCTTCGCTTCGCTCAGGGTGACAGGGCGGGTTTTGCGCTATTGCGAGAAACCTCATTTCTCACCACCCGCGACCACGCTTCGCGCGGATTAGGCAAAATGACAGATGACAAACGACAGACGACAGATGACTCACTCATGAGAGACCCTGGCGCAACGAAACCCCACATAGTCGTACCAATTGACGGGATGGGACCCGTAGCGGTAGGCGCAGCGGGCGCGGTGCCGACCGTCGTACCACGAACCGCCCCGCATCCTCTTGTACTCCCCAGAAGAAGGCCCTGTGGGATTCGCCTGTGCCCCGGAGGGGTAGTCTCCATACCAATCGGCCACCCATTCCCAGGCGTTGCCGGCCATATCCAATGCCCCGCACCAACTGGCACCCGCCGGGTAACTGCCCACTTCCGTCGTATCACCTGGTCCTGCTCCCACGGAGTTGAGACGATTCTCATCCCATTCATCTCCCCACGGGAAGACCCTCGCCTCCGGCCCCCGCGCCGCGTACGCCCACTCCGCCTCCGTCGGCAGCCGCCCCCCTGCCCACTCACAGTAGGCCACTGCCCCGTACCAGGACACCTCGATCACCGGATGGTCGGCATAGCCGCTCTTGGGCTGATACTCATCGTCCACCCGCTCGATCAGGCAGTCATCGTCCTCCAAGTCCAGTCAGGTCACTCCCCCTTCTACCTGATTGCCCCGCTCGTTCAGGAAGGCCGCGAACTGTCCGTTGGTCACCTCGGCCTGGTCTATCCAGAAGCCGTCCAACGTTACGGTGTGCACCGGCTGCTCATTTTCGAACCACGCCTGCTCGCAGTCGCCATCGTCCTCGTTGCACAGTTGCAGCGCGTAGTCCACGCTGTCGTCGTCGCTGCCCATCTCGAATTCCCCCGCCGGCACGTAGACCATCACCATCCCGTCGGCGGGGCGGGTCGAGGTGTCGCCCAGGCTGGGGCCGGCGGGCGTAGCGGAAGGCTGCGGCGTTGCGGTTGGGGCCTGGGGCGGCTCTGTGGGCCGCGCCTCTATTGAAGGCTCGGTAGGTTCCGGGACCTCCGGCGTCGGCATCGCCTCGCCTCCCCCCAGCAGTAGCACGCCCACCACCAGCGCCACCAGGGCCAGTCCACCCAGCGCCCAGGCCCACCCCGGTACGGCCCTCACCCCCCGGCCCCCTCTCCCGATTCCGGGAGAGGGGGAGGGGACTGCGGCCGGCATCACTTTCGTCGGCTTCCGCTTCGGTGGGGCCGGAGGAGCCGGGGCGACCGCTCCGCCGCCCAACGCCGCCGCCATCTCCTGCGCGCTCTGCCAGCGCTGCGAACGGGCCAATTCCAGCGCCCGCAGCACCGCCGCCTCCGTCTCCCGGCTCACGCGGAGATTCAGATCCCGCAGCGGCACGAATAACTCCGGGTCTGCCATGCGGTCGGTGGCCGTCGGCGGGGCCTGGCCCGCCAGCGCGTGGTACAGCGTCGCCCCCAGGCTGTAGAGGTCGCTGCGGGGGCCGGTGTGGCCCGGCCGGACGCCGTATTGCTCTGGCGGGGCGTACTCCGGCGTCCCCATCCCCCGCATAGCCGTCCGCGTGCGTGGGTCGTTCGGGTCCCATAACTTCACCAGCCCGAAGTCAACCAGCACCGCCTTCCCCTCCGGGGTGATGACGACGTTCTGCGGCTTCACATCCCGGTGAAGCACCCCCTGGGCGTGGCAATACGCCAGTGCGTCCAGCAACTGGCCGGCCCAGGCCAGCACCTGTTGTTCCGGCAGCGCACCCTCCCGCCCGATGCGGTCGGCCAGGTTCTCCCCCTCCACGAAGTCCATCACCAGATAGGTGCTGCCTCCCTGCTCAAAGAAGTCGGTGACGCGGACCAGGGAGGAGTGGTTCAGGCGCGCCAGGACAGCAGCCTCCTGCTGGAACTGGCGACGGAGTTGGGCCAGTGTGCGGGGATCCAGGCCGGACTGGGGGGTCATCTCCTTGAGGGCCACGGGGATGTCAAAGTGGAGATGCCAGGCCCGGTAGACCGCGCCCATGCCTCCCTGGCCCAGGAGGGAGACGATGCGGTAGCGGTTTTGAAGGACGCTGCCAGCGGTCAACACTCAGATTTCCTCCTTCAGTAGATCAGAAACCGGGTTTTTTCTGAAAAACCCGGTTTCTTTCCCCGAATTCATGATCAAATTCGTGTCATTTGTCCAAAGGTGCCGTATTATCTATCGCTACGAGACAGAGACCGGCGTGGTCTGGGTTGTCGCAGCCGGCATCCATAGAGCGGGCAACAGAGATGATATCTACACGAGGGCCAGCAGGTAGTGATAGTTTGAGCAGCCTCAGTCCACTCCGGGCACACCCAGTTCGGCCAACCTGGCGACGATGGTGAAGGTGGCGTGGTCGGTGGTCATGATACAGACGTCCTTCTCATTGGCTTTCTCCACGGTGCTGGCATCGAGTTCCTGGCCCTCAGTGACGATGATACCGGCCAGGTCGAGAAGCGAGGCCATGGCGACGATATTAGGGTGAGCCTGCAATGTGACCCATAGATTGTCCTTCTGAGCCTTGGCCAATACGCAACTCAGAAGGTCCGAAGCGTACCCCCCGGTTACCTCAACATCTAACCGCTGTGCAGTGGTCCGAACCGTGAGGCCGGTAGTGTTGACAACTTCTCTGAGTTTCATCTCTCCCTCCTTCTGTGTTATCCCGTTTCATCCGCGTAAATGATGACCTCCAGCCGCGTTCCCACCCCGACAGTTGATTCCAGTTTCATCTGATCGCTACAGGATTTGATGTTGGGCAGGCCCATCCCAGCGCCGAACCCCATCTCGCGAACCCATTCGGGCGCGGTGGAGTAACCGGGCTGCATGGCCAGATCAATGTCGGGGATGCCAGGCCCATTGTCAAGCGCCTCAATACGGATGCGGTCGGATCGCACCTCGGCCACAATCTCCCCCCCATCGGTGTAGACGACAATGTTTATCTCCGCCTCGTAGGTGGCGATGACGACGCGGCGAATGATACGCGGGTCAAAGCCCAGGCGGCTCAGGGTGGTCTTGAGGTTGCCAGAGGCCGCCCCCGCCCGGTCGAAATCCCGGCCTATGATGCGGTAACCAAACACCAGGGCCGCCTCGTCGGCGACGATGTCCTCGAAGATATGGCTGGCACGGTAGCGGTGGACCTCCTCCGCGCGGTAGTCCACCTCCAGCCTGCGAAGCAGCGTGTGCATGATGTCGCCCTGGGTAATGACCCCCACCAGGTGCCCCTCCCGGTCCACGACGGGGAAGCGCCCGAATTTGAGACGAGCGAACTTGTCAACAGCACTCACGAGCGGCTCGTCGGCGTAGAGCGTCTCCAGTCGCCGGCACATCTTCTCATCCACAGTGGCAGCCAGTTCCCCCGCCGCCAGCGCCTTGATCAGGTCCTCAATGCTGATGATGCCTACTATCTCCCCGTCTTCCAGCACTGGCGTGCCGGAGATGCGGTTCACGCGCAAGACCTCACGAAACTGAGCCATGGTGTCGTGGGGGGACACGGTGATAGTCTTCGGGGACATTGCCTGCCCGACGATCAGTTCGTAGGTCAGTTCCTGGAGTCTCGTGATCTCCTGGGTTGGCTTCTTCTCCACAACTAGCCTTTCATATTATTCCCGAAGGTGAGATGCCATTGACGCAGTGTAATCTCAAAGAGGCCGCAACCAGACAGCCCGGCCTGGTATAGCCGGCCGCAGGTTTCAAACATCATGTACCTGGATGCCAGCAAAGGGATGTCCTTCTCCTCGGCCAGGGCAACGGTCTCGGGCGGTGGCAGTTTCCCGCGCACAAAAACGATGGCTACAACGCCGGCCAGTTCGGCCGTGCGCACCACCTGGGGATTGGTAAGCCCGGACATCAGCAACGTGCCCTCCTGTGTGAAGGCCAGAACATCACTCATCAGGTCAGCACCACAACCCATCTGTACCTCCTGGTCCAGGTCCACATCCTTGGAAATCACTTTGCCTTCAATAACCTCCAATATTTCCCGAAGTTTCATGCGTTTCCTCCTAACCAGGCACGTCATTTAAGTCTGTCTGCTACGGTATAGCACATCACCGTACCTATGCCAATGAGATTCATCCTGATTTGATTTGGACGCAGATTCACGCAGATTTTCGTGGATAAAAACAGCGCTCAGGCGTCCCCCTGGAATTCCCTGATCTTATTTCTTAGCCAGGTTAACCACTCATCCAATCCTTTCCCTGTCTTACACGAGAGGGGAAAGAAAGCCAGGCCAGGGTTGAGTGCTTCCACCCCCTGGCGGAAGTAGTCCATGTCGAAGTCGAAGGCTGCCAGCACGTCTGTCTTGTTTAGCACCACCGCATCCACCCCCCTATACATCGGTGGGTACTTGTAGGGTTTGTCGTCCCCTTCCGGCACGCTGGCGATGAGGACGCTGTGATGTACCCCCAGTTTGAAACTGGCGGGGCAAATCAGGTTGCCCACGTTTTCGACGATGATCAGGTCTAACTTCTCCAGCGGCAGTTGCGGTAGCGCGATCTGGAGCATCGCTGCGTCCAGGTGACAGGCGCCGCCGGTGTTAATCTGGACGGTGGGGATACCCAGCGCCGCGATCCGGTCGGCGTCCAGCGTGGTGGCGATGTCGCCGTCCACCGCGCCGGTGCGGAATTCCTCTCGCAGCACCTCCACCGTGCGCATGATGAGGCTGGTCTTGCCCGCGCCGGGGGAAGCCATCAGGTTGATAGCGAAGACACCCGCAGCGTCCAACCGCTCCCGGTTGGCGACCGCCAGTTGGTCGTTGGCGCTTAGAATCTCCTCAACGACAGAAACTTGCGTTGTCACAATTCCCTCCACCTATTAGTCAACCTCAATGCTCTCCAGTCGGAAGTCGTCACCCCCCACGGGGACGACCTGGTTTTCGCCGCAGACGGGGCAAGCGTAACTCCGACCGTCCAGGGGAAAAGAGTGTCCACAGCCCAGGCAACGCAAGGTCCCCGGCACACGCTCAAAGTGCAACTCAGCCCCCTCGGCGATGGTATCCCGGCTGACGATGTCCCAGTAAAACTGCACCGAATCGTCCACAATGCTTGTCAGTTCCCCGATGACCAGATTCAGCCGGGTGATGCGCTGGGCGCTGGCCCGCTCCGCGTGGCGCAGGGCGATCTCAAGCAGGCTCTGGGTGACAGACAATTCATGCATCGGTACTTACACTTCACCCGGGGACGTGACACGAGTTGGCAACATGTTGGCATTATACTCGAATCAACCTCGGTACACAAGCGGACATCACAATAGGGAGTAGGGAATAGGGAGTAGGGAATAGGGAGTAGGGAATAGGGAGTAGGGAATAGGGAGTAGGGAGTAGGGAGTAGGGAGTAGGGAGTAGGGAGTAGGGAGTAGGGA
>CAYLPU010000080.1:0-23747 GCA_964385635.1 uncultured Anaerolineales bacterium
AGGAGGTCAACTTCACACAGTACCTACTGGTGCAACTTTTGGGGTAAATATCCAAAGCAGATTGGCACGAGCAAGCCTGACGTTAAGTAGGGTTTCCAAGACCCAAAGCGAAAATTCACGATGGCGAACCCTTCACGAGTAACAAACTTGATAGTTAATACCGTTGCCAACGCTGGCACCCACATGACTGCCGCGACGATCAACTGACCGTAGCTAGCGGGCAACTGCGTCATGCGGAACCCGCTCAAGATCAATCCCGCTTCAATCGCACAAGTGACAACAAACGTAATAGAGAGAAAGGAAAAGATACCCTTGGGGTCAAGCTTAGTATCTTCCATAGACGTATCCTTCTGTTTCAGCATTCCGGTAATGCGAGCGGGCTAACGATTAAGCTCAGCCGCCCACACCCCATGTGCGCGCGTAGATCACTTGTCTGGTCATCACTTTGTCAAGCGAGGTTCGTTCAATGATTAAGCTCAGCCGCGTCCGCTCCAGCGCGATGTTAGGCGCAGTTCACCATTGTGGGGGCACCGGGGACAAGCCCAAGCCCACCCCAGTGCCCGGTTGACTGTCAATAGTTCCGCAGTACAAGCGGCAGGTAGATTTTGTACTCCACCGCTGCGCCACACCAGAAGCCGGAACAGAGTTCAAAGCCGGTATCCGTAGCCGTCCCGACCACCGCCTGGCCGATGGTGGCGTCCAGGGCGTAGGGGACGGGATGATCGTGCACGCCCCCGCCGCCGATGACGTACCAGTCTATGGCTGGCGTCCCATTGGCCAGGACGACGCCGGACAGCCCTTCGACTACGCTCAGGACAAGCAGCAGGCTACAGAGGAGGACAGCGGCCAGCACGGTTATCTTTCGCTTGCTCATCGTTTCATCTCCTTGCGCACCACACTTGGCAGGCCGCCGGCTAGTACACCAGCACCATGATGTAGCCATCCGTGTCCACCCCGCCCGCCTGCCAGCGGCCGCAGTTAAGCTGGTCGTTACTGCTGCCTAACTGGCAAGTGACACCGTAATCGGTTTGACCGACTGCCATAGCAACCCAGTAACGATCGCTGATGTCGAAGCCAAAGTCTATGGTGCAGCGTCCATTGCTCGGTCCGGGAGAGGGGACGATGGCGTCGGAGGTAACGTTGTTGAAGGCACGAACGACACCTAGTAACCAATCATCGTTGCAGTCAACATAGACGGCCGCCTTGACCAGCCCATTGCCGGCGCGGTTCTGCTTCACATCCCCTTGGCCATAGATGGCTGCGCCGCTAGAGGACGTGGTCTGGCCGAAAACGCCGTAGGTGGTGCCGGTGGCGGCGGTGGCGTGGCCGTACACGCCGTAGCCGGAGGTGGAGGCGCTCGTGCCTCGGACGCCGTAGGCTTGGTTGCTGCTGCCGGTGGCCTCACCGAACACGCCACTGGCAAAGCTGTTGCTGCCGTCGGCCCGGCCGTGGACGCCGTAGGCACTGCCGGTGATGGCCTCACCGAACACGCCACTGGCCCCGAAGGCGCCGCTGTCGGTCCGGCCGTAAACGCCGTAGGTGGTGCCGCCTGTGCTGGCCGTGTTGTAGGCATAGATTGCGTTCCCATTGGTCTGCTCGCCGATCACCTGGGCACCCGGTTTCAGGCTGAGGGCGTATGGCACGGGCAGGATCTCCTGGCAGCCGATCTTCGTGCCGCCCACCTCTACTTCCAGCCACAGCCCCTGGCCGTTGAAGTGGCTATGCGTCACGTCCAGTTCCACGCTGAACAAGCCGTCGGTCACCTGGACGCCGCTCTCGACGATATCGCTGCCCACCTGGGTGGAGCAGGTATCGTCGGAGTAGAGGCGGAAGGTCATATCCCGGCTGCCGGTCACCGGGCTGCCGTTCTCCTTCAGCACGCCCTGATAACTGAACTTGCTGCTCACTGCCGCTTCAATGGAGAGGTCTCCTCGCGGCTGCACCTCCCCCTCCGGCGGCTCCGGCCCCTGCGCAAGACCCAGGCCCACGCTCCCTGCCGGAGCAAGGAGCAGGCCAACGACAAGAACGTACGGGAGAAACTTTACTGCTTTCATCATTTTACTCCTTTCGTTCAACTATTGATTCTGCGGACTTTGCCTCGCATAATACCTCGCGTGGTGTGTTTACGCGAGCGTTCTGTTGCATAAAACTCCTCTACGGCATTTTATTCGGACTTTTTCTCATATATCCCCCTTTTCGGTGTTTTATGCAGCGTTTTGTCCGCACAAAACGCTTGGCATAATCGGACAAAGCGTGTAAAAATAAGATGCGTGTCGAGAGCGTTTCATCTTTTTCCACAACACACGGCATCCGCTAGAAATGGGAGCGGCAGAAATCGAAGAGTTTCTCACCCACCTGACCGTGGACAAAAACGTGGCCGCCTCGACCGTTCGGCTGAGCTCACGGCGAAGCCCAGAACCAGGCCCGCAGCGCCTTGCTGTTCCTCTATCGTGAGGTACTCGATAAAGACCTGGAACGTCCCCTCGACGCCGTCCGGGCCAAAAAACCAAAGCGCTTGCCCACTGTCATGACCAGGGAAGAAGTCATGGCCGTCATCACCGCCTTGTCCGGCACAAACCAACTGGTCGCCAAACTGCTCTATGGCTCCGGTCTCCGCTTGTATGCTCCACCAGCAAGACCTGGTCAACGGCTATGGCGCCGTCTATCTCCCTACCGCCCTCGAAAGAAAGTACCCCAATGCCAACCGTGAGTGGTGCTGGCAGTACGCCTTCCCTGCCAGGAGCATCTCCAGAGACCCCCGCTCCGGCGTCATACGCCGCCATCACCTTGGTGAGAGCGGCCCCCTCGCCGTCCGCAGCCCTCTTGATCACCCCGGACGCATCTAAGAATCATATTTGAAATCCCAACAGCGCAAGTGGGGTGGCATTACCATGCCACCCCACCTGTTCCTCTCAACTCTTACCGCCCCAGCACTTCCTCAATGGCCAGTTTGCGCCGTGCTCGCTGCGCGCGGCGGTCGGGTGTGGTGAGTTCGAGCGCTTCCTTGGGACACCACTTGACGCACTGCGGGCCGTCTTCCTCATCTTCGCACTGGTCGCAGATCTCGGCCAGTTTGGTCTCCGGGTCGATCGAGATGACGCCAAAGTCGCAGGCCTCGATGCACCAGGCGCAGCCGTCGCAGCGATTGGCATCTATGTGGATGATGCCGGTGATTGGATCTTGAGATAGCGCGTCGCGCGGACAGGCGATGACGCAAGGGGCATCCTCGCAGGTACGGCAAGCCACCGCCGTCATCAGAATCTTATGCGCGCGCACCGTGCGGATGCAACTGCGAAAGGTATTGAACTCGCCAGTCTTGATGTACGAGCAGATGTACTCGCATAACTGGCAGCCCACACATTTGCTCGTGTCACACGTAATGTATTGGTACTTGGAAGTTGATGCAGGCATGGCTCTCTCCTATACCCCGATTTCCTCGGCAACGTCGTCCATCCCCAATGCAATCAGTTTCTCCTTGGGGATCAACCCGTCCTTGGTCCAACCTTTGGCCTCGTAGTAAATGTCCTTCAGGTACTCTAACTCTTCATCGGTCACCACGTACCCGGCAGAAGGGCCCACTTCCATCGGTTCGTATTGCCACCGGTAGGGCAGGTGATCGTCCTCGCGCGTCCAGCCCTCGCGGATGTTGAAGGCCTTCTTGATCGTATGGGCTCGCTCGCCGATCAGGTCCACGGCGTCGTAGTCGAAGTCCCAGCCGGTCGTGGCGTTGATCAGATTGGCGATGGCTGGCCATGCGCCTGCCCGGTCGGCCTTGCCGGTGAAGCAGCGGCGGATGAACTTGCACAAAGGCAGCGTATCGTACACGGCGGCGTACTCCTCGGTGCTCTTGGCCAGTCTGCCCCGCGTCTCGTCAACGCTGAAGCGGTCCACCTCTCCCTTGATGTCGGGGTCGTAGGCCGCCGTCCGGTTGTGGCAAGCGCCGCGCGTGCCTGCCGCCAGCCCCAGGGCAAAGGTCTTCAGGGTGCGCGCGTCGTAGCCGGGACATTCCAGCCCCTTGATGTGCATGGCCCACTTGTAGGTCTCGGTGCCGCGCTCTTCGTCAACCTGAGCGCTGGCGCGTTTGGTGCCTTCGGCCAGCAGGTTGCCCATGTACCCCTCGCGGTTAGCGATCATCTCGGTCAGCGTCACGACCGCCTCGCCGTTGCCGAATTCCGCCTCGAAACCATCGGGGTACTTTTCGCACTTGAAATCTTCCTTGGTGAAGACACCCCGCTGGTAACATTCCATGGCCCAACTGATGGTGACGCCTGAACTCATCGTGTCCAGACCGAACTCGTTGCAATTGGTGATGGCCTGGATGATCGCCGGGAAACTGTTCACGCCGCAGTTCGACGACAGAGCGTAGAGCGACTCGTATTCGACGTGACCCATTGCGCCGGCATAGGGCCCTTCTTTGACCTGCCCAACCTGCTCGCAGGCGATGGGGCATTGGGCACAGGCGATCGTCTTTGCTTTGTAGTGCTCGTGCAGGTACTCGCCGCTTATCAGTTCCGCATCTTCGAACGTGCCCTGTTGATAGTTGCGGGTGGGCAGGAGCCCCAACTTGTTCATGTTGAGCACGTTTGACGACGTCCCCAGGACGCGATACTTCTGCGTGTGCGGACCCTGGGCTGCCTGGAGGATCTCATAGGACAACTTCAACAGCGTCTCCGGATCGGCCACGCTGACGCCGTGCGTGCCGCGAATGGAAAGGGCTTTGAGTTTTTTGGAGCCCCATACCGCGCCGTGGCCGGTACGGCCCGCTTTCCGTCCATCGTTGCTCACGTTGGCGATGCGTGCCAGGTTCTCGCCAGCCGGCCCAATCGTGGCAGAACGCACCTGGTCATCTCCAAATTCCTCGCTGATCGCCTCTTCGGTTTCCGTGGTGCCCAAGCCCAGCAGATGAGATGCGTCACGGAACTCGATCTTGTCATCGTCAATGAAGACGTTGACCCATTTGTCGCTGGCTCCGTGGATGACGAAACCATCCCAACCGGTACGCTTGAGCGCAACCGGGAACCAACTCCCCGACATGCTGTCGCCGATGAACCCGGTCAACGGCGACTTGGAGGCCATGCCATATTTGCCTCCCACCGGCACCGGCGTACCGGCGAAGATACCATTGGCGATGCAAATCGGGTTGCCCGGCGAAAGCGGGTCACATCCCACCTCAATGTTCTCCCAGCAAAGCCGGCTGGCCATAGACACACCGCCGATGTAGATCTTGTACCACTGCTCCGGCTTGGATTCGACCCAAGTCTTGCGCGTGGCCAGATCAATGTGCAGAATCTTCCCACTGTAGCCATACATAGTTTTAACCTCCTGCTGATATAGACATCAATATGATTCGATCACCATCGCTGGGGCTGTCACCCATCTGGTTCGTTTTGATCATTCGCTTAACGTTTAGATTGAAGATGTTGGGCGACTGCAACGTCTCGCCATCAGGCTGGATCACGTTCCCGATCATTGCCGGATATCTGGTTCCCAGCAGCCGCACGATGTCACGAAACGTTGTGCCCTCTTCCAGGTCTAACGCGATTTCTTTTGCCCCGGCTGCCAGCCTGGAGAGCCCCAGAAGTTCCACGTGGATACGCATATTCACGCTCCCCAGGGCTTATCAAGCCCGTTTCCTTTGAGACGAACCGGCTTGCGCCGGGCACCTCCAATCCTGCTCGTTTCTTCTGCCGTGCCACCCATCATCTGTTTCGTCCTTGGCGCAAACTGCCCTCAGATCGTGAGCCCCACGCCTATGAACATGGCCACTGTCCACAAGACCAAATCGGCCTTGGTGACCACCAGAGCCATCCTGATGTAACGTCGAGTGGGCCACTTCAGTAGCACTACCGCCGACAGTAACAGGACTACGCCACCGGGTATGACGAGTATCGGGTAAGCCACCGATATGTTACCCAACAGCCATGGCAGCAGGGATAGAAAGGCCACCACCACAGCCAGGACACCAAACACGCACAGTGTGCCCGTCTTACCCAAGACCACAGCGATGGTTCGCGCCCCTCCCTGGCAATCGCCTTCGTAGTCCTCGACCGTCTTGAGAATCTCGCGACAGAATATGAATAGCAAAATCAACAGGGCAGGGACGAGCGTGGGGCCGACACCGCCGACCGCTATGCCACCATAGACCACGGTCAGGGCAGCCGCCACGCTGACCACAGCGTTGCCCATTAAGAAGGACGATTTGAGCTTCCATGAGTACACGTATAATAGCACGGCCGTGACTGCAGCTATGAGCGCCATCGTTGCACCGAGCAACGTGCTCAAGCCCAGGCCAATGGCCACGAGTGCCAAGGCCCAGCGCACTGCGGCAGCCGGACTCATTTGGCCGGACGGCAGAACGCGGAACGGTTTGTTGATGCGGTCAATTTCCATATCGAAGTAGTCATTCACCACGTTCCCAGCCGCCGTCAGCGTCGCTGCCACGGCTGCCGCAATCCAGAGCCGGGGCGTGGTGGACCTGGTGATGAGGTACCCTCCGAGGATGACGCTGCCCAGCGCGCTCAGGCAGTTCAAGGGTCTGGTTATCTTGATAGCACCGGCAATTGTTCGCACTGGGTTACCTCCTCGCAACGTGATCGGATAGGCGCACATCCAGCGCCTATCCAGGATGAGCTTAGCGATCTCGCGTGCAGCGTGGGGATGCTGGACCCTCTAAGTAGGTAGCAAAAAGTTTCTTCCACAAAAAACGGCACCTGTCGGCCAAAAAAGCGTAAGGAACTTTCTGTGACCTACTTAGATGAAAGTGTGCGTGTCCAAGAGCATCTTCACTCATTGCCCGTCCAGAACTCCTCTGGTAGTGACTCATTGAAGTCATCGCTAATCCAGATTGCCCCAGCGTGCAATCCTGCTACGCGCGGTGTGGTGAGCAGTGCAATTGGCGCCAAGCGGGCAATCGGTGTGCCGCCTTCCGCAAAGATGATTTCTGTGCCTGCGGCCACCAAAGGCAACAACTCTTTCAAAGATGTCTGTGCTTCGCGCACATCAATTGTTTTCGTCAACATCGCTCTCCTGCTTCCTGTGTCTTACCTACCCCCCAAAGAAAACCGCAGCACCGCTCTGCAACAACCCCAGAAACGGCGTTGGGTAGAACCCCAGCGCGAACACCCCTATTATAGTCAATCCCAAGACAACCGCAAGTGAGCTTGCTACCGGAAGCATGCCGGCCTCCCTGGGCGGTGCGATGTACATAGCACGGATGACCTTCCAGTAGCAGGCCAGCGAGATGACGCTGTTGATCACGCCGACGACGGCCAACCAGAGCAACCCCTCCTCAATTGCTGCGGAGAAGAGATACAGTTTGCCGATGAAACCGGCCGTCGGCGGGATGCCCCCCAGTGAAAGCAGGCAGATAATCAGCACCAGGGCCAGCGCCGGTGCTCGCTTGCTCAGCCCGGCGTAATCCTCGATGGCGTCGGAGCCGGTCTGGTTGGAAAAAGCGATAACGGCAGCGAAAGCCCCCAGATTGGCCAGCGCGTAGGCGGTCAGGTACAGCAACACTGCTGTCACTCCTCGGGGTGAGGCTGCGACCACACCGATGAGAATGTAACCGGCCTGCGCGATGCTGGAGTAGGCTAATAGTCGCTTGATGTTCTGCTGCCACAGCGCTACCAGGTTGCCGACCGTCATGGTGAGCGCTGCTAACGCCATCAGCAGCGTTCGCCAGTCCAGGGCCAGATTCTCCAGGTCTATCGGTAGTGCAGTCAACATCACCCGCATAATGAGCGCAAAACCGGCGATTTTGGGCCCCACTGAGAGGAACGCTGTGACAGGAGTCGGTGCACCCTCGTAGGCGTCCGGGGCCCACTGATGGAAGGGCACTGCTGCCACCTTGAACGCGAACCCTGCCGCCATCATGATCAGTGCCGGGAGGATGATCGGCCGCAACGTGCGCTCTGTCTCTCTCAGGGCTGCCGCGATACCGATCAGGTCCGTGGAGCCAGTCAGTCCGTAGAACCACGACATACCATAGAGCATCACCGCCGAAAGGGCCGCGCCGTACAGGAAATACTTGATCGCCGCCTCGGTAGAGCGCCGATCATCGCGCAGGTAGCCGGTGAGGATGTACGAGGTGATGCTGAGGAAATCGAAGGCCAGGAAGATCATGATCAGGTTGATCGCCGTGCCCAGCAGGCAGATCGCCAGAGTAGAGAAGAGCAACAGAGCATAGAACTCACCCTGGTGCCGGCTGCGGGTTCGAATGTAGACGTCGGAGGCGAGGACCACTAACCCCATCGCCATCAGTGCGACCATCTTGACCACCAATGCGAAGGGGTCACAGGAAAGCACGAAGAGCACCCGCGTGTTGCAGCCCCAGAGTGTAATCGTGGCGATCAGCGCGCCGGCCAGTCCTGCCAGCGCGGCGTAAGGTAGCCAACGTTTCTCATCCTGGCGCGGGCGGACCGCATCCAGTCCCAGGACGAGCAGACCGGCCAACAGGAGCACCAACTCTGGCGAGAGCAGCCATAGTGTCTGCCACAGTGTGAGTGTCGGTTCTCCAGAATCCAACGTCTGTCCTCCTTACGGCAACCCGTTCAGCAGAGCCGTCACCGAGGCATTGAACATATCCAGCAGGGGAGTGGGATAGAAGCCGAGGAAAACCATGATCGCCACCAGTGGCCACAGCGTCACCTTCTCCCACCATTCCATGTCAGGCAACTCGCCCCACCTCTCTTTATCAAGCGTGCCCAGGAAGATATGCTGCACGATCTTCCACAGGATACAAGCCGCCGTGAAGACCACGCCCAGTATGCCGATGAGAGCCGCGATGGGAATGAAGCGCACCGCACCCCGGAAGACGAAGAACTCGCTCCAGAAGCCGCACAGCCCTGGCAGTCCCAGCGAGGCGAAGCCGGTCACCATCATGATACTATAGTAATAGGGCATCTGAGTAGCCAGCCCGCCGAAGGCTTTCAGGTCGCGGGTGTGGGTCCGCTCGTAGAGGATGCCCACCAGGAAAAACAGCCCGCCGGTGATGATGCCGTGCGTGAACATCTGCATCGCCGCGCCGCTGAGCCCCGCCGCTGCCGCGTTGAGGGCTTCCTGAGTGTCCAGCATCCCGTAACCGGCCGCAGCCGCACATACTCCCAGCGTGACGTATCCCATGTGCGCCACCGAGGAATAGGCGACCAGTCGTTTAAGGTTCCACTGCGCCATGCACACCAGTGCCCCGTAGACAATACTCATTATTACCATGACGGGGATAATAGGCATCTGCACGACGAAATAATGGAACGGCCCAGGGAAGAGCGGCAACGCGATGCGGATCAGTCCGTAGGCTCCCAGTTTCAGCAGGATTCCCGCCAGCATGACACTGCCCGCCGTTGGCGCTTCGGTGTGGGCATCCGGCAGCCAGGTGTGGAAAGGAAAGGAGGATATCTTGATGGCAAAGGCGATGAAGAAGGCCCAGAAAGCCACGCTGGCCCAGGTGAAGTTACCGGCGAAAGGTCTGGCCACTGCTGCCTCCATAATCTCGAAGGTACCGGTCTGGAAATAGACGCCGATGATAGCCAGCAACATAGCCACACCGCCCACCAGGGTGTAAAGGAAGAACTTGATGGCCGCGTATTCCCGCCGTTCCCCGCCCCACACACCGATGAGCAGAAACACCGGCACCAGGCATATCTCCCAGAAGACGTAGAACAGCACCAGGTCGAGGGAGAGGAAGACGCCAAACATGCCCATCTCCAGCAGGAGGAACAGGAGGTAGTATTCCTTGACCCGTGTCTCAATGGTTCGGGCGGAGTAGAACAGCGAGAGAGTCGTCAGCAGGGCGGTCAGAAAGAGCATCGGCGCGCTGAGACCATCTGCCCCGAGATTGTACCAGATATTGAAAACCGGGATCCAGGGGTACCGCTCTGTGTATTGCATCTCGCCAGCCCCCGCCTGCGCCACACCCACCCAGATGATGGTTGTGAGGATGAGCGTCAGGAAAGCAAACGCGATCCCTACCCGCCGAATTGTCCTCACGTCCTCTCGCGGGATGACCATAATCAGTAGTGCGCCCACCAGCGGGGCAAAGAGGATAACGCTCAGGATTGGGAAGTTCACAGCACGCTCTCCTTATATCAGATTTGCAAGAATAGGATCACAAAGAACGTCGCCACCAACGCCAGCACCATCAGGAATGCCAGCAGCAGGTAGTCCTGCACCCTACCGGTCTGGGTTGGGCGGATGAACCGCCCGCCAGCCTGGATCGTGTCTCCAACGCCGTTCACCGCGCCATCTATCACCTTGAGGTCAACGACGTTGCTCAGGTCTGAGAGCCTCCGCGTGCCCAGTCCGGTCAGGTCCACCAGGCGATCCACGACACGCAGGTCGAGGATACCACTGACCTCGGAGATGCCCCTTCCGGCGCGGCCTGCCAGGTTGACCAACGCATCCACGATGTTGGCATCGAGCCAATCGCTGACCCGGGATACGGATCGCCCGAAGCGTCCGGCCAGGTTCACCAGTCCATCTACCACACCGTGGTCAAATGCATAGAACAGGTCGGCCAACAGGATAGAGCCGCGTATGAAGGTGGCCTGATAGATCTCGTCGAAGTAGAAGCGGTCGCGCATGGCCTCGTAGAGCCAGCCCAGCCATACCTTGCGCATCGTCCCCTCCACCCGGTCCATCTCACCAGCCTGCATCGGCTTCCAGCCGTAGACCAGCCAGCCCAATCCCAGACCGCCTAACGCGAAGATGAGACCCATTGCCAGGGGCTGCCACACGAACCCGTGCACCGCCTTCGACATGTGCCCGACCACCTTTGCCGCGTGCTCCGCCGCATGGCCCGCCTCAATCGTTGAACCGACGAAGTAGTGAAACCAGTTGGGAATCAACCCGCCGATGACCGGGAAATGCTCCGGGATACCGGCCCAGCCCAGGCTTATAGCGAAGACCGCCAGGATGATCAACGGCACGGTCATCGAGGGCACACTCTCCGGAACATGCTCGGCAGCATTGGTGCGCGACTGCCCAAAGAAGACCATACAGATCTGCCGCATGGTGTAGAAAGCGGTCAGGCCGGCAGCCGCAGCCAGTACCCAGAAGACGACAGGAAACGACTCGTAAGCCTGCGCCAGGATTTCGCCCTTCGACCAGAAGCCAGCGGTGACGAGCGGGAAACCGGAGAGTGCCAGGCCGCCGATGAGGAACGTCCAGAAGGTGCGCGGCATGCGCTTCGCCAGCCCCCCCATATTCCTCATGTCGTTTGGATCGAATTCTTCGTGTGGGTTGGCTGTCACCCGACCCCCCACTGCGTGGGGGGCTTGTTCGTGGTGCTTGTTCTCATTCTCACGGGCGTGATGGTGTCCGCGTTGCATGCCGTGGATCACCGACCCCGCACCCAGGAACAGCAGCGCCTTGAAGAAGGCGTGGATAATCAGGTGGAACGCGCCGGCCACGTAGGCTCCAATGCCCAGCGCGGCGACCATGTAGCCCAACTGGCTGATGGTGGAGAAGGCCAGCACCCGCTTGATGTCGTTCTGCGCGACGGCGATGATGGACGAAAAGATGGCAGTGAAGATGCCGATGGCTGCCACAACCGTCATCTGGAGACCCCCCTCAACCGCCGCGAAGAGCGGAAAGGTACGCACCACCAGGAAGACGCCGGCCGAGACCATCGTCGCGGCGTGAATGAGGGCCAAGACGGGGGTGGGGCCCTCCATCGCGTCGGGTAGCCAGACGTGGAGCGGGAACTGGGCGCTCTTGCCGACCGTCCCGCCGAAAAGCAACAACGCGATCACGGCCGCCAGCGGGAACTGCGTGCCCATGAAGGGGGTGTGGGCCAGGTACTCCAGCGTCTCGGGACTGAAGATGTCTCGGTAGGCGAGCGAGCCAACCTCCGAATAGAGCAGCACCAACCCCAGCATGAAGAACATGTCGCCCACCTTGGTCACCAGGAACGCCTTGAGTCCAGCCTGCATGGCGGATTTCTTCTCGTACCAAAAGCCGATCAGCAGGTACGAACAGGCACCCATGATCTCCCAAAAGATGAAGAAGGCCAACAGGTTGTTGAAGACCACCATGCCCAGCATACCGGTGGCGCAGAGAGACATGTAGGAGAAGAAACGGCTGTAGCGCGGGTCTACTTCGTCCGTGCCGAAGTTCATATACCCGACGCTGTAGATGAAGATCATCAGGCAGACCAGCGGCACCATGAAGAGCATCACGGCGGTGGCCGGGTCAACGTAGACACCGAGCGTGAATCGCTCCCCGCCAGCGGACAACCAGTGGATGAGCGTGGATTCGAAGGCATGCTCCCCGCCACCCACCGGGAGTGTCACCGCTCTCCAGAACACGATCTGCGCCAGCACGAAGGCGGCACCGATGCCGCCGATGACTAACGTGTGACTCAGCTTGCGGTTCCGGTAGGTGAACAGGGGGATAGCAGCGAAAGCAAGAAAGGGGAAGAGTGGTATAAACCAGGCAAGATTGAGAAGAGCAGTGGGCATAGGCATCTCGAATGCTACCCCTTGAGCAGATCAACGTCTTCCAGGATGACTGTGTCGCGGGTGCGCCATAAGGCAATGATGAGCGCCAATCCCACCACCGCCTCGGCCGCGGCGACAGCGTAGACGAACAGTGCAAATGCCTGCCCGGTCGCCCCCCCCGGCTCCAGGTAGCGCCAGAAGGCGACCAGGTTGATGTTGGCCCCGTTGAGCATCAGCTCAATCCCCATCAGGATGACGATACCGTTGCGCTGAGATAGGACGCCGTAGGCACCGATGCAGAACAACGCCGCCGCCAGCAGGAGATACCACGGTAGAGGGATCATTACTTCTCTGCCTCCAAAGGGATTAACAATTCATCGGCCAACTGGAAAGTGAATTGATCCAACAACGTAGTCCTCCGAAGATTGATTGGGAGCGCAGAACGATGGTTATTATAGCATGATCGGGGTCAAAGTGCCAACGATCCCAGCGTGAGAATACCTGGCTAGGCCCTTAAGAACTGCGCCACGTCGAGCACGAAGATCACCGCGCCGCCCACTTCAGAATCCTCCCGTGCCCCCCTCAATCCCCCCCTTATGGGGGAGGTGGGAGAAGGCGCAGCCAGAAACCGGGTTTTTCGGAAAAAACCCGGTTTCGTGATACTATCGTAGACGTCTGCTGCGAACGTTACTCTGCACCTCCAACACTTCCTGGGTGATGCTCTCCTGGCGGATAGCGTGGTATTGGAGCTGCAACCCCTCCACGCGTTCGTCCAGGTTGGCGATGGCGGCATCCATCGTCTGTAGACGCGCTCCCTGTTCGCTGACCATAGATTCAACCAGTGCCAGGTAGACCTGCATGGCCAGGTGTTCCCAGAGAAGGAAATCCTGGAGATCCTGCGGCGGTGTGCCCAGGATCAGATCCTCCGGCACTCCCCCCCTCAAGCCTCCCCCCCGTGGGGGGGATTGAGGGGGGGGACGCCAGACGGCGGCGAGATCGGGGGGTAGCAGGCGCACCTCGACCCGCTGGTAACGGCCAAATGAGACGAATTGATTGTAGATCAGGTAGAGCGTGTTAAAGGCTCTTGCCTCGTAGAAACACTTGACTCTGGCTACGATGTCGCGCGCTTCGACGAAGGAGACGGCATGGGTGAGGGGGAAATACTGTGCGTAGAGCAATTCACAGTCAGCGCGGCGAAAAAACCGTTCCCCATATCTTCCCAGGGCGATGACTTTGATCTCTCTTCCCATCTCTCGTTCGCGCTCGATAAAATCCATAGCGTGGGCCACCAAGCCGGCGTTGAATGTGCCGCACAACCCCTGGTCGGAGGTCAACGCGATCAGCCCCACGCTGTCTCCGGCGGAGTTTACGGTGAGCGAAGTCGAACCGCTCAGGGCAGGCCTCTTGGCGTCGGAGACACCTCTCCTGGAAAGATGATGTGCACCTCGCGTCAGCGGTGTGGGGAAGGTTGTGACCAGGGCGAGTTGCCGGTCCACGGCGACGGCGTACTCCTGCGCTGATTGAAGCCGCGCTCGCGCCCGCCGCCAGCGAATGGCCGACATGGCCCTGATGGAACGCAAAAGATGGCGAATGTCCTCCAGGCTCTGGAGACGGCGCTGTATCTCGCTGGCTACCTGGGCCATACCTGCTCCTTGAAACGGGCCAGCGCGTGCTGTAGCTCTGCCTCCAGGTGGGGGTTCCAGTGACCGATGGAGAACTCGGCCAGTAGGCCCGAGTACTGTTGTTGCAGGAACTTCAGCAAGAGGGTCTCGAAACGGCGCATTTGTTCGACCGGAACGTCGTCCAGGTATCCCCGCCCGGCAGCATAGATGACGGCCACCTGGTGCGCGACCGGCATGGGCTCGTACTGAGGCTGGGTCAAGATTGCGCGTACCCGCTCACCGCGCGCCAACTGCTCGCGCGTGGCTTTATCCAGTTCGGTGCCAAAGCGGGCAAAGATCTGCAGTTCGAGGAACTGGGCGATGTCCAGCGCCAGGTGGCGCGACACGGCACGCATGGCGTGGTTCTGCGCTGCGCCGCCCACGCGGGAAACGGAGAGGCCCACGTCTATGGCCGGGCGGACGGCCTGGTTGAAGAGTTGGGTGGTCAGGTAAATCTGACCATCGGTGATCGAGATGAGGTTGGTGGGGATGTAGGCGGCAATGTTGCCGGCCTGGGTCTCAATGATAGGCAGGGCGGTCATGCTCCCTCCGCCGTACGCAGGGGAGAGACGGGCGGAGCGTTCGAGCAGGCGTGAGTGCAGGTAAAAGATGTCGCCTGGGTAGGCCTCGCGCCCCGCCGGTCGCTGCAGGAGCAGTGAGAGTTGGCGGTAGGCGATGGCGTGTTTGCTCAAGTCGTCGTAGACGATCAACACGTCCTGGCCGGCGTACATGAACGCTTCGGCCATGGCGCAGCCGGCATAAGGGGCCAGGTAGGCCATCGAGGGCGGCTCCTCGGCGCTGGCGACGACGATGGTGGTATAGTCCAGCGTCTCGTGCTCACGAAACGTCTCCACGATCTGCGCCACGGTGGACATCTTTTGCCCAATGCAGACGTAGATGCAGTAGACGGACTGGTCACGCTGGTTGATGACCGTATCAACGGCGATGGCGGTCTTGCCGATCTGCCGGTCGCCGATGATCAACTCGCGCTGTCCTCGTCCCAACGGGATGACCGAGTCGATAGCCTTGATGCCGGTCTGCAGCGGTTCGCTGACCGGCGTGCGCTGGATAAAGGTCGGCGCACGGCAATCTATGGGGCGACGCACGGTTTTCTCTGTGGCTTCCAGCGGCCCCAGGGCGTCAATGGGCTGGCCCAGCGCGTTGACCACCCGTCCCAGGAGCGATTCGCTCACCGGCACGTCAATCACCCGCCCCGTCCCTTTGACAATGTCGCCCGCGTAGATGTTCTCGTCGGCCCCCAACAGCACGCAGCCCACATAGTCGTGGTCGAGGTCCAGCGCCAGGCCGTAGGTGCCATCGGGGAACAGGACCAACTCGTCCGCCATCACGCCGCGCAGACCGGAGACGATAGCCACGCCATCGCCCACCTGTTTGACCGAGCCCACACTCTGCGCCGACAAGTGGTAGTGATATTGGTCAATCAGCCCGCGCAAGGCCGAAACGTGGTACTCGGTCTCGAGACTGTACGCCAGTTCGATCTGGCGGAGTTGGTACTGCTGCTCATCGCCCAGGCGGGCGATGAGATCTAGCAGGTCGGCTGTGTGTAGTGGGGAAGATGTGACGGGCTCATTCATAAACTCAGGCATAGACCTCAGGCAATTTCCGCCTCGTACCGGCTGCGCAGTTGTTGGAGTTGCCCTTGCAGGCTGCCGTCAATCAGCATATCGCCGAGGCGCACCATCGCGCCGGCGATCAGACCGGCGTCAACGCGGCAGGCCAGATCAATGGGTTGGGATGCCATCGTCTCTAACGTGGTTGCAATCCGTGCCTTGTTCTCCTGGGCCAGGGGAGTCGCCGTGATCAGTTCGGTCGAGACGGTCTCTTCGCCGCTGGTAGAGATGTGTCCTTCCAACTGCAGCGAGCGCAATTGGTCCAGAAAGGTGTCCAGGTAAGCCTGATGTAGTTGCGGGTTGAGAACACCTTTTATCAAACGCTGGGTGAGCGTAGTTACCAGTTCGCCAATTCTGCTGCGATGCAGGAGCAGTGCGTCGGCGCGCTGTTGTTCGATCTCCTCTTTGGCGCGCGTGCGCATGGCCTCGATCTCCTGGTAAGCCTCCCGGAGCATCTGTTGCCGCGTTTGATCAATGACGATGCGGGCTTCGTTCTTGAGCGCCGCAATTTCTGCGTCAATGTTCTCGTGTTTTTTCTCGTACTCCAGCCGCAACTCTTCGACTTCACGGGTAGCCTTTTCTGCCTCCACCACTGCCCTTGTCACCCGGCTCGCGCGTTTATCGAGCGTCTCCTTCAATGGCTTGAAGAGGAAGCGGGTCAGGATGTAGGCCATGATGAGGAAATTGGCGATCTGGAGAAGCAGTGTGCTCGGGTTAATTGTCAGCATAATCACCTCACACGCGATCGTGCGCTCCGGTCTGAAGAGCCGGGGCTGAAGGCCCCCAGCGCCGCCTCTTCAGGGCGGCGCGGCCCACTACGACTACTCCACCTTGATAATGTACTTGAGCATCGGGTCTGCAAAGATCAAGATCAAGATGACTGCCAGTACGTAGATAGCCAGCGATTCCAGCATGGCCAGAGAAAGCAAAACGATACTGTTGATGCGGTCGCCCGCTTCGGGCTGCCGGGAAATTGCTTTCAGCCCGGCCGCAGCGACGATCGTCTGCCCGATGGCTGGTACCATAACACCTACGATGATGCCTGGCCCAGAGATCAAGACCGTCAACACGACAAAGATCTTATCCCACGGTAAGTTGTTCCAATCCATTTCATTCCTCCTCGTTGTGATTTTTTAATTCACCTTCCCGAAAGCTCCAACGCGACGGATTCTGCCAAGATTCTGGTCATACGGCAGATTGGAGCTGATCTGATGACCAGTTTTGAGCTTTCGGGAAGGTCATTGATCAATGGTGCGCCTTGACCGCTCCACCGATGTACACACAGGTCAGAAGCGTAAAAATGTATGCCTGCAACAGGCCGGTAAAGATGCTGAATAGCATCATCGGCACCGGCACAAAGAGCGGCATGATTACAAACAGGACGCTGATGACGATCTCCTCTCCCATGATGTTGCCGAACAGCCGGAAGGTGAGCGAAAAGGTGCGCGCAATCTCGCTGGCGATTTCGATGGGCAACATCAAAAAGATCGGTTCGACGTAGTGCTTGAGATAACCCCACAATCCGCGCATACGAATCCCGAAATAGGGCACGCTGAAGAAGACGACCAACGCCATGGCCAGCGGTGTGTTGATGTCCGGCGTGGGTGATTTCAGGCCTGGGAGCAGGCCAATCAGGTTCGCGCTGCCGATGAAAAAGGCCAGGGTGCCCACTACGGGCAGGAAGATCGCTGTGTCCTCGACCCCCACCATCTCGCGGATCAACTTTTCGATGGCCTCGACGATCCACTCCAGCATATTCTGCACCGGGCCCGGACGCAGTCTGAGGTTGCGGCCGATCATGTAGGCCCCTGCGCCGAGCAAGAGCATCATCGCCCAGGTATTGACGACCGTCGAGGTCACCTCTAGCGGCCCCACGGTAAAGACCACGTAAGGCGCAATCTCTTTGGCGACGTCGGGCTCTTTTGCTTCGCCGGCCGGCCCCTCCAGCAGGCCACTGATCACAGCCAGGCCAATGACCAGCGCGATCAGGAGCACCAGAGTACGCGGGTTATTTATCCTTTGCATAGTTCTCGCTCTCTTCAGTAAGGAGTAGGGAGTAGGAAGTAGGTTATCGGCGGCGCTCGGTGCTGGTGATGAGACCGTTGAGGAGGCGGCCAATGGTTTCTGCTTGGGCCATCAAATGGTCGTTCTTCCTACTCCCTACTCCCTACTCCCGACATACATAGCGTACAGATTGTTAAACGCCACAGCCACGCCCATCAGCAGCAGTGAGAGCGTCCACGTGAACTCTTTGTCAAACCTGTCGTCGAGATAGCGTCCCAGCAGCACGCCGCCCACGATGGGTATCATCAGGTTCCAGCCCAACGTGGTTGCCTGGGCGACCAGTTGCCAGAAGTTTTCCGGCCTGTCCTTCCCCCTGGGGGGGGGATTGAGGGGGGGCTCCCCCGGCTGTTTGAATGTTGGCTCTGATCGTCCGTCGTCCATTCTTCTTTCCATGGGGATTCGTAGTAGCGACTTCAGTCACTCGCTGTGGACGACTAAAGTCGTCACTACAAAAGCGGAGCCAGTTCCGCCGTCTCGCGCAGCGCCCGCTCCAGGGCCATCCGCGCCCGCGTGAACTCAATATGGGCTTCCTGGGCAATCTGGCTCAGCCGGGCGCGTTGTCGCTCTAGCGCATGTTCCAACACCGTCAGGTCTTCGCCTTTTTCGGCGGCAGCGGTCAACACCAATACCCGATCTGGTTGCAGAGCGCCAGGGCATCGTTGCACTTCAATCGTGCCCTGGTACAGGGCCACGTAGTGTGTGTCTCCTTGCTGGCGATAGAGCAGGACGCCGGCAACGACGTGCGCCAGGAAGGGCGCGTGTCGCGGCAGGATGCCCCACCAGCCGTCGGAGAGTTGCACACGGATCGCCTCTACGTCGGTGCTCAGTATAATCTCATCGGGAGTGATAATCTCCAACTGCATTGTCTTAGTCAAGGCGCCGCCGTGAACAGGCGGCGCTGGGTTGCGAACCTGCCCAGCACCGGCTCTTCAGGCCGGTGTACTGTCTCGCCTGCGCAACACGCTATTGATGTCGCCGGTCATGTAGAAAGCCTGTTCAGGGACGTCATCCAACTCGCCGTCAATGATCATCTTGAAACCGCGCACTGTTTCTTCGAGGGGCACAAAGGCCCCCGCATGCCCGGTGAACTCCTCGGCGACGAAGAAGGGCTGGGTGAGAAAACGCTGTATCTTGCGCGCGCGCAGCACCAGCAACCGGTCTTCCTCGGCCAGTTCCTCGATGCCCAGGATGGCGATCACGTCGCGCAATTCCTTGTAGCGCGTCAATATCTCGCGCACGTGCGTCGCCACCCAATAGTGCTGCTCGCCGACGAAACGCGGGTCGAGGAGGCGCGAATTCGATTCCAACGGGTCAACGGCCGGATAAAAGCCCTGGCTGGCAAGTTGGCGCGACAGGACCACCGTGGCGTCGAGGTGCGCAAAGGTCGAAGCGGGCGCCGGGTCGGTCAAGTCGTCGGCCGGCACGTAGATCGCCTGAACGGAGGTGATGGCAGCCCTGGACGTAGAGACGATGCGTTCCTCCAGCGCACCCACTTCGGTGGCCAACGTGGGCTGGTAGCCCACGGCGCTGGTCAGTCGCCCTAGCAGGGCTGACACCTCGCCGCCAGCCTGGATATAGCGAAAGATATTGTCAACGAAGAACAATACATCCTGATGCTCGACGTCGCGAAAGTGCTCGGCCATAGTCAGGGCCGTGAACGCTGCCCGAAAGCGTGCCCCCGGCGGCTCGTTCATCTCCCCAAAGACCAGCACGGCATCGTCGAGCACGCCCGTGCGCTTCATCTGCAGGTAGAGTTCGTTCCCCTCACGGGTGCGTTCGCCCACGCCGGCAAAGACCGAAACGCCCTGGTGCTCGGCCGAAGTGTGGCGGATTAGTTCCATAATCAGCATTGTCTTGCCCACCCCGGCGCCGCCCAGCAGGCCGATTTTGCCGCCGCGTACGTAAGGGGCCAGCAGATCAATGACCTTCAGTCCGGTGACGAATATCTCCGTCGAAGGATGCTGCTGGACGAAAGGGGGCGGCGGTTGGTGGATACTCTCCATCTGCGCCTCGCCCAGGGCCGGCCCCTCGTCTATGGGCTGTCCCAGCACGTTAAACACGCGCCCCAGCGTCTCCCTCCCCACCGGCACCTGTATCTGAGCGCCGGTGTCCTCGACCGTCATGTAACGGCGCAGCCCGGCCGTTGGTTCCATCGCAATGCCACGCACCATGTGACGGTCGAGATGTTGCAGGACCTCAATGGTGACGTTACGCTGGTCGTAACGAACGACCAACGCACTCAATAGGGCTGGCAACTCATCACCCGCAAAAGAGACGTCTACCACAGGGCCGATGATGCGCGCGATGGTACCAAGCCTGGGTTGTGGTTCGACTTTGCTCACCACAGGTTGTGCGCTCGGTCGTATGCTTTGTTGTGTGCTCATGGTTCCCGCACCCGTTGGAGAGAAACCAGGCTTTGCGGAAAAAACCCGGTTTCACGTCAGGGCAATGTGAATGCGTCACGCAACGCACTGACAGCGTCGTCCAGGCGCTGGGCCTCGATCACGCAAGTGATGGTCGAGAGAGAGGTGCTGATGGCGCGGATGTTGATGTCGCAATCACCTAACGCCTTACACATCCGGCTGGCGACGCCGCGCTGTTCGCGAAAATCAAGGCCAAAGAGACTCACCGATGCCACTTCAGGGTCGCTGGTTACGGCTTTTCCTCCAATCTCATCTTGTATACACTCGACCACTGCCAGTGCCTCGCTCAGATCATCCCGGTCCACGCACAGGACAATGAGATCCTCTTTCTCCAGGTCAATCAGGTGCACAATCAGTTCGACATTGACCCCCTGGTCACTCAGCGCAGAGAAAAGCCTGCCGCCCACGCCTGGATGTGACGGAATGTCCATTACGCCAATCATAGCCAGGTGGTCATTCTGGATCAAACCACCGGCCTGGAGTCTGCTGTCGGTCATCGTTTCACCTCCACATCGTATACCTGGTAGGACGGGTTAGTGGTGACAACCTGGCCTCGGCCGCTTCCCGGCCCGTAGCGACGATCTGCCCGGCCCACACGTGCTCGGTATTTAGGGCAATCGCATTTATCCCATTCGCTCGGCCTGGATCGCCAGATCCAGGCCCTAGCCACTGGATTTGGCAATCCAGCGGGAGCAAAAAGGGCTTTTCGGTGTCCCAAAGTCTGCCCGACATTATAAATGCGATTGCTCTGTGCTCGGTATAGAGACAATGCCGCTGCAACTCTGGGCCAGCGGCGCTTGGTAACGAGGAGATTGTAGCACTCAGGTTAGGTGTTGTCAAGATGGTTACTGGACGTTGGACAAAGTGGAGGGGATGCCCTACGAGGGCACGCTGACTCGTGGCGACGAGGTGCACACTGCCCGCGAGTGCTGGGACGACGACCTCAACGGCCTGGTCTCCGATAACGCCTGTTAATCCCTTCCCCCTGTGGGGGAGGATTGGCGGTCGTGATAGTGGATCAGACCATGATTGGCGGGATACGCAGCGCGGGTCGCTTTTACTGCCTGCGCGAGGAACAGAAACAACCTGACGTGCGCCCGTTGGACGCACGTCAGGACTGCCCATTGTGCGGGATGTCAGCTTTGGGCCGGCGGTTCCGCCATCGCCTGGCCGGCGTGGGCGACCAGCGGCCGCACCAGGTTGACGAACTCCATGGGGATGACGAACTTGGTCGCCGCCCCCTCGCCCAGCGCTTTGAGTGCCTCCAGGTATTGCAGCGTCAGCGTCTTGCTGTCAACCCCCTGCGCCACTTTGAAGACCTCGTTGAGCGCCAGCGCGAACCCCTCAGCGCGCAGGATGGCCGCCTGCCGGTCGCCCTCGGACTGGAGGATGGTCGCCTGTCGCTCTCCCTCGGCGCGCAGGATGATCGCCTGCCTCTCACCTTCGGCCACCATGACCGCCGCCTCCCGCTTGCCGTCGGCCTCGGTCACCGTGGCGCGCCGGTTGCGCTCGGCCGCCATCTGGCGGGTCATGGCCTCCTCGATGGCGCGCGGCGGGATGACCTCGCGGATCTCGACCGCCATCACGCGGATGCCCCAGCGGTCGGTGACTGTGTCCAGTTTTTCGTGCAGGATTTTGTTGATCTCGTCCCGCTTGGAGAGCACGTCGTCCAGCACCATCGCACCCACCACCGCCCGCAGCGTGGTGATGGCCAGGCCGCGCGCTGCGCCGGTAAAGTTCTCCACCTCAAGCACACTGCGCACCGGATCGATGACTTTATCGTAGACCAGAAAGTCAATCGAGACCGAGGCGTTGTCGGCGGTGATGCAGGTCTGGGGTGGCACGTCGAAAAAGACCTCGCGCAGGTCAACCATCATCCCCCGGTCCACGAAGGGGATCAGGAAAACCAGCCCTGGTCCTCTGGGGCCGACGCAGCGCCCCATCCGGAAGACGACCAGCCGGCGGTATTCCGGCACGATGCGCACCGCCATCGCCAGCACGATCACGGCCAACAGCAACAGCAATGCAATCAAAATTCCAGTTCCCATTATGTACCTCCTTGATTTTCTCGTTCTTCCTCTTCAGGTTCAACTCGTGCGACGCGCAGCCGCACACCAACAATGCCCACGACCTGCACCGGCTCGCCGGCCCGGATCTCCTCTTCGACGGCCACGGCGCTCCAATCCTCCAGTTCGACGCGCACCTGCCCCTCCGGCATCAGGTCGGTGCAGGCGACGCCGCGCCGGCCCACCAGCCGCTCCGCGCCGGACTGGGGCGGCAGGCGCTTGGCGGTGATGATGGCCCGCAACACCAGCAAACTGAAGGCCAGGATACCCAGCGACATTGTGCCAATCAGCCACGGGCTCACGCGCAGGTCGGGCGCGGCGGGCGAGGTGGGGGTGAAGGGGGAGAAGAGCAGCAGAGAGCCCAGGATGAACGGCGCCAACCCGGCGACGGTCACGATGGCCTCCGTCTCCGTGAACAGCCCGATGGCGAAGAACACGACCGCCAGCGCCAGCAGCGCCACGCCCGCCCAGTTGACGGGCAGGCTGCCCAGCGCCATAAAGGCCAGGATGAAGCAGACAACGCTGGCGATCCCAGGCACACTCAGTCCCGGGTCGGATAGTTCGGCCATCAGGCAGAGAGTGCCGATGGAGAGCAGCAAGTAGGCGATATTGGGGTCAGTGATGATGTGCATGAAGCGCTCGATCAGGTTCATAGGATGGCGCTCCACCGGCACGCCCTCGGTGCGCAACACGACCGTTCCCCACGCCATAGTGACGTTGCGGCCATCTATTTGGCGCAGCAGGTCGTCGAGGTCGGTGACAACCAGGTCAATGATGTTCTGCTCCAGCGCCTCGCCGGCGGTGACGGAGAGATTCTCGCGTACGGCGCGCTCGGCCCATTCTGCGTTGCGTCCGCGGGCGGTGGCCACGCTGCGCACCAGCGCCGCCGCATCGCTGGTCATCTTTTCTTCCATCTCCTCGCTGATCTCGACATCGCTCCCCAGGGGGACGGGATGGGCCGCGCCGATGTGCGTGGCCGGGGCCATCGCCGCCACGTTGGCCGCCAGGGTGATGAACATGCCGGCCGACGTGGCCCGCGCGCCGCCCGGCGCGACGTAGACCACCGTCGGCAGCGGCGACTCGAGCAAAGCCTGCACCATCTCCCGCATCGAGGATTCCAGGCCACCGGGCGTGTCGAGCACCAGCACTACCACCCGCGCCGCCTGTTGCCCAGCGAGGCGCAACGTGCGGTCGAGATACCGCGCCGTGAGCGGGTTGATCACCCCCCGCACCTCAATGACGATGATCGGCCCCTGGCCCGGCTGCGCCATAGCCGGCAGGCCTCGGCCTGAGCCTTCGGCCGAACGGCTGGCCAGCAAGAAGAATGCCAATAGCGTCAGACTGAGTACGCGCTTCATCGTTCCCTCCCCCGTGTTCCGAAGTATATCACCAATGGCGGGCTGTGTCAACACTACGTATTCCCTCAAGTATAATCGCACCGAAGGCAGTTCGTTCCCTCAAATGAAAA
>CAYLPU010000081.1:0-23455 GCA_964385635.1 uncultured Anaerolineales bacterium
ACCTGCAGATATGCTTCCCGCGCTCTACAACGGGGCCGTGCTCTTTGTCTATCCCTCCCTCTACGAAGGCTTCGGCCTGCCGGCGTTGGAGGCGATGGCGTGCGGAGTGCCGGTCGTGACATCAGACGTCTCGGCATTGCCGGAAGTCGTGGGGAATGTCGGGATACTGATTGATCCGAAGGACGTGGCGGCGTTAGCCGGGGCAATGGCAGCCTTGGTGGATGATCCTGACCGACGCCTGACATTGAGTCGTGCCGGCCTGACCCGTGCCAGCCGGTTCTCATGGAAGCGGACAGCACGGGAGACGTTGGCAGTCTACTGCGCAACAGTCGGGCAAGAGTTGAGTCAGTAGATTTGCAGCGGCTATTGGTTCAATAGGATGAAGGCAGCCATCAAAGCCCTCAGGAGTTCAGTAGAGCGTATCGTGGCATCTGTTGTGTTCTTGCCCAGAGCAGATTGAGGAATGGAAGTTTTGGTGGATTGGCTTAGGCAGATAGGTGTTTCAGTTCTGTTGCTGTGGGGTATGGGAATGGCTGTCCTGGCGCTCCTGGCCCCACGGTCCCACCGCGGTGATATTCTGTTGATAGCCCCTTTCTTTGGCCTTGGAGTTATTTCCGGGATATGCCATTACCTGGGTGTCCTGGGCCTCTCGGTGGAGCAGTTTGCATGGGCTCTTATTCTACTTGCAGGCATCGCGCTTGTCGTCGTGATTGTCCGGTGGAGAACGAGATTGAATCTGCGACGATACCGGAGAATTGCCGCTATCTGCATTGCTACCTACGTTGTCGCTATGCTGCCACTGATTTGCCTGGGTTACCTGACTACCGTGGGGACCACGATTGATGGGCTCTCATACGCTGTGCGTTCCGAGTATCTGCAGGAAGCGGGGCTTGTTCGCCCTGACGTGCCGGCTGGTCATCCCTTCTATGGATGGGTAGCATCCCAGATTGAGTTGCTACGAGTGGGGGATGTGTACTTCGTGGCAGCGGTCGGAGCCTTGAGCGGGATACGAAGTTACCAACTATTGACGGTCACGGCCGCGTTGTTCTTCGCCCTCACGCCGGCATCCGTGTACGTTCTCTCGCGGCGCAGTTTCCATCTGAAAGAGCCGGCGGCATTGTTAGCCGCTGGCTTGGCAGGAATGCACAATCTTCTACTGTGGCCAGTCTACGACAACTTCCTCTCCCAGACTATAGCGGCGAGCCTGTTTCCCCTGTTGCTGAGTTTCGAGATTGAGGCGGTTCGTACCTTGCGTTTGCGAGAGACGATCGGGTTCGCCGTGTTACTCGCAACGCTGCTATCGTTATACCCCGCTTATGTCCTGCCGATAGGTATGGCGGGTGTCCTGTATGTGGGGATGGAGGCAGGGCGTAGAGTGCGGCGTGGTCAAGAGCGAGTACCGGCAATTATTGGTCGCTATCTGGTCTGGGCAGCCGGGGTGTTCGCTCTGGTGCTGGTTTGGAACGGTGTGGCAGTATGGCGTGCCCTCAACGAGTTTGCTTTCATTGGGCAGTTGCTGAATCCCGAACAAGCGGGGGCGGTTGGGGGAGGGAACATCGTGGTGTTTCCACCTGTGTTTGAGATCGCGGGATTGGTTGCCCATGCCAGCGCAGCATACAATCTGGGGGCCTGGCAGTTGCCTACCGGGGCTCTCGCGGGTCTTACTGTTGTCGTGGGAGCCTTGATTGGAATCGGGGGGCGGCGATTGCCTCCCGAGGCTCGGCCAGGAGCGACGATAGCCCTGGCGGCAACGTTGGGACTGGCACTACAACAGCGGTTTGGAGTGAATCCCCCCTATGGTTATCCATACGGATACTTCAAGGCAGTTTGTCTCGTTGCTCTAAGTATGCTCCCATTGCTTGCGCAAGGTGCTTTCGCTCTCCTAGAGATGCCACGCCTGCGGTACGCCGTGTGGCCTCTTCTGGTGGGCATAATCGTTCTCAACGGCATAAACACGTCGTGGACGATTGGCTACGTATTGAGAGATCGCATTGCGCTAACACGAGAAGTCATTGAGGTAGCACAAGGGGTGGATTGTTTACCCCCTGATGAGTGGATACTGTTGGATTTGCAACCAGGCATCACCCAGCACTGGATCGGGTACTTGCTGAAAGATCACCATATCCACTATCGAGAGCGGTTGTTCACACAGCACGTATATGATGCCGTCTATCCGCCGCCCTCCTACCAGTATGCCCTGGTTCAGCGCCAGATGGATGCATTGCGGGTACAGCAGGGAGTTCTTGATGAGCCGTGGTACAATCCACAGATGTACGAAGTGGCCTGGAGCAATGAAGCGTATGATCTCCGGCACCGGGTAGATGCGGTAGTGGCTGACCTGAGAGCAGTCACCAGCCAGAGGGACTGGGGCATAGGCGAGGATTTGCAGATCGTGGTGGATATGGGCAGCAACCGGTTAGAGGCAGACGTGGGGACATCCCAAACCCTGGAGGGGGCCCTGAGCGGCAGGCCGCGAACTCTACAAATCACGTTGCTGGTACTCGCGGATACAGCAGAGATATACTTCGCGGACACTCCCATTGCGCTTTCCCCTGGTGTCTGGGTAGTGGACATCACCCTCGCTGATTCTGATCGTGTACTGCTGAAGAACACAGGGCTGGCACCCATCTTGCTGCACAGGATCAAAGCGATTGAGGTAGATACAGGGGATCCGGCGCACTCCGTAGAGGTAGAGCAACGTCCAGAGGGAGTGGCATTTGCGACACAGTCCGGTGAAGGAACGAAACTCGAATATGAGGTGACTCTGCTGCGTCCAAGTGATGATGATTCCTTCGTATACCGATTGGGAATACACATCTTTGATCCAAGGACATCACAATACTTCGGTGTGTGGGGGCTGGATTTCGATGGATCGGAGCGTCTGCAAAATGGCGCTTTATGGATTGACCTATCGACCCGAACTGCGCAAGGGGCAGTGGGAGACGTGCAGATTCCGGTGGATATTGGTCCCTGTGAAGTCGAGAGTGGCGATTTCGAGGTTCAGATGGTATGGTGGAGACTGGGCTTCCCGTCCTATCTTTCACTTTATCCTAGCGCCCACTTCACTCGCGATTCAGCAGGCCAAGTACAACTAGAAGCATCGGGAGGGATTCCTGTTACGATTCTTGCACCTCCCTGGTGAAATAGTGAGGTTGGTATGCCCGACACTAGAACACTGGTGATTCTGCCTGCCTGGAACGAAGCGGAGAATCTACCCCCACTACTGGACGAATTGCGCAGGCGATATCCGCAGTATGATGTCCTGGTCGTCAATGATGGGTCCAGCGATTGCACAAGCCAGGTTGCTCAAGCCTGGGGAGTCCAAGTCGTCGAGTTACCCTACAACCTGGGCATAGGGGGAGCGGAACAGACCGGTTTCATGTACGCTCAACATTATGGCTACGATGTAGCTGTCCGCCTCGATGCAGACGGGCAACATCCGCCAGAGGAAGTTGAGGCACTGGTGCACGCCCTACTTGACAGTAGGGCAGATGTGATAATCGGCTCACGCTTTCTCGAAGTAGAAGGCTTTCGCTCCTCTTGGCTACGGCGGATTGGAATCCGCTGGTTGGCATTATTGGGCACCATGTTGACCCGACAGAGGATCACAGATAGCACATCGGGCTTTCGTGCCTACCGCCGCGGTGCCTTTGAATTCCTGGCCCGCTTCAATCCTCAGGATTACCCTGAGCCAGAGAGCGTGGTGTTGTTGGCACGGAACGACTTCTACGTTAAGGAAGTGCCTATCATGATGCGCGAGAGATGGGTAGGACAATCATCCATTCGCGGCATAAGAACGGCGTATTATATGGTGAAGGTGACACTGGCGCTTCTTATCGCGGCCCTTCGGGAACCGGTGAGACAAAGATTGGCTGAGCCAGACCGACCGAAAACAGTTCAGGGGGGAAAATAGATGCTAGATCCACAGCAGTTCGACGTTCGTATCCAGATCGTAGCGATCGCGGGGGCGGTTGCACTGATGGTCATTGCCGTGGAACTGGTTCGACGCCGCCGACTGGGAGAGGTCTACTCGATTATCTGGCTGATTTTGGGCAGCGTTGTGACGATACTGGCCCTATTTCGCAACGTGCAAGAAATCGTGGCAAAGTGGGTCGGGGTGTACTATCCCCCTTCCTTAATCTTCGGCACTCTGATATTCTTGCAGCTTGGGGTGACATTGTATCTCTCGGTTGCCCTGACTCGGTTGGAGACGCGCAACCAGATCCTGACTCAGCGGTTGGCGCTGCTAGAGCATCACGTGTTTCGCTTACACAAGTGTGAAAATGGACAGGATAACTCGTAGGAAGAAGTCGAACATCGAAGAGTGCCCGCTTTGTTGATACTCTTGCGCTATTGACTCTATCGCGCACGGAGTGTACCATAGAGTGCATAATACTAGGGCCAAGGAACTATGAAAAAAAGGGTGCCTGTCATAATTGGGATCTTGGTAATAACTGTTGTAGCCAACTTGTCCAGCATGAGACTCAGAACCGGGGTCTCGGCACCCGCCGATCCGCCAACCATTGACTACCGAGATGGGTGGCCGGTTGACACTCGTGTGCTGGTTGACCGTTCCTCACCGGTGGTAGGAGATTTGGACGGCGACAGCGAACTGGAAGTGGTGGTGGGAACCGTCGGACACATGGTCTACGCTTTCAACCCGAACGGCTCCCTGGTTCCCGGTTGGCCGGTTCAGGTCAGCGCTGAGGTGAACTCCTCTCCTGCAATTGGGGATATCAACGGCGACGGATGGAACGAAGTTGTAGTCGGTGTCGGGTGGGAGGATCGCCAAAACGATGGTGGGATCTACGCTTTCAGCCACGATGGGCAACTGCTCCCAAACTGGCCTGTGGTCACTAAAGACCTAAATCTGGGTCCGGATGGGCACCCCGATGGCGTGTTCGCGTCACCCGCACTGGCCGATCTAGATGGTGATGGCCTACTTGATGTCGTTGTATCAAGCTTTGACCAATACGCGTATGCTCTGAGGTACGACGGGACCGCCATAGAAGGTTGGCCCTTCTTCATGTGGGACAGCAGTTGGTCCTCTCCTGCCGTGGGTGACCTGGACCGAGATGGCGATGTCGAGGTTGTCATTGGAGCTTACACACACCATGGTTTCCCGCCAGGACTGCCGACAGTGGATGGCGGTGGAATCATGTGGGTACTGAATGCTGACGGAAGCGTCGAGACTGGCTGGCCACGAGTGTTTGATCTGCACTTTGACTCATGTCCAGCCTTGGGGGACTTGGATGGAGATGGTGACTTGGAGATTGTTATTGGTACAGGTCAAGAAGCTGGTGCCTCGAGGGGACACCATGTGTACGCCTGGCACCACGATGGGACGGATGTCACCGGGTGGCCTGTCTCTACACAGGCTTACGTGTGGCCCTCCCCCGCCCTTGGGGACTTGGATGGGGATGGAGCAGATGAGGTAGTGATCTCTTGCGCAGATGGGCTCCTATACGCATGGGATGGGGGCGGCACTTCATTGGCAGGTTGGCCTGTGCGCCCTCTGAACGAAAGCGGTGTGAATGGAGTGATGGTGGGATCGCCTGTAATCGCCGATTTGGATGGCAATGGTGATCTTGAGATTGTCGTGCCAATAGGCTGGGACCTGGTGGCATTCAACCATGATGGCTCGTTCTTCCGATATGGAACTGAGACACAGATGAGACTGCATACGTTTTACACACAGGGTGGCACCCCAGCTATCGCTGACATAGATGGAAACAATCAGTTAGATATATTGATTGGCTCAGCAGCGCTTTCTTATGATGAAGGCCGTCTATACGCTTGGGAGCTCCCTCCCGCAGCGGTCCCAGGCGAAGCGCCCTGGCCTATGTTCCGGCATAATGCTCATCGGACTGGGAAAGTCGTGTTGGCTCCTTGGTTGTCTGTCTCTCCCAAAAGCCTCTCCTTGTTCCACTCATACGGGGACACCACCAGACCCACCGCTTCCCTCTCTATCGAAAACAGAGGGGACGGAACGATCACCTGGGAGACCACCACCACGGATCAACGGGTGTCCGTATCCCCGCAAAGAGGCAGCGTTTCAGTGGAGACTGTGCAGGTGATGGTCACCATTGACCTCGATGGAACGGCGGTGCTGACAGGGACGTATAATCTGGGCGACATCACCGTCATAGGTACCACGGAGACAGGGCCGGCGAATGGGAGTCCGGCCGTTGTTCCCATCACCGTGTATGTGGGAACGGTCCATCGCGTCTTCGTACCTGTGGCTCTCCGGAACGAGTAGCAGGCTTCCTTCGCGTCATTCGACTGATAGGGTCACCGATATGGCTATGGACGGGAGGTCTCAAAATGTGCGGGCGGATCCAACGCGCCACTGGGGCTCAAGATTAGGAGATAATGTGTTCGCAGGCGGTGTCCTGGATCGTCCCATTGGATCGGGCGCGGCGGAAGAAGGGTGGTTAAATTGAGCGGTCTGCTCGTTGTAGGAATCTGGTCCCTTTCCGCCTTAACGCTGGGTTATCCCCTGTTCTGCCTGCTGCGAACCTTGGGCAAGCGCGGGTTACAACTGGATTGGGCAGAGTTAGCCTTCACCAGCGCGCTCCTGGGGACTTTGTTCATTGGCTGGCTGGGGCTGCTCCTGGTAGAAATCGGGCGATTCAGCCTGACCACCCTCGCAATGGGAACATTCCTGGCTTTGGTGGGAGCGGGGGTGGGGATTTGGGTCCGTGGGGGAAGCCTGAGGCCGCAGAGCGATGCCCCGTCTCGGGCGACCTGGCTGCTGCTTCTGCTGCTCGTCCTTGCTCTCGTTGCGTTCTCCCATCCGGCTGAGTTCATCCTGGGGGGGGGCGACGCTGGCGTCTACGTGAACCTGGGAGCCAATATCGCCCGGACCGGTTCACTCCTGATCCACGAAGATGGCCTGACAGCACTCCCGCCGTCCCTCTGGCCTGGGTTGTTTCGGCAGATGTCCCCCTCTGCGGCCGTGCGATATGTCCGCTTTCCCGGCTTCTACCTGTCCGATGACGCATCCGGTCTGGTTGTCCCCCAGTTCTTTCCCCTCCATCCGGTCTGGCTGGGCATCTGTAACGGTCTCCTGGGACTGCGCGCCAGCCTGTATATAACGCCGCTCTGGGCCGCTCTGGGCGTGGTGGCGGTGGCGCTTTCTCTCAAACGTGCCTTTGATACGCGCGTCGGTCTGCTGAGCGGTGCTCTACTGCTGATCGTCCCGACCCAGGTGTACTTCGCCCGCTATCCTACCACGGAACCGCTGACCCAATTCCTGATCTGGGGAGGGCTGTACGGCTTTGTCGCCTTCACGACCGATGGGCATCCGCTGTGGGGCCTACTGGGAGGATGGGCTCTGGGCGAGGTGTTTCTGACCCGCATCGATGCTGTCCCCCTTCTGATTCTGCCGTTGGTCTGGTTGATCTACACGCTGCGGCGGCGGTCATGGCGCGAGCAACTGTGGTTTCTCGCACCCTTTGGCATCCTGCTGCTCCAGGCCGCCTTCCACACGGTGCTGTTCTCATGGCCTTATGCATGGGAGGTGTATGGCGGCGTGTACCGTCTGGGCGTACACATCCTGCAGCGCGTGTGGTGGCTCCTGGCCATCCTCTTGCTCAGCGCACTTGCCTTGTTCTGGGCAACAAGACGCTCCCCGGCGCTGCCGGGGAGGGGCTACCCTGTTGCGCGCCGTGCAGGGGCCGCCGTGCTGGTCGCGCTGGGAGTGTTCGCGTATTTCGTGTGGCCGCGAATCGGGCACACGGTCATGGCTTCGTATTGGTACGGAGGGAACACCATCCCTATCCAGAACCACCTGAACCTGCTGCGGTTGGGTTGGTACCTCTCTCCCCTGGGTGTCTGGCTGGGGATCGTGGGGATGGCGCTGATGCTTTTGAGGGGAAACGCCAGCAAGATGTGGCCGGTGGTGATCACAGGTCTGATCTTCTCTATGGTCTATTTATACAATATCCTGAACAACCCATTTTACGTTTACGCGATGCGCCGATACGTGCCGGTGGTGTTCCCTTTCTTCGCGGCCGGCATGGCCTATGCCTTGACCTGGCTGTGGGAGCAGCGCCGGAGATGGCGGCCGGCGGCCGGGGCAGCCTGGGGGTTGGGCCTGGTGCTGGTGGGTTGGTTGGTGTACAACAACCGGGAGGTGTGGAACCTGGTCGAGTACCGTGGCCTGGTGAGCCAGGTGGAAACGCTGGCGGGCGAACTGGAGCCAGGGGCGGTTCTGCTTTTCGAGGATGATGCACCGGTCGGCGCAGGAGGGACCATCGGTACACCGCTGCAGTACCTGCACGGGTTCACGGCCTTCGACCTCCAAGAGGAGCACATCGTGCCGGCGGCGCTGGCAGAAGCCGTTGCCGATTGGCAGGCCGCCGGCCGCGCGGTCTATTGGGTCAAAGGACCTCGTGCTTCAGACCTCCACTTGCCCTTTCGCCTGGAGCCTGCGGTAGGTTTCTGGATCCACGTGCCTCTCCTGGAGCAGAGCTACGACCACTTTCCTCTTCTCCGAGAGGAATACCAGGTGCCCCTGGAGTTTTACCGGCTGAACCCGGAGGAGGCAGGGTGCGACTTTCCTGTAGAGATAGACGTGGGGACACTGGACACCCTCTACCTGCGCGCCGGATTCTACAGCAAGGAGCGGTGGGGGGGTCGGACAGTCCGGTGGACAACGGATGAGGCCATCTTGGATCTGCCCTGCCTGCCCAATACGCTGCCGGGGGTCGTTTCCCTCGCTGTTCAGGTTGCCTCCGGCCGTCCCGACGGCTTTCTCTCCTCACGCATAACGATGGAACTCGACGGAGAGCCCCTGGGCGAGTGGGAACTTGGGAGAGATTTTCAGGTCGTGGAAGTGCAGATTTCGGGGACGATGCTGGAGGGTGTTGGACACAGCCTCACTCTGCACAGTGACACCTGGGTTCCCCGCCAGCATGGCGTGGGCATGGACTCACGCGTGCTGGGCGCAGTGGTGGACTGGGTCACCGTCTCCGCAGGGGGCAGCCGTGAGTGAACAGGTTGCGGTCATTATCGTCAACTGGAACGGGCTGGAACATCTCCGCATCTGTGTTCCAGCCGTGCTGGCACAGGACTACCCGCACTTCCAGGTCGTCGTAGTTGACAACGGTTCTACCGATGGCTCCGTGTCCTGGCTGCGCTCCGAATTTCCACAGGTGCGGCTGATCTGCAACGATGAGAATTACGGGTTTGCCAGGGCCACCAACCAGGGTGTTCGCGCCACGACAGGGGGATACGCTGCGGCACTGAACAACGATGCGCGCCCTGAACCTGGCTGGTTGACGAAGATGGTAGACGCGATGGAGATGGGTGAGAAGGTGGGGATGGTAGCGTCACAGATTCGGCTCACGCATCGCCCCGATTTAGTGGACTCGGCCGGTATCAAGGTAGATGTTCTGGGAATCGCCTGGAACCGGCACTTTGGGTGTCCAGTGGCGCAGGAGCCTGCGGAAGTAGTGGAGGTGTTTGGGCCATGCGGGGCGGCAGCCTTGTACCGCAGGGAGATGTTGGATGAGGTGGGCTTGTTCGATGAGCGCTACTTCGCCTACTACGAGGACGTGGAATTGGCCTGGCGGGCCAGGAGGGCGGGATGGCGCTGCCTTTATGCCCCCAATGCGCGGGTGTTGCATCTACATTCAGCGACGGGCCGGCAGGGATCCGCTTTCAAGGCCTACCACCTGAGCCGGAACCGGGTCTGGACGTTCATTCAGCACTACCCGACGCGTCGGTTTCTGATTTGGTGGCCTCTCATTTTTCTTTTCGATACTGCCTCTTGGATGTGGCCGCTGTTCAAGGGACGCAGTGATGCTCTGCGAGGGCACATTGATGCTCTCAGACAGGTACGGCAGAGGTGGCATGAGCGTCGCTGGCGGGCCTGTTGGCGGTATGACGTTCCACTGTCCCCTCCCAGGTTGCGGATACATCGAATGCCGGGGAATCAGGAATGAGGCCGCACCAGCCAGATAGGTGACCGGGTCTGCTGATCTCGTCGGAGCAGAGTGCGACTTGCCCAAAGTTGTGAGCGATACCTCCAGACCTCCGGACGGGTTTCTTGCCCATGCGGCTGATGTGCGGTAGAATAGCCTATCGTCGGGTCATCCGAAGGCTTCCCTTTCGTGGGAAATGATCTGGGCTAGAGATATCCTGCAGGCGAGGCGAGAGTGAAACTGATCATCCAGATTCCCTGCTACAACGAAGAATCCACACTCCCCCAAACGGTGCGCGACCTGCCTCGCGCGCTCCCGGGGCTGGGTGAGATCGAGTACCTGGTGGTGGACGATGGCAGCAGCGACCGTACAGCTGAGGTGGCGCGGGAGTTGGGAGTCCATCACATCGTCCGACTGAAGCAGCATCAAGGGCTGGCCTTAGCCTTCTCGGCAGGGCTGGAGGCAGCGCTGGCTGTTGGCGCCGATGTTATCGTCAACACCGACGCCGACAACCAGTATCGAGGGGAGGACATCGCCCTGCTGGTTCAGCCGATCCTGGACGGACAGGCCGACATTGTCGTCGGCGATCGAGGGGTGGCGGCGCTGGAGCATTTCTCGCCCCTCAAGCGGTTCCTACAAAAATGGGGCAGTTGGGTAGTACAACGGGCGTCCGGGATCGCCATCCCGGACGCCACCAGTGGCTTTCGGGCCTTCACCCGCGAGGCAGCACTGCGCTTGACCGTCCTCAGCGACTACACTTATACCCTGGAGACACTCATCCAGGCTGGAATCCGCCAGATGGCGGTCGTCTACGTCCCCGTGCGCACGAATCCCCAGACTCGCCAGTCACGCCTGGTGCGCAGCATCCCCTCCTTTCTTGTTCTCTCGGTTGTCACGATTGTTCGCTTCTATACGATGTATCGCCCGCTGCGAGTCTTTGCTGCAATGGGAGGGGGCCTGGTCGCCGGTGGGGTGGTGCTGGGTCTCCGTTTTCTGTATTTCTATCTGGCTGGCTTTGGCATAGGGCACGTTCAGTCCCTGATCCTGGCGGCCATCCTGACTATCGTCGGCTTCCAGGTCTGCCTGATTGGTCTGATCGCCGACCTGGTCAGTCTGAACCGCAAGATGCTAGAGGAGGCGCTGTACCGGGTGCGGCGGGTGGAGTTGGAACGGGAGCAGGAGAAAGAAGAGCAGCGATAGCGGTAGACGCTGGTATACAATGATTCGCGAGTGGCTCTCTCCGTAATATCTGGCCCCCCGCCGTTTCCGCATCAATTGGCTTTGCCACCGCTTATGGCGATTGGGGTCTGTATCCACTTGACCATCCGCTATGCACGGCAACTCTTTGCAGAAGCTGGACTGAGGATCAGGGATGAGTCAACGCGTTTTTCCCCTTTCAATGTGGCTCGTTTGCCATGGCTGGGCGAGTTTCTGACCTGGCATGTACAGTTCATTTTGAGCAAGGGAGACTAAACTCAGGATTTTCGCCATCATGTACTCGATCGAATTAAGGAGTGAGTGCTCCCGTGAGAATTACAGTCATCACTTCCACATACCCCCGGTATCAAGGTGATAGTGTGGGCTCATTTATCCATTCACTGTCGTACAGTCTGACCCAACTTGGGCACGACGTAACTGTGCTGGCCCCACACGATCCGGCAGTTGTTGCGGACTGGCAGTCAGACGTGAACGTGAAGCGCATCCGTTACGTTTGGCCTGCATCATGGTCCCTGCTGGGGCACGCGCGCTCCCTGGCTAGCGACGTGCGCTTGAAATGGCATGCCTATCTGCTGGTTGTTCTGTTTAGCGTCGTTGCCGTTCTGCGCCTGTGGGCAGAGGTCACTCGCCAAGATGCGGACGTCATCTACGCTCAATGGCTGATCCCCAGTGGGTTCGTCGGGGCAATCGTAAGCCGGCTGACCGGTGTCCCGCTGGTTGTCAGCCTCCACGGTTCCGACGTCTTCGTAGCGGAGCGATATGCAGTTTTTCGTCCAGTAGTTCGTTTTGTCTTTCGCGCAGTGCGCCAAGTCATCGCGTGCAGCACCAATCTGGCCTGTCGCGCCGCCGGTTTGGGCCTGTCGCGCAATACGATCACTGTAGTCCCATACGGCGTGGACACTGAACGCTATGTGCCCGACCCGCAATCCATGCAGAAACTCCGGGCCAGGTTGTCCATTCCCGAATCCCAGAATATCGTTATGGTGATGGGACGACTGGTGTATAAGAAAGGATTCTCGTATTTCTTGCGTGCGGTGCCGCTAGTGCTGAACAACCACCCAGACGCTTTCTTTATCGTTGCTGGCGACGGAGACTTGCACGCTGAGTTAGAGGCACTAGTGGAATCGCTACATATCCGGGAACATGTCCTATTCACCGGACACGTTTCCTGGGATCAGACCCCCGCATACCTGGCGATGGCAGACGTCTTCGTCGTGCCGTCGGTTCTGGATGAGGCAGGCAACCTGGATGGGTTGCCCAACGTCCTGCTGGAATCCCTGGCCTCAGGGGGCGCGACTGTTGCCAGCAATGTGGCTGGGATTCCAGAAGTGATACAGGATGGCAAGAACGGCCTGCTAGCGCCGCCGAAGGACGAGCGGGCGCTGGCCGATGCAATTTGTACCCTACTAGCTAGCCCACAACTGCGCCAGCGTCTGGGGGGCGCTGCGCGGACAACTGTGGTGGACGGTCTGAGTTGGACGCATGTGGGAGAACGGGTCGCGGGCATCCTCCAGACCTGTATCAAGGCAGTCTGATGAGAGAAAGCCGGTCTCCGATCATTGTCATTGATGCGTCGGACATCGACAGACCCTCTGGCGGGCGCACGGCCGTGCTTGAACTATTCCGCGCGCTGTTTGCACGCGAGCCCAACTGGCGATATGTCGTCCTTGTCAGCCAGCGCGAACAGGATTTCGACCGGTTCTCCCACGTGCATCAGGTCGTGATCCCATTCCGCAGCCGACCGCTCGAGCGCCTATGGATACAGATCGCTGTCGAGTATTTCGCGTTGGTGAAGCACGTGAACATTGTGCACTTCGCCCGGACGATGGGCGGATTTACTTGGCCGGCGAAGAACGTGTTGACCGTGTTTGATGTCACAACGCTGCGCCACCCAGAACTCCACTCGCGGATGGCTGTATGGTTTTGGCGCTATGTTCAACCCCTTTTGATGCGTTGGGCTGATCTGCTAATCGCGATATCTCAGGATGTGGCAGACGACCTGATTCGAGAGTTCCACCTGTCACCAGACAAAATCGAGGTTATCTACTGTGCGCCCCAGTCAGTCTTTCAGGAACCTGTTGAGCCCCAGTTGCTCGAGGATGTCCGCCGAAAATACCGGCTGCCGAAGCGTTACATGTTATTCGTCGGAATGCTTGCCAAGAAGAAGAACTTGTCAACGCTGATTCGTGCACTGCACATACTCAGAGAGGGGCACGTGGATTTTCCTCCCCTTGTCATCGCTGGCCGGCGCTATCGCCAGAGTGACGACGTGGCTATCTTCCAGCAGATTCGCTCTCTGGGACTCGAGACGGACGTGCAGTATATCGGTCCAGTTAGGAGTAAAGAGTTGCCCAGCCTATATCGTGGGGCGGAGGCTTTCGTTTTTCCGTCTCTCCACGAGGGCTTTGGCATCCCCTGTCTGGAAGCGATGGCGTGTGGAGTGCCAGTCGTGGCTGCCAGCAGTGGGGCAATCCCCGAGGTTGTCGGCGATGCTGCATTGTTGGTGAAGGACCCAACAGACGCGAATGCGCTAGCACAGGCTATTCATCGGATCCTGAGTGACTCGTCGTTGCGTCAGGAGTTGGTCGCTAAAGGCATCGCGCGAGCGGAGCGATTTTCGTGGCCTTGTCTTGCCGACCAGATGCTGGCGTTGTATCGTCGCCTGTTGGAGACATAGCCATGACAGAGTCGAGCCAGCCAATCGATCCCACAGCATACTCTGAAGAATACTTCCTCACAGAGTGCGATGGGCATGAGGAATACCTGGCAGGTGGGGAACCTCCACTGCCTCAACGCCTGCAGACATTGTGGAAATTCTCGCATGTGCGTCCCGGTATGAAGGTCCTGGATGTCGGATGTGGGCGAGGGGAGATGATTGTGCATTGTGGTGTAAGCGGGATACGTGCTACAGGCATTGACTTCTCGAAAACCGCACTGCGGTTGGCACAACGGGCGATTGCCCACGCCTACAATCAAGGCCAGGACGCCTGGACAAGCCCATACCTGTCTCTGGGCAACGCCAAGCGTCTTCCGTTCCCCAGCGACACTTTTGACCGCGCAATCTTGAGCGACATCGTTGAGCACCTACACCCTGAGGAGCTGACAACTGCACTGAGAGAGGTACACCGAGTGCTAGTACCAGGTGGGGAACTGTTGATCCACACGATGCCTAATCTGTGGTACTATCGCTACGGCTATCCTCTCTTTCGCCTCGTGCAACGGTTTCGCGGCGTTTCACTGCCGACCGACCCCCGGAAGCGATTGCAATTCTCTCACGTCCATGTCAACGAGCAAACGCCGCGTGCTCTACGTAAGGCACTAACCCAAAGCGGGTTTCCATATCGGCGCGTGTGGTTATTCGATTATCACTCCTATTCACAGTACGGTACAGTGATGAGGCTTTCGATGCGACTGCTGACCAGCCTGCCTTTGGTCAAACAGGTGTTCTGTGATGACATCTTTGCCCTGGCACGTAAGTAAGATATGATCAAACCAGCATTGTTAGAAAAGTACAAATCGCAATCGCTTGCTCCAGTCTCTAGATTCCCCTTGGCCGATTCTAAGCGAGTGTTGACCGAGACGGCAGTGTCACCAGATGCTTGAGCGACTGATCGAACAAGCAAACCGTTTTCATTGCTGGTATTCCACCCATCGCGCCCATCTCGGTTTGCGCCTGCTTCGGGGAATGTCTACCCTCGGCATTCTGGCCGTGAGCGCCTGGTTCATCTGGAAGCAAATGTACACTGGATACACCACCATCTCAGCGGCCGACATCCACCTCGATCCTCGCCGCTTGGTCGTCTCATGGTTATGCACAGTAACATGTACAGCGCTGGGCGCCTGGGAGTGGGTGATGTTGGTCAACGCACTCGGCGGTCACCTGGACATCATCCGCGGTATGCGGGTTCACCTCACTTCTAATCTGTTCAAGTACGTGCCAGGTTTCATCTGGCCATACGTGGGTAAGATCTATGTGGCGACCCGGCAAGGCGTTCCGGCAAGTGTCACCGTGTTGAGCGTTGTGTGTGAGTTCGTAATTGTGTTCTTTGACGGTGGTCTGCTCATGATGCTGTCTTTGCCATTTAGCGGAATTATATCTTGGTCGACAGGACAATGCCTGGTGTTCCAGGTGAGTGCGATACTATTAACAGGGGTGAGCATCGCCAGCGTTCCGCTCGTCGGTCGATGGTTGGTTGGCGTACTTGAGCATGCCAATGTGGTGCAAGGAGTCACGAAAAACGCAAACTGGAACCAAGTCACCTTCGTTATCGTAGCAATTCTATTGACGTGGTGCTTACTGGGATTCGGGTTCAGTGCCTTGGGTGCACAATCATCGTCAGATAACTGGCAAGGCATACTACGACAGACATTCGCGTTAGCATCTGCCCTGTTGATGGGACAGATGGTCTTTTTCGCACCTATGGGTATTGGAATCCGCGAGGCCGTGCTTGTCGCGTTGTTGGGTCCGGGCAGTTCCGCTGCACGTGTTGTGGTCATCGCCCTCGTATTTCGGCTCGAGATGATGATCGGAGAGATCGCTTGCACCCTGATCGCGCTGTTGCTGGATAAACGTTCTTGGGCACGGCGCGCGTGAGTCACCATCTTACATAAGACCACCTTGCCACCGGGCTTTCCTCAACGGATATAATACTAAAGGGTAATTGCATGAGACACTAAAATGGTATATGATATACTCAAATAAAACAGGAGGTGGTGTATCAGCGTATTTAAAGTTTTGTGTTTTCGACACCTGTACTCGACTTCAAATCTCGATTTCAAAGGAGGCAAGAAAAATGCGGTTACTTAAAGCTTTAACAGTTGCAAGTGTGGTCGCCATTGCATTAGCGGGGATTTCAGGTGGGGCATACGCCTTCCCGTCGGGGACATGGGTCTCCGGTGTGACTGTCGCCAACTTGACCAGTGAGACTGCGACGGTCAGCATCACATTCTATGAACCAGATGGCGATGTCGCGCTGAACTTTGATGGAGGCACAATTGGTGCCAATGGTCAGAAAACCTGGTACCTGCCTACACAAGTCGCGGGTCTTACTGCTCCCTTTATCGGGTCCGCTGTGGTGAGTTCGGATAAACAAATCGCTGCGATCGTAAATACACAGCTTCCCTCGGGTTCCAGCCCGATGCGTGTGGGCACGAGCATCGGCGTGAACTCTCCTGCGGAGACGGTCTACGCCACGCAGCTGCTAAAGAATTACAGCGGCTGGGACTCATACTGCGCTGTGCAGAACACAGGTGCCACCGCGTTCAATGTGACAGCGACCTTCTACAACGCCAGTGGGTCCACGGCAGATACTGATACCCAGAGCATTCCGGCGTACGCCAGTTACATCTTCGACCTATCTACCGACACAGAGCTGGGCAGTGGCATGTATTCGGCCAAGTTTACTGGGGATGCAAGCCACCTGCTGGCCGTTGTCTGCAATTTCTACAACTCGGGTGCCGACGCGGGTACCTCGCAGTTCCACAGCTACAACGGTCTGAGCACTGGCGGCAGTAAGATCTACATCCCGCGTGTGGTGAAGGACTACTATGACTACCAAAGTGGTCTGAAGATCCAGAACATCGGCACAGAAGACCTGACAGTCACAGTAACCTATAACTTTGGTGGCACCACTTACACACAGGTATCGTCAACCATTGGCCAAGGCCAGTCCTGGGGGCCCTATATGGGTGATGAGGGGCAGTTGCCTGCCTCTATGGCTGGGGTCAGCGGGAGTGGCTCTGCGACTGTCCAAATTAACAGCCCCAACGCGAACAAGAGCATCATCGCTACCGTTAATGAGGACAATCGTGTCGACCCTGCTGGCCGGGGCGTTACCTATGCTGCTGCAGTGGAAGCAGAGGCATCTGACACCATTGTCTTCCCGCAGGTGACCGCGGAGTACTACGGCTACAGCAGCGGCATTCAGATCATGAAGGTTACGGGCACCACGGTCAATTGTACGACCACGTGGTCGGCTTCAGGTAACGTTGCTACCTTCACCCAGGGTTTCAGCCTGACTGACACGAGCCCCGCTTGGAGCCTGTTCGCGCCGAGCGCTTCTGGCATGAACGCTGGTCCCGCAAACGATGACTACAACGGCGCGGTGACGGTTAGTTGCACGGGCGGTAACGTGATAGGTATCGCCAACCTCTCCTTCCGCTACGACGTTGATAACCGTCATGGCAACATCCTAGGCGACTCCTTCACAACCGCCAGGGGCATCAACAAGTAGTAGGCGATTTCAAGCGTATGGCCAAGCCACCTGCAAGTTGTGGGTGGCTTGGTCTTTTTTGGGGGTAGAGTAATGAAACACAGGTCAACCTCTCATGTCACGTGGGGTCTGTCACTGATCATACTACTACTACTAGCCGGATGTGATGGCGGGGGCAGGGAGGTGCTTGAGAGTACGGAGTCGCCATTGCCAACGCCAGGCGCGGTGGCAAGCGCGAGCAGCCCAATTCAAACTCCATTGCCGGAGTTGCCTGATTGGAACGCTGAGCCAGGGCCTGGAAAGGCTATTCTGCGGGGGCGCATCGAGATAATACAGCCCACAGTCCTGCTGGGTGAGATATTTCTTGCGGAGGCAGTGCCAACCAGTAATCCGGACATCGATCTGCTGGAGATGGACGAGGAAAGATCGCCGCGTGCATCAATCAACCGCAGTACCGGGGAGTTTATATTCCTGAACGTCGAACCAGGGAAATACGGGCTGATTGCTTGGGAACCAATGAGCTCGTCCCCAGTCAATGACCCTGCCACAGGAGAAACCTTCTTCATTGAACTCCCGGCTGATCAGGTAACTGACGTCGGCACGCTGTATTTTCCGTAATACTGGCGGGCAGACCTACCCAGGAATACCTATCACCTGAAAGCAGCGGTCGAAGCCCTGGCCCAGGTCTACACCGTGGGCAGCAAAGCAGGACAGCCATTCGCTGTCCTGCTTTCGATTTCCCCTCGCAGCGGTCCAGATATCTGTCCCTACGGCCCCACCGTGATCAGGTCCTTGAGCCCCTCAAAGGTCGCCGGGCCAATGCCCGGCACGTTCTGGATGTTCTCAATGGTCTCAAACGGGCCGTTCGCCTCGCGATACTCCACGATGCGCTGCGCGGTCACCGGCCCGATGCGCGGTAGCGTCTCCAGTTCCGCCGTCGTGGCCGTGTTGACGTTGATCAATTCTCCCACCGATCCCTCACCGTCCAACGCGCCGCCCGAAACCAGCGGCGGCAGGTTCGCCTCTCCTTGACACGGCACGTAAACCTGCTGTTGATCCCGCAGTTCCAGGGCCAGGTTGATGCAGTCCAGGTCGGCGTCAGGAACCGGGCCACCGGCGGCGTCCAGCGCGTCCTGGACAATGCTGCCTGGGGGCAGTTCGTAGACAGCAGGCTGGCGCACTGCCCCGCTAACGTGGACCCGGATGGGAGCCCGGGTGGGAGTAGGGAGGGGGGGCGGAGTTGGGACAGGGGTGGAGACGACGATGGAGGCGCTGGGCGGAGGATGCGGAGCGAAGTAGCCAACCACACCACCGACGACGAGGCTGAGTATCACGAAGAGGATAACGTGGCCCCGGTGGAACCGTGCTGTCTCCTGATGTGTCGTCTCCTCCATCTGAACTCTGTTACTTTGCAACACTGGAGAAACCCGGTCTTTTCCGAAAAACCGGGTTTCTTAAACCGCGTGGGTTATGCTGCCCGCAACACTTCCAGCAACAGTCGCACGCCGTTTTCCACATCTCCCTCGTCCACCATCTCCGAGGGGCTGTGGACGTAGCGGCAGGGAATGGAAAGGCAGCCTGAAGGCACACCGGCGCGCACCAGTTGCATCGCCGCTGCGTCGGTCGTGCCTCGCTCTAACACCTCCAGTTGGTAGGGGATGTCCGCCTCCTTCGCTCGCTGCACCAGAAGGTCGCGCACCCGTGGGTGGGCGATCATCCCCGAGTCCTGTACCTTGACCGCCGGACCTTTGCCCAACTCCACCGCCATTGGGCGGCACTCCGGCTTGTCGCCGGTCACCGTGACGTCCACAGCGATGGCCATGTCAGGCTCGATGCCGTAGGCGGAAGTCCGTGCTCCCGAGAGCGTTGTCTCCTCCTGCACGCTGAAGACAAAATAGACGTCGTGTGGCGTGCGCTCCAGCCGGCGCAGTGTCTCGATCAGCACCGCACAGCCGATGCGGTCGTCCATCGCCTTGGCGATCAACCGCGCGCCCTGTACGGCGAAAGGGCGCACGAACACAGCCGCGTCACCTACGTGGACTGGGCAGTCGTCGCGGCTCGTGGCCCCTACGTCAAGGTACAGTTGCTCGAATTTGGGGGCCTTGCTGGTGTCCTCTCGCTTCTCCTCAATACCGATGACGCCAACCGTCCCGTCGGCGAAAGCCACCCGCGCACTTACGCAGGTGAGCGGGCTCACGCCGCCGATGCGTGTGAAGCGGGCGAATCCTTTCTCATCCACGTAGGTCACCATTATGCCGATCTCATCCATGTGGGCAGCCAAAACGAGACGCTTGCCCTCACCAGTCTGTCCTGAGCTTGCCGAAGGGCTGCCCTGCTTACGGACGACCAGGCTTCCCAGCGGATCGACTCGCAGTTCGTCGGCAAAGGGCTCAACCTCGGCACGGATGACAGCCCGAATCTGCTCCTCGACTCCTGAGGGGCCGTAGGTCTCCACCAGTTCGCGAATCAGTTCTCTCATCAGTTCCTCCTCCCCCTATTCAAAGTGCGCCGCGTGAGGCGTGAAAGGGATTCTCGCATCAGACGCACCGTGTTGTTGAAATCCTCCAGGCTCAACAACGCTACCGGGCTGTGGATGTAACGGCAGGGCACCGCCACCGTCACTGAGGGCACTCCCTCGCGGGCCAGGTGAATGGTCCCTGCGTCGGTGCCACCAATGCCCGGTTGCTTGATCTGGTATGGGATGCCGAGTTCTTCGGCCGTGCTGGTCAACAACTGCACCAGCCGCCGGTCAGCGATAAAGGAGTAGTCCATCACCGTGATCGCTGGCCCCTGGCCCAGTTCCGTCGTGGGACTGACGTCTTTGTCCTTGGGTATATCGTCGGCGATGGTGCCCTCCAACGCAAAACCGCAGTCAGGTTCGATACCGTAGGCTGCCACCCGCGCCCCGCGCAGCCCGAACTCTTCTTGCACAGTGAAGGCCGCGTGAAGGTCGAAGCGAAACCGCTCGCCGCGCAGAAGTTCCACCAACACCGCGCATCCAGCCCGGTCATCGAACGCCTTGCCGCTGACGGTGGGGCCCAGTTCGCGGAACTGCGTGGCGAAGGTGGCGTAGGTACCCAGCGGGGCCAGTTTCCTGGCTTCGTCCTTGCTTTTGGCTCCGATGTCCACGAGCAGGTCTTCGAGTTTGGGGACCTTCTCACGCTCTCCGTTTTCGAGCAGGTGGATCGGCTTGGCACCGATGACTGCGGGGATGCGCTCGGGGCCGACCTGGAGGAGGGTGCCGGGCAGCAGCCGGGGATCAATGCTGCCGATGGCCCGCACGCGCAGGAAGCCGTCATTGTCGTACCCCACGACCATCAGGCCGACCTCGTCCATATGGGCGGCCAGCATCACACGCATACGCTGCCGTCCTGACTTCGACGAGACTTCGCCGGGCTCAGTCGAGGCGCTCAGTCGAGCCGTCCCGCGCTTGAAAGCCAGGACGTTGCCCATTGTGTCCACCTTGACCTCGTCCACGTGTTCCCGCACCGCGTCGAGCACGACGACGCGCACGCTCCCCTCGTCCCCCGAAACGCCAACCGCTTCCGAAAGTTCTCTTAGTATCATTAATCCCCTTGCTCGGTTTCTTCCCCGTATTGTGTCTGTCTTTCCGCGAATGCGTACGTGCCCGATACTTGCTCGTATTCCCATTCCACTTCTGACGATGTCAGAAGTGGAGAGGTAACAAAGGAGTCATCCTGGAAACTGCCGTCCAGTCCAAATTCCAGGCGCAAGAGGCCGTACTCGCAGACTCCATTGAACACTCCCTGGGCAGTGAAACGGGGGCCCACCGCGACTTCAAATGTCAGGAAGCCCCCCGAACGCAGCCGTTCATCGCCGTGAAGGGACCGACGGACGACCGCCAGCGGTACATCACGGGGGATGGCATAGCATGAGCCGTCCTGCCGCACCTCATACCCCATTGCTTCCAATACCTTTCTCGCCTCCAGCACCACACGCGTATCAGGGAAATCGGCAAAGACTTGTTCAAACAGGGTCTCCCACTTCTGGTCCATTGCTCCTCCCATCAATGCCGGGTGATCAAGTCAAAATAGAGCGTGCCGTTTGCCAGATAGCGGCCATGCACGCGCATGGCTCCGCCTTGTCCCAGAGCCTTTGTCTTCAGCGTACAGCACCGCACTTCGGAAGGCACTAGACCACTCTGACCACGCGGCCTTTCTCAATTGCTCTCAAATGCTTGCCCCGGCGATCAATCCTGCAGAGAGAGCGCAACACATCTTCGCTGAAAGCAACCTGTGTGTCTCCGATCAGATACGGCATATCCGGTTCGAAGTCTTGCCACATTGTGATTCGGGGGCTACTTTCCCGTCGCTGTGATGTCCAAGGTTAGCCTGTTCAAGAAATCTACTTCCAGTCCGGCGATGAACGCCGCCAAGAGCCGCCCAGCCCGCTCGATGTCCTGCACTGCCAACGTCTCTATCGGCTGATGCATGTAGCGGACGGGGATGGAGACGAGGGCCGTGGGCACCCCTTCACGGGTGACCTGGATGGCCCAGGCGTCGGTGCCGCCGCGGCCCGGGATGGGTTCAATTTGATACGGAATCTCGTGGGCCTCGGCCACCTCTTTCAGGCACGTCGCGAGCCCGGGGTGGAAGTTGGGACCGACCCCGATAGCAGGGCCCTCGCCCAGGGGGAGAGCGTCTACCTCTGGGACGCCCGGTTGTTTGCCGAAGGTCACGTCCAGCGCCACGGCCAAGTCCGGCGCGACGCCGTAAGCAGCGGTGATGGCTCCCTTCAGACCTGTCTCCTCCTGCGCTGTCGCCACGGCGAAGACGTCCCAGGCGTGACGCACGCCGGCCAGTTGCTCCAGCGCGAGCGTCACGGCGGCTACGCAGGCCCGATCGTCCATCGCCTTGCCTGCTACGTGACGGTTCTTCAGTTCCACCATCTCACGCCGGATGGAGATTATATCACCGACCGTGACCAGCCGCTCGACTTCCTCCGCTGGCAGCCCCACGTCCACGAAGATTTTCTCCCATGGGACAGCCTTCTTGCGCTCTCCTTTGGGCAGGACATGGGGCGGCCGAGTAGCGACGATACCTGGCAGGTCTCGCCGCCCGTGGACGACCACTTCGAGCCCCAACAACACTCTCGAGTCTGTTCCTCCGACCCGGGTGATGCGCAGGAAGCCCTTCTCGACGCCGGTCACCATCAGCCCGATCTCGTCCATGTGGGCTGCCAGCATCAGTTTGGGGCGAGGCTCGAATCCCGTGCCCCGCTTGAGGGCAATCAGGCTGCCCAGTTTACCCTCGCACATCTCGTCCACGAAGGGTTGCCAGGTCTGGCGCAGTAGTTCTCGCACCGGCCCCTCGTAGCCAGAGAGGCCGTCGGCTTCCGAAAGTTGCTTCAATAAGGGGATAACTTCCACGCGAGACTCCTCATACAGTATGGTGGCAATAGATTACGGCTCACTATTCCGGCGTCGCAATCGCAGTGATGGTCACCGTGGGTGTAAGCGTAGGCGTTGCAGTGGCGGTGAGTGTGTAGGTCGGAAAAGATGTCTCGGTCGGCACCTCGGTCGGAAAGGATGTCTCAGTCGGTGTCTCTGTCGGGATAGGTATTTCAGTAGGCGTTGGCGTAAACGTGGATGTCGCCGTTGGTGTGAGCGTCAGTGTGGCTGTAGGGGTCGGGGTCGAGGTCTCAGTGGGTGTCGGAGTGTCAGTAGGGATCGAGGTTTCGGTAGGCGTCGGTGTGGGCGTGTAGGTAGGCGGGAACCACTGAGTAGGGGTTGGTGGCAGCGTCTCCATCGGCTCTACCACCTCCAGGGTAGGTGTGGCCGAAGGCGCCTCAGTAGGCGTTGTGGTCGGTGTAGTCGTCGGTGCTCTGGCTTCTGGTCTCAACGCCAACATTGAGACACCGAGACAATAGCATGGCAGGGTCAAGAGGATGATGCTTGCGAGCACCCAATGGATAGTCTGCCATTCACTCGTATCGCGCATTGACAACTCCGTCGTGGTATGCTGTGATATGATAACACCGTTAGGAGTGTTTGTCAACGCTTCGAAATGGAACTTTGGAACTCCTGTCAACTCAAATGATAATCGCACCGAACGGACATCGTTCCCTCAAAAGATA